>CAIYSR010000072.1 GCA_903928895.1 uncultured Rhodospirillales bacterium | reverse complement strand
GGCGCAGTTGTACATCGCCGACAGCAGCGCCCCGCGCCGCGCCATGGCGTCGATATGGGGCGTGCGGATTTCCGAGCCCATGATGCCGAGATCGGCGAAACCCATGTCGTCGACGAGGATCAGCACAATGTTCGGTCTGCCGGTGGGCGTCATCGCTCGGGTCCCTTCGATCGCGGTCGGGGTGGTGCTGGAACGCGCACACTCCGATGAAATCCCGCAAACCGGAAGAGGCCGCGGCGCCGCCATCACCGGCGATCAGCCAGGCGCCGGATGTCCCTCGATCAGCCGCGTCAGTTCGCGCTCCAACGCCCCCGAGGCGATGTCTGTCAAGAGTCCGACACCAACCTATGCCGTCACCACCGGCACCCTCTTCGCCACCAGCACCATCGCGCTGGCCAGCCGGGACAGCGCGGTCGATATCCTGCGCGTTCGGCCTTTGCGTGGGCTGGTATCAGAAGCTGATCGCCTCGCGCACACACGCCACGATATCGCGCGCGCCATAGGGCTTGCGCAGGAAGCGGCACCGCTCCGGCAGGTCGTTCTCGGGCAGCCGCATGCGGCCCGAGGCGAGCACGAGGCCGAGATGGGGCCAGCGCCGCCGCGCGTGCGAGGCCAGCGTCAGGCCGTCCAGCCTGCCCGGGATCTGCACGTCCGAGACCAGCGCGGTGACGCGGGGGCCGTGGTCTTCCAGCAGCGCCAGCGCCGCGGCCGCATGCGCGGCCTCCAGCACGTCGAACCCCGCGTCCTGGAGCGTGAAGGCAACCAGCTCGCGGATCAGCGCATCGTCCTCGACCACGAGGACCACGGGCACGCCGCGTGCTTTATCGTCAGGTCGCATCATGCGCTCCGCCCGACTCCGAGATGTCCACCATGATGCTCCTGCGGATTTTCAACGTGCGAAAAAAACCGCAACCGGCGCCCGCGGCAATCCCCGGAAACTACCCATGCGCCACGCGGCGCGTTCCGCGACAACCGCAGTGTCCCCGGGCAGGGCACCTCCGGCTCCGTCGGCTTCGTCCAGCGCCAAGGCTGAATTTGCACCGACGTCACCGGCCCCGCGGTTCCGGACCCCGCAACCTTCACCCTTTTCGCCACCGGTCGCGCCGACGGATTGATCGCACCCCGGCGCTGACCTAGCCTTGACCGATGCCCCCTCCCCTCCACGTCGCCTTCGCCGCAGGGCCCGCCGGACCCTGGACCATCGAGCGGATCAGCCCGGTCTGCGGTGACAGCCTGCCTCCGGCCGCACGCATCGCGGTTCTGGAAGGCGCGAGCACCCGCCCCCCGACCGACGCGACCTGGACCCTGCGCGGGGTGACCAGCAACCCGCGCTACACCCACCGGCGGGAGTTCGACACGCTCGCCGCCGTGCAGGCCGGGCTGCATCGCCCACACGCCACCTGCGCCGCCCTGATCCCCCTGCGCAAATCCGCAGCCTGGTGGGACCTCGCCCAGGACGAACGCCGCGCCATCTTCGAGGAACAATCGCACCATATCCGCATCGGTCTGGACACGCTCCCCGCCGTGGCCAGGCGCCTGCATCATGGCCGCGACCTCGGAGAACCCTTCGATTTCGTCACCTGGTTCGAATACGCCCCCGAACATGCCGAGGCCTTCGAGACCATGCTCGCCCGGCTGCGCGCGACGCCGGAGTGGCACTATGTCGAGCGCGAGGTCGATATCCGCCTGCGCCGCGTCGCCCCCTAGCACGGCATGACCCTCACCCCCACCCCCACCGGCTTCACGCTGCATCTCGCCGGCAGCCTCATCCTGCGCCACAGCGCCGCCGCCCCCGCGATCTTCGCCGGCCGCGGCGATGGGCGGATGGACATGCACCACGGCAATTTCGACATCTCCGACCGCCTCACCGAGCGCGCGCCGCTCGAACACGTCACAATCGCCTTCCCCCGCCTCGTCTTCCGCCGCCACGCCACCGACGAGCCCGCCCTCACACTCGAAATCGCCGAAACCGAACATGGCCTCGACCTCGTGCTGGCCGAGGTCTGCCCCCGCTTCAACCGCTTCTGGTTCCGCCTCCCCGCAGACCCCGCCGACCATGTCTGGGGCGGCGGCGAACAAATGTCCTACTTCGACCTGCGCGGCCGCACCTTCCCGATCTGGACCAGCGAACCCGGCGTCGGGCGCGACAAATCCACCCTCATCACCTGGCAGGCCGACACCACCGGCCGCGCCGGCGGCGACTACTGGACCACCAACTACCCGCAACCCACCTTCATCACTTCCCACCGCCTCGCCGTCCACGTCGACACCACCGCCTACGCCGTGCTCGACTTCCGCGACCCCGACTTCCACGAAATCGAAACCTGGGCCGCCCCCGCGCGCCTCGAATTCCTCGCCGCCGACAGCTTCCCCGACCTCGTCAGCGCCCTCTCCGCCCGCTTCGGCCGTCCGCCCGAACTGCCGGACTGGCTCTACAACGGCGCCGTCATCGGCCTCAAAGCCGGCGAACACTCCTTCGACCGCCTGGAGACCTACCTCGCCGCCGGAGCCCGCGTCAGTGCGCTGTGGTGCGAGGACTGGGCCGGCATCCGCCAGACCAGCTTCGGCCGCCGCCTGTTCTGGGACTGGACCTGGAACCAAACCCGCTACCCCGACCTCCCCGCCCGGATCGCGCAACTGCGCGCCCGCGACGTCCGCTTCCTCGCCTATTGCAGCCCCTACCTCTGCGACGACGGCACCCTGTTCCCCGAAGCCGAAGCCCGCGGCCTCTTCGCCCGTACCACCACCGGCGCAACCTACCGCGTCCAATTCGGCGAATTCCGCTGCGGCGTCATCGACTTCACCCTCCCCGAAGCCCGCCAATGGTGGATCGAACGCATCCTGCGCGCCAACATGCTCGGCATCGGCATCGCCGGCTGGATGGCCGATTTCGGCGAATACCTCCCCATCGACGCCGTCCTCGCCGACGGCGACGCGCGCCTGCTGCACAACGCCTGGCCCGCCATCTGGGCCGAGGTCAACGCAACCGCGGCCAAATCCGCCCCCGAACCCGTCCTCTTCTGGATGCGCGCCGGGTTCACCGGCGTGCAGGGCCACTCCACCATGCTCTGGGCCGGCGACCAGTCGGTCGATTTCTCCCGCCACGACGGGCTGCAAACCGTGATCTGCGGCGCACTCTCCGCCGGCCTGCTCGGCAACCCGTACCACCACAGCGACATCGGCGGCTACACCTCGCTGTTCGGCAACACCCGCACCCCCGAACTGATCATGCGCTGGACCGAAATGGCTGCCTTCACCGCCATGATGCGCACCCACGAAGGCAACCGCCCCGACGACAACCTGCAAGTCGACCAGGACCCCATCGTCCTCGCCCACTTCGCCCGCTTCACCCGCATCTGGCACGCCCTCGCCCCCTACCTGCGCACCCTCTCCGCCGAAGCCGCCCGCACCGGCCTGCCGCTGCAACGCCCCCTCTTCCTCCATCACGAACACGACCCCGCCACCTACGCGATCCAGGACCACTACCTGCTCGGCCCCGACCTCCTCGTCGCCCCCGTCCACGCCGCCGGCACCACCGAATGGACCGTCTACCTCCCCGCCGGCGCCCTCTGGCATCACCTCTGGAGCGATACCCCGTGCCAAGGCGGCCAACACATCACCGTCCCCGCGCCGCTCGGCCAGCCGCCCGTTTTTTATCGAGCAGGCTCTGAATTTACCGGTCTGTTTCGGGCGGTGGCGGAGATCTAGGCAAGCCAGGCTCCGCCGGCCAAGGGCCGTGGGCCCTTGGAACCCATCACTGCTTACGGCTGAGGCGCTGGCCTTCGGGTGATAACGCTGTTCCTGGCTTGCGCCGCAGGCCATCAAGTCTGTCCCACAACCAGCCCGGTGCGGTCGCATGGCTGGATGGGCTTCGCCAGTGCACCGGTGGGATCACGCCTGAAGGCCAGCGCCCCAGCCGCGAGCCCGGAACGGGTTCAAAGGGGCGCGCCCCTTTGCCGGCGGAGCCTTGCTGTCCTACGCTGCCCCGCAACACACTCTGGGGAGACCACCATGCAGCTCGGCGCCTCCATTCCGGTCGGCGATATCGGCACCGGCCCGTCCGTGATGCGCGACTACGCGCAGGCCGTCGAGGGTCTCGGCTATGATTTCCTGGTCGCCCCCGATCATGTGCTGGGCAAGAACCCGTCGGCCGACACCGAGGGCCGCCGCATGGGCACCACGGCGACGGCCTATCACGATCCCTTCGTGCTGTTCGCCTTCCTCGCCGGCTGCACCCAAAAGATCGGCTTCGCCGCCGCCGTGCTCATTCTCGCCCAGCGCCAGGCCGCCCTGGTCGCCAAGCAGGCCGCCTGCCTCGACGAGTTGTGCGAGGGCCGTTTCCGCCTCGGCATCGGCGTGGGCTGGAACGAGATCGAGTTCCAGGGCCTCGGCGTCGATTTCCACAAGCGCGGCCGCATCGCCGAGGAGCAGGTGCGCTACATGCAGGCGCTGTGGGCGAACCCGCATGTCACCTTCGATGGCGCGTTCCACCGGCTCGACGATGGCGGCATCAACCCGCGCCCGAAATCCGGCCGCGTGCCGGTCTGGTTCGGCGGACATGTCGAGGCGACCTACCGGCGCTGCGCCATGTATGGCGACGGCTTCATGCCCAACGCCTATCCGCCGGGGCCCGAGGCCACCGCCGCCCTTGCCAAGCTGCGCCGCATGACGGCCGAAGCCGGGCGCGATCCCGCCGCCATGGGTATCGACGTGTGGGTCTCCTGTGGCACCGGCACCGAGGCGGACTGGCGCCGCGAGATCGCCTTCTGGAAATCCGAGGGCTGCAGCCACATCACCCTGCACACCACCTTCGCCAGCAAGATCCACACCCGCATCGCCGGGCGCACCGCCGCCGACCACCTCGCCGCCATCACACGGTACAAAAACGCCGTGGCCGACCTGCTGTAGGCCCAAGATGCCGATCAATCCCGCCGACTCCCCCATCCTCGGCACCCTCTATGGCTCCGACGCCGCCCGCAGCGCCTTCGACGAGCGCGCCTGGTTCCAGCACATGCTGGATGTCGAGGCCGCGCTCGCCCGGGTGCAGGCCCGCCTCGGCATCATCCCGGCCGAGGCCGCCGCCGCCATCACGGCGGCCGCGCGCGTCGAAAACCTCGACCCCGCCGAGCTCGCCGCCTCCGTGCGCAATGTCGGCTACCCCGTCGTCGGCGTGGTCAAGGGCCTGTCCCGCGCTGCCGGGGCCGCCGGCGCCTGGACCCATTGGGGCGCCACCACCCAGGACATCATGGACACCGCGACCGTGCTCCAGGTCCGCGCCGGGTTCGACCTGATCGAGGCCGAACTCGCCGCCGTCATCGCCGGCCTTGCCCGCCACGCCGATCTGCACCGCGCCACCGTGATGGCCGGGCGAACCCATCTGCAACACGCGCTGCCCATCACCTTCGGCCTCAAATGCGCGACCTGGCTGATGCCGCTGCTCGCCCATCGCGACCGGCTGGCGCAGCTCCGCCCCCGCGTCGAGCTGGTCCAGTTCGGCGGCGCCGCCGGCACGTTGGCCTCCCTTGGCGACAACGGGCTCGCGGTGATGGAAGCCCTCGCCGACGAACTCACCCTCGCCGCCCCCCTTGCCCCCTGGCACGTCGCCCGCGACGGGCTGGCCGAGGCGGTCTCCTTCCTCGGCCTGGTCTGCGGCAGCCTGTCCAAGATCGCCACCGACATCATCCTGCTCTGCCAGAACGAGGTCGCCGAAGTCTTCGAGCCCTACGTCCCCGGCCGCGGCCAGTCCTCCACCATGCCGCAGAAGCGCAACCCCATCGCCTCCGAATACATCCTCGCCAGCGCGCGGGCCGTCCACGCCCTCGTCCCCCTGATGCAATCCGCCATGGCGCAGGACCACGAGCGCGCCACCGGCCCCTGGCAGGCCGAATACCTCGCCCTCCCTCAGGCCTTCGTCCTCACCCACGGCGCCCTCGCCCACGCGCGGACCATTGCCGAGGGCATGGTGGTCGATACCGCCCGCATGCAGCGCAACCTCGACCTCACCGGCGGCCTCATCGTTGCCGAAGCGGTGATGATGGGTCTCGCGCCCCATCTCGGCCGCGAGCCGGCCCACCACGTCGTCAAGCACGCCTGCGACCGCGCCCTGGCCGAGGGCCTGACGCTCACCGACGCGCTGATGCTGGAACCCGAGGTCACCGCCCGCCTCGACCGCGCCGCGGTGGCGGCGATGACCGACCCGGCCGCCTATCTTGGCGCGACGCAGGGGTTTATCGACCGGGTGCTCGGGAAAGTCTGAAGGCAAGCGCTTCTTTTTTTGAAAAAAAGAAGCAAAAAAACTTTGTCCCTTGGCGCACGGGCGGCCCGATCACGGGGTGGGGAACGGCGAAGCCATCAAACCCCGTGGCCGGTCGGATGGTGCCGGGGCATGGAATGAATGCCTGCGGGGCAAGGCAAAAAGGGCGTCCTCACCCGAAGGTCGGTGCCGCCCTGCATCAACGGGTGGAGTTTTTTTGTAACTCCCAAGGGCGTCCCGTGTGAGCAAGCGCGGCAGCGGTGGAGGTTTCGTTTGATGCGGCGTTAGCCGGCGAAGGCGAGGATGAGCGCGAGCGGCATGGCTGCAAGGGCGTTGAGGGGGTTGCAGCCT
>CAIYSR010000071.1 GCA_903928895.1 uncultured Rhodospirillales bacterium | reverse complement strand
CGGCATCCTGCACGCCAAATTCGGCCTATTTGTGGACGCTGCGCATGACGCTGTCATTTTCGCCGGTAGCGGCAACGAAAGTGCAAAGGGCATTCGGGGTAACTACGAGAAGCTCGAAATTAGCCGGAGTTGGGACGATCCGGAGCGACATGCGCATTTTCGCGACGAGTTCGACCTCCTGTGGTCGGGCGATGATCCTGCCGTTGTCACTGTATCCCTGCCTGATGCGGTGCGCGATGAAATCATAAAGCTGGCGCCTGAAGCCGCGCCGGTAGCTGAACCCGAAGACAATCTGCGCCGCCAACGCGCCGCAATGCTTTGGGGCTATGCCATGGAGGCGCCCTATATGCCTGAGGGGGGGGCTGCAACATGCGACGCGATGGCCCCTGTCGCGCTCTGGCCGCACCAGCGTCATGTAGTCGCGGAAACGGCCGCCGCTTGGCCCGAGGGCCGTTTGCTGTGCGACGAAGTCGGTATGGGCAAGACGGTCGAGGCAATCCTTGCCCTGCGGCGGTTGCTCGCAGGGCGTGGCGTGAAACGCGCGTTGATACTGCCGCCTGCCAATCTCCTGCCGCAATGGCAAGGGGAACTGCGCGAGAAGGGCGGGCTGCGGGTTCCGCGGCTGGAGGGACCAAAGACCCTCGTTTGGCCTGATGGAACGAAGCAGGCGGTGTCAGGTTTGGCGGAGGCACTGGACCTGGATTTGCTACTGCTTAGCCGCGAGACCGCGCGCTCCGAGGGTAATCTGTCGGCGCTTATGGCGGCCGCGCCATGGGATATGGTGCTGCTGGACGAAGGTCACGCCGCGCGACGTGCGAGCCAGATTGAAGGCGAGTTCAATACGCCGACATTGCTGCTCGGCTTGCTGCGACAAATGCAAAGTAAGGGCCAGGCCCGCAGCTTCATGATCCTGTCAGCTACACCTATGCAAACGCATCCCTGGGAGCCCTGGGATTTGCTCCAAGTTCTTGGAGAGGGAGGGCTGTGGCTCTCCGGCTTCCACGTCGTACGACGGTTCTATGAGGCGCTTGCGAGCCTGGAGCGAGGAGCCCTGACGCGGAAAGAGGGCATCGCGCTCGCGCGTATCCTCGCAGTGACGCCAAATTGTCCGCAGATTCCGGCTAGCCTTGGTTTGCCGCCTATTGATGATGGCGATGCGTTCGGCAAGGCCCTGCGCTTTCTGCCACCGGCGTTCCGCCAGGACGCTGTGCGCTGGCTGCGCTCGTGCTCACCGTTGGCAAGGCGGATGCACCGCAACACAAGGCGGACGCTGCGCGAGTACTTCAAGATGGGTCTGCTGGACCGACCACCACCGACTCGAAATGTTAAGGACGACCCGTTTGATTTCGAGACAGTGGAGGAGCGCGAAGTCTATGAGGCTGTAACAAGCTACATCGATCGCCGCTTCGACGAGTTGGAGAACCAGAAGTCCGGCAAAGGCTTCGTGATGACAATCTATCGTCGCCGCGCTGCCAGTTCGCCTGTCGCGCTACGAAAAAGCCTAGAACGGCGTGCGACCGGTTTGAAGGCCGTCATCGCGCAGCATGCCCCGGACCCGAGCATTTTGGACTTGGACGACGCGCAGGAACTCGAGGACCTGTTGAATATGAAATTGACTTCTGCGCTGCCCGAGACGCCAGAGGAAGCCCGTATAGAACTGGGCGAAGTCGAAGAATTGCTTGAGCGCATTGCGGCTCTTGGCGCGCTCGATACAAAGCGCGATCTGTTGGTAGCGCGAACTAAGCTTCTCACTGACGACGGACGCGCGGTGCTAATCTTCACTGGCTATGCCGACACGATGGCATATCTGCGTGATGCACTAGTTGGTGCCTTCGGGGCGTCGGTGGCGTCCTATTCCGGTGAGGGTGGTGCCCTTCGATCGGCAACTAGCTGGAACTATGCATCGAAGGAGGCTGTCACCAGGGCCCTCCGCGACGGCGTAGTTAAGGTCCTGGTCTGCACTGATGCGGCCAGCGAAGGCCTGAACCTACAAGCAGCCGGTGCTCTGATAAACTTCGATCTCCCGTGGAACCCCTCAAAGGTCGAGCAGCGGATCGGACGTATCGACCGTATCGGGCAGGTGTTGCCAATCTTGCCGGTTGTCAATCTCTACCTGAAACACAGCGTAGACGAGCGGGTCTACCGAGCGCTCGCGTCGCGTTGCGGGCTGTTCGAGACGTTCGTGGGTCCGATGCAGCCTGTGCTCTCGCAAGCGCTGCGGATGCTAATCGGCCGAGCCGATGTAGATGAGGATGCGCTTGCCCGGGCGGCTGAGGAGATCAAAAATAATCCGACGCTCATGCAGGCATTCCCAGAGGACGAACCTGTTCCCATTCTTGCCGAGACCAGCCTCGTCTCTGCGAGCGACACGGACGCATTGCTCGCTGCCTTGGAGGGAACGGGCGTGTTGGTAACCGCGGAGAGCAATACGTTGCATCGGATCAACAACGGCCCGTTGCGCTTGGTAACCCATTCATCGGCGATCACCACGAGTCCAGAGGCCGCCTGCGTGGACGGCCTTGATCATCGGCAACAGGAGATGTGCCGACAGCTTCAGCAGCCTGGTGAGCGGCTTCCTCTTCTGCTGGTTTCGGCGGAAGTGGGTACACTCAGGGTTAGCCTTTGCGCCTGGCTGGGTGACGGAGGGATGCAGGAGGTCCGCTCATTTGCGGATCTAAAGCCATTGGTGGCTGCCTGGGACGGCCGAGAGGCCCCGACAGGAGCTTGGCAGGCAGCTCGAGCAAAACTGCGCGTTGCGGCACGGGGGCGGATTGCGGAGATGGCACGTCGGTTCACAAGTGAGGTGGAAGTGAAGGCGGCCGCCCAACGTGATGCTGCGCGGCTCAGGTTGGTCGACGAGCTCGGGCGGTTCTTGATTTGTTTCGAGCCGGAGATCGATGACCTGAATGGGAAATTTCATCGGTTGGCCACCGATCAAACCCCGACCGCTCTTCGGCTTCAATATGTATTTCGGCGACTTGGGGGCTATCCGGATTGGGAAAGTGACCACATTGCTGACCTCCGTGAATTCCGAACGAACCTCGGTCCTAGCCAGATTAAGAGTCGGCTTACCGGCCGAGAGTTGGATGCCGCGCTAGCAGACCCTCGGTGGGAGGGTTGATTGGGACCATGTCTCGACCGAGAGGCGACGGAGATTGTGGCGTAAGGCAGGCGCTTCCGGTTGGGCCTGTAGAACTAACGTTGGGCGCCGGCGCAAATTGTCCAAGTTCGAGCGGGTCCACCTGCCCGACCAGTGATTATCGTGCAGCACCATTGATAACGGCTTCGTGGCGGCTACATTCCCGCCGTGCCGCGATCCGCGCGGCGGCTCTCGCATGGGCGACGGTAACATGAACATCTTCTGGTCTTGGCAATCTGACACCCACGCCGAGACCGGCCGCCACTTCGTCCGGGCAGCTCTGACGGAAGCCATCGAGAGGCTG
Organism: uncultured Rhodospirillales bacterium; assembly: GCA_903928895.1. Classification (GTDB taxonomy): domain Bacteria; phylum Pseudomonadota; class Alphaproteobacteria; order Acetobacterales; family Acetobacteraceae; genus CAIYPH01. Next base: position 9,549 of record CAIYSR010000071.1, on the reverse strand, counting down.
CGGCGCCCGGCCTCAAGCGTCGAGGAGCCGCATGAACGGGACATCCGAGAGGCTATAAACCTCGATCACGACCGTAAGGATGTATCTGGAACACCGCCAATCGCCGAGATGATTTTTAGAAAGATTGACCGGGCGGATGTGTTCGTTGCAGACGTGACGGCGATTGCAGTTCTGGCCCGCGCCAACCCATCAACAGGGGAAGGAGCGGAGAAGAAGGTGATCAATTCCAACGTCGCCATTGAATATGGCTATGCAGTCCGCTCGTGCACTGATGAACTGATCCTGCTGGTGCAGAACACCTACTACGGGACGCGGAGTGATCTGCCTTTCGACCTCAAACATAAGGGAGGACCCATCGAGTACCGCTTGCCGCCTGACGCCAGCAAGGCAGACATCAAGGCTGCAAAGGCGGAATTTGCCGGTAATCTCTTCGCCGCGCTCCGCGCGTGTCTCGCGACCCTCACAAAGAATACTCCCGCGGCTCGCAGTTTTCCTGAGATCCAGCCAACCGCGAATCCAGCTTTTTTCTGGGAGCCCTATGAGGTTCTCGCTCGCTTTGGCACGCATAGCGGCTTCCTAAACCGCCGCGATGATGACGAGGTCTACGAATATCGCTTCGACGAGCAACGTGCACTGTATCTTAGATTGATACCCACGAAAGAATCTGTGACGCCGTTCACCTTTGCGGAGCTAATGAGCGCGCTGGATAGTCGCCGGGTTCGAGTAATGACGCGCACGCTCAACAGCGGCGTTTCCTATCAAAACCGCTTCGGGGCAATTCGCTATGAGTCGAGCGGTGACAGCATGACACCGATGGCCCTGACCCAGTTGCACCGCAACGGCGAAATCTGGGCGCTCACTCAGGAATACTTCGTTCACCATGCTGCTGGCGACATCGTGGCGGTTGGCAACGTCCAGTTGCGGTTGACCGAAGGCCTGTCGAGCTTTGTCGAAGTCGCTCGCGACATCCTTGGTATTGACCCGCCATACACAGTGGAGATGGGCTTGATCGGCCTGAAGTCGATGAGGGTTACACTTCCCAGCCCACCTAATCTTTATGCCAACCGCTACAGTGAACCCATCCACGGTGACATCTGCAGAATCCGACGGGTGCTGAATGACACAAACCTTGAGGGGCAGGGGCAGATCGTGGAAACGTTTCTCAAAAAGCTATACGCGGCCGCAGCGGTCGACTTCGGATAGGTCAGCCATCTCGGCCTGCATACCCGACCTGGGGCCAGAGATTCGCTCCCGGTTCCCCAACCCACCCAATCGGAACTTCAACTTACGTTGCAATATTGCGCCGGTAATTCGATATATTTCAATGCGCTATGACCTGAGGCTAAAACACCCCTAGTCCCAGGTCGCGGAGAGAATCGGCCCTTTGGAGAGAGATTTAGGGGTTTGTTGCGATCGCGGAGCCCCAGGTCGCCCCCGCAAAACCGCAGCACTCCTGCGCTTTTCAGCCCTCCCGAACCCGCCGGAGAGCGGATTCGCAGAAGGGTGGTGGTGTCCGCGGCGGGATTCGAACCCACGGCCCCAGGATTCATACCACTTCGGCTTTCGCCGCCGCCCCCCGGCATGCAGCCAAGAGCGTTCGTGGTCTGGACTGTCCCTTCACCTTAGGCCAAAGCCCTTAGGTGCCGCCCATCCAGTCTCTACACCTTCCGCCCCGTTTCCGGTCGCAGCTTGGCTCGGGATTGGCGTGGCCCGAGCAGGCCGACGCTTTCCCCGAATTTGAGCGGATCCATCGCGCGGTTTCCCATCGCGACGCCCAGTTTGAAACAAGGAATCCTGTGCTCTATCCTGCTGAGCTACGCGGACGACACGCAACGACAATAGCCGATCCCGAGAGTCCTGACCAGAGCGGATCAGAGCCGGATCAGCGCCGAGGCCCAGGTCAGTCCCCCACCAAGCGCGCCGAGCAGGATCAATTGCCCCGGTTTGATCCGCCCATCGTCAATCGCGGCGGCCAGGGCCAACGGAATTGAAGCCGCTGATGTGTTGGCGTGACGATCCACCGTCACCACCACCTGCGTCTCGTCGAGGCCGAGTTTCTTGCCGATTCCATCGATGATGCGGCGATTGGCCTGGTGCGGAATCAACCAGTCGATATCGGTGCGGGCGAGGTGATTGGCCGCCAATGCCTCGTCAATCGCCTCGCTCATCCGTGACACGGCGTGACGGAACACTTCCCGCCCGTTCATGATCAGGTGTCCTGGCAAGTCGCGCCGCCCCACGGCGCCGTCAACATATAGGATATCGCCCAGGTTGCCGTCGCTGTGTAAATGGGTGGACAAAATCCCAGGCGCGCTGTCGTCGCCATCGGTCGCACGCAGCACGACGGCTCCCGCGCCATCGCCGAACAATACGCAGGTGCCCCGGTCGGTCCAGTCGAGAATCCGCGAATAGACCTCCGCGCCGATCACCACGGCGGCGCGAATCGCACCTGATCGGATCAGTGAATCGGCCATCCCGAGGGCGAAGACGAAACCCGAGCATGCTGCCGACATATCGAACGCGAAGCCGCCGACCCCGAGCGCCGCCTGAACCCGCGTCGCGGTCGCCGGAAACGCCTGATCCGGCGTTGCCGTCGCCAGGATCACCGCGCCGATTTCGCTCGGCGGGACTCCCGAGGACGCCAGTGCCGCCTGTGCGGCCCGTGTCGCCATGAACGCGCAGGTCTCGTGGGGCGCAGCGAGGTAGCGCTGGCGGATGCCGGTGCGTTCGCGGATCCATGCGTCAGAGGTATCGACGGTTTTGGCCAACTCGTCGTTGGTGACAAGGTTTACCGGCAGATAGGTGCCGTACCCCACCAGTTGAGCGCGTGTGCGGGTCATGGAGTTTTTAATAGCCGCTCCTGCCGGTGGTGGCGAGATCGCCGCGTCGTTCATGGCTGCTGTCCCTGCAGAACTGGTTCGGCACGCACTGGCGCCATGCGGGCCAACCCCTCGCTAATGCGCTCGTTGAAGCGATGCACCACCATGTCCATCGCGACATCGATAGCATGGGCGAACCCGAGCGCGTCGGTGCCACCATGGGATTTCACGACGACTCCCTTGAGGCCGAGCAGCACCGCGCCGTTGTAGCGTCGTGGGTCGAGCCACTCGCGCAACCGTTCCAGTCCAGGGCGGGCCAGAACATAGGCGATCTTTGCGCCGATCGACGCGCTGAACACTTGGCGCAGCATGCCGGCCATCAGCTTGAGCGCACCCTCGCCTGTTTTGAGTGCGACATTGCCGGTGAACCCGTCGGTGACCACAACATCCGTCGTCCCCGCAGCGATATCATGGCCCTCGACGAAGCCGTGAAACTGCGCCCCGATATGGCTCGCGCGCAGTGTTTCGGCGGCGAGCCGAAGCCGGTCATCCCCCTTGAGCTCCTCGGAGCCGACGTTGAGCAGTCCGATGGTTGGTGCCGTCAGACCAAGAACGGTACGGGCGAAGACGTCACCCATAACCGCGAATTCAACCAGATTGCGAGTCGTGCAGGAGACATTGGCGCCGAGATCGAGCATCACGACATCTCCCCGCGCGGAGGGTCCAATTCCAGCCATCGCCGGGCGGTCGATCCCCGGCAGGGTCTTGATCACGATCTTTGCCAACGCCAGGAGCGCACCAGTGTTTCCGGCAGATACGACGCCATACGCTTCCTCGCCGGCAACCGCGTCGATGGCAACGCGCATCGAAGAGCCGCGCACGCGCAGTGCAGCGGTCGGCTTAAGGTCGCCAGAAATGATCTCGGAGGCATGACGCACGGTGCACACCGCGGCGGCGCGCTTGTAGTGATTGAGCAACGGGCCGAGCTTCGCCTCGTCGCCCACCAGCAGATAGCGGGCGGATGGATGCCGCTCCGCCGCCAGATCGAGCCCGGCGACAATGATGTCAGGGGCTCCATCTCCGCCCATGGCGTCTACGGCGAGCGTATAGGGGTCGCTCACCGCCACCACCACTGGCACCGCCGCTGACACCGTTGTTGCAGAGCCCGCCGCGCGATCAGGCGCGAACGGCGCCCTTGAGGGCCTTGCCGGCACCAACAACCTCGCGGTTGTCGTAGTGGCCGCAATGCGAGCATATGTGGTGCGGGCGCTTCAGTTCGCCGCAGGCGCTGCACTCCACATGCGCTTCGCCCTGCAGCGCCTGGTGGCTGCGCCGCATGCCCCGCCGTGAGGGCGAGGTCTTTCTCTTCGGAACAGCCATGGGTCGAGGCCTCTCTGATCTGTAGGGCAGGCATGAAAGGCCGGTCGGGGACAACCCGCCAGCGTCCAACATGCATGCCAGGGTCTTGGCAACAATGCGAAGGCGGGCATCTAGCAGAGCGCGCTCCCGCCGGCAAGCATCTCGCCGCGCCGCTTCGCTGCATGGCAGGCTTCATCGCTTGGCACGCAGTGCCGCCAACGCCGCAAACGGCGATACTGACTCAGTCTCCGGCGCCTCAGGCATGGTGGCCCCCGCCATGCGCGGAAACGGATCGAGATCGAGTGCGAGTTGCTCGACGACGGCCTCGCCAAGGTCGATCACGCCATCCTCGAACGGAATTTCATCGACCGATTCCGGATCCAAATCGTCGATCTCGTGACCAGCCGGCACGAAGCGCAGTTGGAATGACTCGCGTTGCGTGGTCTCGAATGCCTCCAGGCTCACCACGCACTCCCGCACCAGCCGGGCCGACAGCGTCGCACTGGCCACGACCGCGCCGCCCTCGATGGCATGGAGCCGGAATTTGGCGACAAGGCTGCGCAAGGCAGGAATGCCGATCCGATGTGCCACCGCGACGCATTCCTCGGGCGTCGCGCTCAACTCCGCGGTCAGGCCAGACCGCGGAATCACGTCAGCACGGTGCGGACGCGAGAATTCGGGTTTCATGCGACGCCGTCCGAGAAGAAAACACGACCCATACCGAGTGTCGCCAGCTGCTGTCCTCCGAGTGCCACATCGCGCGCCCGGATGATGAGCGCGAGCCGAGTCGGGGCCTCCGCGGGTTCCACGGCGCCGCCGCGCCAGACGTTTCGCCGCAGTGCCTCGGCCAGCGCCGTCGTGCCGGGCTCCGCCAATGCGGCCTGGTAGGCCGCCGCTCGCCCATGAAAAGCTTCCCACATCGCCCGATTGCGCTTGCCGACGGACAGGTCGCCGACGCCCATCTCGCGCAGGTTGACGTCCATGTCGCTGAACATCGCGTCGAACACCGCCTGCGCCAGTTTCGGTCCCGGCTCCGCCAGCATGCCGAGGCGGCGCACCACCAGATAGACATGGAGGCTGACCATGTCGAAACGCCCGTCCACCGTGTCCGGTACGCCAAGCTCGGCGTAGAACAACGGCTCGCGCGCAGCCGAGACCGCGGCCCCGTACAACGCATAGGCGGGGCGATCGAGCCGATTGCGGCGGAGTAGGCCGAGCACAGGATGGTTCCTTCTGGATATGGCGGAGACAGACGCCTAGATAGGCGTCTCTGCGTTCGATTGACAGGGATCGCGTGGCGTGAGACGCCATCGTTCGCCAGCGAAGGATAGCCTCACGTGAGCTCCATTTCGACCATTTTCCGTTTTTCCGCCGGGCTTGCCCTCGTGACGGTCCTGGCAGGGTGCGAGGCCACGCGCTTCATCTCCTATCCGCCACAGGTCCGCGGCAACCGGGTCGAGGCGGAGCGCCTCGCCGAGCTCGTGCCGGGCACCTCGACTCGCGGTGACGTGACGGCCTTGCTGGGCTCGCCCACGATGAAGGCCACGTTCGACGACAACACCTGGCTCTATGTCAGCGAGGTCACCCGTCCGCAGATCGCATCCACCCAGAACGTGCTGGAGCAGCAGGTCGTCTCCGTCACCTTCGATGCCAAGGGGCTCGTCAAGTCGGTGCAGACCAAGACCGAGGCGGATGCCGTGCCGGTCTCCGTTGTCAGCCGTGCCACCAAGGCGCCAGGCACCGAAGCGACGTTCATGCAGCAACTTCTTGGCAATATCGGCCGGTTCGGCCCGGGCCTGGGTGGCGGAACCCCGGCGTCCAGCGGAAACTACTGATCAACGCCGACCGATCGGGCTGACCGAGCACGACCCTGCTGCCGCGACCGCGAGGCACGGGATCCGCTATCGCACCGGGTGGAGCTTTCCCTGCCGCACATAATGCCAGGCCACCAGCGCGAGCGCCGCGACCAGGAACGGCACCACCGTGAGGTTCACCACCGACCAGCCTGCCGCGGCATGGATCGCACCCGAGCTGAAGCTCGTGATCGACACCATGCCGAACACGATGAAGTCGTTGGTCGCCTGTGCCCGCACCCGCTCCGCCGCGCTGTGCGCCGTGGTCAGCAATGCCGAGGCCCCGACGAACATGAAGTTCCAGCCTATCCCCAACGCCATCAGGGCGACGATGAAGGTACTGAACTCCGACCCGCTCAATGCGATGCCGATGCACAGGAAGTTCAGCAGGCCCCCCACCATGATCACCCGGTGCGGCCCATAGCGGTCGATCAGGCGCCCGCTGATGAACCCCGGCGCGAACATGCAGATTGCGTGCGCCCGGATCACATCGGTGCTGTCATCCACCCCGAAGCCGCATAGTTTCATCTGCAGCGGCGTTGCCGCCATGATGAGGTTCATCGCGCCGTAGGCGACCAGCCCGGCAACAGCGGCTGTCAGGAAGTTCGGCCGCGCGATCAGCGCCAGAATCGGCGTCGGCGAACTCTGGCGCGGCGGGGAAGGGGGCAGTGCCGTCACTGCCAGGAGCCCCATCGAGATCGCCGGCAGGATCGCCAGCGCGATATACGTCCCCAGGAACAGCACCGGCATCGCCATGTCCTTGGAGTGCTTGACCAACTCCGGCCCCAGGATCGCCGAGATCACGCCGGCAGCCATCACCAGCGCGATCGCCCGCGACCGCTGCTCCGGCGGCGCCACCTCGGCGGCGGCGAACCGATAATGCTGCCCCACGCCGAAGCCGAGGCCGGTCGGAATCGCGCCGAGGCAGTAGAGCACGAAGTCCGCCCGGATCAGACCGATGGCGAACAGCACGGTGCCGAACAGCGTCATCGCCGCCCCGGCGAGGAACCCCGCCTTGCGTCCGAGCCGCGCGAAGATCATCCCCGCCGGAATCGATGCGGCCATGGTCGCCGTCATCTGCAACGCATAGGGCAAAGTGGCGTAAGTCTTGTCGGCGGCGAGGCTGTAGCCGATCAGCGCGCTGATCGAGATCTGGCTGATGGTGGAGGCATTGACCAGCCCCTGACAAATGAACAGCAGCCAGACGTTACGGTTCATGGAAGTCCCTCGAGCACGCCCGTTTTTGGGCCTTTGCAGATTCAGCCGAAATGGCTCCAGCCGCCCCGTTCCAGCGGCAACACGGCTCCATTCTGTCCCAGCACCGTGACACGCGCCTCCCCCGCCAGGAAGGCACCGATGCGCGTGACCGCAATGCCCGCAGCGCTGGCGACTTCCTTCAGCCTTGCGTCCAGCGCAGGCGGTACGGCCAGCAGCAATTCATAGTCGTCCCCGCCCGTGAGGCACAGGGCAAGCCTCTCCATCCGTCGCGCGGCCGGCGACAGCGGCACCAGCGTCGCCTCGATGGCAGCCGCAACCCCCGAGGCCCGGCAGATATGCCCGAGGTCCTGCACCAGCCCGTCCGACACATCCATCGCCGCGCTCGCAATTCCGTGCAGCACCCGCCCAAGCGCCACACGCGGCCGTGGCAGACGATACCGGTCAGCCAGAAACGCGTCGTCGATCTCCCCGCGCGCGGCCAGCAACCCCAGCGCGCCGTCCCCGATCGTTCCCGTCACCCAGACCCCGTCGCCAACACCCGCGCCCGTCCGCCGCAAGGCCTGCCCCGGCTGCACGGTCCCGAGAATGGTCAGCGACAGGCAGACCGGCCCCGGGGTGGAGGTCGTATCGCCGCCGAGCAGGGCAATGCCGAACTCAGCCTGGTCCAGGGCCAGCCCGGCGGCAAACGCGGCGAACCAGGCATCGGGCGTCTCCCGCGGCACCGACAACGTCAGGAGATAGCCGAGCGGCACCGCCCCCATTGCCGCCAGATCCGACAAATTCGTCCGCAACAGCTTCCGCGCGACCAGATCGGGCGGGTCGTCATGCAGGAAATGCACCCCGGCCACCATCGCATCCGCGGCCACGACCATGTCCCGCCCCGGCGGCGGGGTGAACACGGCGGCGTCATCGACCAGGCCCAGCGCCCCCGGGCCCGCTAGGGGGCGGAAGTGGCGAGCTATGCGGACGAATTCCTCTGGCAGGCTCATCGGCGCGGGTCGAAGGGAGGGGAGGGGGCGGCCGTTTCGCGGTATTTCAAAAAAGAAGCAAAAAACTTTTATCCATCAGCCAATGGGGCCTCGAACTCGGCTGGGCGCAGCAGATGGGCGATACGGTCCAGGACGCCATTGGCGAGCTTGGGCGCTTCGCCTTCGAAAAACCCATGCGCCACATCCAGATACTCGTTGATCACCACCCGCGACGGCGGGCCATCCTTCATCCACAATTCAGCACTGCCCGCACGCAAGAGCGCCCGCAACACCGGATCGAGCCGATCGAGCGGCCATTCCGCCGGCAACGACGCGACGATCATCCCGTCGATGGTTTCCTGTTGCGCCGCTGCGGTGCGTACAATCGCCGCAAACAGCGGTACATGGGCATCCGGCACCCGCCCGTCCTCGAACCCGGCGCCAGGCAACGCGCCGAGGCGGTGGCGGACGAACTCGTCGATCACCGCTTCCGGATTGGTCCCGGCCTGCTCGGCCTGGAACAAGGCCTGCACCGCGCCCACCCGGCTTGCGGTGCGCGGACGGCTGGTCGGGGCTGTGCGCGCCATCAGGCCGCACCCAGGAAGCGCGCCGTGCGCAACTGGATCAGCGCCGCGGCTGCCGCCTCGGCGCCCTTGTTGTGCCCATCCTGCCGCGAACGCTCGATGGCCTGAGCGGCCGTCGCGACCGTCAGCAAGCCGTTGCCGAGGCACAGCGCATGATCGAGTCCGACCCGGGTAATGCCCTGCATCGCCTCGCGGCAGACATGCTCGTAGTGATCGGTCTCGCCCTTCACCACGCAGCCGAGGGTGACGAACGCATCGTAGTGGCGCCGCGTTCCCCTCACCGCCAGCAGCACGGTGCCGGCCAGTTCAAGGGCGCCCGCGACGTCGAGCACATCGGCCGTGCCGCCGGCTTCGGTGATGATGCGCAGCGCCCCGTCGCGCAGCCCATCGACGATGTCGGTGTAGTAGGGTGCCCGCACCACGAGCACATGCGGAGCGGGGCCTTCAAGCCGCGGCGCAGCCGGCAGCGGGGCGTCCGCGGTGCTCATCGGCCGGTCCCCGGCCCGATCGCCCGCCGCTCCACCACCGACAGCCCATACCCTTCGAGCCCGATGATATGCTGTTGCGTGTTCGACAGCAGCGCCATCTCCCGCACCCCCAGATCGAGCAGGATCTGCGCCCCGATGCCGTAGTCGCGCAACTGAGTTCGCGGCCGCTCGGCCCCGGTCAACAGGCGCACCCGCTCGGAAATCGTCGTCGGCTGCATCTCGCGCAGCAGTACGACGGCGCCGCGGCCCTCCTCGGCGAT
>CAIYSR010000070.1 GCA_903928895.1 uncultured Rhodospirillales bacterium | reverse complement strand
TACGACAAGGGCATCAAGATAACCGATGCCGAGATGGCCAAGCTCAACATTACCCAAGCGGACTTCCACGGCGAGTGGAACTACACCTGCAACCCGCGAAAGCCAGAGAACTGAAGCGAATATTCCGCGTCAAGCCCTTAGCCGCGTTCGAGGCGCTCTGGCGCGACGGCCACGACATCGCGCTGGTCATCGCGGGCAATCGGGGATGGATGACCGGGGACCTGTGCGATCGGCTGGAGACGCACCCCCAGTCCGGCCGCCGTCTGCACTGGCTGCGCAAACCAAGCGACACCGATCTGGCCCACCTCTATGCCGGCGCAACCGGCCTGCTCGCGGCCTCGCTCGGCGAAGGCTTCGGCCTGCCACTGGTCGAAGCCGCTCGCGCCGGCGTACCGATCCTGGCGCGCGACATACCGGTCTTCCGCGAAGTCACCCACGGCCACGCAGCCTGGTTCTCCGGCACCGCCGCTGAACCGCTGGCCGCGGCGATCGACGGCTTCATCACCGCGCGACGGGCCGGCGCAACCGCCGATCCACGCGCCATTCCGACCCTGAGCTGGGACGAAAGTGCCTCCGCCCTGCGCCGCTACGCGGTCGGCTCGGACTGGCCGCTGTGCTGGACACCTCCGGCCTCGGACAGCAGGTGACGCGCCAGCGTCACCTTGCGATAGATCTGTGCGGCCACCAGCGCCTGCGCCGCCAGCATCTCCGGCGCGTGGGTCGTACGGAAAAACACTGCATCCGCCCACACCAGCCTCTCCCCCTCGGCCTGCCCCTCCTGGCCGGCCCAGCGTGCGTAGTGGTAGCGCGTGGGGTTCACCAGATCGATCAGCGCGAACCCATGCCCGGCCAGCAGCGCCTGCACCTCCGCAAACAACGGCTGCCCGGCATAGATGGGCGAGAATTCGACCTCGCAATGCACCACCGCCGTGCGCGCCAGCGTCGCCGCGGCATGGCGCAGGGCCATCAACTCGCCCCCCTGGATGTCGAGCTTGAGGAAATCGACCGGCCCGTCTGGTAGCACGTCGTCGAGTCGCCGGGTCTGCAACGGCTCGGTCCGCACCGTGCGCAAAGTCTGGAGGTGATTGAGCGGCGCATTGTGCTCGAGGTCCAGGGGAAACAGCGAAGTGGTGGAATCGTCGGTGTTGATGTGCAGAAGATGCGCCCCGCCATCCCCGATGGCGTAGGGCAGCAGCGTCAGCCCCTCCTCCCCCTCGCGCGCCCTGCGCTCCGCCATCCGGGCCGCCATCGGATCAAAGCCGATGACATCGAGCGCGGAGATCCTGCGCAATCCGTCATAGACATGCGCCTCGGTGTCGAGCATCCGTGCGCCGATATCGATGATCCGCGGACGCCGGCCCAACCGGTCCAGCGCGACGCGTGCCACGGCATCGCAGCTGCCATCCAACTCCGCCGATGCCTGGCGCCGCGCCGTCGCCACGGCGCGCGCCTGCGCCTCCGGGCTCGTTGCGATCGCGCGCGCGACCTCCAACAAGCCATCGGCCTGCGCGAGATGTTCCACCCAACCCGCCAGCCCCTCCGGCTCCGGCGGTCGGCCCAGGCAGGCCCGATACAAGACCCGCACGAAGGCCTCGGGCGTCACCTGACGTGCGCCGCCGCCGCGGCCGGTTACCATGCGCCGCAAGGGTGCGAGCAGCCGGTGGAGAGACCCTCGCGCGCCCTCCTGCCGGTCCAGCCGCGCCTCTAACTCTTCCGCCCTCGCCTCGGCCGCCGCGATCCGCTGCTCCGCCGCCGGGTCATGGCGACGGAAGTTGTCGAAGACGTTCGGGGGCGTGGCGAAGCAGGTTTCCCGCTCCCGGCTCTCCTCACGCAGGAACCACGCGTTGAGCCCATCGAACAGCACCGGCACATACCCGGCCGCCAGCAAGAGCGGGCGCCACGGTCCATCGCTTCGCTCCGTGCTTTGCGGCCGCGTGGCCTCGATCACCACCACCTCCGGCCGGTGCCGGCGCCAGTCCGCCCCCCGGATCACGGCCTCCTCCGCGCCTTCAACGTCGATCTTGAGGAAATGAATGTGCTGCCCCGGCGCATGCTGATCCAGCACCTTGGCCAGCGGCAACACCTGCACCATCACATCGCTCGCCCGCAGATCCGCCGGCTGATCGATCCGCGGCGGCGCCGCAGGGACCAGCGTGCTTGCCTGCAGCACCTCATGGGCATCGCGATACACGCGCAGCGCCATCTCCCCGGGTCGCTCCCCCAGCGCGATGCGCAGGTTGATGTCCCGCGCCCGCGCCGACGCCAGACGGTCGAACGCCGGGCTCGGCTCGATGTTGATCCCGTACCACCCCAGGTCATAAAAGGCCTTCGTGACGGACTCACGAACCGGATCCCACGCCCCCGCATCGACATAAAACCCGTGCCGCATATCGGGAAACACCCGGCGTAAAATCACATCCTCGAAGTTCTGCGCGTAGCTGATGAACGTCACGCCATGGGTCTCCCACCGATCCGGTCACTGTGCATTCCGGTCGCTCTCCCGCCTGATGTTCACCCCCGCTGCAGAACACGCAGACGGTCAGCCCGCCCGCGACGACGTCAGGCGCCGTCATCGACTGGAAGGTCTGCGACGCGCCAGTGAGCGTGGGCCGGCGGAAATCGGGGTTGGCTGGCTCGATCTCGTTGCGCGCCGGATCGATCCGTCCGGCGAACCCGTCCGCAAGGCGCGCCGGCAACCGGCGATGGCCTGTGCCCGCCCCACGAGACACCGCCGGTTTGCCCGCGTACCACCCGACCCGGTCGTGGCGGAATGACGGGACAGCGGCTCACGCTGGACGATCCGGCCGTTCGCCGGACCGTCCACGTCGTCCGTCGTTAGCGCTTGATCCCAGCCAGGCCGTTCTGGATCCCGGCCGTTGCCCAGGGGCCCCACGGCAGGGTGAAGAACTTGAACCCCTTCTGGACAAAGAAATTCGGGTCCATCTCGGGCGGGATGAAATACATCCCGGCGGCGATACCGTACTTCGCGGCAGTCGCTGCGATTTTATCGAGCGCGCGCTGGTAGGTGTCGCACGCATAGTCGAGTGGTACCCCCAGTTCGATCGAAAGGTCGGACGGGCCGATCAGCAGGACGTCGACACCCGGGACCGAGGCGATGGCATCGAGATTCTCCAGCGACTGGTTGGTCTCGATCATCGGCGCAATGACGAGCCCGTTGTTCACGGTATCCATGTAGTCGCGGTAGGTCTTGAACTCGCCCCACTCGCCGCGCGCCCCGGCGTTGCTGCGATTGCCGGCGGGGTAATAGCGGCAAGCGCGCACGACCGCCTCCGCCTCCGCGCGGGTGTTGACCATCGGCACAACGATGCCGCGTGCACCGGCGTCAAGCGCGAAGCAGATCTGATCAGCTTGGTTGGCGCTCACGCGCACCAGCGGCGCCGCCTTCCTGCCGCGCATGGCCTGGATCGACGGCTGCAACTGCTTGATCTCCCAGGGGGAGTGCTGGGTGTCGAACAGCAGGAAGTCGTACCCTGCGTCGGCCAGAATCGACACGTCGACGTTCGGTGCTCCTGCCGTCCCGACGACGGTTCTACCTGACTTGATGGAGTCCTTTATGGTATTCATCTGACCTCGATACCTCCCATGGTGGCCTCGGCGCCGGTTCGACCGACCGACGGTGACGGGCGCGTTGGCACGGCATTATCGCACATTGACGATGCGGCACAGCCCTTGATTTGTAATGTCGTTCTGCAAAGCACGAACCCGGCTTGCTTCCTATCCGCCCCCCTGGCCGCAACGCGTCGGCTTCGCTAGGGTGGGGTATGGATGAGGCGGTGCCGTTCTGGAAGGCCAAGACTCTGGCGGAGATGACGCCCGAGGAGTGGGAGTCGGTCTGTGACGGGTGTGGGCGGTGCTGTCTGCACAAGCTGCGGTACGACGGCACGGGCGATCTCGCGTTCACCAATGTCGCGTGTTTCTTGTTGAATGCGGAGACCGCGCGGTGTTCGGACTATGCCAACCGGCGGCGCAAGGTGCCGGACTGTGTGCATCTGACGCCGGATGATTTGCAGGCGATCGACTGGTTGCCGCCGAGTTGCGGCTATCGATTGCTGGCCGCGGGCAAGGAACTGGCGTGGTGGCATCCGTTGGTATCGGGCGATCCGGAGACGGTGCACCGGGCCGGCGTATCGGTGCGCGGGCGGGTGATCAGCGAGCGCAAGGCGGGACCGCTGGAACATCATTTGGCGGAGTGGCCCGGCAAGATGCCGCGGCCGCGGCGGCCCAAACTGAAACAGGAACCTGGTTGATGCTCAAGGATGCGATCTACGGCGGCGTGAATGCCGCGGTGCTGACGGCGATGAATGCTGATTTGTCGATCGATCTCGATCGGATGGCGGCGCACAGCAAGTGGCTGCTGGGCAACGGCTGCAACGGGCTGGGCGTGCTGGGCACCACTGGCGAGGCCAATTCGCTCGGTGTCTCCGAGCGTATCGAGGTGATGGAAGGGCTCGTCGCGCGGGGCGTACCGGCGCGGGTGATGATGCCGGGCACCGGGACGACGGCGATCTCCGATACGGTGTTGTTGACGAAGAAGGCCGAGGCGATCGGCTGCCGCGGCGCGCTGCTGCTGCCGCCGTTCTTCTACAAGAACCCGTCCGATGACGGCTTGTTCGCGTATTTCTCCGAGGTGATCCAACGCGTTGGCGGCGACATCAAGCTGTATCTCTACCATTTCCCCGCACAATCCGCGGTGCCATTCGGCATCGATCTGATCGGCCGCCTGCTGAAGGCCTATCCCGGCAAGGTGAAGGGCATCAAGGACAGCTCGGGCGATTTCGCCAACACCAAGAGCTATGCCGACAATTTTGCGTCCGAGGGGTTCGAGGTGTTCTGCGGCGATGACGGGGCGCTGCACGCGCTGCTGCACGCCAATGGCGCCGGCTGCATCACGGCGGCGGCCAATGTCGGCAGCGCGGTGAGCCAGGTGGTCTATGCCAACTGGGACAATGCGACCGGCGCTGCGGCCCAGGTGCAGCTCGCTGCCATCCGCAAGGCGGTGACATCGGCGCCATTGATCCCGGGGTTGAAGGCGTTGATCGCGCGCCATACCGGCAACCCGGCCTGGAATTACCAGCGTCCGCCCCATATGGCGCTGCCGGCCGATGCGGCGGCAAAGCTGTTCGCGACCTTCGATGCCTGCGGCCTGACGTTGAAGGCGGCCTGATCTGGGCAGCCAGGGCACATTCTGGGACCGGCTGGCCGAGGTGATCCGGCCGGCCACGCGCCCCCCGGCGAAGCCGATTTCGCCCTCACCGGCGAAGCCCGGTCCGTCGCGGCCGGCGGAGCCGATCCAACTCGAGGTGTTGCCGCTGCCGGGCGGGCCGGCTCGAATCGAGTGGCGCCGCAGTGTGCGGGCGCGCCGCGTGAGCCTGCGGATCGATCCCAAGGGCGGCGGCGTGGTGATCACCCTGCCGCAGCGGGCGGCGCGGCAGGCCGGGATGGCGCTGCTGATGGACAACGCCGCCTGGGTGTCGGAGCGGCTGGCGGCCCTGCCCAAGCCGGTGGCGTTTGTCGACGGCGCGGTGGTGCCGCTGCACGGCATCGACCACCGGATTTGCCATATCGGCGGGCGCGGCGGGGTATGGATCGAGGGGCGGCAGATCAATGTCGGCGGCGCCGGTGAGTTTCTGGCCCGCCGGATAGCCGATTTCATGCGCGCCACCGCGCGCGAGCGGCTGGCCAAGCTGGCGCTGGACAAGGCCGAGCAGGCCGGGGTGCGGCCGAAGCGGGTTTCGGTCAAGGACACGCGTTCGCGCTGGGGCAGTTGCGCCGCCGACCGGTCGCTGGCCTTCTCGTGGCGGTTGGTGCTGGCACCGCCGTTTGTCCAGGATTACGTCGCCGCGCACGAGGTGGCGCATCTGCGGCACATGAACCACGGCCCGCAGTTCTGGGCCCTGGTCGATGAACTGACGCCCCACACCGCGGCCGCGATGGCGTGGCTGCGCAACGAGGGGCCGCGATTGTTGAGGGTGGGCTGATGAACGGGGTTCGGGCGATCATGGCGGCGGCGGATACTGCGGCGCGCTGGCACGCGGAGCAGCGGCGCAAGGGCGTCTCGCAGGAGCCCTACGTCAATCATCTGCTGGAGGTCGCCCATCTGATCTCCGAGGCGACCGAAGGCCGCGATCCGGACCTGGTGATCGCCGCCCTGCTGCATGACGCAATCGAGGACAGCGGCATCGCCGCCGAGGAGATCGCGGCCCGGTTCGGCGCCGATGTGGCGGCGCTGGTGGTGGCCGTGACCGACGACAAGTCGCTGCCGAAGGAGGAGCGCAAGCGCCTCCAGATCGTCAACACGCCGAAAAAGGCGGCGCGGGTGAAGCTGCTCAAGATCGCGGACAAGACCAGCAATCTCCGCTCGATGGCGGCCAGCCCGCCAGCGAACTGGTCCGACGCCCGGCGGCGCGAATACGTCCAGTGGGCGCGCGATGTGGTCGCCGGCGCGCGCGGGGGCAATCCCTGGCTGGAAGCGACCTTCGATCAGGCCGCTGCCCTGGCCGAGGCCGCAATCCCGGGCTAACCCCGGGGGGCTCATACCGGCCGCCGTTGACCCCGGAAGAATGGGTCAACGGCGGCCGGTATGAGTCTCTTTTGGCGCG
>CAIYSR010000069.1 GCA_903928895.1 uncultured Rhodospirillales bacterium | reverse complement strand
TGCCGATATCGCAGGATTGATAGCCTGCGGCGCAAGCAAGGCCGGTGTTTTCAACTGTGGTCGCTGATCCAGCCGCGGAATGGAACGGGTTCAAAGGGCCCGCGGCCCTTTGCCGGCGGAGCCTTGATTGCCTTGCCTGCCTTCACCCGATTGCCCTGATATACCCCGCCGCTGGCTTGCTTCTCCCTGACTCTGTGCCTCTGTGGTCAATCTTCTTCCTTGCTTGCTGCTTGCCATTCCCGCCGGACAGGACGCGACGTTCACCCGATTGCCCCGGCTTTCCGAGCGGTCCCTCTGGATCGCCACGGAAGCGCTCGCGATGACGTTGGGCCGATTTTTTTCGAGTTCTCAGGAAGACAGAGAATTCTTTTTTTCCAAAAAAAGAAGCGCTTCCCTGACCCACCCCTCCCTGCTACGCGCCTTTCTCCACCACCAGCGGACCCGCCCCATGCCCACCCGCCTGCGCATCGGCGTCATCGGCGCCGGCCATTTCGGCCGCTTCCACACCATCAAGGTCGCCAACAACCCCCGCGCCACCCTCGCCGGCATCCACGACCCCGACCCCGCCCGCGCAGCCCTCGTTGCCACCGAGCGCGGTTGCGCCGCCTTGTCCCTCGATGCTCTCCTCGCCGCATCGGATGCCGTGGTCATCGCCGCCCCCGCGGCCCTTCACCATCGCCTGGCCCTCCAGGCGCTGTCCGCCGGCAAGCACGTCCTGGTCGAAAAGCCCATCGCCGCGACGCTGGCCGAGGCCGATGACATGGCCGCCCTCGCCACCAGGAACGGCCGCGTCCTCCAGGTCGGTCACCTGTTGCGCTACACCGCCGAGCACGCCGCCATCACGGCGCGCATGCCGCATCCCTTCTATATCGAATGTATCCGCATCGCCCCGTTCAAGCCGCGCGGCACCGATGTCTCCGTTGTGCTGGACCTGATGATCCACGATATCGACTTCGTGCTCTCCCTCATCGACAGCCCCGTCACCGGGGTCGACGCCATCGGCGCCCCTGTCGCGAGCGGGCACGATGACATCGCCAACGCCCGTCTCCGCTTCGCCAACGGCGCGGTCGCCACCATCACCGCCAGCCGCGTCTCCCTCAAGCAGGAGCGTCGCATGCGGCTTTTCGCCCAGGACCTCTACCTCAACGTCGACTTCGCCGCCCGCCGCCTCACCGCCATCGGCCGCACCGGCACCACCCCCGTCCCCGAGCTCGAAGGGGCCCACATCGAGGAAGCCACCTGGCAGGACCACGACGCGCTGGCCGCCGAGCACACGGCCTTCACCGCGTCCATCCTCGACAGCGCCCCCGTCCTGGTCGACGCCCGGGCCGGTCGCCGCGCCCTCGACGTCGCCCTGCAAATCACCGCCAGCATCGCCGCCACCCGAACCCTCGCCGCGTCCCACGGCCTGCTGAACGGATGAAAGTTTTTTGTTTCTTTTTTTCAAAAAAGAAAGCGCTTTATTTTTTGAAAAAAGAAACAAAAAACTTCTATCCATGCCTGTTTGACCTACCAGGATTGGACAACCGGCAAGACTTCCTTGGCGAACAGCCGCATGGACTTCTCCGCGAGTTCGAACGGGATGCCGCCGAACCTGAACGACGTCGACATCTCGAAAGTCCCCAGCAGCGCCCGCCGCGCCTCCAGCGCCCGCAGGATATTGTCCGGCGGCCCCCAGATCGCCGCCTTCATGAACCCGTCGATCATCCCCTCCGACCCGGTCTTGCGCGCAATCTCCGACTTCTGGGCATAGGCGTTATACCCCTTCACCTGCGAGAAATGCTCACTCATCAGCTCATAGTGATCGATGTTGCTCTGCACGAAGCTGCCGAGATGCCGGCGCGAGATCTCATACGCATCCGCACTTTCCATACAAACACAGAAATCCGCAATCAACACCGGCGGCGCCACCTTGTCGTGCGCCGCCTCGAACAACTCCCGGTATTTCAGAATTGCCGGCAACCGCAAATCCCACGGTCGATCCGCGAACATCACCATCCGCGCCGCCAGCCGCGCCGCCGAAACCAACGAGTCATCGCTCGACGCCACCGCATAGATCCGGTCCGACATGTCGAACGCCGGCCGCGGCCGCAACTCCACCCGGGGCTGCTTGTAATACGTGCCCTCCCCCTCGATGAACCCGCTCTTCAACGCCGCAACAATCATCGCAGCCGCCTCGTCGAAGCGCTCCCGTGACTCGTCCATGGTCTGGTTGAACGCCGCAAACTCGCGCCGCGCCAACCCCCGCCCGACCCCGAACCGCAGCCGCCCGCCCGACAACATGTCGGCCACGATCGCCTTCTCCGCCACCCGCAACGGATTGTTCCACGGCAGGATCACCGCCGCCGTCCCGATATCGATATTCGGACACAGCGCCGCCAGATGCGCCATCACCTGCAAATTATCCGGACAGAACGAGTAGTCCGCAAAATGATGCTCCACCGCCCACAGGCAATTGAACCCCAACTCGTCCGCCAGCCGCGCCAGCCGGATCTCCTCGTCCCACACCTGCCTGTCGCTGATCTCCGTCCACCCATAACTCGCGAAAATCATCTGAATCCCGACGTCCATCAAACCCTCCCGACTTCTTCTTCGCTCCATCCTGCCGCCCATCCCCCGCGCCCACAACGCCCCCCCAACCCTTCACCGCCGAATCCCCCTCTGATACCCTGGTCCCAACCAGACCCGCCCAGCCGGAGACGCCCCATGCCGCCCGCTTCACTCGATGCGATCATCATCGGCGCCGGTTTCGCCGGCATGTACCAGCTCCTCACGCTGCGCGACCGCCTCGGCCTCCACGTCCACCTTCTCGAAGCAGCCAGCGGCGTCGGCGGCACCTGGTTCTGGAACCGCTACCCCGGCGCCCGCTGCGATTCAGAAAGCCACTCCTACTGCTACGGCTTCTCCAAGGAACTCCTAGAGGAGTGGGAATGGTCCGAGCGCTACCCCGAGCAGCCCGAAATCCTGCGCTACCTCAACCACGTCGCCGACCGCTTCGACCTGCGCCGCAACATCTCCTTCAACACCCGCGTCACCGCCTGCACCTATGACGAGGCCGCCAACCTCTGGCACGTCACCACCGCCACCGGCGAAACCCACAGCGCCCGCTATCTCATCACCGCCGTCGGCTGCCTCTCCTCGGCCAACATCCCCAACATCCCCGGCCTGGAAGACTTCCAGGGCCAATGGTACCACACCGGCGAATGGCCCCATGACGGCGTCGATTTCACCGGCAAGCGCGTCGGCCAGATCGGCACCGGCTCCACCGGCATCCAGGCCGTCCCCGTCATCGCCGAGACCGCCGCCCACCTCACCGTCTTCCAGCGCACCGCCAACTACTCCGTCCCCGCCCACAACGCGCCGCTCACCCGGGAATTCAAGAACTGGGTCAAAACCAGCCACGCCGAAATCCGCGCGGTGATGAAATCCACCCCCAACGGCCATCCCTTCACCATCGCCGACCGCAAAGTCGCCGACGTCTCGCCGGAGGAACGCGAAGCCCTCTACGAAGCCGCCTGGGCCAAAGGCGGCCTCCAGTTCCGCGCCACCTTCCAGGACCTCCTCGTCAACAGGCAAGCCAACGACACCGCCGCCGACTTCCTCAAACGCAAAATCCGCGGCACCGTCAAAGACCCCAAGACCGCCGAAATCCTTTCCGACATCGACCACCCCTACGCCGCCAAACGCCCCCCCATCGACAGCCACTACTTTGAAACCTTCAACCGCCCCAACGTCGAACTCGTCGACCTCCGCGCCGCGCCCATCGAACGCATCACCCAAACCGGCATCAAAACCACCGATGCCGAATACAACCTCGACATCATCGTTTTCGCCACCGGCTTCGACGCCATGACCGGCCCCCTCTTCCGCCTCAACCTCACCGGCCGCGACGGCCTCAAACTCACCGATGCCTGGCGCGCCGGTCCCGAAACCTGGCTCGGCCTCGGCGTCCCCGGCTTCCCCAACCTCTTCACCATCACCGGCCCCGGCAGCCCCTCCGTGCTCTGCAACATGCCCGTCTGCATCGAACAACACGTCGACTGGATCACCGACTGCATCGCCCACATGCGCGCCCACGGCCAAACCACCATCGAAGCCCAGCCCGAAGCCGCGCTGAAATGGTCCGACGCCGTCGACGCCGCCGCCAACGCCACCCTCCTCCCCGAAGCCGGCCACAGCTGGTACCTCGGCGCCAACGTCCCCGGCAAACCCCGCCGCTTCATGCCCTACGCCGGCGGCATGGCCCATTACCGCAACATCTGCAACGACATCACCGCGAAAAACTACGAAGGCTTCACCCTGGCCTGAACCCATCAACAGGCGCGAAGCAATAAGACACAAGCAAGCACTCCCTTTTTGAAAAAAGGGAGCCAAAAACTTTTATCCATGCCTGCTTGATCTCCTCCCGGGTCCCCCGAACCCAAATGGATAAAAGTTTTTTGCTTCTTTTTTTTCAAAAAAAGAAGCGCTTACTCCCCCGCCATCTCCCCAACCGTCACCGGCTTCAACGGCGGCCGAACCCGATAATACCCGACCTCCCCCACCTCCCGCCCCAAAACCCCCGCCATAATCTGGCTCACCACCGGCCCACAAATCCGCCCCTGACACGCCCCCATCCCCGCCCGCAAGAACGCCTTCGCCTGGTTCGGCCCCTGCGCCCCCGCCATCGCCGCCCCCCGGATCGCCCCCGCCGTCACCTCCTCGCACCGGCAAACCACCACCCCATCCCCAGGCGAACAAACGGCATCAGGCGGCGCATACAACCGATCCAGAAACGGCCGGATCGCCAGATGCGCGGCCAATTCCCGCCGATCCCCCGCAATCAACCGCTCCCGCCCCGCCAAATCCAAAAGCCCGGCCCGCCGCAACATCTCCCCCCCCGCAATCCGCCCCGCAGCCTCCGCCGCCCGCGCCCCCCCGATCCCCGCCCCATCCCCCGCCACCAGCACCCCCGCCACACTCGTCCCCCCCACATCATCCACCACCGGCCGAAAACACCGCGAAACCTCATCCCAAACATGATCGCAGCCCACGGATCGCGTCACCTGCGTCCCCGGGATCACCCCCTCATGCAACGCCACCACCGACGCCATCTCCACCACCCGCCCCCCCCCCACCGAATACGAAACCCCCGTCGCCGCCCCCTCGCCCTCAACCGCCACGATTCTCACCTGATTCACACCTAATGTACACCT
>CAIYSR010000068.1 GCA_903928895.1 uncultured Rhodospirillales bacterium | reverse complement strand
GCTAGCGGGCTTTTGAAAAGATGGGGTGGTTGAGGGTGAGGCGTGTCCCGCCCAAACGCTCATCCTTGCGGGCACCCTCACCCCAACCCTCTCCCGCAAGCGGGAGAGGGAGAAATGGAGTTTTGGCGGGTTTGGGGGGGCGGGCGGGTTTTGGGAGTGGGGGTGGCGGGTCGCCGGGCATTTGGATGCCGAGGGATCGGGCGAGCGGGCGGAGGATTTTGCCGGCGCGGGGGACTTCGGCGAGGAAGGCGATGCATTCGGGGGTGGCGAGGAAATGCTGGAGCTGGAGGGCGTGGCCGCGGGCGTTGTAGTGGTCGACGTTGCGGATGAGCCAGGCTCTGCCGGCGGGGAGGCGGGGGGTGGTTCGGGGTCGGGCCGGGCGCGGCGCGCGCTGGCGCTGCTTGGGCAGGGTGTTGTTGCACCAATGGGTGACGAGGCGTTCGAAGCGTTGGATGGTGCGGTTGAGGTGAAAGTAGATTTGGGTGAGGAGGGGGAGGTGCGGGGGGTTTTTGGCCGCGATGATGCCGATGACGGCCTGGAGGCCTGCGAGGATGGTTCGGAACTGGGTGGCGAGGGTTGTCATTCGAGGTGTATTAAATAACTAACCTCCAATCGCGTCAAGGGGAGGATTGGGGGCGCGGTGATGGGTGGCGCTTCGCTTACCCATCCTACGTGGCTGGGGTAGGGTGGCTTGGGCGGGGAGGCCGCCCTCCTATCGATAGATATCCTTCCCCGCCGGTTTGGCCTTTCTGGCCTTCGCCTTCGGAGCCGGCGGCGCCGCCAGCATTTCCTGCATGGTCAGCCCCCGCGTCTTCCAGAAGTTGCTGAGAATGCCGACATCCCAGCCGATGCAGAAATGCGTCACGCCCATTTCGATGTAGGCCGCCGCCTGGTCGGGCTCGGCGATCTCGATGCGCGGATGGATGCCCTTCTTCAACGCCGTCTCGATCGTCTTGATCTCCGCCTTGCGCACGTCCGGATGCGCGCGGTTGCCGGTCTGCCCGATCGACATCGCGTAGTCGGAGCCGCCGAACTGCACCATGTCGATCCCCGGCACCGACAGCACCGCGTCGAGATCCTCCACGCATTGCCGCTTCTCGATCATCAGCACCACCACGGCCTCGTCGAGCGACTTGACGTAGGCGGGCGACCCCCCTTCCCGGTTGGTCCCCACGTCCCGCCGCATTCCCACGCCGGTCAACCCGAAGCCCCGCCGGTTCCCTGGCGTCTCCGCCCGCACCGCGGCCACCGCCGCCTTGGCGTCATCGACGCCGCGGATATCGGCGAACAGCACCGACTGGAACCCCGATCCGATCGCCCGCATCGACTGGTGGGTGTACTCGCCCTGCTCCACCTTGATCATGCCGGCGATCCCCGCCAGCTCCAGTGCCCGGCCGAGATTGTCGAGGTCGTGCATGGTGAAGGGCGCATATTCGGCGGTGAATTCGACATAGTCGTAGTGCCCGCCCGCGGCCCCGATCAGCTCGACCAGCGTCGGCCAGGCCGAGAGGATATGGGTGCCGAGGGTCGGCAGGCCGGCATCAAGTTTTTCGCGCAGTCGGTTGGGGCGCATTCGGACGTCTCCTTGTCTGGCAACGGCAAGTCTGCGCCGGTCGATTTTGCAGGGCAAGCGCAGCGTTTCGGGCAGGTGAGGGAGGAGAAGGTTGAAGGCAAGCGCTTCTTTTTTGGAAAAAAGAAGCAAAAAACTTTTGCCCGTTGGAGCCGGTTGCTACGCCGCTGGGAGGCCACGGCCAAAGTTTTTTTGGTTCTTTTTTTCAAAAAAAGAACGCCTTCCTGCCCTGCTCAGGCATCGATCTCCACCCCTGACGGATCGAACCCGCGATTGGCGCGCAGGAGCTGCTGCGAATAGGGGTGGGTGACGCGGCCTTCGGCGAGGTCGGTGGCGGTGGTCATTTCCAGGAGTTCGCCGCGGCTCATGACACCGATGCGGTCGCAGATATGGGCGATCACGGCGAGGTCGTGGCTGACCATCAGCATGGTGAGGCCGTGGTCGCGGCGCAGGCGGGTGAGGAGGTTGAGGATTTCGGCCTGGACCGAAACGTCGAGCGCGGAGGTGGGTTCGTCGAGCAGGAGGACCTTGGGCTCGAGGATCAGGGCGCGGGCGATGGCGACGCGCTGGCGCTGGCCGCCGGAGAGCTGGTGGGGGTAGCGGAAGCGGTGCTCACGGCCGAGGCCGACTTCGGTGAGGGCGGTGATGATGCGGTGTTCGGCGCGGTCGAGATTGTGGATGGCGATAGGGGCGGCGAGGGTCTGGTCGACGGTCTGGCTCGGGTGGAGCGAGCCGTAGGGGTCCTGGAAGACCATCTGCGCGATTTTGCGAGTGGCGCGCGGTCGGGTGTTCGGCATCTCCTGGCCGTTGATGAAGATGCGGCCTTCGGCGTGGGGGATCAGGCCAGCGACGGCGCGCATGACGGTGGATTTGCCGGAGCCGGATTCGCCGACCAGGCCGAGCGCCTCGCCCGGGGGGATGTGGAGCGAAACGTCGCGGGCGGCGCGGACCAGGCTGGCGCCGCTGCCATAGGTGACGGAGACGTTTTCGATGCGGATCACGCGGAGGCTCCGACCGCGGCGGGGAGGTCGATCATCCAGGAGGGGTCGCGCTGGAGCTGGGGGAGTTCGTCTCGGCGGTGGCCGAGTTCGGGCAGGGCGGCGAGGAGGCCGCGGGTGTAGGGGTGCTGCGCCTCGTGGAGTTTGCCGGCCTCGCAGACTTCGACGATCTGGCCGGCGTACATGACGAGGATGCGGTCGCAGAAGGAGGAGACGAGGTGGAGGTTGTGGCTGATGAGGATGAGGCCCATGCCGCGGCTGCGGACCATTTCGTCCATGATGGCGAGAACCTGTTGCTGGACGGAGACGTCAAGCGCGGAGGTGGGTTCGTCGGCGATGAGGATGTCGGGGCCGGCGATCAGCATCATCGCGATCATGATGCGCTGGCCCATGCCGCCGGAGACCTGGTGCGGGTACTGGTCGTAGACGCGTTCGGGGTCGCGGATGTGGACGGAGTGGAGCATTTCGAGCGCGGCATGGCGGGCTTCGGCTTTGCTGGAGCGGAAGTGGTGGCGGTGGGTTTCGGCGATCTGCTTTCCCACGCTCATCACCGGGTCGAGCGAGAATTTGGGGTCCTGGAGGACCATGGCGATGCGCTTGCCGCGCAGGCGGCGGAAGCCGGCTTCGTTGAGGTCGCTGAGGTTGGTGTCACCGAGGCGGAGCTCGTCGGCTTCGACGCGGCCGGGGCGGGCGATGAGGCCCATGATGGCGCGCCCGGTGGTGGATTTGCCGGAGCCGGATTCGCCGACGATGCCGAGGCGTTCGCGGCCAAGGGTGAAGGAGACGTTGCGCACGGCGCGGAAGTCACCGTCGTCGCCGGGGTAGACGACGCGCAGGTTGCGGACCGTGAGGAGGGTTTCGGTCATCCGGAGCGAGCCTCCGAGATATCGCGCAGGCCGTCACCGAGGAGGTTGAAGCCGAGGCTGACGATGAAAATGGCGGTGCCGGGGATGGTCGCGACCCACCACTGATCGAGCAGCACGGCGCGGCCGGTGGAGACCATGGCGCCCCATTCGGGCAAAGGCGGCTGAGCGCCGAGGCCGAGGAAGCCGAGGCCGGCGGCGGTCAGGATGATGCCGGCCATGTCCAGGGTGAGGCGGATGATCACCGAGGGCAGGCAGAGCGGCATGATCTGGGTGAGCAGGATGCGGAAGGAGGAGGCGCCCTGGAGCTGGGCGGCCTCGATGAATTCGGCGTGCCGGCGGGTCATGGTTTCGGCGCGGGCGAGGCGCGCGTAGGGCGGCCAGGCGGTGAGCGAGATGGCGATGACGGCGTTCTCGATGCCCGGGCCGAGGGCGGCGGCGAAGGCCAGCGCGAGGACGAGGCGGGGGAAGGCGAGGAAGATGTCGGTGATGCGCATCAGCACGCTGTCGATCCAGCCGCCGAAATAGCCGGCGGGCAGGCCGATGGCGAGGCCGACGGGGAGCACGATGACGCTGACCAGTCCGACGATGGTCAGCGTGACGCGGCTGCCGAAGACGACGCGGGCGTAGATGTCGCGGCCGAGCTCGTCGGTGCCGAAGGGGTGCAGCCAGCTGAAGTCCTGCAGCCGGTCTTCCAGCACCTGCGTGAAGGCGAGGTCATGATTGGCGAAGACCGGCGCGAAGATGGCCACCAGGACGAGGGCGGCGACGATGATCAGGCCGGTCATCGCCGGGCCGTTGCGGCGGAAGCCGAGCCAGGCGCGGTACCAGCGGCCGAGGCGGGCCTGGCCGCGGCTGGCGGGGGCGGGTTCGAGCAGCCAGCCGCGCCAGCCGGTGGGCGCGCCGGTGCGCAGCGGGGAGGCGCTCATTTGCGCGCCCGGGCGCGCGGATCAACCAGGGTATAGATCACATCCGACAACATGTTGAGTACGATGTAGACCACGCCGATGAGCATGGTGCCGCCGACGACGGCGTTGAGATCAGCCGAGAACAGGGAGTTTTTCATGTAGAGGCCGAGGCCGGGCCAGGCGAAGACGGTTTCGGTGAGGACCGCGCCTTCGAGCAGGCTGCCGAAGGTGAGCGCGATGACGGTGACGAGCTGGACCCAGACGTTGCCGAGCGCGTGGATCCAGACGACCCGGAACGGCGAGAGGCCCTTGGCCAGGGTGGCGAGCACATATTCCTGGCGCAGCTGGGTCAGCATGAAGCTGCGGGTCATGCGTGCGACGTAGGCGAGCGAGAGGTAGCCGAGGATGGAGGCGGGCAGGATGAGGTGGCCGATCGCATTCCAGAAGACCTCGTCTTCGCCGGCGAGCAGACTGTCGATGGTGATCATGCCGGTGACGGTGGGCACGATGTCATCGAAGGCGACGTCAATGCGGCCAGGGCCTTCGACCCAGCCGAGCTTGGCATAGAAGACCAGCAGGCCAACGAGACCGAGCCAGAAGACCGGCATGGAATAGCCGAGCAGCGAGCCGAAACGGACGATCTGGTCGGGCCAGCGCCCGTTGTGGGTGGCAGCGGTGACGCCGAGGGGGATGCCGAGGCAGACACCGAAGATGAGCGAAAGCAGCGAGAGTTCGACCGTGGCGGGGAAGAAATGCAGCAGGTCGGAGAGCACGGGATGGGCGGTGAGCAGCGAGTTGCCGAAATCCCCATGGAGGATCTTTTTGAGGTAGATCCAGTACTGCTCGTAGACGGGTCGGTCGAGGCTGAGCTCCTTGAACACCCGCTCATAGGTGCTGCGGGTGGCTTTTTCGCCGACGATCGCGGTGACCGGGTCGATCGGGATGACCCGGCCGATGATGAACGTCACGCAGGTCAGGCCGAGGAAGGTGAGCAGCACCGACCCGAGCAGACCGAACCCATGACGAACGAGCCCGGCATAGCGCCGGGCCCATCCGTCTGGAATCGTGACCGCGGTTTCGTTCGTCGCCGCGCTCACGCCGGTCAGGACTTCGTGATCGTGCGCAGGAAGTAGAGGTCCTCGACGATCCCGGGCTTGTAGCCCTTCACGTTGGCCCGGGTGGCGATGGGCGTGAGCGGCTGGAACATCAGGATGTAGGGACCTTCATCGGTGATCTTCTTCTGCAGCTCGGCGTACATCGCGTCGCGCTTCTTGGGGTCGGTCTCCTTCACCGCCGCCATCGTCAGCGCGTTGGCCTTGGGGTCGAAGTAGTGGTTGCGCCAGGCCAGGGGCTTGGGCTTGTCGTCGGCGTCATCGTCGTTCATGGCGAAGACGCCGGCGTTGGTGTGCGGATCGAGATAGTCCGGGGTCCAGCTGATGAGGCTCATCTGGTGGCGCCGGCCGCGCAGCTCGGCGATGTTCTGCTTGGCATCGACCGTGAGGATGTTCACCTTGATGCCCGCCAGGCCCATGGTCTGCTGCACGGATTGCGCAATCTCGGGCAGCGGGGAGGCGTTCTTGCACATCAGCTTGATTTCGAAGCCGTTCGGATAACCGGCCTCGGCGAGCAGCGCCTTGGCCTTGGCGACGTCGAGCTTGTAGGGGTTGTAGGGGATGGCGCTCGGGAAGCCGATCGGCAGGAAGGTCTGCTGGACGTTGAACGAGCCCTTGAGGAACGAGTTCACCATGCCCTGATAGTCCACCAGGTAGCGCAGGGCGGTGCGGACCTTGGGGTTTTTCAGGCGCTCGTCGCCCAGGTTCATGTTGATGTACCAGGTGCCCGAGTAGGGGAAGGTCTCGACCTTGACGTCCTTGGCGGTGGCCAGGGCCTTGAGCTGATCGGATTGGAGGCTCCAGGCCATGTCGATGTCGCCCTTTTCCAGCAGGAGGCGCTGGGTGGCGGGTTCGGGGACGTGGCGGATGATGACGCGCTTGGTCTTGGCGGCGAGGCGATAGCCGGTGTTGGCTTCGAGCGAGACCGACTCGTTGGCCTTCCACGAGATCAGCTTGTAGGCGCCGGAGGTGGCGGAATGGGTCTTGAGCCAGCCGTTGCCGAAATCACCGTCCTTCTCGTTGGCGAGCGCCACCTTCTTCTCGATCACCGAGGCGGCGACGGTGCCCATCAGGTTCAGCACCATGACCGGCGAGTAGTCCTCGACGATCTTGATCTGCAGGGTGGTGGCGTCGACGACCTTGATCAGGTCCTTGACGTTGGCCTTGCTCCAGCCGAGCTGGGTGAAGAGGAAGGCCGGGGTCTTGTCCATCAGCACGACGCGCTGGAGCGACCAGGCCATGTCCTCGGCGGTGACGGTGGCGCCGCTCTCGAACTTCTGGTTCGGGCGAAGCTTGAAGGTGAAGGTCTTGTTGTCCTTGCCGATCTCCCAGCTCTGGGCGACGCCGCCGACGAGCTTGCTGGGGTCCTCGGCTTCGTAGCGGACGAGCCGGTCATAGATGCTGGAGCAGATGATCTGCGCCGAGATTTCGTAGGCCTCACCGGGATCCATCGTGATGATGTCGTCGATCTGCGAGGCGATGACGACAGTGTCCTTGGGCGTGGCGGCGGTGGCCTCGTGATTGGCGAGGACCGTCGTCAGCGCGGTCGATGCCGAAGCTATGAACGTGCGGCGTTTCATCATGTCAGCCTCCTGTTTTCGGATATGCCCGAAGGACACGCTACCCATGCGCCGAAGGAATGCAAGACCCCCGTGTGGTCGCCGGCGCAGGACGCGGCGGGCTCACCGCGTTGTCACCTGCCGGGCCGGCTTGTAGCGTGACGGCGCGGACCAAGCGGGTCGGCACGGGAGGATACATGGCGTTGAAAATCTACGGAATTCCGCGTTCGCGGGCGATTCGCACGTATTGGGCCGCCTACGAGCTTGGCATCGACTTCGAGATGGTGGAGGTCGCGCCGGGGCCGGATGGCAGCCGGCTGCCCGAATTCATGGCGCTGAATCCCAACGGCCATGTGCCCTTCATCGTCGACGACGGCGTGGTGTTGTGGGAGTCGATGGCGATCAATCTCTATCTCGCGCGCAAGCATGGCGGGGCGGTGGCGGCGAGCAGCCTCGCCGAGGAGGGGCAGATGCTGTCCTGGACCGCCTGGGCGCTCAGCGCGGTGGAACCGCATGCGGCACAGGCGATGTATCATACCTTCATGCTGCCCGAGCCCGAGCGGGTGCCGGGCAAGGTGAGCGAGGCGCTCGCCGCCGTGGCGGCCCCGCTCGCGGTGTTCGAGGCGCATTTGGCAGCCCATGGCGGCTATGCCGTCGGCCGGCGCTTCACCATGGCGGACCTCAACATCTACGGCGCGATCTTCTACCTGCGCTTCACGCCGCAGGCGCTCGCGGACAAGCCGGCGATCGCGGCATGGATGGCGGCCTGCCGGGACCGGCCGGCGGCGAAGCGGGCCTTCGCGCTGCGCGGCGAGTAGGCAGGGCGGGTAGGCGGAGCGGCATGTCGGCGAGCGCGGCCGGGGCGGTCAGGCGGCGGGCGATCCTGTGCGTGCTGGCGGCCTCGGCGGCGTTTTCGGTGGTCGCGACGCTGATCAAGGCGGTCGGCTCGTCCGTCCCGGCGGTGGAGAGCGCGCTGTGCCGCGGGCTGGTGATGGGCCTGATCATGATCGTGCTGCTGCGCCGGCCTAACGGCGGGCGCATCGGCTGGCGCACCCGCCATCCGTGGGGGCATGCGCTGCGCACGCTGTGCGGGTTTTTCGGCATGGTCTCGGCCTATTACGGCTATGCCCATCTGCCGCTGGCGGCGAATACGGCGCTTGGCTTTGCCATGCCGCTGGTGCTGGGCACGCTGTCCGGCCCGCTGCTGGGCGAACGGGTGGGCTGGGTGCGCGGGGGCGCGCTGCTGGCCGGGCTCGCCGGGGTGCTGATGATGGTGCGGCCGTGGAATGTGGGCGCCGCGGCGCTGCCGCTGTGGCCGGTGGCGGTGGTGCTGGGCGGGGTGGTGGCCTGGGCCGGGGCGATGATCAGCATCCGCCGTCTCGGCGTCAGCGGCGAGAGCAACGAAGCCATCATCCTTTATTACGCGCTCGGCAGCGTGATCCTCGCCACCTTCTTCGTCATCCCGGTCTGGGTGACGCCGAGCCCGCTCGAATTCGCCGGCATCCTTGGCGCCGCGGTGGTGTCGACCGGGGCGCAATTGCTGATGACGGAGGGCTACCGCACCGGCGAGGCCACCGTGATCGCGCCGTTCGAATATGGCTCGATCCTCTATACCACCCTCATCGGCGCGGTCATCTGGGGCGAAATTCCGGATGCCTGGAGCTGGCTGGGGATGGTCGTGATCATCGCATCGGGATTATATGTGTGGCGCAAGGAAACCACCGCCGGGGCGACAACCGGCTGAACCGGGAGTGATGCGATGC
Organism: uncultured Rhodospirillales bacterium; assembly: GCA_903928895.1. Classification (GTDB taxonomy): domain Bacteria; phylum Pseudomonadota; class Alphaproteobacteria; order Acetobacterales; family Acetobacteraceae; genus CAIYPH01. The sequence continues at coordinate 11,798 of CAIYSR010000068.1, read as the reverse complement.
GCGGATTGATGCAGGAGCGGCCGCTGCTGGTCTCGGGACTGATCGCCTATGCCGAGCAGTACCACAGCGACACCGAGATCGTCTCGCGCCTGTCCGACCGCAGCGTCCACCGCAGCAACTGGCGCGAGATCGGTGTGCGCTCACGTCGTCTCGCCAATGCCCTGGCCCGGCTCGGGTTGCGGCAAGGCGACCGGGTGGCGACGCTGGCGTGGAACAGTTTCCGCCATCTCGAACTCTATTTCGGTGTCGCCGGTTCCGGTGGCGTGCTCCATACCGTCAATCCGCGGCTGTTTCCCGAACAGATCGAGTACATCATCGCCCATGCCGAGAGCGGCCACGTGTTCTTCGATCTGACCTTCGCCGCACTGGTGGAGAAGCTGGCACCGCTGCTGCCCAGCGTGCGCGGCTGGGTGGCGCTGTGCGACGCCGAGGGGCTCGCCGGGCTCAATATCCCGAACCTGCTCTGCTACGAGACGCTGTTGGCGGCCGAGACCGACGCCTTCGACTGGCCCGTGTTCGACGAGCGCGATGCCTGCGCGCTGTGCTACACCTCCGGCACCACCGGCCATCCCAAGGGCGTGCTCTACAGCCACCGCTCGCAGGTGCTGCACGCGATGGCGACGTGCTCGCTCGATGCGCTCGCGGTCTCGTCGCGCGATTCGATCCTGCTGGTGGTGCCGCTGTTCCATGCCAATGCCTGGGGCGTGCCGTTTGCCGCGGCGATGTCCGGGGCCAAGCTGGTGCTGCCGGGCTCGCTGCTCGACGGGGAAAGCATCTATCATTTGTTGCGTGACGAGCGCTGCAACTTCTCGATGGGCGTGCCCACGGTGTGGCTCGGCTTTTTCGACTATATCGAACGCAACCGCGCCACGCTCGACCTCTCCGCGCTCAAGCTCGAACGCGTCGCCGTCGGCGGCTCGGCGGCGCCGCGCGCCATCATCGAGAAATTCCAGACCCTGCTCGGCACCTTCCTGATCCACGCCTGGGGCATGACCGAGACCAGCCCGCTCGGCGCGGTCGGCAATCCGCTGCCCAAGCATCGCGATCTGCCGGCCGCGGCCATGTTCGACCTCCAAACCAAGCAGGGCCGTCCGATCTACGGCGCCGAACTGCGCATCCTCGGCGCCGACGGCACGGTTCAGCCGCATGACGGCGTGGCGGTGGGCGACCTGCAAATTCGCGGAAACTGGATCGTTTCCGCCTACTTCAAGGCCGACGGCCCCGCCACCGACGCGGATGGCTGGTTCACCACCGGCGATGTCGCCAAGATCGACCCCGACGGCTACGTCCAGCTCACCGACCGCTCGAAGGATGTCATCAAGTCCGGCGGCGAATGGATCAGCTCGATCGACGTGGAGAACATCGCCGTCGGCCACCCCGACGTGCAGGAGGCCGCGGTGATCGGCGTCTATCACCCGAAATGGCAGGAACGCCCGCTGCTGCTGATCCACCGCAAGCCGGGGCGCGATCCGAGCAAGGCCGATATAATCGGGTTCCTGGAAGGCAAGATCGCCAAATGGTGGACACCGGATGATGTGGTGTTCGTTGAGTCGCTGCCGCACACCGCCACCGGCAAGCTGCTGAAGATCGCGCTCCGCGAGACCTATCGCGATCATCTCACAGGCGCGGGGTAGGCAAGGCAAGCGCTTCTTTTTTGAAAAAAAGAAGCAAAAAACTTTCGTCCGTGCTTGCGGTTGAGGCGCCAACCTTCAGCCGCGAGCAAGACCGCGCGCCGGGAGAGCGGCGAAGCCATGAATCCGTCGTCACTGGCAACTGCTCGTCAGGACCGAAGGATCATTGCCTGCGGCGCAAGGAAGCCGTTCCCAACTGAAGGCCAGCGCCCCAGCCGCCAGCACGGACCAAGTTTTTTTGCTGCTTTTTTTCCAAAAAAAGAAGCGCTTCCGCCTTCAAGCCGGCCGCACATTCCAGGGATAAGGCGCCGCCCCCTGCATCACCCCAGTGATCGACTTGCGATAGGCTGTCTTGCCGAACCACTGGCCCACCGGGATGAACGGCAGCTCGTCCATCGCCAGCTTCGCGAGTTCCTGCGCGAGCTGCTTCTGCCGCACCGGATCGGGTGCATCGAGCCAATCCTGCACCAGTTGTTCGGCATTGGCGTTCTCCCACCAACCGAACCATCCTGCCGCTCCCTGGCCGCGAATGATGCCCGAGGTCGCCGGATTGATGTAGGCGGAGGCCGGACCGTAGGTAGATTCCGGCGCTATCCGTTTCTGCGAAAACGACTGACGATTATCGGGTCCGACGAGGCTGTCACGCCAAGGCAGGCAACGATCCGGAGAAAGATTCTCGATGTGGAAACCACGCAGGACGGTACCTGGCCGCCTTTGACTGGCATCAAGGAACAGATCGGGCCTTAAGTGGCCTGAATTCATCCAGCGACGCCGTGATGGAAAAATCAAAATGAAACCAATAAAAACTGGCACAATATGCCTTATTCTTGCGCTATCGTCTTTGCCAGGACTGGCTAGAGCACAATTAATTCAAAATAATCGGAACACTGATACCTGTGGCATGACTGACCATGCAGGTTTCAGGCTGGAGGAAAGGACACGTCTGACCGCGATCGAACTCTGGTATCACTGGGGACCGCGCGAAAGCGCCGTGAATTACAACCTCTATCATGACGGTCGTCTCATCAAACGCGGTCGGTTGATGCGCGCCGATTGCGACCCGTATCAGGAAGCCTGGTGCGCGGCGCGGGACAACGTTGGTGTGAGTCTCATCCCGGGCCAAGTCGAAGTGCAAACCGAGCACGGCAAGCTGTGCCAGAACGATGGAAGCGGCGGCGAGGGATTTATCCATGCCTACGGATTGGCGCATTAACCCGGGTTTGGGTTGGCCATCATCCGCATTTGAACCACCTGACGAAAAATGACCGGCACGCGGCTTATCTATCCGGATGGCCGGTCGGGAAGACAACTGAAGGAGACTGCAATGAACTTGCTCGGACGCCGGGCCAAACATCAAATCGATGTGACCCTCCTGGTTGGGGTGGCCAGGGTCTTGTGCCTGGGGTTGACGCTGTCTTGCCTGGGGGAAACCGCGGTTTTGGCAGCAGTCGGAACCACATCGAGTGTTGCGCCCATTGAACAGGTTCAATATCGGCAACAGGACCGTCACGATAACGGGGACCAACGCGATCGCAGGTATTGGGAAGAGCGCCGCCGTGCCGAGCGCCGCTGCGAGCACGGCGATCGTCAAGCGTGCCGGTGGCTCCGGCAGACCCAACGACATTGAGTGTCTGTCTCATAGGGAATTGAATTCGTTCATCGAGCCGCTTGGCCCCGCCGCCTAAATTCGGTGGGGCCAAGCGGAAAGTCGACATTCGCAAGGTCGCCAACGGCCTGATGTATTTTCCAAGCATGGGCTGCCAGTGGCGGGCGCTGCCGAATGACCTGCCGCCGCGCAGCACTGCGATCGGAAATATCATGCGGGTGAATGCCTGCTGCGGTTTCAGCAAGCGCAAACCTGCAGGAGTCTAATTAGAGCCGAAACTTCCGCGATGGGGTGGTCCGCGTTCTCCGTTCACGCGATGTCGGGTTTGCCGAGCGGTCGGGCCAGGCTAGACCTTTCGTGATCCTGCCGAAGCGCTCGATTGTCGAACGCACCAGGGCTTGGCCCAACCGTTGCAAGGCTGGCCAAGGATTGGCAGTGGCTCCACCGGAGCGCAACTGGCCTTCCGCCGAAGGGGCGTCAATCCAGATCTTATATGAAAAATATTCCAGAAAATATTTAATTTGCAATTAAACAGTAGGTATTTCCCGATCCTACCACCAAAATTATTTTGTAGTTACAATTTTTTGTCACTTTTAGATTTTCGTGTGAGACAATATAACTCATTGAAATTAATTTAAATGTGATAGATTTCTCCGTTTATGGAGTCTTGTTATGAACTTTACGTTGTTATTTGCCTCCTTAACGTGCGTCGTTGTGCTTTCATTGCCTGTGCACGCGTCCATGGTGCTGACGAACGCCGTGAATCTCAACCTCGCCAACCATCAGATCGAGGGCGGAGACGATCTGAGTTCAAATCCCAACGTCGTGAACGGGACGGTTGATGCCCTGCTGCCGTACAGCCCGCTTGGAACATTCAATTGCTGCGGCGCCAACTTTCTGGGATCCAACCTCGATGACGGTGATATTGGCGCCGGTGTCGCCAGCGATGGCACCTATGCCATTCCGAATGCCGGCCCAGCGTCGCTTTCGCTGGACTTCGGGTCTACGGTCACGCTGAGTTCCATTGCGATCTATGACGGCTATGCCAACCGGGACGACGGCACCTACACGCTGACGGACCGTGCTGGTACGATCCTCGGCGGCTGGACCATCTCTGGCACCACCGGTAATACAAACAGCGGCGTCGATTCGTTCTGGTTGGTTTTCGCGACGCCCGTGACGACCGATGGGTTGGTTTTCGCTACAACCTCAACCGAAATCGGTGGGACAACGAACAGCTACCGGGAGATTCAGGTCTTCGGCGTGACGACTACTCCGGAACCTTCCAGTATCGCATTGCTTGCGCTGGCGCTCGGTATGTTCTGCCTTGTTCGCCACCGAACCCGATTTCCGCAAAAACCACTCGGCGGTGAGAAGCGTTTTATCTAGATCGACCCACCCCTTTGCGGCCGGGCCGACCGAAGGGCTTCAATTGATTGATTTTTCTTGTTTTCTCCCAAAACAAGCGCTCCCTTTCTACAATTCCGGCGTCCGGTACAACACCTGCCCCGCAACCCTGATCTCGGTCTCAACCAGATACAAGCGCAACGCCTCCGCCCGCACCTCCACCCCGAGCCCCGGCGCATCCGGCGCGCGCACCGCTCCGTTCCCGTCGCGCGGCAGCGGCGCCGCGATATCCACCGCCAGTTGCTTGGGCTGGAACGGGTATTCGCAGATCCGATGCCCCTCCAGTCCGGCGAATGGCTGGAGGGATGCACTCAGCGCCAAATGCGAGGTGAAGGTATGGTTGACGAAGGTCACTCCCATGCCGACCGCATAGTCCGCCACCCGCTTCGCTGGGCCGATGCCGCCGATCCGCCCGGTGTCGATCTGGATGAAGCCCACGGCCCCGAAATCGATCAGGTGCCGGGCCATGGCGAAATCATGCGCGCCCTCGCCTCCGGCCAGCCGCACCTTCGGGCTGCGCCGCGCCAGCGCCCCGTATTCCGCCAAAGCGGAGGCGTGGAAAGGCTCCTCCAGCCACGTCACCCCCGCCGCCTCCAGCGCGGGCAGGCGTGCCGCCGCGGCCGCCACATCCTCGCCCCAGATCTGCCCGACATCGACCATCAGCAGCGCCTCGGGCCCGATCCCCTCCCGCGCCGCGGCGAAATGATCCGCATCGACCGCAGCCGTCCCCCGTCCGATCGGCCCCCAGCCGAACTTCGCCGCGCCATACCCCGCATCCCGCGCCGCCATCCCCTGGCGCAACGTCTCCGCGGGAGACTCTCCGAACAGCATCGAGGCATAGGGGTTCTTGGGGTGACTGGCCGGATATCCCAGCATCCGCCACACCGGTTCCCCCCGCGCTTTCCCCAGCACGTCCCACAGCGCCATCTCGACGCCGGACCAAGTGTGCGCCGCCTGCAACAAATCCATGCTGTCGTATGCCACCCGCGCCGCCATCCGGGCGATATCCGCCGGCCCATCGAGCACCTCGCCCAGCACCGACTCGCGCACCGGCCGGCAAACGCCATGCGACATCGGGCAGACAAATGCCGCGATCGAGGGCAGTGGCGCCGCCTCGCACTCGCCCCATCCAGTCAACCCGCCGGCCCGCACCCGGACCAGCAGCGCATCCTGGCTGCCGTCGGCCTCGGTGGTGACGACCGGCATCGACAGGTAGAACAGGTCGACCGCCTCGATCTTCATCTCAGCCGCGCGCGTAGATCACCGCCGCCGGCGTGAAGGTCACGTCCGGGTCGAGCGGATACATCGGCCGGGCGCAGATCGTATGACCCAGCGTCGGCAGATTGGCTGAGGTGGCGCCGGGGATGTCGATGTTGAAGTTCTTTTCCACCCACTGGTCGAACATGTGGTATTCGGTGTGCGGGGACTTCACGACGATCAGATCGTACTCCATCGGATTGATCCCGACCGAGTAATACATCGCCCGGTCGAACAGGCTCACTGAGCGTGTCATCACCACCACCGTCGTGTTGCCATAGGTCAAAACCGCGGTCGGCCCGGCGTCGAGGCCCGAGCGCATCGTCTCCAGCCGCGCCTGGCCATCCGACAGCAGCTTCACCCGTGCCGTCACCGCCATCGGCGCAAACCGCCCCGGGTCGCTTTGACCGCCCAACGTGGTCTCGATCTCCGCCCCCACCCCGGCCGCATGCGCTGCCCTTGCCGCCTTGGGATCGACGATCTGGCAGAGCACCCGCTTGCCATAGCCCGCGTCGCGCAACCCGCGCAGGATCAGATTGGAATCCCCCGTCGCCCCGGAGGACGTCGCATCCGCCGCATCGGTGAACAGCACCGGCCCTGTCATCGTCGCGGCCTGCGCGATCGCCCGCTCCAGGCTGATGAACTTGCCCTGCATCCGATGCCGCTGCGGCCAGAATTCGCCGGCCAGCCGCAGCGCCTCCCGCTGTGCGGTTGCCGCGTTGTTCTCCGTCATCACGATCACCTGGCTGCACAATTCCGGCACATCGGTGAATGGATTGCCGATCATGATGCCCGCCGACATCGCGGTGCCGTCGCGCTCGATGCGCTGGCACTCGCGGATCATGTCGCCGTAGCAGCCGGACTTGGTGATCAACTCGTCGCCGCGCACGATCGCCGGGATCACCACGCGCGCGATCGTGGTGCGGGTCGGCTTATCCATCAGCCGCAGCAGCAAGGTCGCCGCCCGCGTCCCGGTGCTGGCAAAATCGACATGCGGGTAGGTGTGGTAGATCGACAACCCGTCGATCGCCTTCAGCATCCGGTCGGTCAGGATGCCGTGCAGATCGAGCGTGATCACGATCGGCGTCTTCGGTCCCGCCAACTTGCGGATTTCGGTGAGGATCCAGCCCTCCGGATCGAGTTCCCCGTCGGCTCCCATCGCCCCGTGCAGCGAGACATAGATGCCGTCGATGTCGTGCAGGCCCGCTGCCACGGCCGCGATCAACTCGGTGGACAAACGCTGCCATCCCGCCGCCGACAGGAGCCCGGCACTCCCCGCCCGCGCCGAAAAGGTCGGCACCAGGTCCACCCCGGCGCCCTGGAACACCGCCAGCGCGCCGCCGAGCCCGGTGTTCAGCCCGGCCTGCGCCAATAGTTCCTTTCCCCGTGTGATCGCAAATTCGCCGTAGCCGGACGGCATGGGGTTGAACGACGAAATCTCCTGCATGCACTCGACGAGCAAAATGCGCGGCATCGGGGTTCCCTTTCTTCTTGTCCCGGTTCGGTTCTAGCATCCGACCAGATCTTGCACGGAGGATAGACCGATGACCGTTTCGAGGGAAACCGCATTGCAGGCCCCGGTGCGCATTACCGCGGTGAAGGTGGCCCCTTTGGTGGGCGACACCCCCAAGGGCGGCTGGTCCACCGAGATCAAGCCGGAGGATTCCATCCACGCCCTCATCGCGGTGCACACCGACGCCGGCGTGATCGGCCATGGCAGCGTGTTCACCAACGGCGGTCTCGCGCAGGCCGGCGTCAAGGTGCTGGAGCCGCTGTGGCGGGGCGAGAATGCGCTGGAGCCCGAGCGGGTCAGCGAGAAGATGCACCAGAACACGTTCTGGATGGGCCGCGGCGGCACCCTCACCCATGTCATCGGGGGCATCGACATCGCGCTGTGGGACATCCTGGGCAAAGTCACCGGCCTGCCGGTCGGCCGCCTGCTCGGCGGCACCTACGCCACCCGGGTGCAGCCTTATTGCTCCCTGCTAATGGACGAGCCTGGCCCGATGCAGGACCTCGTCGCCGGATTCCGCGCCCAGGGCTTTCGCGCCTTCAAGATCGGCTGGGGCCCGTTCGGACGCCGCGACGACACCCGCCTCGACGAAGCCATCGTGCGCGCCGCCCGCGCCGGCGCCGGCGATGACACCAAGCTGTTCGTCGATGCCGGCGCGTCGGACTGCTACTGGCCGCAAGGCCTCAAATGGGCCATGCGCACCGCGGACATGCTGAAGGACTACAATGTCGGCTGGTTCGAGGAGGCGCTGCGCCCCGACGCGATCGACGATTTCTGCCATCTCCGCCGCGTGAGCCCCGTCCCCATCGCCGGCGGCGAGTGCCTCACAAGGCGCCAGATTTTCCTGCCCTGGCTTCAACGCGGCGCTCTCGATATCGTGCAGCCCGACGTCACCAAGGTCGGCGGCATGTCCGAACAGCGCCGCATCGCCTGGATGGCCGATGATTTCGGGGTGAAATATGTCGGCCACGGCTGGAACACCGCCGTTGGCCTCGCCGCCGACCTGCAACTCGCGGCAGCTCTGCCCAATGTCGACCTGGTCGAATATATCGGCGGCAGCCCGTATCTCGACGGCATCACCGAACAGCCCTTCCGGCTCGACGCCGAGGGCCGGCTGGAAATTCCCGATCAACCTGGCCTGGGCCTGCGCCTGGATCGTGACAAGCTCGCCCGCTACACGCCGGATCCCTCGGTGTTGTTCGCGTAGGGACATCGACAAGCCGGGGACGCCGACGCATAGTTGCAGCGCCCGCACGGGAGGCCCGATCATGAACCAGACCGAACCACCGGTCGCCTACATGGAGCGCACGCGCGCCTATTACCGTGCCCTCGGCTACAGCCCGGACTATGTCTGGTCGCACTACGACGATGTGCCCTTCACCGCCCTGCCCGGCCGGCTTGCGACGTTGCGGTTGACGCTCGTCACCACATCGAGCCCGATCGTGCGCGACAACCGCGACGCGCGCGGGGTCAAGCATGTCTGGTCCGCCCCCGTCACCCCACCTCCGACCGCCCTCTTCACCGACGATCTCGCCTGGGACAAGGAGTCGACCCACACAAGAGACGTCGACAGCTTCGTCCCGCTGACCGCCGCACAGGCCTTTGCCAGCGAAGGCCGCTTCGCCGGGCTCACCTCCCACTTCCACGGCATCTCGACCGAATACAGTCATCGCAAGACGATCAAGGAGGATGCCCCCGAGCTCCTCCAGCGCCTGCGCGACCAGAACGCCGAGGGCGCCATTCTGTGTCCCATATGACCGGTCTGCCACCAGACCGTGAGTCTGGCAGCCCGACATCTTGAGGCCAACGGCATCCCCACCGTGATCATCGGCTCCGCGCGCGACATCGTGGAATACTGCGGTGTGCCGCGCTTCCTGTTCACCGACTTCCCGCTCGGCAACCCCTGCGGCCCGCCCGGCCGGCGCGACCTGCAACGCGCCATCCTCGGGCAGGCGCTCGATCTGCTGGAGAGTGCCGCCGCACCGCGCACCACGGTCGTTTCCCCGGTGGTGTGGGACGGCGATCCCGCGTGGCGTCCCCGCTATGCCCGCGTCGATCCCGCCGATGCCGCCCGCCTGCGCGCCATCGGCGACGAGCGCCGCCGCAAGCAGGCCGAAGCCGCGCGCCGACGCGACGGCTGAACGGAAAAAAGTTTTTTGTTTCATTTTTTCAAAAAAGAAAGCGCTTCTTTTTGAAAAAAGAAGCAAAAACTTTTTATCCGTTTGGCGTCGGGGAATACCCCGGCCGGTGCGGGATTGCCCCGCGCGCGGCTTGGACGTAACACCGCCCGCTCATACGCTGGGATCGGGATAGATGGCGACGGATACCACCACGGACGCGGCGGCAGATGCGGCAGGGCGCGATTTCATCCGGGACATCGTGCAGGCAGACCTCGATGCCGGGCGCGTGCAAACCGTCGTCACCCGGTTTCCGCCCGAGCCCAACGGCTTCCTTCATATCGGCCACGCCAAGTCGATCTGTCTGAACTTCGGCATCGCCCAGGAGTTCGGCGGCCGTTGCCACATGCGCTTCGACGACACCAACCCGACCAAGGAAGAACAGGTCTTCATCGACGCCATCTCCCATGATGTTCGCTGGCTCGGCTTTGACTGGGGCGAGCATCTCTACCATGCGTCGGACTACTTCGAGCAGCTCTACGCCTGGGCCGAGCACCTGATCGTCAAGGGCGTCGCCTATGTCGATGACCAGTCGCCCGACGAAATGCGGGAGAGCCGCGGCAGCCTGACCGAACCCGGCCGCAACTCCGCTTTCCGCGAACGCGCCGTGGCCGAGAATCTCGACCTCTTCCGGCGTATGCGGGCGGGTGAATTTCCCAACGGCGCCCGCGTGCTGCGCGCCAAGATCGACATGGCGTCCGGCAACATGAACCTGCGCGATCCCGCGCTCTACCGTATCCTCCACGCCACCCATCCCCGCACCGGCGATGCCTGGTGCATCTACCCAACCTATGATTTCGCCCACGGCCAGTCCGACGCCATCGAGGGCATCACCCACTCCGTCTGCACCCTCGAATTCGAGGATCACCGCCCGCTCTACGAATGGCTGCTGGAGCATTTGCCGGTGCCGTCGCAGCCGCGCCAGTACGAGTTCGCCCGACTGAACATCGGCTACACCGTGCTCTCCAAGCGCGTGCTGACCACCCTGGTGCGCGATGGCCACGTCAGCGGCTGGGACGATCCGCGGATGCCCACCATCGCGGGCCTGCGCCGCCGTGGCGTGCCGGCCGCCGCGATCCGCGACTTCGCGCGCCGCATCGGCGTCGCCCGCGCCTACAGCGTGGTCGATTATGCCATGCTGGAGCACGTGATCCGCGAACATCTCAACCGCAGCGCACCCCGCCGGATGGCCGTGCTGCGCCCGCTCAAGGTGGTGATCGAGAACTACCCGCTGGGGCAGACCGAGACGCTGCCCGCCGTGAACCATCCCGATGACCCCGACCAGGGCGTGCGCGACATCACCTTCGGCCGCGAGCTCTACGTCGAGCACGACGACTTCATGGAGGCCCCGCCGAAGAAATTCTACCGCCTGTCGCCGGGTCGCGAGGTCCGCCTGCGCTACGGCTACTTCATCACCTGCCGCGACGTTGTGAAGAACGACGCCGGCGAGGTCATCGAGCTGCGCTGCACCTACGACCCCGAGACCCGCGGCGGCAATGCGCCCGACGGCCGCAAGGTGCAGGCCACGATCCATTGGGTCGAGGCGAGCAGCGCCAAGCCCGCCGAAATCCGGCTCTACACCCAGCTCTTCACCCGCCCCGACCCCGGCGCGGATGGCGACATCTTCGCCGATCTCAACCCCGATTCCATCGAGCGCCTCGAGGGCTGCCTGGTGGAGCCCGCGTTGGCCGCCGCCAACACGGCGGAGACCGTCCAGTTCGAGCGCACCGGCTATTTCTGCCCGGACCCCGACAGCACATCCGACCGCCTCGTCTTCAACCGCACCGTCGGCCTGCGCGATACCTGGGCCAAGGTCAAAGCCGCCGGCTGACAGGGCAATCGGATGAAGGCAGGCAAGGCAATCAAGGCTCCGCCGGCATAGTGCCGCAGGCCCTTTGAACCCGTTCCATTCAGCGGCTGGATCAGCGACCTTCAGTTGAAAACACCGATCTTGCTTGCGCCGCAGGCCATCAATCCTGCGATATCGGCAGGATCTTGCCCGTGAGGAACGAATTTATAGGCTTCGCCCGCCTCCGCACGCGAGATCGCGGGATACCAACTGAAGTTCAGTGATCCGGCCGCTCAAATGAATGGGGTCCAGGGGCCTACGGCCCTTGGCCGGCGGAGCCTGTCTTGTTCGCTTCGCCTTCACCCGATGGCCCTGCGCCGGCTGATCCGGCCGTTGACGGCGGCGGGCCGGCGAGGCT
>CAIYSR010000067.1 GCA_903928895.1 uncultured Rhodospirillales bacterium | reverse complement strand
CAGCAGGGCAACAACCTGCTCAACAGCATCGGCGTGAACCCCAGCACCGGCGCCGTGCAGCCCGTGGTGTTCGGCACCGGGGTCGGCCTGGTGAACGGCGTGCCGACGGTCGAAATCAACACCGTCACCTCCGCCTATCGCACCTATGACTCCAACATCGTCAACGTCGGCAGCATCGAGCACTATACTCCGGTGGTCACCGGCACCACGTCGATGACCGTGTTCAACAACAACATCGCGACCAACGTGGGGCTCAACACGCTCTACGGCTCGACGAGCGGGCTCGGCAACTTCGGGGCCCGGCAGGGTGGCGCCCAGGCCGGCGGCAGCCAGGTCGGCTCCAACACCGCCAACGCAGTCGGCGCGGCCTTTGCCGATGGCACTGCGGTCAACCTCAATCAGCTGCCGGCGGCCCCGCAGATCGTCAACAGCGGGTCGAGCTGGGTGGCCGGCGCCGGCGTGAGCAATGTTCTGTCCGGCGGCGACGGGCTCAACATGAGCGTCGTCAACTCGCTGATCGCCGCCACCTTCGGCGGCCCGGCGATCGTCAATGGATCGACGGCGAATGACGCCAATGGCGCCCCCATTGTCGGCAACCAGATCGCGGCCAACAGCTTCAACACGGCCTCGCTCTATGGCGGCATCGCCGTCACTGTCCAGCAGAAGGGCGACGGGCTGACGCCGGCCTCCGGCTTCCAGGCCGCCAACCAGGCCTTCGCCTACTCGGCCAATGCTGCCGGTGCCAACGTCGATCCGGCGGTGATGAATCTCAACCAGACCGCCTCGACCACCATCAACTCGCTGACCCTCGGATCCGCCAGTTCCACCACCGCCGGCCAGACCCTGGGCGGCAAGCAGAGCCTGGGTGACAACTACGCGCTCTACAACGTCACTTCGAACTGGGACTATGGCGCGCCGGTCCCGGTGATGTCGAACCAGATCGTCGCCTCGACGCTCTCGCCCGGCAGCACCTTCAATCCGGGCATCGACACCATCGCGATCGCCAACTTCGGCAGCGCCTTCGTTGGCGGCGGCTACAATCTCGGCACCGGCAACGTGACGGCGAGCAACGTCGGGCAGGCCATGGGCACCTTCATGAACACGGTGCAGACCGGGGCCAACCCGATCACCACCGACGCCCGCGGCTTCAGCCAGAATATGACTGACACGGTTCTGGTCGGCGGCACGTCGCTTGGCTACGGCACCCCGGCAGCGGGAGCGGCCTTTGTGCGGGCCAATCCGGCGGCTTTGGATGCTGGTCAGCTGGCCGGCACCTGGGGCCAGAACGGCATCATCGCCGAGACTGGCGCCGGCGTGGCGTCCATCGCCAGCGCTCAGCAGAGCTACCAGGTCGGGTTGAACACCTTCAACTCCGGCGCCAACATCACCGGCACCGTGTCGCAGAACATGCGGAACTCGTCCAATACCGACTACGCTCTGAGCTTCCTGCAGACGAGCTACGCCGGGAGTGCCGGGAGTGTGGATGTTGGCTACGGCGCCTATGGCGGCCCCTCGATCGGCAACGGCCCGCTCGGTTCTGCCAATGGCTATGCGATCGAGGGCGCGAATGCGGTCTTCAACACCGCCTCCGCGCTCGCCATCGCCGGCGGCGCGGCGCAGGTCTCGAACCTGTCGCAGCAGTCCCAGGTCGTCGCCAACCAGCTGGCCACCACCGGCTCGCTGGCCGGCGGCGCGAGCGGTGCCATCACCCAGATAATGGGCAAGGTGGCGACATCGGAGATCGATACATCCAACTACGCCGAAGCCCACACCCCGCCGAACTGGAACAGCAACAGCCCGCCTGCGGTCAACGCGCCGAGCGTTGTCGGCTCGTCGGCCGCCCAGAACTTCGCGTCGGCGATGATTGGCTACTCGTACTACGCCGGCAACACGCAGGCGAACAACGGCGTCGGCGGAACCGCCTCGGTAACCGGCCTGGTGCAGAAGCAGACCACCGCTTTCAACCAGATCTCCGCCACCGGCGTCGGCGGTGCGAGCGGCAATATCCAGCAGTCCAGCACCGACATCGTCGGCTTCCCTGAGGACGGAAGCTCGACCTACGATGGCAAGTTCTGGCCGATCGTGGTTCAGGGCTCGTTCCTGAACGCCGCGCAGGCGATCAACAACGGTCGCGGCAACGCGATCCTCGGTGGCCAGCAGAGCAACGTGGCGATGCTGAACACCGTGAACGCCTCCACGCTCGGCTCGGGCAGTGCGCCGATCGCGCTGACTCAGGACAACGCCGGGATCGGCCAGGTCGTCGGCAATGCCAACGTCGGCACGGCCTACGGTTCAACCGCCGGGACCTCCGTCGCGCCCTACGGCACGGCGATCGCTCCGCTGGCGATCGGCAACACCGCGGTTGCCTACGCGGCGGCCAACGGCGCCCAGGCCGGTTCGGCGCAGACTGCCGGCTTCATGCTCAACAACGTTGCGGCGACCGGCTCCATGGTCGGCAGCCTCAACCAGGCGAGCAACGGCGCCGGCGT
>CAIYSR010000066.1 GCA_903928895.1 uncultured Rhodospirillales bacterium | reverse complement strand
GTTTTTTGTTTCTTTTTTTCAAAAAAGAAAGCGCTTTCTTTTTTGAAAAAAAGAAACAAAAAACTTTCACCCATTAAGATTCAGCTGCGCTTCTTGTCATACGGCGCATAGGGCGGGAACACCCCGATCGCCGTCATATCAACCTCCACCAGCGACGGCCCGCTGCCCCGTGAGGCCTCCGCCACCGTGGCACCAAACGCATCCGCCCGATCCACCCGCCAGAACGGCATCCCCGCCAGCCCCGCCAGCTTCTCCAGATCCGGCCCCATCAGATCCGCAAAAAAGTTCCGCCCGCCATACAGCGAATTTTGGATATGCTTGATCACGCCGTAGCCGCTGTCGTTCATCACCACGATCGTGATGTCCACCTTGTCCTGCACCGCCGTCCACAACTCGGCCAGCGTCAGGAAAAACCCGCCATCCCCCGTCATCACCACCGTCCGCCGCCCCGGCGCACCCACTGCCGCCCCGATCCCGATCGGCAACCCCGCCCCGATCGCCGCCCCGATCGGATAGACACTGTCTCGCGGCCCATAAAGCTCGAACAGCCGGTTACCCCAGGTCGAATGATTGATCGTGATATCCCGCGCCCACACCACATCGCGCGGCAAGGCTGTCCGCAACTGCGCCGGAAACGTCTCATACGGCCCCATCGAGGCCGCGAAATCCGCCCGCGCCTTCACCTTCATCGCAGCGAATTCCTCGGCAAACCCCGCCTCCGGCGCCCACCCCGCCAGCCGCCGCACCAGCCCCTCCAGCACCAGGCCCACGTCGCCATGGACGAACATCTTGCACGGATAGGTCCGCCCCTCCGCCGCCGGATCGATATCGATCTGCACCAGGTTCCCCGGCAGCTTCACCGAAAACTCCGACGTCTCATGCCCCCGCAACCGCGACGCCGCCACCAGCATCAGGTCCGAACCGGCATAGAACGCCTGCACTGCCGGCACCCCGTTGCCGTTGAGCCCGCCCAGATTGCGCGGATGATCCTCGGGGATCGTCCCCCGCCCGGCCCAGCTGCTGACGGCGCCGAACCCCATCTCCACCAGCGCCCGCGCCGGCCCCCCGGCCTCCCGCGCCCCCGCCCCCAGCCACAGGATCGGCCGCTTCGCCTGGCGCACCACTGCGGCCAACGCATCCAGCGCCGCCTCGGACGGCACCAACGGCCCCGGCAACACCAGCTCCAACGAATCCAAAGCCGCCGGCCGCTCGATCACCGTCCGCTGCACATCGATCGGAATCTCGACACTCACCGGCCCCCGCGGCGCCGTCAGCGCCGCCACCGCCGCCTGCGTCAAAATGCCCAGCGCCTGCTGCGCCGACAGGATCTGGAACGCCGCCTTGGACACACTCCGCAGCATCCCGATCTGATCCGGCACCTCATGCGCCGTCCCCATGCCGCGCCCGATGAACTTCGTCCCGGTCTGCCCCGTGATATGCAGCACCGGGCTCGCCGCAAACCCCGCCTCCACCAGCCCCGGCACCGCATTCGCCGCCCCCGGCCCGGTGCTGCTGAACACCACGCCCAGCCCGCCATGGGTGCGCGCATACCCATCCGCCATATGCGCCGCCCCCGCCTCGCCCCGCGCCATCACGAACCGGATCGTGTTGCGCCGCCCGATCCCATCGAGCATCGGGATATTATGCACCGAGACGATGCCGAACACCGTCTGCACCCCGATGGCGGACAAGAACTCGGCGACCAGATCGCCCACATTATAGGACATTGTGTTTCCCTGCTTTTTTATACGATGCCGAGTTCAAGGAGCTTCCGCCCCTCCAGCAATCTTGCGGTCGCCAACGGCGAAAGGTCCAGCGTCCGGAACCCGCCATGCGCAATCAATTCCGCCACCCCCCGCCCCGAAGCCGGCGAGTGCTGCATCCCATGCCCGGAAAACCCGGTGGCGAAGATCACATTCGAACACGCCGGGTGCGCCCCGATGAACCCGTTGAAATCCCACAAATTCAACTCGTAATACCCGGCCCACCCCCCGGTCAGCTTCAACGTCTCCAACACCGGCACCCGATGCGCCAGCTCCGGCCACACCCGCTCCTCGAACATCGCGTCGTCCATCTCCAGCGGCGGCTCGTCCGGGTCCTCCTCCCCCTCCCCCGGCGAGCGCCCACAAATATACCCAGGCCCCTCCGGCCGCAGAAAATTCCCCGAATTGTCGATCAACATCGGAAACCCCGGCAGTTCCCCCGGAATCCGAAACACATAAACCATCCGTTTGCGCGGCCGCACCGGCAAATCGATCCCCAACCACCCCGCCACGACAGCCGACCACGGCCCCCCCGCATTCACCGCCACGTCGCAGTCCACAACGCTCCCATCCCCCAGCACCACCCCGCTCACCCGCTCCCCGTCACGGCGAAACCCGACCGCATCCTGCGCCACATACGTCACCCCCAGCGCCCGCGCCTTGCGCCGATACGCCGCCAGCAACCCGGGTCCATCGAACCACCCCTCGTTCGACATCCCGAGCGTCCCCCCCGCGACATCGTCCACATTCATATACGGATACCGCGCCTTGATCTCCCCCGGCCCCAGCAACGCCACATCCGCCCCCGCCGCCATCTGCACCCCATGCACATGCCGCAACGCCTCGATTCCATCCTCGCCGGCCAGAAACAAATACCCCTGCCGCTTCAGCCCAACCTCCGCCGCCTCCCCATTCACCGCGAGCAGCTCATGCGCCCGCTCCAGAAACGAAAACCCATACCGCGACATCGCCACATTCACCGGCGTCGAGAACTGCTGGCGGATCGACGCGCACGACAGCGACGACGACGCAATCCGATACGTCGGATCCCGCTCGATCACCGTGATGCTGCCCTTGAACCCCGGATCGGACGCCAGATGATACGCCGCCGAACTCCCCACCGCCCCCCCGCCGACGATCACAACCCGCATCACTTCCCCTCCGGCCAACGCGCGATCGTATTGGCCAGCACCGCGGCCAACTGCGGCGCGATCGCATAGACCCGCGCATTGTGCTCGATCTTCACCCCATCCGCCGGATTGCGCTCCGACGCCGCCTTCCAGTCGCAGAACATCTCGACCAGATCGAACAAATCCATCCCCGCCACCCCATCCGCATAGTGCTCCGGATGGTGCGAATTATGCGCATAATGATGCCGCAACCCCACCCGCGCCTCCCGCGCGACCGCGAGATACTCCGGCGTGCCATACGAAAGCCCGCGCAGCCGGGGATAGACCACATCCAGCACCGGCTTCTCCACCTCGCTGAACTTGCTCGCATCATGCACCCGCCCGCGCTCCATCAGCACCGCGATCACGGTGTTCAGATGATCGCGCACCCGATGAATATGCCGCAGCGTCTCGGCCGTGCTGTCATAATCCGCCATCATCACTCTCACTCCGCACCCACTATCCCAAGCACCCCCCATCCTGCCGCCACGGAACCGTGCTGCCAAATTTATAAAATGCACTTATTCTGATTTCAGAAAAGAAGCGCTTCTTTTTGAAAAAAGAAGCAAAAACTTCTATCCCTCGTCGCTCCGCACCAACACCGAGAGTCACCCATGCGCCCTCCTGCCGGCCCCGTTGTGATCGATTTGCCCCGGGCCCAGGCGAGTCTGGCGTTTCCGCGGCTCATCGCGGCGCTGCGTGTGGCTTTTGTTGCTGGCGCCGAGGTCCCGCTGCGGCATCGGCACATCCTGAAGCCCGCCAACGGCACGCTCCTCCTCATGCCGGCCTGGCAAGACCACACCGCCATGGGCGTGAAGATCGTCACCGTCTACCCCGACAACGGCGCCCGCGGCCTGAACTCCGTCTTCTCCACCTATCTCCTCTGCGACGGCGCAACCGGCCAGCACCTCGCCCTCATCGACGGCAACGAAATCACCGGCCGCCGCACCGCCGCCGCCTCCGCCCTCGCCGGCGACTACCTCGCCCGCCCCGCCGCCTCCCGCCTCCTCATCGTCGGCAGCGGCCACATCGCCGCCATGATGGCCGACGCCTGGTCCGCCGTCCGCCCCATCACCCACATCGAAATCTGGAACCACCGCGCCCACGGCGCCGAAACCCTCGCCGCCACTCTGCGCGCCCAAGGCCACCACGCCACCGCCACCCCCGACCTCGCATCCGCCGCCGCCCGCGCCGACATCATCTCCTGCGCCACCCTCGCCACCACCCCCCTCATCCAAGGCGCGTGGCTCCAACCCGGCACCCATCTCGACCTCATCGGCGGCTACCGCCCCGACATGCGCGAAGCCGACGACACCGCCATCACCCGCGCCACCGTCTTCATCGACACCGAAGCCGCCCTCACCGAAGCCGGCGACCTCACCCAACCCATCGCCGCCGGCACCCTCCCCCGCGACACCATCGCCGGCTCCCTATTCACCCTCTGCCGCAACCAAACCCCCGGCCGCACCAGCGACGAGCAGATCACCCTCTTCAAATCCGTCGGCTCCGCCATCGAAGACCTCGCCGCCGCCGCCCTCGTCTGGTCCGACGCACAAGGCACGGAGTAAGAAAGCGCTTCTTTTTTTCGTGAAAAAAGAAGCAAAAAAACTTCCCTGGAGCGAGGGAGCATCATTCTTGCCTTGCGCCGCAGGCATTCACCCGTCCCCACAACTGAAGGTCATTGCCCCAGCCGCAAGCATAGAAGTTTTTTTGCTTCTTTTTTTACGAAAAAAAGAAGCCCTTCCCTTACCTTCCCCGGAGAAGCCCGGCTGACAACCGTGCAAACCGCCACCACAACAACACCGCCGCCGCCGACAACCCCGCGATCAGCCCCGCCCACATCCCCGGCGGCCCCCAGGCCTGGGAGAATGTCAGCCACATCCCCACCGGCATCCCGATCCCCCAATACGCGATCATCGTGATCAGCATCGGCCCCCGCGTATCCTTCAGCCCCCGCAGCGCCGCCGCCGCCACGCACTGCGCCCCGTCGGAGAGCTGGAACAGCGCCGCCAGAAACAGCAGCCCGCCCCCGAACGCCACCACCGCCGGGTCCGCCGCGTAGAGCCCGGCAATCCCGAACGGCACCGTCAGCATCAACGCGGCCGCCCCGATTTGGCTGACCAGCGCGAGCGCCAACCCGATCAGCGCCGCGCGGCGCACCTTGCCGTAATCCCCCTGCCCCACCGCATTCCCCACCCGCACCGATGTCGCAATGGCAAACCCCAGCGGCACCATGAACGTCACCGAGGCAACGGACAGCGCGATCTGATGGCCCGCCACCGCGACATCCCCGAACCGCCCGATCACCAGCGCGGTCGAATTGAACAACCCGCTCTCCATCAGCAGGCTCACTGCCATCGGCCCGCCGAGCCGGAACAGCCCCCACAGCACCGCTGCGTCCGGCCCCCGCCGCCCGCTCGCCCAATCCAGATCGCGGTAGCGCGGGCTCTGCCGGATGAACCCCAGAAACGCGAAAAACTGCACCCACGCCGTCAGCGTCATCGCCCACCCCATCCCTTCCGCCCCCAGCCCGAACACGAACAGCAGCACCCAACCCGCCGGAAACAGCACCGCCAGCCCCAACAGCCCAAACCCGAGCGACGGCCGCGGCATCGACAGCCCCTCCGTCAGCCCGCGACACCCCACATACCCCGCAATCGCCGGCGCCCCCCAGCTCGACGACCGGATAAACGCCATCGCATCCTCCGCCAGCCCCGCATCGATCCCGATGCCATGCACCACCAGCGGCGCGCCCCCCTGCATCACCACGAACGCGAACACCCCGACCGCCCCGGCCAGCCACAGCGACTGCCGGAACAGCCCCGCCGCCTCCGCCCGCCGCCCCGCGCCATCGAGCTGCGCCACATTCGGCGACAGCGCCATCATCACGCCGAGCAGTCCCATCACCGCGAAAAACCAGACATTCGCCCCCACCGCCACCGCCCCCATCACCCGCGCATCAAGCCGCCCCGCCATGCCGATCTCCACCACGTTGACACTGATCGCCGCCAGCTGGGTCAGCACCAGCGGCAGGGCAAGACGAACAGTGGCGCGGATTTCAGCGCCGAGGCTGGCGGTATCGGACAACACACGAACTCACGGGTTTCACGGCATGCAGGCGCGGGCAGTGTTTCCACGCGGCCGGATCTGCCGCACCATCGTGCAAGACAGCCCCCTCTTCAATCTCCGCACAGGAGTAGGTGATATGCACGGCCCCATCGCCAAAGGCGGCAAAGCCATCTACGGCGCCCCCCTCGGCATCCTCATGCTCGAAGCCAAATTCCCCCGCATCCCCGGCGACATGGGCAACGCCACCACCTGGCCCTTCCCCGTCCTCTACCGCGTCGTCCGCGGCGCCAGCCCCGAACGCGTCGTCCTCGACGGCGCCACCGGCCTGCTCGACGCCTTCCTCGAAGCCGCGTCCGACCTCGTCGCCCAAGGTGCCGAAGCCATCACCACCAATTGCGGCTTCCTCGCCATCTTCCAGCGCGAACTCGCCGCCCACGTCCGCGTCCCCGTCGCAACCTCCGCCCTCCTCCAGTACACCTGGATCAAATCCACCCTCCCCCCCGGCCAACGCGTCGGCATCATCACCGTCAGCAAATCAAGCCTCACCCCCCGCCACCTCGAAGCTGCCAACATCCCCCCCGACACGCCCATCGTCGGCACCGAAACCGGCCAGGAATTCTTCCGCGTCCTCATCAAGGCCGAACAGCAGGACATGAACATCCGCCTGGCCGCCCAGGACATCCTCGCCGCCGGCCGCGAACTCGTCTCCATGGAACCCGACATCGGCGCCATCCTGCTCGAATGCACCAACATGCCGCCCTACGCCTTCGCCCTGCGCGAAACCCTCGGCCTGCCGGTCTATGACATCTATTCCCTCATCACCTGGCTCCACGCCGGCCTCCGGCCACGGCAGTTCGGCCCGCCGGCGGATTGGGCGACATGCCTCGGAGGGTAAGGAAGGGCTTCTTTTTTTCGTAAAAAAAGAAGCAAAAAAACCTCCATGCTCGCGGCCGAGGCACCAACCTTCAGTTGAAAACCTCTTCCTTGCCTTGCGCCGCAGGCATCAAATCCCCCAATTCCGCACCATCTCACCGGATGCCAAGAATTGATGGCTCCGCCCCTTCCCATCCCAAGGATCGCACGCAACCCTCTAAAGGAATAAAAGTTTTTTGCTCCTTTTTTTCAAAAAAGGAGACCTTCCTTACTTAAAAAACCCCTCTACCACCGCATTGAACTCCCGGGGCCGCTCGAAATACCCCGAATGCCCCGCCTTCGCGATCCGCGCAAACGCAGCATTCGGATTCACCGCCGCCACCCCTTCGATCCCGGGCGGCGGGATCACCATATCCTCGTCATTGGCGATCAACAGGAACGGGCACGCCGCGCCCGCGAGTTCCTCCGGTGCCCGCACCCGCCCGTGCATCAGCTTCAGCCGCAGCGCCTGCTTGTCCAGCGCCGCGTTCTGGTCGTCGATATGCTTGTACAGCAGATGCATCGCCGGCTGCTCCGCCGCCATCCGCGCACCCGCCGCCGGATGAATGCCGTCGCGGAAATACAACTCCAGCGCCGGTCCGCTCGCCGCCTGCCACGCCGCCAGCGCCGGCTGAAACGAAGCCGGAATCCCCGCCGGATTGAGCGTCCCCGTCGTCGCCGCCAGCACCACCGCCTTCA
The DNA here is from genome assembly GCA_903928895.1 of uncultured Rhodospirillales bacterium. GTDB lineage: Bacteria > Pseudomonadota > Alphaproteobacteria > Acetobacterales > Acetobacteraceae > CAIYPH01. Next base: position 13,488 of record CAIYSR010000066.1, on the reverse strand, counting down.
GCCCCGCCGGCCGCCGCAGCGCATATTCCACGCTGGTCCACCCCCCCATCGACTGCGCCACCAGCCGATGATCGCCAATCCCGAGATGCGCCACCAGCGCCGCCAGGTCATCCGCATACACCGCCGGATCGGGTCCGCCCGCCGGCATCGTCGAGGGCAGGAACCCCCGATGCGCAAACGTCACGCAGGTATGCTTGGGCGCGAAATGCGCCACCTGCTGAAACCACGACAAATGGTTCCCGCCCAGCCCATGGGCGAAGATGATCGCCGGCCCCTCACCCGTCACCTCATAGTAGATGCTGCAATCCGGACGGTCGAAACTGCCGCGGACACGCTTTGGTTCGGTCATGATCTGCGCTTTCAGTTGAATCGAGCGGGGTTGAACGGAGCAATCGGGATCGTCGGCGCTTTCCCGCTGACGATATCCGCAACCAGCCGCCCCGTCATCGCCCCCGACGCCAACCCGATATGCCCGTGCCCGAACGCATGCACCACATCCGCACACCCACTTGCCCGCCCGATGCAAGGCAGCCCGTCCGGCGTCGAAGGCCGATGCCCCATCCACACCTTCACCCGCTCCGGCCCCAGATCCTTCGGCAACCCCGGCCAGGTCCGCCTGGCATGATCGAGCAACACCTGCGCCCGCTTCCAGTTCGGCGCCGCCTCCAGCCCCGCGATCTCCACCTGCCCCGCCACCCGCAACCCGCCATCCATCGGCGTATGCACCATCTTCCCGTCCGACGGCATGATCGGCGTCCGCGGCCCCACTCCGGGGCTCTCGATCACCGCGTGATACCCCCGCTCCGTTTCCAGAACCACCCGATCCCCCGCCTGATGCGCCAGATCGCGGGACCGCGCACCCGCCGCAATCACCGCGGCATCGCACGCAATCACGGCGCCCGCCGAAGCCACCCCCTTCAACCGCCCCCCTACGATCTCCAGCCGATCCGCCCCGCCCTGCACCAGCCTTGCCCCCAACGCCTCGGCATGCCGCACCAGGGCCGCCACATAGGCCCCGGGATCGCTGCAATGCCCGCCATCATCGCAATACAGCGCGAACTTGTAGCGCCGATCCAGCTGCGGCTCCCGCTGCCGCAACTCGTCCTCGTCCACCTCGATCGTCTTCACCCCCCGCTCGCGGCGAATATCCCAACTCTGCCGGCTCGCCTCGTAATCCGCCCGCGTCGGAAAAATATACAACTGCCCGGTCCGCTTGATCAGCTCAGGCACCCCCGCCTCGGCCGCCAGCTTCAGATGCAACTCCGGCGCCCCCGCCACCAGCGGCCCCAGCCCCTTCGACGTCTCCCGCACCTGCCCCCAGGTCCAGCCCGACGCCACCATCCGGGTCAGCCACGGCAACGCCTTGACCAGATAGGACCACCGTATCGTCAACGGCCCCAACGGGTCCGCCAGGTAGCCCGGCACCTTCCGCCACAGCCCCGGCGAACTCACCGGCAACACCGAGGACGGCGACAGCCACCCCCCATTCCCATAGCTCGCCGCCTGCTCACCCCCCGGCACCCCCGGCTCCAGAATCGTCACCTCATGCCCATCGCGCAGCAACTCCACCGCCGAGACCGCCCCCACAATCCCCGCCCCGATCACCACGACATGCATGCACTTCCCTCCCAACCCGCTTCACGGCACGATAACCCGGTCACGGGCGCATGAAAGCCCACATATCGAGGAAACCCAGCATGATCTACGAACTCCGCATCTACCGAACCCTGCCCGGCCGCCTCCCCAACCTCCTCGCCCGCTTCCAGAACACGACCCTGGCTCTGTGGGAAAAACACGGCATCCAGCAAGCCGGCTTCTGGACCACCCTGGTCGGCGAATCCGCCTACGACCTCACCTACATGCTGAAATGGAACTCCCTCGCCGAACGCGAAACCAAATGGGCCGCCTTCGCCTCGGACCCGGAATGGCTCGCCAAACGCGCCGAAAGCGAAAAAGACGGCCCGATCAACGCCAATGTCAGCAACCAGCTTCTGGTGCCTACTGCGTTCTCGTCGGTCAAGTAAGGCAAGGGGAAGGTAGGCCAGGGCTCTGCCCTGGACCCGCTGGGGGCTCAGAGCCCCCAGACCCGCATCCGTTTGATTCTTAAATAAAATTTCCTCTTATTAATCGATTTTATTATTCTTGTATTACAGATTTTCAACAATTTATTGTGCGATCGCCGCGTATTTTACCTTAATTACCCTAGCCTCTCCCTCAATAACCAACGGATAAAAGTTTTTTGCTTCTTTTTTTCAAAAAAGAAGTGCTTCCCTTCCCGTCTCCGCTGATCCCCGAAAGCCCGCCGAATGGACCCGATCCTCCTCATCGCCATCGGCGCCGCGACCGCCGGCTTCGTCCAGGGCCTCTCCGGCTTCGCCTTCGGTCTCGTCGCCATGGTCTTCTGGGTCTGGGCCGTCCCCCCCGACGCCGCCGGCCCCCTCGTCGTCGGCTGCTCCTTGCTCGGCCAGTCCCTCTCCATCCGCGCCGCCTGGCGCGGCTTCGAGCCGAAACGCGCCCTCCCCTTCATCGCCGGCGGCCTCCTTGGCGTCCCAATCGGCGCCTGGCTCCTCCCCCACATCGCGCCGGATACCTTCAAACGCGCCCTCGGCCTCTTCCTCGTGCTCTGGTGCCCCACCATGCTCCTGGCGAAAAACCTGCCCCACATCGCCTGGGGCGGCCGCGGCGCCGACGCCGCCGCCGGCTGGCTCGGCGGCGTCATGGGCGGAATCGGCGGCTTTTCCGGCCCGGCGCCCACCCTGTGGTGCAGCCTGCGCGGTTGGGACAAGGACATCCAGCGCGCCATGTTCCAGTCCTTCCACCTCTGCATGCACAGCCTGACCCTGACGCTCTACGCGACGAGCGGCCTCATCACCCCCAAAACCGTCCACATGTTTGCCATCGCCGCCCCCGCCATGATCGTCCCTACCTTCCTCGGCGCCCTGCTCTACGGCCGCATCAGCGACCACGGCTTCCGCCGCCTGATCCTGACCCTCCTGCTCATCTCCGGCGCCTTCCTCCTCGCCAGCACCTGGCACTGACCGTCCGCAGCAAGGCAGCAAGGCAAGCGCGTTCTTTTTTGCAAAATTGAACCAAAAAACTTCATCCCTTCAGTAACTTACCCCCACTCCACCCGCGTAGGATGGGTAAGCGCAGCGCCACCCATCACCCTCCCGCCAATTTCTCCATTGACGCGAACTTAGGTTAGTTATTCAATATACCTCGAATGACCGATCTCGCCACCCCGTTCCGCACCATCCTTCAGGGCCTCCAGGCCGTCATCGGCATCGTCGTGGCCAAAAAGCCCCCGCACACCCCCCTTCTCGTCCAGATCTTCTATCACCTCACCCGCACCATCCACCGCTTCGAAAAACTCGTCACAAACTGGCGCAACAACACCCTGCCCAGGCAGCGCCAACGCGCGCCCCGCCCGACGCGCCCCCAAACCACCCAACGCCTCCCCAACGGCAAATCCTGGCTCATCCGCAACGTCGACCACTACAACGCCCGCGGCCACGCCAGCCAACTCCAGCATTTCCTCGCCTCCCCCGAATGCGTCGCCTTCCTCGCCGAAGTCCCCCGCGCCGGCAGAATCCTCCGCCCCCTCGCCAAATCCCTCGGCATCCAAATGCCCGGCGACCCGCCACCCCCGAACCCCAAGCCCGCCCGCCCCTCCAAACCCGCCAAGCGTCCATTTCTCCCTCTCCCGCTTGCGGGCTCGGGCTGCGAAGCAGACCGAGGGTGGGGTGATCCTGCAAGCAAGGGTGACCCTCTAAGCGCACCCCCCCACCGCCGCCTCACTCCCAACCATCCCATCTTTTCAAAAGCCCGCTGACCCGGCCGGCCGACTCATATCCATATCATTCCGATATGGCAATTAAGCCGCCTTCGCCTCCCCCGCGATCCGGTTCAGATTGGCCACCACGTCCCGCGCCATCCGCATCCGCTCCTTCAGCGACATATCCCGCACCACCGCCAGCTTATGGTCCGGCCGCAACTTGATCAGCCCCCCCTTGCTCGCCAGCCACGAAATCAGTCCACCCGGATTGCGGAACGAATTCCCCCGGAAACTCAGCACCATCCCCTTCGGCCCGGCATCGAGCTTCTCCACCCCCGCCTCCCGGCAGGCCCGCTTCAACGCCACAACCTGCAACAAATTCTCGACCTCCTCCGGCAACGCCCCGAACCGATCGACCAGTTCCGCCGCCATCGCCTCCCCCTCGCCATCCGTCCCCAAGGCACCGATCCGCCGGTACAACCCGAGCCGCACCGGCAAGTCCCGCACATAGGCCTCCGGGATCAGCACCGGCAACCCGAGCCCGATATTGGGCGTCCAGTCCCGATCCTCCATCCGCTTCTTGCCCTTGGCCGCCTGCATATCGGCCACCGCATCCTCCAGCATCTGCTGGTACAACTCGATCCCGACCTCGCGGATATGGCCGGACTGCTCATCGCCGAGCAGATTCCCCGCGCCGCGAATATCGAGGTCATGGCTCGCCAGCGTGAACCCGGCCCCCAGGGTATCCAGCGTCTGCATCACATTGAGCCGCTTCTCCGCGGCCAGCGACAACCGCAGATGCGGCGGCCAGGTCAGATACGCGTACCCCCGCTGCTTCCCGCGTCCGACCCGCCCGCGCAGCTGATACAACTGCCCGAGCCCGAACATGTCGGCCCGATAAATCACCAACGTATTGACCGCCGGCATGTCGAGCCCGCTCTCGACGATATTGGTCGACAACAGGATATCGTATTTCCCGTCCCCGAACTCGGTCATCACCCGCTCAAGCTCGGTCGGCGACAGCCGCCCATGCGCCTGCACCATCCGCGCCTCCGGCACGATCTCGGCGAGCCGCGTCGCCATCTTCGGCAAATCCTCGATCCGCGGCACCACGCAGAACACCTGCCCGCCCCGGAACCGCTCGCGCTGCAACGCCTCGCGGATCACCACCCCGTCAAACGGCATGATGAACGTCCGCACGGCCAGCCGATCCACCGGCGGCGTCGCGATCAGGCTCATCTCGCGCACGCCGGACAGCGACAACTGCAACGTCCGCGGAATCGGCGTCGCCGTCAGCGTCAACACATGCACGTCTTCCTTCAGCGCCTTCAGCTTCTCTTTGTGCGACACGCCGAAATGCTGCTCCTCGTCGATGATCAGCAGCCCGAGTTCCGCAAAACTGATCCCCTTCGCCAGCAGCGCATGGGTCCCCACCACGATATTCACCGTCCCATCCGCGAGCCCGGCCCGCACCTCGTTCGCCTCCTTGGCCGTCACCATCCGCGACAACTGCGCGACCTTGATCGGCAATCCCTCGAACCGCTTGGCAAACACCCGGCTGTGCTGCCGCGCCAGCAACGTCGTCGGCACCACGACGGCCACCTGCGTCCCCGACATCGCGGCCACAAACGCGGCGCGCAACGCGACCTCGGTCTTGCCGAACCCGACATCCCCGCAAATCAACCGATCCATCGGCCGCCCCGCCGCCAGATCCTCCAGCACATCGGCGATCGCACGCGCCTGGTCCTCGGTCTCCGCATGCGGGAACCGCGCGCAGAACTCGTCCCAAGCCCCCTCCGCCGGCGCCATCACATCGGCCTCGCGCAGCTTCCGCGCCGCGGCGATGCGGATCAGTTCCCCCGCCATGTCGCGAATCCGCGACTTCATCTTCGCCTTGCGCGCCTGCCACGACGACCCGCCGAGCTTGTCGAGCCCGACCCCGCCGGTCTCGGCGCCGAAGCGCGACAGCATCTCGATGTTCTCGACCGGGAGGAACAACTTGTCCCCCCCGTCATAGATCAGCCGCAGGCAATCATGCGCGGCCCCGGTGACGGTGAGCGTCACCAGCCCGTCATAGCGCCCGATGCCGTGGTCCTGGTGCACCACCAGGTCGCCCTCGGCGATCTCGGTCGCCTCGGCGATGAACTGGTCCGCCCGTTTGCGCCGGCGCGGCGGCCGCGAGATCCGTTCGCCCAGCAGATCCTGCTCCGCGACCAGCGCGACCTTGTCGACCAGGAACCCGCGCTCGACGCCGAGCACCACGAGGCTGACCGGATGCCCCCCGGTATCGTGCCAGCTTTCCGCCATATGCGGCGCGAAGCCATGGTCGCGCAACAGATTTGCCAGCCGCTCGCGTGACCCCCGCGTCCACGCCGCCACCACCAGCCGCCGCCCATCGGCCTTCCACCGATCGGCCTGCGTCCGCAACTGGTCGAACACATTGATCCCCGGCCCCGCCGCCGTCGCGAACAACGGCCCCGGCCGCCCCCCCGCCTCGAAGCCGCCCGCGCCCTCGGCCATGCCGAATGGCGAAAAGAGGAATTGCGGCACAGGCGCCAGCATCGCCGCGTAGCCGGCGCGGTCGAGATACAGCCGCCCGGGCGGCAACGGCCGATACGGCGTCTCGCCGTCGCGCGGTACGGCACGCCGCGCGGCGAAGTGATCGGCCACCATCTCGAGCCGCGCCGACAGCACCTCGTCGGCCTGGTGATCGAGGCTGACGGACACGCCGGGCAGATAGTCGAGCAGCGTCTCCATGCTCTCATGGAACAGCGGCACCCAATGCTCCATCCCGGGATGGCGGCGACCCTCGGAGATCGAAAGATAGATCGGGTCCTCCGCCGCCGCGCTGCCGAACAGCTCCCGCCACGCGGTGCGGAAGCGGGCGACCGAGTCCTTGTCGAGAAACACCTCCGACACCGGCCGCAGATCGACCCGCGCCACCTTCGCCGCACTGCGCTGCGAGGTCGGGTCAAACGCCCGGATGCTGTCGATGGTGTCGCCGAAAAAGTCGAGCCGGATCGGCTCGGGCAGCCCGGCGGGGAAAATATCGACGATGCCGCCGCGCGCCGCGTATTCGCCGTGCTCCATCACCGTCGCGGCGCGGCCATAGCCGTTGGCTTCGAGAAAGCGGATCAGCGTCTCCGGCGCAACCGCGGCGTTGACCGCCAGGGTCAGGCTGGCGCCCTGGAACACGCCGCGCGGCGGCACGCGCTGGACCAGGGCATTGACCGTGGTGAGCACGATCCGCTGTCCCTTGGGCGGTTCCAGCAGCCGGCCAAGCGTGGCAATCCGCTCGGCCACCAGCTCGGCATTGGGCGAAACCCGGTCATAGGGCAGGCAATCCCAGGCCGGGATGCGCAGGACCTCGGCCTTGGGCGCGAAAAACGCCAGCGCCTCGGACAGCCGGGCCATGCGGGCATCGTCGCGCGCGACATGGAGCAGCGGGCCGGGATGTTCGCCGGCGCGGCGGGCCAGCAGCAGGGCATCGACGCCCTCGGGCGCGCCGTGGATCGTCAGCGCGGTCATGCGCCCGCCGCGTCCCGCATGGCGCGCAGCAGGGGAGAATTCACCTCTTCGGGAATCGGCAGGCGCCCGGTGAGCCAGTCCGCCAGGAAGGTGTCGGACAATTCCATGATTTCCTCGATCTCATCGAGCTGCGCCTCGGTGAAGTCGGCGAGGCGGGCGCGCACGAAGCCGCCGATCAGGATATCGGTTTCATGGCTGCCGCGATGGGTGGCGCGGAAGAGGATGCGGCGGCGGCGGATGGCGTCGCCGGAAAGGTTGTTTTCGGTCATGGGCGGGTTGTCATATACGCGTGGCCTTGCGCAGTGTCAGCCCGTGGAACCCGATCCTCTCGCGCCCCTTTTCGCACCCCTGACCAGCCTGCGCGGCGTCGGCGAGGCCGTGGCCCGGCTGATGGCGCGCGCCATCGGCGGCACCCGCGCGATCGATCTGCTGTTCCATCTGCCCGAAAGCTATATCGACCGCCGCGAGCGGACCACGATCAAATCCGCCCTGCCCGGCCGGATCGCGACCCTGGCGGTCGAAATTCTGCGCATCGAGCCGCCCGGGAACAGCCGCCAGCCGACGCGGGTGGTGGTGACGGATGGTACCGGCTTCGCCGAGCTGGTCTATTTCCGCCAGTTCCCGGCCGCCCGGCTCAAACCTGGCACCACAATGCTGGTCTCCGGCAAATTCGATGACCGCGCGCAAATGGTCCATCCCGACCATGTCGCCGCCCTGTCTGGGCCCGCCGGTTTGCCGGAGGTGGAGCCGGTCTGGCCGCTCACCGCGGGGTTGTTTGCGTGGCATCTGCGCCGGCCCGTGGCCGAGGCGCTGGCACGCGTGCCGCCGCTCGCGGAATGGCACGACCCGGCGCTGCTCAAACGCGAGAAATGGGCCGGCTTCGCCGAGACCCTGGCCGCGCTGCAAACGCCGGCCGAGCCCCCGGCCCCTGAACTGCGCCGGCGTCTGGCCTATGACGAATTGCTCGCCGGGCAGATCGCACTCGCCATCGTCCGCCGCCGCGCGCGCGATCGGCCCGGCCGCGCGCTGCACGGGGACGGTCGCCTGCGCGCCAAGGCGCTGGCCGCCTTCGGCCACCGTCCGACGCTGGCGCAATCCATGGCCCTGGCCGAGATCGACGCCGACCTCGCCGCCCCCCGGCGCATGCTGCGGCTGCTGCAAGGCGATGTCGGCTCCGGCAAGACCCTGGTGGCGGTTCTCGCGATGCTGCGGGCCGTCGAGGCCGGGACGCAAGCTGCGCTGATGGCGCCGACCGAAATCCTCGCCCGCCAGCACATGCGCACACTCGAACGCATATGCCCGGTTCCGGCCGCCCTGCTCACCGGCGCGGTCAAGGGCAAGGCCCGCGCCCGCATCCTCGAAGGCCTCGCCGACGGCTCGCTGCCCATCGTCGTCGGCACCCATGCGCTGGTGCAGAAAACCGTCGATTTCCACGACCTCGGGCTCGCCGTGATCGACGAACAGCACCGCTTCGGCGTCGACCAGCGGCTGACCCTCGGCGCCAAGGGCGAGCAGACCGATGTCCTGGTGATGACCGCGACCCCGATTCCCCGCACCCTGCTGCTGACCCAGTGGGGCGAGATGACGATGAGCCGCATCGGCGAAAAACCGGCCGGCCGCCTGCCGATCCGCACCACGCTGCACGGGCTCGAAACCATGCCCGACATCGTCGCCGCGGTCGCCCGCAAACTCGACGAAGGCGCCCGCGTCTATTGGGTCTGTCCCCTCGTCGACGAAAGCGAGGAGGTCGACCTCGCCGCCGCCGAGGCCCGCTACGCCATTTTGCGCGAACGCTTCGGTCCCGCCGTCGGCCTCGCCCATGGCCGCCAGGACAGCGCCGTGCGCGAGGCCGCCTTGGCCGATTTCGCCGCCGGACGCACCCGTATCCTGGTCGCCACCACGGTGATCGAGGTCGGCGTCGATGTCCCGGAGGCCTCGGTGATGGTGATCGAACATGCCGAGCGCTTCGGCCTCGCCCAGCTCCACCAGCTCCGCGGCCGGGTCGGGCGCGGGGCCGAGGCCAGTTTCTGCCTGCTGCTGCATGACGAGGACCTGCCGCCGACGGCCAAGCGACGGCTGATGCTGCTGCGCGACACCGAGGACGGGTTTCGCATCGCCGATGAGGATTTCCGCCTGCGCGGCGGCGGCGACCTGCTCGGCACCCGCCAGTCCGGCCTGCCCGGCTGGAAAATCGCCGATCCGATCGAGGACGAGGGATTGCTGCACATGGCCGGGCGGGATGCCGAGCTGCTGTTGCAGAAGGACCCGCGACTCAACGCCACCGAGCGCGGCAAGGCGGCGCGGCTGCTGCTGCGGCTATTCGATCGGACCGCCGCCTTCCGGACGCTGCATTCGGGCTGACGCAGGCGATGGCGTCAGTGCACCCCGATCCGGTGCAGGCAGCCGATCATCGCGTCGGCCACCGCCGCGGTGCCGCGCAGGCTGGCGACCCAGTCGTCCACATTGTCGTTGGGAAATCCGACGATCAGGCGCTCGCTGTCACGGAATTCGTCGACCCAGGTGTCGAGCTGGTCCTCGTCGATCTCGAATTCGAGCCCGGCGCCGCCACCGTCCAGCTTGAACGCCTTGGCATCGGCCTTCCATGCCGCCTGCTGGTCGAAGCGCATCGTCACCGCCACGACGGCGCCCGAGCGCGCTTTCCAGCCGGTATTGGCGAGCTGGATGGTGAGGGTCTGGGTGCCTTTGAAGAATTTGACGCCGATGAACTTGCCGTCGCCCTCGGTGGAGACGCCGCAGACCAGGCCGCCGGTATCGACGGAACCACCGAAGGCCTCCCAGACGCCGGCCTTGGCGAAAGTCGTCACCTCCGCTACCGCCAGGCGCGGCGCAAGGGCGCACACCGCCGCGAGCGCAAGTGCCGCAAATCCGTTGTTCACGTTGTTGTCCTCCATGGAGATCGCGTCATGAGTCGCGCCAGTATGGGCTCGGCGCGTCCACGCAACGGGTAACAATTCGTTGATCCCGCAACATGCGCGGTGTGAAGCGTGGCATCGTGCGGCGCCGCTCCGATGGACCCCGCCATGCCCCGCATCCTGCTCCTTGCCGCCGCGCTGCTTGCGGTCACCGCGGGCGATCCGGAGGGCAACTACGATCCGCCGGTGGATCGCAAAGTGGTGGATCTCGGGCCGGCGGAGACCAGCCCCGACCAGCATGTCGAACTGCGCTGCCACTACTACCGCGGCTTCATGGTCAAGGAAGTGGACGAGCGCGAACTCGGGGCCGCAACGCTTGCCATCGTGCCCGCTTCCAAGGGGTTTCCGAGCTGCCAGCGTGCGGAACTGCCGGGCGAGATCGTGATCACGCCGGAGGTGTGGCCGGGCTATTTCGCCGGGGTCAGCGGCCGCTACGTGATTTTTCGCTCCTATGACGGCGCCAACGGCGCCATGGCCTTCGCCGTCTTTCCGGCGGCGGGCAAGACGCCGCTCTACACCGCGGCGACCAGCGGGCCGCTGCGCTTCGACATCTCGCCTTCCGGGCGCAGCATGCTGCGGTTCGACAAGACCTTCGATGCATCCTGCTCGGTGCCGCGGGACGGCGCTGCGTGCATCCAGGCCGTTGCCCGTGCCACCGGCGCCCCACCGGTCGCCGCCGAACTCTGCGCCACCGGCTATGAGGCGGCAAAGCGGATGCATGCGCGCTGGACCTGCGATGACGAGAAGGACACCTCCGAGCGCTGCTTCGCCACCCAGATCAAGGCCTTCGCCTACTACGACACCCTGCCCAGCGTGGTCGCGGTGCCGACCGAGGTGACGCTGCTGGCCGGCTCGGGCCAGGAGCAGGTGCTGGGTGCGCCGCGGGCGTGCTGGCCGCAGGATTGATCGGATCGATCAGGAGGAGGGGGCGCCCGGGGCAATCGGGTGCAGGCAAGCAGGCTCCGCCGGCCAAGGGGCTCGCCCCTTGGAACCCATCACTGCTTGCGGCTGGATCGCTGGCCTTCGGATGATATCCCCGTTCTTGCTTGCACCGCAGGCGTCTTCGCCTTGCGCCGCAGGCGTCTTCGCCTTGCACCGCAGGCGCCTTCGTCTTGCGCCGCAGGCCATCAAACCTGCGATATTGGCACGATCGTGCCCATGGGGAATGAATTGATGGGCTGCGCCCGCCTCCATACGCGGGATCGTGGCCCTCCAACTGAGGGCCATCGCCCCAACCGCTGACATGAATGGGTTCCAAGCGCCTGCGGCCCGTCACGCCGAAGGCGTGCTACGCACGACGCTGGCGGAGCCTTGCTTGCCTTCACCGATTGCGCTGATGGCGCGCCCGGCATGCTTGCGCTCCGGCCGGATTGCGTTATCTCCCTCGCCGGAAGACGCAACTTCAGGGGAGCATCCGGGTGACAGCCCTGATCGAGATCGATGGCCTGACCAAGCGCTTCGGCGGCTTCACCGCGGTGGACAATGTCTCGTTCAACGTGGCGCGGGGCGAGGTGCTGGGATTTCTGGGACCGAACGGGGCCGGAAAATCCACCACCATGCGCATGCTGGCCGGGTTCATGACGCCGAGTGCCGGCACGGCGCGGATTTGCGGGCATGACGTGCAGCGCGATTCGCTCGCCGCCCGGCGCGCGCTCGGCTTCCTGCCCGAGGGGGCACCGACCTATCCCGATATGACGGTCGAGGGGTTCCTGCATTTCGTCGCCGCGGTGCGCGGCTATCGCGGCGGCGAGGCGGCGGACCGGGTGGCCCATGCGATCAGGCTGACCACGCTGGCCGGCGTGCGCTTGCAGCCGGTGGAGACGCTGTCCAAGGGGTTCAAGCGCCGCGTCGGGCTGGCGCAATCGATGCTGCACGATCCGCCGGTGCTGGTGCTGGACGAGCCGACCGACGGGCTCGATCCCAACCAGAAGCACGAGGTGCGCCGCCTGATCGAACGCATGGCGCCGGACAAGGCGATCGTGATCTCGACCCATATCCTGGAGGAGGTGGACGCGGTCTGCACCCGCGCCATTGTCATCGCCCGCGGCCGCATCGTGGCCGATGCGACACCGAAGGAGCTGGAAAAGCGGCATCCCTCGGGCAAGCTCGACGATGTGTTCCGCCTCCTCACGGTCCCGAACAAGGACGCCGCCTGATCATGCGCAACATCATCGCCATCGCGGACAGGGAGCTGGCGGCCTATTTCGCCACGCCCGTCGCCACCGTGTTCATCGTCATCTTCCTGGTGATGCAGGGCACGCTGACCTTCAACCTCGGCAATTTCTTCGAGCGTGGGCAGGCGGACCTCAACCCGTTTTTCACCTTCATCCCCTGGGTGTTCCTGCTGCTGATCCCCGCGATCACCATGCGCCTCTGGGCGGAGGAGCGCCGGCTTGGCACGATCGAGCTGCTGCTGACCCTGCCAATCACGCAGGGGGAGGCGGTGCTGGGCAAGTTCCTGGCCGCCTGGCTGTTCTGCGGCATCGCTTTGACCCTGACCTTCCCCTTCGTGATCACGGTCAATGTGCTGGGCCAGCCCGATAACGGGGTGATTGCCTGCGGCTATCTGGGATCGTTCCTGATCGCCGGGGCGTTCCTGTCGGTGGGTTCGGCGATGTCGGCACTTACCCGCAATCAGGTCATCGCCTTCGTGCTGGCGGTGGCCGTGTGCTTCCTGTTCACCGTCGCGTCGTACCCGCTGGTGACGGAGTTCCTGTCGAAGAATACCCCGGTCCTGGCCGAGATCGCCCGCCGTCTGGCGGTGATCGACCGGTTCCAGGCTTTCGCCCGCGGCGTCATTTCGGCCCGCGATGTCGTTTACTTCGCGACTTTCATCGGGTTCTGGCTGTTCGTGAACACGGTGCTGGTCGAACAACGGAAGGCGGACTGATCCGATGCGCCGTCTGTGGTTTTCCATTATCGGGGTCATCGCGGCCGCCGGTATCGCGATCGGCCTCAATATGCTGGCCGATGCCCGTCTCAGCAGCACGCGGATCGATCTGACCGCGTCGCGGATGTACACGCTGTCCGCCAGCACCAAAACCGTGCTGACCAGCCTGAAAGAGCCGGTCACGCTGCGGCTGTTCTATTCCCGCAAGCTGGGCGCGACGGTGCCGGCCTATGGCACCTACGCCGATCATGTGCGGGAGATGTTGCTGAATTACGCGTCGATCTCCGGCGGTAAGGTCAAGGTCGAATTCTTCGATCCCGAGCCTTATAGCGACGTCGAAGACCGCGCCATGGCCTATGGCC
>CAIYSR010000065.1 GCA_903928895.1 uncultured Rhodospirillales bacterium | reverse complement strand
GCGGTGGGGGTGAGTGGGGTGGCGTTCAAGGTGGTGGTTTTGGCGTCGGCGCTGCCGACGGGGGCGAATGCGTTTATGCTGGCGCGGCGGTTTTCGACGATGGCGGAGGCTTCGGCGAGCATCGTGGTGGCATCAACGGCGGTGTCGGTGGTGACGCTGGCGGTGGTGCTGAGTTGGCTTGGATGATTAACCAACCGGAACAATTTGAGCGTGGGTTGGTGGGGCGGGGCTAGAGGTTTCTTGCGAAATGGACGAATCGCAGGCGGGATTTGGCGGGTTCGGGTTGCGGTTTTGCGGCCGGTGGGGGCGGAGGGGGTTTCGCGGGGCGCGGGGTGTGGCCGATGCCGAGGGCGCGGCGGATGGGGTTCAGCAGGCGTTGCAGGGTGGGGGCCAAAGCGAGGAGTTCGGCGACTCCGGGTTCGGCGAGGAGGGTTTCGAGGTGGAGGCGGATGAGGGCGGCCTCGTGTTTGAGGTCGGCGAGGAGCCAGCCGTGGGCGGTGGGGAATTTCGGGCGGGGTTTGGTGGGGCGCTGGCGGTTGCGGCGCGGGTCGGGGCGGGGGGCGCGGCCGGCGGCGAGGCCGGCCATGAGGGCGGCGATGACGCGGGCGGTGCGCTGGAGGCGCGGGATGATGAGGGCGGCGCGGGGGTGGCGGAGATAGGCGCGCGCGATGAGGGCGACGAGGGCGCGCAGGATGGCGGCCAGACGGGTGGCGAAGACGGGGGCCAGGGCGCTGAGGGCCGGGGTCGCGGATGGGTCCATTGGCCGCTGATATAGCAGCGGGGGGTGTTTATGTCAATTAAATTGACTGACAATAGTTAGAATTGGTATGGATACAGGGGGGGGGCGGTCAGGGACCGGCTTGGGCGATGAGGGCGATGGAGATTTTGAGGCCGGGGATGCGGGCGGGGAGTTTGGCGCCTTGGCGGGCGGGGGGATTGACGGGGAACCAGCGGCGCCATTCCTCGTTCATGCCGGGGAAATCGTCTTCGTCGGCGAGGACGATGGTGACGGAGACGGCGTTGGCCAGGGAGGTGCCGGCGGCTTCCAGGATGGATTGGATGTTGCGCAGGCATTGGGCGGTCTGGCCCTGGATGGTGTCGGATTCGATGCGGCCGGTGGCGGGGTCGATGGGGGCGGTGCCGGAGACGAAGACGAGGCCGGCGGCGGTGACGGCCTGGGCGTAGAGGGGGTTGGAGGGGGCGTTTTGGGTGGTGATGTGGGTGGGGGGCATGGGGGGGGGTGCTTTATGGGGGGGTGTTGGGGGTTGGGGGACGAGGTGGTGGGGCGCTTTCGCGGTGCAAGGGCACCGCTGTCGCTTTCGTCGCCGCTTCGCGTCTGCGCTGTCGCTCTCGTCGCCGCTTCGCTTCGCTGCGTGTCAGGTTATGCTGCGCGGCGGAGGGTGAAGGTTCGGCCGTCGATGGTGGCGAGGTGGCCGAGGCGGGCTAAGGCGGCGAGGGTGGATTGGATGCGGGGGAGGGTTTTGCGGCCTTGTTTGAAGGAGGCGGCGAGGGCGTCGGGGGTGAGGGGGGTGGTGGCGAAGGCGAGGGCGGCCATGATGGCGGCGGTCTGGGCGACGCCTTCGGTGGGGAAGGATGGTTTGCTGCCAGCGGCGGCAGGGAGGTCGTGCATATTGCCGCCGGTGAGGGCGAGTTGGGATTTGTCGGTGGGGGTGCCGAAGCGGGGTATCTGGTAGTCCGGGCGGAGCCAGCGGATCTGGCCTTTGGCTTCCTCGGCGGCGCGGGCGTGGTTGAGAGCGACGAGGTGAGAGAGGATGTCCTGATCCGGGAGATCGGCGGGGAGGCCGTAGGCGGCGGCGACTTCGGCGTCGAGGCGGTCGTGATGTTCCTTGAGGATGAGGACGAGGCCGTCGTCGAAGATGCGGCGGTCGGGGGGCGCGAGGTCGGCCGGGTTGGTGCCGGAGCGGAGTTTTTCGAGGATGTTGTAGAGGCCGGTGAGGGTGAGGTGAGGGTGATCGGCGAGCACGCGCTTGCGGTGGGCGTCGAGGTGTTCGGCGATGGTGCGGATGCGGTGTTTCTGCAGGTCGTCGGCGGCGGGGAAGGGGAAGGGGTCGAAGCAGCGGGATTTGGAGTAGCGGGGGCGGTCTTCGAGCGTGGCACCGCTGGTCAGTGCCCAAGTGACATGGACGCGACTGGATAGGATGCCGAGGGTGAAGGCGTCGTCCGATCCGACAGCGACGAGCATGTTGTCGGGGATGATTTCGGCGGGGATGAATTGGAAAATGCGGTGCTTGGCGGTTTCGACGGTGGCGATGTAGCGGCGTTGATCTATCAGTGCGGGGCGTAGATCGCGGCGGGGTTCGCCGAAAATCCACCAGTTGTCGCGGTAGGTGTCGCGGTTGTTGGTGTCGCGTTCGGGTTTCACGGTTTGCAGGAGGTGTTGATAGACCTCGGGGAAGCGGGTGCGGACGTCGTCGGCGGTGAGGCCGAAGAGGTCGATGACCATGACGTTGCGGGGGCGGGACGTGAGATCGCGGCCGTTGCGGTATTCTCGGATGTGGTGGTCGAGGCCCGGGCGGGTGCCGAGGCCGAGGTGTTCGGCCTGGGCGGGGGTGACGATGAAGCCGGCGCCGTGGAGTTTCACGCCCGGCGAGCAAAGGCCGTCATTGGCCCGGAGGGGAATGGTGGTGGTGACGTCAGTCCCCACTGAAAGGTCTGCATTGATACGGCCGGATTCTTCCGAAAAAGTTATATTTGGGGTGTCGGTGTCCAGCCCGGATTCGTTCAGAATTTTCCGGATCGTTCCCCCCCCCCACCGAGTTTGGCGACGGTCATGGCGATGCGGACGGCGGCGGCGTCGGGGGCGGCTTTGGTCCAGGGGTGGTCGGGGATGGCCATGGTGAGGCTGAGGGGGCGTTTGGCGGTCAGATGGCGTTCGATGGTGCGGCGCTGGAAGGTCTGGGTGATGGAATTGGTGGTGACGAGGCCGAAGCGGCGGAGTTGGGTTTTGGGTTTGGTGAGGAGGTCGGCCGCGTGGTCCCACCAGTACATGACGAAGTCGGCGCTGTCGTTCATGGCGGGGTGGGCGGCCCAGAGGGCTTCGGCGTGGGCGTCGCCGAGGCGGGCGCGGAGGTCTTTGCCGCCGATGAAGGGGGGGTTGCCGACGATGAAGTCGGCTTCGGGCCATTTCGGGCGGCGGGGTTTTTTATAGGTGTAGGTTTCGGCTTCGATACCATCGGGGCTGCGGCGGGTGACGGGTTTGCCGGTGCTGTCGCAAGCGAGGGTGATGTCGGCCTGGAGGACGGCGTCGGTGACGGTGATGTTGTGGTAGGCTTTGAGGACGGGGTCGGCGGGGAAGCCGCCTTTGGTGCGCAGGCTCCATTGGAGGTAGCCGATCCAGAGGACGAGTTCGGCGATGGCCGCGGCGCGGGGGTTGATTTCGAGGCCAAGGAATTGCTGGGGGTCGATGGTGTGGGATTGCAGGCCGGTGAGGGTTTCCTGGCCGCCGAGGTTGGCGAGGGCTTCGAGGACTTCGCCTTCGAGGCGTTTCATGAGTTCGAGGGCGACGTAGAGGAAGTTGCCGGTGCCGCAGGCGGGATCGAGGACGCGGGTTTGGCAGAGTTGTTCGTGGAAGGCGGCGACGGTTGCGATGGCGGCGGCAGGGTTGGATTCGGATTTGAGGCGTTCGGCGGTGGCGAGGACGTTGGCCCAGTCGGCGCGGAGGGGTTCGATGATGGTGGCGACGACGAGGCGTTCGACGTAGGCGCGCGGCGTGTAGTGGGCGCCGAGGCGCTTGCGTTCGGTGGGGTCGAGCGCTTGTTCGAGGAGGGTGCCGAAGATGGAGGGATCGACTTCGCGCCAGTCATGTTCGGCGGCGCGGCGGAGTTCGCCGATTTCCTCGCGGCCGAGGGGGAGGGCGGTTCGGTTTTTGAAGAAGTCGCCGTTGAAGCGGCGGAGTTGGGTTTCGAGGGTTTCGGAGAAGCCGCCGGTGTCCATGGTTTCCCAGAGGCGGGCGGCGAGGCGGGGGAAGTTTTCGGGTTTGGCTTCGCAGCGTTGGAGGAGGTCGGAGAAGGATTTTTTGGGGAGGAGGCCGGTGTCCTCGGCGAACATGGTGAAGAGGCAGCGCATGAGGAATAGGGCGGCGGCCTCCGGGTTGTGGCCGGCGGTTTCGAGGGATTTGGAGACGGCGGCGAGGCGTTGGGCGATGTCGCGGGTGACGGGGGCGGATTTGCGGGCGGGGTTTTCGGAGTGGGGGTCGGTCCAGATGGCGCGGAGGAGGGCTTGGGTTTCGGGGGTGCGGAGGTCTTCGAGGTAGATGCGGAAGGATTGGCGGGAGGGGTGTTGGGCGTAGTTGCGGCCTTGGCCGGAGAAGTCGGCGTAGATTTCGAGGACGTGGCCGACATCGAGGACGAGGATGAAGGGGGGCCAGATGTGGTCGGGGGGGAGGGCGCGGGCGTAGGTTTCGGCCTGGCTGCGGGCGTTTTGCATCAGGACGTCCCAGGCGCGGGCGTTGGTGCGTTTGCCCTGGGCGGGGGTGGGGGTGGGGAGAGTGGGGAGGGCGAGTTGTTGGGGGAGGGCTTTGGGGCCGCCGGGTTGGCGGGATTGTTTGGCTTCGAGGATGAAGGCGTTGCGTTTGTAAAGGTCGATGCGGCCGGGGGAGGTGGTGCCGTCGGGTTGTTTGATGTCGACGCGGCGTTCGAAGACGTAGTCGTTGTGGTCGGTGGTGGCGGAGGCGGGGTCGGGGGCGGGGAGGGCGAGGGCGGAGCAGAGTTCGGCGATGAAGAGGGGGAAGTTGGCGCGTTCGGCGCCGCCTTCGCGGCCTTGCCAGCGGGTGATGAAGGTTTCGATGGGGGCGGGGGCGCTCATGGGCGGAGGGTGGACCGTTGCGCGGGTGGGGCGCAAGGGGCGATGGCGTGTCGGTCCGGGGCGTGACGATGGGGCTTGGGTGTGGTGGCGCTGGATTGCTTCGCTTCGCTCGCAATGACGGTGTTTTTGGGGGGATGAGGGTTGGGGTGGTGAGGCGATGGGTGGCGCTTCGCTTACCCATCCTACGACGGTGGTTGGGGGGTAGGGGGCTGAATGGGTGGAGGTTTTTTGGTTCTTTTTTTCAAAAAAGAACGCGCTTGCTTGGTTTTGGCGCGAGCGGGCGGCGGGGTTTTAGAGCGCTATCGCGGTGCAAGGGCACCGCTGTCGCTTTCGTCGCCGCTGCGCCGCGCTGCGCGTCAGGGGTGGTGGGGCGCCAGAGCGCGCCCCACCCTACGCTGTGGTTAGGACGCTAAGTCTGCGGGTTCGGTGCGGGTGCGTTTGACGAGGAGTTTGTTGAGGGCGTGGATGTAGGCGCGGGCGGAGGCGACGATGGTGTCGGTGTCCGCACCTTGGCCGTCGACCATTTTGCCGGCTTCTTCGAGGCGGACGGTGACTTTGGCTTGGGCGTCGGTTCCGGTGGTGATGGCGCCGACGGAGTAGAGTTGCAGGTTGGCGGTGTGGGGGAAGATGGTTTGGATGGCTTTGAAGGTGGCGTCGACCGGGCCGTCGCCGGTTTCGGTGGCGTGGACGATTTCGCCGTCGATTTCGAGTTCCATGTCGGCGCTGGGGGGGGCTTTGGAGCCGGCGCGGACGTCAAGCGAGACGAAGCGGATGCGGTCGTTTTCGCGGAACTGGTCATCGACGAGGGCGGAGAGGTCTTCGTCGTAGACGATCTTTTTGCGGTCGGCGAGGTCCTTGAAGCGGCGGAAGGCGTCGTTGAGCTGGTTGTCGCCGATTTCGCCGTAGCCGAGGGCCTTGAGTTTGTCGCGGAAGGCGGCGCGGCCGGAGTGTTTGCCCATGACGAGGGAGGAGTTGGACCAGCCGACGGATTCGGGGGTCATGATTTCGTAGGTCGAGGCGTCCTTCAGCACGCCGTCCTGGTGGATGCCGCTTTCGTGGGCGAAGGCGTTGCGGCCGACGATGGCCTTGTTGGGCTGGACGTCGAAGCCGGTGATGGTGGAGAGCAGTTTGCTGACCTGGAGGATCCGGTTGGTGACGATGCCGGAGCGGTAGGGGATGGCGTCGTGACGGGTGCGGATGGTCATGGCGACTTCTTCGAGCGAGGCGTTGCCTGCGCGTTCGCCGATGCCGTTGATGGTGCATTCGATCTGGCGGGCGCCGCCGCGGATGGCGGCGACGGTGTTGGCGACGGCGAGGCCGAGGTCGTTGTGGTTGTGCGCGGAGAAGATCACTTTTTCGGCGCCGGGCACGCGGTTGCGCAGCATGGAGAACATCGCCTCGATGTCCTCGGGCAGGGCGTAGCCGACGGTGTCGGGCAGGTTGATGGTGGTGGCGCCGTGCTTGATCGCGGTTTCGACGCAGCGGGCGAGGAAGTCATGCTCGGAGCGGCTGGCGTCCTCGGCGGACCATTCGACGTCGGGCGCGTGGTTGCGGGCGAGGCTGACGTGGTTTTCGATGGATTGCAGGACGTCTTCGGGCGACATCCGCAGCTTCACGCGCATGTGCAGGGGCGAGGTGGCGATGACGATGTGGATGCGCGGGCGGGCGGCGGGTTTCAGGGCTTCGGCGCCGGCGAGGATGTCGCGTCGGTCATGCCGGCAGAGGCCGGCGATCACGGGGCCGTCCTTGGTGTAGAGTTCGGCGATGGATTTCACGCTCTCGAAGTCACCGGGGGAGGCGATGGGGAAGCCGGCCTCGATGACGTCCACGCCGAGATGGGTGAGCGCCTCGGCCATTCGCAGCTTCTCGGTGAGGTTCATCGAAAAGCCGGGGGATTGTTCGCCGTCGCGCAGCGTGGTGTCGAAAAAGATCACGCGGTCGTCGTCCAGCTTGCCGAAGCTGGGATGGGTGTTGCTCATGGAGCGCGGTCCTTGGGTCTTAGGGGTACGAACGGAGCCGGTGGGGAGAACCCCTGAGCGAAGCCCGCGAGAAGCCGCGGGGCGTCACGCCCAGGGGCGGCTAAGTCGAAGGAGGAGGAGCGCGCCCGTGGCGATCCGCGCGCTTGGGGCGCGTTCGATCAGCGACGGAGAGGGCGCGGTGCCGTTCATGGGGCGACGCTAGCGGGGGAGCGGGGCGGGGGGCAAGCGCGTGGGTGGCATGCCAGACCAGGCAGCGATGGTGGGCGGCTTCGGCGTTGTTCAGGCGTGATGGACGGGGTCGGGCAGGCGATGGGGATGGACGGCGAGATAGCGGGCGGGGGGCTGGGGTTCGCCGATGTGCAGGGCCTGGGCCTTGGCGAGGGCGAGACGGTCGGTTTCGCTGGTGCGCATGGCTTCGCGGAGATGGTCGGTCCAGGTTTCGACGGCCCAGATTTCGATCCAGCCCTCGGGGTGGGCGACGTCCTCGTAGAGCTGCCAGTTGACGGCGCCGGCGCGGCCGCGGGCGTCGCGGACTTCGGCCATGACGGCGAGGAAGGCTTCGCGATCCTCGGCGGAAATTCGGTATTTCTGCCATTCGAGGACGCGGGTGCGGGCTTCCTGGACGACGGAGACGAGCTCGGGGGCGACGGCCTCGGGGGTGGGGGGGGCGGGGGCGGCTTCGGCGCCGGCGGGGCGGGAGTCGCTTTCGGCGTCGAGGCTGAAGTTGCGGGCGAGGAGGCAGCAGAGGAAGAAGGCGACGGTGGCGACCATCATGACCGAGTTGAGGCCGATCGCCCGGCCGAGCCAGCCCCAGAAGAAGGTGCCGGCGACCATCGCGCCGTTGGATGCGAGCTGGTAGATCGCGAGCGCTCGGGCACGCACCCAGGGGGGGGCTGACAGCTGGGCCGCACCTTGGACGACGGAGGAGGCAGTGACCCAGCCGATGCCGAACAGCACCATCGCCACCGCGGCGACCGACCAGTGTGGCGCGATGGAGAGCAGGGCCATGCCGGTGCCGGAGCTGAGCATGGAGGCGAGGACGGTGTTGCCGCGCGACAGGCGGGCGCGGATTTGCGGCAGCACCAGGCCGGCGCTAACGCCGCCGGCGCCCATGAGGCCGAGCAGGGCGCCGAAGGTGCCGGCGCCGAGGTGGAGCTGGTCGTGCACGATCAGCGGCAGCAGTGCCCAGGGGGCGGAGGCGGGGCCGTAGAAGGCGGCCGAGCGCAGCATCGCGGCGCGCATCACCGGCGTGAAGCGAACGAAGCGGATTCCGACGCGCATCGCGCTGAGGAAATGTTCGCGCGGCAGTTTGCTGGGCCGGTGGCGGCGATGCCAGGTGAGCAGGACGCCGACGATGGCGAGGTAGGAGACGGCGTTCAGCGCGAAGGCGAAAGAGGGGCCGCCGAACAGGACCAGGAAACCGGCAAGGGCGGGCCCGATCGCGCGGGCGATGTTGAAGCCGACGCCGTTGAGCGCAATGGCTTGGGCGAGGTCCTGGCGCGGGACCGACTCCGCCATGACGCTGCCCCAGGCCGGCGCGTTCATCGCCGTGCCGATGCCGATGCTGAAGGTGAGTGCGAGCAGGCCCCACGAGGTCATGTGGCCGCTATAGGTAAGCACGGCGAGGACGCTGGCGGCGAACAGCATCCAGCCCTGGGTGAAAAGTATGAAGAGGCGGCGGTCGATGATGTCGGCGATGGCGCCGGCCGGCAGGGCCAGGAGAAAGATCGGCAGGATGGTGGCAGCCTGGACCATGGAGACCACGAGGGGGTCGGGGTCGAGCGAGGTCATGAGCCAGCCGGCGCCGGTGTTCTGCATCCAGACGCCGAGCGAGACGACCACGTTGGCCGACCACAGCATGCGGAACAACGGATGACGCAGAGGCAGGAGTGCGGGAGGGAGGGCCATGCTGGGATATTGCGGGAATGCGCTCGCGGATGAAACCAAAACCTGTTACCGCGGATGATGAAGCCGGACTACGTCAGAAATGCGGTCATGCCGGATATTCGGGCAACCCGGAACCCGCTACGAACAACCGGTTTGGCGCGGAGAGCGCAATATGGGAGTGTTGGACATGAGCCTCAAAGGCAAGACGGCGCTGGTGACGGGTTCGACCAGCGGCATCGGGCTCGGCATCGCCCGGGCGCTGGCGGCGGAGGGTGCGGATATCGCGCTCAACGGATTCGGCGAGGCGGCGCAGATCGAGGCGTTGCGGGCCGCGATCGAGGCGGAATTCGGCGTCCATGCGGTCTATGTGGCGGCGGACCTCGGGGTGCCCGTACAGATTGCGGCGATGGTACCGCAGGCGGAAGCGGCGCTCGGCAAGGTCGACATCCTGGTCAACAATGCCGGCATCCAGTTCGTGGCCCCGATCGAGGACTTTCCCGACGAGCAGTGGGACAAGGTGATCGCCGTCAATCTTTCGGGCGTGTTCCATGGCATGAAGGCGGCGATTCCTGGGATGCGTGCGCGCGGGTGGGGGCGCATCATCAACATCGCGTCCGCCCATGGATTGGTCGCCAGCCCGCAGAAAGTCGCTTACGTGGCGGCAAAACATGGTGTGGTCGGCATGACCAAGGTGGCGGCGATCGAGCTTGCGGGCTCCGGCGCGACCTGCAATGCGATCTGTCCGGGCTGGGTCTTGACGCCGCTGGTCGAGAAGCAGCTCGAGGCCCGGGCGGCAGAGACAGGGCAGGGGATCGAGGCGGTGAAACAGTCGTTTCTCGCAGAGAAGCAGCCACTGCGGGAGTTTTCGACGCCGGCGCAGATCGGCGCGGCGGCGGTTTTCCTGTGCTCGGAGGGGGCTCGCACGATTACCGGCATCTCGCTCTCGGTCGATGGCGGCTGGGTGATCCAGTAGCGAAGGGCGGACGATGTCGATCCTGTTGACGGGAGCCGCCGGGTTCATTGGCTATCATACCGCGGCCGCGCTGTTGGGGCGGGGGGAGCGTGTGGTCGGGCTCGATTGCGTGAACGACTATTATGACGTGCGGTTGAAGGAGGCTCGGCTGGGCCAGCTGGAGGGCCAGCCGGGCTTCAGCTTCCATCGGGTCGACATCTCGGACCGGGCCGCGGTTGCGGCGGTGATGGCCGCGAATCCGGACATCACCGCCATCATTCATCTCGCGGCGCAGGCGGGCGTGCGGTTCTCGATGGTGGACCCATATGCCTATGTCGCTTCGAACGTGATGGGGCATGTGGTGATGCTGGAGGCAGCGCGGGCGCTGCGCGGGCTGCGGCACTTCATTTATGCGAGTTCATCGTCGGTCTACGGCGCGAATCGGAAGATGCCGTTCTCGGAGATGGACCCGGTCGATACGCCATTGTCGCTCTACGCGGCGACGAAGCGGGCGGACGAGCTGATGAGCTACGCCTATGCGCATCTGTACGGGATTCCACAGACCGGCCTGCGGTTTTTTACCGTTTATGGCCCCTGGGGGAGACCGGACATGGCGTATTTCAGCTTCGCCGAGGCGATTATGGCCGGGCGGCCGATCACGCTGTATGACGGCGGCGCACTGCGCCGGGATTTCACCTATATCGATGATATTGTTGGGGGAATTCTCGGATGTATCGAGCGGCCGCCGATGTCGGACACCCCTCAGCGGGTGCTCAATATCGGAAACAATCGCAGCGAGGCGGTGTCCACGCTGGTCGATCTGCTTGAGGAGTGTCTTGGACGAAAAGCGATTCGGGTGAGCGCACCGCGTCCGGCAGCGGATGTTTTGGAGACTTGCGCTGACGTCGATGCGATCAGCGCGCTGGCCGGATTTGCCCCGTCGACCCCGCTTGCTGTCGGAATTCCGCGGTTTTCGGCTTGGTTCAGGGAGTGGCGGGAAAAAAGCTTCATGTGACCGTCACATCGGGGGTTGACCGACCAAATGGATCGGCCTAAACCCCCGTTCACCGGACGAGATGAGCGCTTGCAAGTCTCCTCCGGTTCGGATAAAACTTCCGGCCTCGTGCTGAGAGTTCGATTCGGTCTGATGGGCCAACCGGATCCTCGGATGCGGTTGGATGTGCGTTTCGTTTTGTTCTTTAAAAATTGTATATGGAATGGAAGGGATACGTTGGCGGCGTTCCTCGTCGGTTATTCGCAAGGGTGACTGGGTTTGTGGAAGTTCATGAGTTGGGTCATATTGGTCTTGCTTGATGAGTGTCTTTAGGGATGT
>CAIYSR010000064.1 GCA_903928895.1 uncultured Rhodospirillales bacterium | reverse complement strand
CGTGAGCGCCCCGGCGGCGCAGGGCTATGGCGGCGGCGGCGGCGGCGGCGGCACGGCGGCGCAGGGTGCGGCCGGCGTGGCCGGCATCGTGATCATCGAATACTGAGCGGGGGGACGGATCATGCGGATATTCGCACGCATCGAGGACGGCGTGGTGCGCGAACTGCACGCCACGGAGCAGGCGATCGAGGGGCGGTTCCATGCCGCGCTGCGCTGGGTGGAGGTGACGGGCGAGGCGGTCGAGCAGGGGTTCCGCGAAACCGCCGAAGGCTTCGAGCGGCCGGTGGAGGCGGCAGTCGCGGCGGTTGCGCCGAGTGTCGCGACGCTGCGGGCGGAGCTTGCCGCGCTCGCCGCGCGCGTCGCGGCGTTGGGCTGAGTTCGCAACCATCGGAGGGTTCGCCATGTCGGGCAACACCACGACCACGACGACGACCGCGCATATCTGGCGGCCGAGCAGCGCGCGGCGCCTCGCCATCGACGGGTTCCTGCCGGTGCCGCGCGGCACGTTGCCGAGCACGCCGGCGCCACTGTCCTGGCCGGCCAAGGACCCGGCGGATGTGCTGGACTACGAGTTCGACATCGCCGCCGCCCTGCTGGGCAGCGAGGGCGACACCATCGCCAGCGTGGGCGTGACGATCGCGCCGTCGGGCAGCGGCGACCTGTTGGCGACTTCGGTGGCGGCCGACGGCACCGCGGCGCTGTTCTGGTTCGCCGGTGGCCAAGCCGGCACCGTCTATACCGTCCAGGTCAACGTGATCACGGCGGCGGGGCGCACGCTCAGCCGGGCGCTGCTGCTGCCGGTGCTGTCGCTGACCGCGGTCTCGGCGGCGGTAACAGCGCTGACCACCGACCAGGGCAGCGTGATCACCGACCAGAACGGCAATCCGATCCTGCTGGGGAGTTGAGCATGACCACGATCAGCCAGTTGACATCCTCGCCGGCGGTGGCCGATGGCGACCTGCTGCCGGTATGGCACGGCACGCTGACCTATAAGGCAACGCGGGCGCAGCTCGTCGCCGGCCTGCAACCCGCCATCGGCCTGCCGCAGGGCAAGCTGCTCGGCCGCGCCAGCAGCGGCACCGGGGCGCCCGAGACGATCGGCCTGGGCGCCAACCTCACCTTGTCCGGCGGCGTGCTCGCCGCCTCCACCACGCCGCTCGATGTCACCGCGCTGCCTTCGGGCGGGGTGCCGGCGGCCGGTGACCTGGTGCCGATGGCGCAGGGCGGGCGCAACGTGGGTGTCAGTTACGGGCAGTTCCTGAGCGGCATCGCCGGTGCCGGGCATGTCAATCTCTCGCCCGCCGCGGTGACCGCAAGCGGGGCGAGCGTTGCCCGCGCGCTGGCCGATATCGCCGCCGACGCCATGCCGGTGGAGGCGTTCGGAGCCAAGGGCGACGGGGTCAGCGACGACAGCGCCGCCTTCGCCGCCGCCGTCGCCGCCGGGGTGCCGCTGCGGCTGGGGGCGAAAACCTATGTGCTCAACGGGCAGTTCACCATCGCTCGCGCTGGCGTGGCGCTGCTCGGCGTGCCCGGCCTGTCCGTGCTCAAGCGCGGCGCCCAGGCCGGCAACGGCGCCTGGATCAGCCTACAGGGCGACGGATTCCGCGCCGATGGTATCACCTTCGATGCCAATGGCGCCGCCGTGCCGGTGGAGAGCTGGGGCGTGCTGGTAACCGCTTCCTGCCTGCATTCGGACTTCCATCGCTGTACGTTCACCGGCGCCTACGGCGCCTCGCTCGGCTCGGGCCTCGTGTTCCTTGCCTCCGACCCGCAGGCGAGCGAGCATGTGGTGCGCGACTGCGGCTTCCATCACAACGCCGCCCACGGGCTGTGGGTGCAGGCGGTGGCCGGCGTGCTGGTCAACGCCTGCCGGGCGCATGACAATGCCGGCCATGGCATCGTGGCCGACTTCAACGACGCCGCCTTCCTGCGCAAGGCCCGCCTCGGCCAGATCACCGGCAACCGCGCCTGGGCCAATACGCGCGGCATCTCAGTCGGCAATTTCAACGCCACCAACACCACGCCGCCGGTCTGGGGCAATGACAATCCCGACGCCATCGCCATGCTGGTGCAGGGCAATATCTGCCACGACAACACCATCTACGGCATCGCCGCGGCAGGGCAGGGGATCGCCGTGCTCGGCAACATCCTCTCGAACAACGGCAACGCGGTGACCGGTGGGGCCGGCATCCTGGCCAATGTCGCGGCCTCGGTCGTGGCGGACAACGTGATCGCCGGCGCGGCCACCTACGGCATCGACAGCGGCGGCGCGCAACGGCTCGACCTGCGCGGCAACGCCGTCACCGGCGGGCTCTACGGTATCAATTGCGGCGGCGCCATCGCCGTGCGCGCCGAAGGCAACGCGGTGCAGGACTTCACGGTCGCCGGCTTCTGCGTTGCCAATGTCGAAACCGACGGCAACGGGGTCAACTTCAACCAGGCCTGCGCCCAGGTCTCGATCGCGGGCAACTGGATCGGCATGAACGGCAGCGCCGGCGGCATCTGGCTGCGCGACGGGCCGCAGCAGGTGATGATCGCCCGCAACCATTTCGCTGGGACGTCCGACGTCGGCAACTGCCTGTGGGCCGATACCGACAGCGTCACCGTCGAAGGTAACCGTTACAACTTCTCCGCCCGCTTCATCGCCAACCCCGCCGCCGGCAGCCCGCAGCAGATCGTGGTGCCCGATATCGCCGACAGCATCATGATCACCGCCGCCAGCGCGCCCATCAGCTCGATGATCTCCAGCCGCCAGGCGCAGCAGGCCGGGCGCATCAGCTTCATCCGCGTCACCGCCGGCGGCAGCGGCTACAGCGCCGCCACGGTTGCCATCGGCGGCAGCGGCAGCGGGGCGGCGGCCACCGCCCTGATCAGCAACGGCAGCCTCATCGGCATCATCGTCCAGGCGCCGGGCTCCGGCTACGGCCCGCCCGGCACGCAAGTGCCCGTCACCATTACCGGCACTGGCACCAGCCCTGGCAGCGGCGCCACCGCCATCGCTTACGCCGCCCCGCCCATCCCGGAAGAGCGCCGCCTGCGCATCCGCTGCAACCAGCCCGTCACCTTCCAGGCCAACGCCAGCCAGCAGAACTGGACCGGCAGCGACCTCAGCCTGCCGGCCGCCGGCGAAATCGACTGGACCGGCACCTTCGGCGCCTGGCGCGCCAGCCGCTTCCCGGCCGCCACCCAACTCAGCGGCCCGACCCGACTGACCGCACCAACCGAACCAACCGGATGCACCTCCGCCATCGGACGCGGCTCCCCGGAAGGCAACGTGACCGCCACCCCAGGCTCCGACTGGCGCAACCTCGACGGCGGCGCCGGCACCACCTGGTACATCAAACGAACCGGAACCGGCCCCACCGGCTGGTCCGCCATCGCCTGACGACCAAACCCGCCGGAAGGCGGGAGGGAACAGCAAGGCAAGGCCAGGGCTCTGCCCTGGACCCGCAAAGGGACGCGTCCCTTTGATCCCATTACTTTAAGAGGCTGTTGAAGCAGAGAGGGGGCCATCTCGGTGTGTGGCGACACGCCGATGGCCCCCTCTCTGCTTCAACAGCTTTCCTTGATGTATCGGGTTCCAAGGGGCCGTGCCCCTTGGTGGGGTCGAGGGGCGAAGCCCCGCCTTGCCTTGCTGTTCCATCCCGTCTCTCCCGGGGGGTTGGCATGAGCAAGGGGGTATGATGCCGACGTTGTTGCAGTTGCCGCAGGTTGCTGTGGTGGGTGAGTCTGATCTTGTTTTGGTCGAGCAGCGCGGGGCTGCGGTTGCGGCGTCGGCCGGGGTTTTGCGGTCCGGGTTGCAGCAGGCGATTGTGATGGGGGGCAATCATTTGCTCGGCCGTCGTGGTCCGGTGGCGGGGCCGCCGGAGCCGTTGGGGCTGGGCGCGGGTTTGGCGCTGGTCGATGGCCAGGTGGTGGTGGATGGCGGTGTGGTGGCGTTGGCCGCCAGTGCGGCCCTGACCGGGACGCCGACGGCGCCGACGCCGCCTTATGCCGATTCGTCGTCCGCCATTGCCACAACCGCCTTTGTGCAGGCCCATGTCGCGCCGGTGCAGTCGGTGACGGTGGCCGGCGATATCGCGGGCGCGGGGCTGACTGGCGGGACGGTGACGTTGACGTTGCCGGCGATCACGGCGGCGGGGGTATTCACCAAGCTCGGCGTGAATGCCAAGGGCCAGGTGGTGTCGGGCGGGCGGGTGACGGCGGCGGATGTCGCGGGGCTGGCGCCGGTGGCATCGAGCGGTACCTATGGGGATTTGACCGGGGTTCCGGCGCCTTTCAGCCTGCCCGATGTGGTGGCGGCGGGCACCTATGGGAAGGTGACGGTCAACAGCAAGGGTCTGGTGACGGGGACGGGGGTGCTGGTGGCCGGCGATGTCGCCGGGCTGGCGCCGGTGGCGACGAGCGGACGTTATGCGGATTTGACCGGGCTGCCGGCGGGCTATGTGTTGCCGGCGGCGAGTGCGACGGGGCTCGGCGGGGTGAAGCCTGGCGCCGGGCTCGGCGTGGCCGGCGATGGCACGCTGGGGCTGGTGGCGGGGTTGCCGGGGATCGACGTCTCGGCGGCGCGGTTGACGGCGGGGCTGGCCGGTGCCTCAGCGCGAGCGCTCTCGGAGATGCGCGGCGAGGTGATCCGGGTGGCGGATTTCCTCGGCGGCAAGCCCGATGGGCGTGATGCCACGGCGGCGATGGTGATGGCGCTGGGATTGGCCGCCAATGTGCCGGGCTCGACGGTGGAGTTGTGCGCGGGGGCGTGGAACTTCGCCACCCTGGCGGCGCCGCTGATGGTGCCTTCGCGAACCACCTTGCGCGGTGCCGGGCGCCACCAGACGCGGATCACGTGGCCCGATACCGGCAGTTTCGCGCTGTTCGCCTCCGCCGGCACCGCGGCCGCGCGGGCGAACGACATCGTGTTGGCCGACTTCACCGTGACCGGCAGTTTCGCCACCAACGGGCCGGCGGGTCCGTTCCCGTTCCTGCTCTATTTCGTCGATGGCCTGAGGTTCGACAACATCTGCTGCGAATACAGCCGGGTGATGGGCCTGGTCGCGCGCAACTGCACCGATGTGCTGGTGAGCGGCTGCATCGTACGGTATTGCGCGATCGACGGCATCAACATGGCCGAGTGCAACGGTGTTACCATCGAGGGCTGCATCGTCGAGCATTGCGACGATGACGGCATCGCGGTGCATTCGGACATCTACGATCCCGGCGTGGTGCGCCGCTCGGTCGTGGTCAGCGGCAACCGGCTGTTCGACTGCCAGGGCATCAAGGTGCTGGCGCCGCGCGGCACCGCGATCATCGGCAACACGGTGGATTGCTGCCGCGCCCAGGGCATTTCCTTCGCCACCGTGACCCCCAACGGCACGGTGACGGAAGGCATGGCGGCGGGCATGGCCTCGCTGATCACCGGCAATGTGGTGACCAACATCATCAACCGGGCCAACGTCGACAATCTCAACCAGAACGCGCCCGGCATCCTGATCACCGGCGCCTCGGCGCGGCCGGACGGGCTGGGCGCGGTTCCCGGCGAGACCCGGTCGGGCGTGGTGATCGATCCCTATCCGTACTACAACGCCAACGGCAACACGGCCACCACCGCCACGCCGGGGAGCTACGGCGTGATCGTGGCCAACAACTTCATCGGCCGCACCTTGCCCGCCTGCAACGGCACGGTGACGACGCCGGTGACGTATGCGAAATGGTCGGATTTCGGGCTGGGGCGGATGTTCACCCGCAACGGCTGGCTCGACCCCTCGCTGGCCGAGGGTGATATGCGCGACCATGCGGTGTGGATCAGCGACGGCGTGGTGCGCGATGTGCTGATCACCGGCAACATCATCCGCGGCATGACCAGTGGGCTGGCGCTGTTCCCGGCGCAGCGGATGGACAACATCGTCTTCCGTGGCAACCAGGTGGTGGATTGTTTCTCCTATGGCGTGGTGGTGAACACGACCGGGACGCTGCGCGCCTATATCGAGGATAATTTGTTCGACCTCGATCCGTTCCTGAAGCACCCCAGCCGCGGCGCCGGCGGCACCTGGCTGGCCAATGGCGATCCCACCGGGATCAAGGCGCAGGCGGGCAGCGGCGTGTTCGTGCGGCGCAACGTGTTCCGCAATTTGTGCCGGGATTCCGACAAGTCCTCCGATGCCTCGGTCAGCACCTGGCTGTTCGAGGGCAATGTGCTGGAGGCCGATCCGGTGGCGATGGGGTTCTCCACGTCCAACAAGGGGATCGGGTTTCTGCGTTCCGCGGCTGGAACGCTGCTGTCCCAGACCGGCAGCGATCCGGGCTCGTCGGCGTTCGGGCAGATCCAGACCATGCCCGTCACGGCGGCGGCGGGGATGCCGGCCTCGGGCAAGTGGCTGGCCGGGCATTTCGTGCGCAACACCGCGGCCAGCCTGAGCGGCGGGCTGGTCAACCTGGGTTGGGTGCGCCAGACCACGGGCTCCAACAACGTGCTCGGCACCGACTGGACCCAGGCGCTGGCGGTGGGCGCCGGGGTCAACGGGCCGCTTGTGCTGTCCGGCCCGGCGAGCGGGTTTGGCGTGCCCGGGTTCCGCCAGTTGAGTTTCGCCGATGTCGCCGGGGCGGCGCCGGCGCCGGTGGTGACGCAGACCTACACTGCCTCGGGCGCGATCGCGCCGACGGACAACCTGTCCCTGGTCAACGCCGCCGCCGCGGTGGCGATGACGCTGGGCTCCGGCGCGGTCGACGGGCATCCGATCGTCATCAAGCGCTACGGCGCGGGGGCGGTGACGTTGACGGCGAGCATCGACGGAGTGGCCGGCTCGCGCGTGGCGATGAATTCGACCGCGGTGAAGGAAAGCGTCTCGCTGACCTGGTCGGCGGCGTTGGCGACCTGGCTGCTGTATTGAGGAGTTATTGAAATGACGGTGTTTTCCTCCAATCCCTCGACCGGGCTGGGCGCGCTTCAGCCGGTGCCGGCCGGATCCACCAACGGCACCGCGCTCGGCACGCTGCCCGATGGCGCGGTGGGTGCGCGGTTCTATCTGCCTCCGGGCAGCACGGTGAGCTTCACCGTGATCGACACCCCACCCGCCGCCCCGCCGAGCGCGGTGTTCACCATCAGCCAGTCCGCCACCGGCCCGAACTGGGACGAGGCGCTGTCGGCGGGGCAGATGATCTATGTGACCGCGGTGAGTGGGGGGGCTTTGTTTCGGTGGTACTGACCTGACGCGCAGCGCAGCGGAGCGGCGACGGGAGCGACAGCACGTCGCGCGCGCTTCGCGTCGACGGCGCCCTACGCGCCGCGAAAGTGCGCCACTCCCTCCCCCACAAGGAGTTCGCCCATGACCATCTTCTACTCCAGCAACGACGCCACCACCGGGTTCGACGCCCTCGCCACCGGCAGCCTGCCGACGGGCTGGGTCGCCAAATCCGGCACCTGGCAGCTCGGCACCACGCTGCCCACGCCGGGGCACACGCACAGCTTCGGCTCGACCACGCGGGCCGACGGCGACGTGGCGCTGCTCACCGGCATCGCCGCCGCCGCCGATATGGAGCTGTTGTTTTCCCAGACCCTGGCCTGGTCCGGCGGGCATTCGCCGGCGCTCGGCGCGGTGCTGCGGGCCGACAGCGTGAATGCCAACAACTATACCATCGTGATGACCGGCGGCGGCGCCAGTGCGTCCTATTACCTGTTCCGCAAGGTCGGCGGCAGCTACAGCATCATCACCGCCGGGGCCGCGGTCGGCGGCGCGTCCGGCGTGACCGGCTTTGCGGCAGGGGACACGATGTGGCTGCGCGCCCGCGTCCAGGGCAGCACGATCAGCGTGCGCGCCTGGAAGAACGGCGCTGCCGAGCCCGCGGGCTGGGATGTCAGCGCCATCGATACCTCGGTATCGGCGGCGGGTTATGGCGGTCTCTATTTTGCGCTCGATGCCGGCGCCGCGGTGTCGATGGCGGTGGGCGAGCTGCAGGCGCTCTCGGTCGGCGGCGCGAGCCTCACGGTGAGCACGCCGGGCACCACTGCCGCGGGCGCGGCGCTCACGGTGAGCGGCACCTATGCCGGCGGCGTGCCCGTCGCGCTCGACTGCCAGATCGATGGCGGCACTTGGACCGCTTCGGCGGCGCCCACGATCGGCGGCGGCACCTGGTCGTTCTCGATCACCGCACCGGCAGCAGGCGTACACACGATCGGCGTGCGCGACCATACGACCTTGGTTTCCGCGACCTCCGGCAGCTTCACCACGACGGGCGGGCGGTCGATCGCGGTGACGACACCGGCGGGGTGGGCCGCGGGATCGACGGTGACCCTGGGCGGCACCTATGGCGGCACCGCGCCGGCGGGCCTCAACTATCAGGTTGACGCGACCGGCTATGCCGCGGCCCCCAGCCCGACGATCGGCGGCGGAGCATGGTCCTTCAGCCTGGTCGCACCTGCCGCAGGCACGCACAGCATCACCGTCCAGGAGAGCGACAGCACCGCCACCACGGCGACGAGCGGCACGTTCTCGACCGCGAACGCGATCGCCGGTGACAACCCGGCGATCGTCTATTCGCCCTACACCTGGAACATCGGCGCCGGCAAGGCGATCACCAACAACGCCGGCGCCTATCTCCGGCTGATGTTCACCGGGACTTCCTGTGCGCTGGTCTTCGATGTCGCGGCGATGGCCGCGCCGGCGTCCCAGATCTGGTGGCGCATCGACAATTCCGCCTGGACCCAGGCGACGCTGGCCGCAACGGTCACGCTGGCCATCCCCTCCGCCACGCTGTCCAACGCGGATGTGCCCTACCATTTCCTCGAAGTGGTGGTGAAGTCGACCACCGAGACCGCCAACCGGTGGAACGCGGGCACCTCCACGCGGGTCATTCTGACCGGCATCAGGCTTGACGCCGGCGCCGTGCTGCTGGCGCCGGGCAAGGCGCCGCTGAACCTGCTGATCTATGGCGACAGCATCACCGAGGGCGTCCGCACCCTCGGCGAGTCCGCCGCCAGCGACACCGACCGCAACGACGCCATGATGGGCTGGGCCTATCGCCTGGGCGCGCTGCTCGGCGCGGAGACTGGCATCGTCGGCTTCGGCGCCCAGGGCCTGGCCGGCGGCGGCTCGGGCAATGTGCCGGCGCTGGGCAGCAGCTGGAACCTCCTCTACGCCGGCGTGGCGCGATCCTTCACCCCCGCGCCCGACCTCGTCGTCATCAATATCGGCACCAATGACGGCGGCGCCAACACCGTCGCGGCAATGACCGGCCTGCTCGACAATTTGATCGCGGCCTGCCCGGGCAAGCCGATCGCCGTGCTGCGCCCGTTCAACGGCAGCCAAGCCGCCAATCTCCAGGCCGCCATCGCCGCCTGCGCGGCCCCCGGACAATGCCACTCCATCGACACCACCGGCCTGTTCGTGCCCGGCACCGGCGCGGACAGCCTCAATCTCCACCCGTCAGGGCCGAACAATCTCGCGCGCATCGCGCCTCCGCTCGCGGCCAGCCTGCGCACGCTGCTCGCCGGCACCGCCGTGCCCTGGTTCCGGCCCGGCTTCGGCAAGGGGGGGGTGTGATGGGGGACGACGAGGCGGGCCGGGTGCTGGGGCGGCTGGAGGCGACGGTGGCCGGGATCGAGAACCGGCTGGAGCGGCACGAGGCCAATTCGACGGCACGGATGGCGGCGATCGAGTTGAAGCTCGACGCGGTCGCCAACGCGCTGGCGCAGAGCATGGGTGCGGTGAAGGTGGTGCACTGGCTGTCCGGCGCGGCGGTGGCTGGGCTCGGCTTCGCGGTGAGCTGGCTGATGCGATCTGGAAAATAGAGCGTGATCGTTTGAGGCCGACCGGTCAGAAAACGTGAATCACGCGACAAAACAAAGAGATATAGCGATGCTGGAACGTCTATCAGTTCCGAAATCGCTCTATGGGAGGATGTGATGGGAGCTTTGATTCCGCTGGCGATTTCGCTGGCGCCCGAGATCGGCCGGTTCCTGTTCGGAGCCACCGGGGAGAAGACCGCCGCCGCGGTGGCGCAGGTGGTGCAGAGCGTCACCGGCACCAGCGACGACGCCGTGGCGCAACAGGTGATCAATGCCGACCCCAAGGTGGCGGCGCAGCTGCGCTACCAGCTTGCCGCGCTGGCGGCCCAGCAGGAGCAGGAGACGCGCCAGGCCGAGCTCGACCTGCTGAGCGCGCGGCTGAAGGATGTCGCGGACGCGCGGGCGCAGACGGTGGAACTGGCGCGGGCCGGCAGCGGCGTGCAATGGGCGCCGGCGGTGGTGAGTTTCCTGGTGCTGAGCACCTTCGGCACCGTGATGTGGGCCGCCCTGACGCGGACCTTGCCGGCGGGCAGCGAGACCATCCTGAACATGCTGCTCGGCACGTTGGCGGCGATGGCGACCAGCACGGTGTCGTACTGGGTCGGTTCCAGTGCCGGCAGCCAGCAGAAGACCGACCTGCTCTATCGCAGCACGCCGGGCGGCGGAGCCAAGCCATGAGCATGGCCACGATCTTCGCCCTGCTGCTCGCGTCCGGCGCCTGTTCGGAGAGCCGCTTCGCCGCGCCGGAGGGCTTGGTGCTGTCGGTGCTGACTTGTCCGCGCCTGGTCCCGGCCGAGGAGACGCCCGAGGCGCCCCCGGCCAGGCCGCCCAAGCGGACCTGACTAGAGCGCGTTGACATTCAGCGTATCCAGATGAACGCGCCGATGAGGGATAACATGGACAAGAATGCACGAGGTGTCTGCTCGTAGCGAGTTGCGATGCGTCTGAAGTGCTTGATCTTCAAGAAGAAGCGTTCGACGAGG
>CAIYSR010000063.1 GCA_903928895.1 uncultured Rhodospirillales bacterium | reverse complement strand
TTTTTTCAAAAAAGAAAGCGCTTTCTTTTTTGAAAAAAAGAAACAAAAAACTTTTTACCTTTAGATGTTCAGGTTGAGACGACCGCCGCCGGGCTTCATCGACACGCTGTTCCGCTCGGCCGGCGTGCGCTTCGGCGTGATCTATGCTGCGCTGTTCGGTATCAGTGCCGCAGCGCTGGCGGCTTTCCTGTGGTGGTCCACCCTCGGCCTGCTCGATCGCCAGACCGATGCCGCCATCGAGAACGATGCCACCGCGCTGTCGGAACGCTACGCTGCCGGCGGCCTGCCCGCACTGATCGAGATTATCCGCCAGCGTATCGACACCAACACCGACGATGACGCGGTCTACCTCCTCACCGACCCCGCCTTCCACCGCATCGAGGGCAATCTCGATGGCTGGCCGCGCGGCATGATGATCGACGCCGAGCGCGAGGAGATGCGGATCATGCGCGAGGATGTCGCGGTGACCTCGGTGCTGCACCACTACGAGCTCCAGGCCGGCTTCCATCTGCTGGTCGGGCGCGACGTCGAGGCCAAGGCGGGGCTGCGCCGGCTGATGACGGATGCGATGATCTGGGCCGCCGGGATCGCGATTGCGCTGGGCTCGGTCGGTGCCTGGGCGGTGCGCGGACTGTTCCGCGCCATGCTCGCCGATGTCGCCGCCACTGCGCAGGCGATCGGCGCTGGCGACCTGACGCGGCGCGTCCGCGTCACCGGGCAGGGCGACGAGTTCGACCTGCTGGCCGGCACCATCAACGACATGCTCGACCGCATCGAGACCTTGATGGATGGGGTGCGTCAGGTGTCGAATGCCATCGCCCATGACCTGCGCACCCCCATCACCCGGGCGCGCAACCGTCTGGAGGATGCCGCTACCCATGCCAGCACGCCCGAGGCCCTGCACGCCGCAATCGAGCGCGCCGAGGCCGATCTCGACGGCGTGATGGCGATCTTCCAGGCCCTGCTGCGCATCGCCGAGATCGAGGCCGGCTCGCGCCGCTCCGCTTTCGCCACCTTCGACGCGGTGCCGCTGCTGGTGGACCTCGCCGAACTCTACGAGGCGGTGGCCGAGGAGCGCGGCCAGGTGTTCAGCGCCCTGCTGCCGCCGGCACTGCCGATGTTCGGCGACCGCGACATGGTGCAGCAGGCGGTGGCCAACCTGATCGACAATGCGGTGAAGTTCACCTCCGCCGACGGCGCCATCACCCTGGCCGCCGAAGCGCGGCCGGGCGAGGTCGCGATCAGCGTCACCGATGGCGGGCCGGGCATCCCCGCGGCCGACCGGTCGCGCGCCACCGAACGCTTCTTCCGCGGCGAAAGCGCCCGCAGCACGCCGGGCTCGGGCCTCGGTCTCGCGCTGGTGCAGGCGGTCGCACAGCTCCATGGCGGGGCGCTGACCCTGGACGACAACACGCCCGGCCTGCGTGCGACCCTGCATCTGCGCGCAACCGAGGCTTGAAGCGGGGGCGCGGCAGATGTCTGCTAGTTCATGTGTCACAAACACCCGATTTACGTGGGCTCTGCTATAGCAATCCGATGATCTGGCGCGCCCTCCTCATTGTTCCGCTCGCGCTGCTCGGTGCCGCTCCGGCCGTGGGCCAGCCGCTGCCGTCCGCGCCCGGCCCGGGCGGGGCGATGCCCCATATGATGACGCCGAGCGCCGACTACTGTGCCCATCTCAACCGTGAGGTCGACCGCGCCCGCGGCGCCAGCCCGCGCGACGGCGGTGCCGCCAATGCGCTGGCCGACGAGGGCGCGCGGATGTGCGATCGCGGCCAGTACCGCGGTGGCGTCGGCCGCCTGCGTCGGGCGCTGCTGCTGTATCGCAACGCGCGGTAGCGCCGCGCCCGCTATTTCTCCGGCGCGGGGCCCGCGGGCGCCTCGAGCCTCTCCAGCATCCGGAGCATCAGGCTGTTCTGATAGGCGAGATGTCGCAGCACCACCTCGATCTCCTGCTCGGCCTTCACGTTGACCGCCAGATCATGCTCGGCGCGGGCGTCGGAATGCGCGCCCTGCACGTTCTGGCCGACCATGATCAGCGGCATCAGGAGGATCTGGATCACGTTGGAGATGAACAGCCAAAGCACAAAGGCCATCGGCGGATCGAACTGCACCGCCGGCGGCGCCAGCAGGTTCCAGCCGAGCCAGAGCACGGTCCAACTGGCGATGAGCAGGAAGAAACCCATTGAGCCGACATGAACGGTGATCCAGACCGCGACCTGCTGCAATCCGCTGAGCTTCGCTCGCACCGTGCGCACCGGGGGGGCACGACGGGCCAGCAGTTCCTCGATGGAGGGCGGCGTCTCGAGCGTGGGGGGCGGGGCGATCGTCATCAGCCGCGCCACAGTGGCGTGAACCGCGTCGCGAGCCACTTCGCCAGCGCGGCGTTGACCGCCATCGGCTGCTCCTGCGCCATCCAGTGGCCGGACTGCACGACGACCTCGGCGAGATCGACGCAATCCTGTCGCATCGGCTCGGCCAGCCGCGAGTCCAGGGTCTCACACGTGTAGTCGAAAGCCCCGTGCAGAAACAGCACCGGCATAGCGAGCTTGCCCCCCGTCGGCGCCCGCAGCGCATAGGCCATGTTGGCGTCATGGTTCATGTACCACGAGTCCGGCCCGGCAAACCCGGTCCGCGTCAGCGCCGCGACATAGGCGGCCAGATCGGCCTCGGTCAGCACATCCGCATCGCGCGGAAAATCCGGGGCTTTCGGCAGCCCCCCGAACCAGCCGCCATCGCGCCGCGTGGTCGAGGTGCGGGACGGCTTCTTCCGCCCGGCCGGATTGCCCTTGCGGAACATCGCCTTGACCGTCGCGTTCACATCGGCCTCGAACGCGGTGTGCGCGGCGTCGAAGTTCTCCATGTAGGCCATCTGGTAGTCCCACTGTCCTGCCGGATACGTGTCCTCGGGATAGACCTCGCGGTCGATCAACGGGAGGAAGTTCTCCGGCGCGAACCCCTTGGCGAAATGCGGCACGCACAAATTCGCAACCCCATGGCAGCGCTCCGGATGATGGCTTGCGATGCTCCACACCACCGGCGCCCCCCAGTCATGCCCCACCCAGATCGCCCGCTCCTGCCCGAGGCTGTCGAGCAGCTCGATCATGTCGGCCACGCTGTGCTCCAGCGCATAGGCCGATTTCTCGCCATAGCAGCCCGACCGCCCATAGCCCCGCATGTCCGGCGCGATGGCGCGGAACCCGAGGGCCGCCATCACCGGCAACTGGTGCCGCCACGACAGCGACAACTCCGGCCAGCCATGCACGAAGATCACCGGCGTGCCGTCCTCGGGCCCGCAGGCGAGATAGAAGCTGGTATGGCGCGCGCTCTTCGTCACATGCTCGGTGATCGGATGGATCATCGCGGGGCTCCGTTGGGTTCAGGTCAAAGGCGCCGCATCCCCCCGTGTGCGGGCAATCCGCGCCTCCAGCCGTTGCGACAGGTACGACAACGGCCAGCATAGCACGAAATAAATCAGCGCCACCGAACCGAACACGCGGGCCGGCTCGAAGGTGATGGTGTTGATCACTTGGCCGGCCCTCGCCAGTTCGGTGAACCCGATCAGCGAGGCCAGCGACGTGCCCTTGATGATTTGCACCATGTAGCCGATCGTCGGCGGGATCATGATGCGGAATGCCTGCGGCAGCACCACAAGCTGCAAAATCTGAGGAAACCGCAGCCCCAGCGAGCGCGCGCTCTCCCACTGACCCCGCGGGATCGCCTCGATGCAGCCCCGCCAGATCTCGGCGAAAAACGCGCTCGACGACACCGTGAACGCATACGCCGCCGACACCCAGGGGTCCGGTCTGATGGCGAACAGCCCGATCCCGTAATACACCAGGAACAGCTGCATCAGCGCGGGCGTGCCCTGCATCACCTGAATATAGCCGACCATCGCCAGCCGCAGCGGCCGCCACGGACTGACCCGGCAGAGCGCGATCACCAGCCCGAGCAGCCCGCCGCCGGCGAAGGCCAGCAGCGACAGCACCACCGTCCAGCGCGCCGAGGTGACCAGGAACAGGAACTCGTTGGGGCCGAAATCGCGCAGCATCAGCCGGTCCAGCGGAAGGCGCGATGATGGATGCCGCCGAGCAACGCCCGAAACGCCAGCGACAGCCCCAGGTAGATCACGGTGATGACGCCAAACACCTCGAAATTGCGGAACGTCACGATCATGATGTTGTTGGCCACCGCCGTCAGCTCCTCCGCCGCGATCGCCGAAACCAGGGAGGAGCCGAGCAGTTGCAGCACGAACTGGCTGGCGAGCGCGGGATAAACGATCCTCAGGGCCTGGCCGAGCACGATATGGCGCAGGATGCGGATAGGGCCGAGCCCGAGCGCGCGCCCCGCCTCGATTTGCCCGCGCGGGATCGCCTCCAGCCCGGCGCGCACGATTTCCACCGCATAGGCCACCAGGTTCACCACCATCGCCAAAATCGCTGCCCCGTTGGCGGACAGTCTGATACCCAGGCCGGGCATGGCGAAAAAGACGAAATAGAGCTGGATCAGGAACGGCGTGTTGCGGATCAGCTCGACATAGGTGCCCACCAGCCAGCGCAGCGGCCGTGGCCCATAGCTCCGTGTCGCCGCAAGCACGGCCGCGATCGGCAGCCCGATCGCGGTCGCCGCCAGCGACAGCCAGATGGTCAGGAACGTGCCCTGCACCAACTCGGGCCAGCGCGCGAACACCGGCCCGAAGTCGAACTGATACTCCACGTCGGGTTCAGAACGGCGGCAGATCGCCAATCGGCTTATTGCGATATTTCATCGACAACCGGTCGAGCGTGCCGTCGTTCTTCAGCGTGAACAGCAGCGTGTTGACCCAGTGCAGCAGCGCCGGATTGCCCTTGCGCATGCCGATGCCGAAGTAGTTCGGCCGCAGCACGAACTTCTGCTCGAACTCGTCCCCGGTGGAGGACTTGCGCAGATAGATCTCGCCATAGTCGCCCCCGCCCATCGCATCGATCTGCCCGGACAGCATCGCCTGCACGCAGGACGGCCCGTCATCGAAGCGGAGGTAGTTGATGCCGGGGTTGTTCTTGACCATCTCGGTCAGCACCACGTCCTCGATCGCCCCGCGCGTCGCGCCCACCTTCAGCCCCACCAGATCCTTCGGTCCGGCGATCTTGCGCCCCTTCGGCGCCAGCAGCACGGTGGACTGACCGCCATAGGGATTGGAGAAATCCACCTGCAACGCGCGCTCGGCAGTGATCGAGAAGATCGAGATCACCAGATCCACCCGCTTGGTCAGCAGCGCCGGGATGCGCCCCGGCGACGTCACGGTGACGAATTCAACCGGCACCCCGAGCGCCTTGCCCACGAGCTGGCCGAGTTCGACATCCATGCCGGTGGGCTGCATCTGCGTATCGAGCGACCCGTACGGCGGCACCGTGGTGTCGATGGCGATCAGGATCTTGCCGGCCTTGACGATGTCCTCGGGGGCCTGGGCCTGGGCGTGGAACGGCAGTGCGAGCAGCAAAGCCGCTCCCAGTGCGAACAATGTGCGGCGGGGCGATGTCATGGAGTTCCTCCTGTTGTGGGGTTTCGTCGCATCATCCGCCCACCGCATGGCCGCAGCGGGCAAATTGGCATATGAAGGCGGCGATGCCGCAGTTCCGCGCCTTTTCGGCCCGCCGCCTGGCGCGCGGGGCCGGTCCGCTCTACCGCCAGGCCGCGGCGCAATTGCGCGCGGCCATCGCCGGGGGACGCATCGTCCTGGGCGGAGAACTGCCGACCGAGGCGGCGCTGGCGCGCGGCTTCGATGTCAGCCTCATCACCGTCCGCCATGCCCTGCGCGAACTGGAGCAGGAGGGCCTGATCCGCAAGCGCGCCGCCAAGGCCGCCGTGGTGGTGGCGAGCACGCCGCGCCCGCCGGCGGTGCGCCCGCTCAACAGCATCGAGGACGTGGTCGCCGCGACCACGGATGCCGATCTGCGCATCGCCAGCTACGGGCCGCGCCGCTCCCCTGAAGCCGCCGCCGCGTTCGGCCTGGACCGAGCCGTCGAACTCCACTGCCTGCGCGGCCGGCTGCTGCTGGAGGGTGAGCCGCTCAGCGAAATCACGATCTACTTCCCGCCCGAAATCGGCGCCCGCCTGACCCGCGCGGACTTCGATGACGTCGTGGTTTTCCGTTCGGTCGAACGCCGCCTCGGCATCCGCCTCGAAGGCGCCCGCATCACGGTGACCGCCGAACTCGCCGACGCCGCCCTCGCTCGCTCCCTCGATATCGAGGAAGGCGATCCGGTCCTGGTCAGCCGCATGCTGTGGCGCGGACCGGACGGCGCGCCGGTAGAACTCACCATCGCGCGGCATCGGGCGGATCGGTACAGTCTCAGTTACGATTTTCCGTGAAGCGTAGGAAGCAAGCGCTTCTTTTTTGAAAAAAAGAAGCAAAAAACTTTTATCCATTTGGCATCGCGAGATACTGGCAAAGGGAGCGGCGAAGCCAAAGATTTCATCGTCTTCGCCCCTCTCCGGGTTAAAATCCCTTAATGGATAAAGTTTTTTTGCTTCTTTTTTTACAAAAAAAGAAGCGCTTCCTTCCTTCTTCATTCCCTAACTATTCTTGCGCAGAAGATGACCATTCACGCAGTTGGTCAAATTCCCATCCCGCAGATAGTAAAGGACCACCTCCGCCGCCTTGCGCCGAATATCGAGATTGGCCGGCGGGCTGAAGAAGGCGGCATGCGGTGTCAGGATCAGCCGATCCTTGATCCATGGCTCGCCGGCCTGGAGCGCGGTGAACAACGGATGCAACGGCACCGGCGGTTCCGACGGCAGCACATCGAGCGCCGCCCCGGCGATGCGGTTGGTCCGCAACGCCGCGTGCAGCGCATCGATATCCACCAGCGGCCCGCGCGCGGTGTTGACCACGATGAGGTTGTCCTTGGCGTGGCTCAGGCTCTCCGCGTTGATGATGTGCCGGGTCTCGGCGGACAAGGGCGCATGCAGGCTGATGGTGTCGCTGATCGCCATCAGCTCGTTCATCGAGCGCACCCGCTTGTAGCCGACGCCGAGTTCCACCCCGTTGGGCAGATGCGGATCGTAGAACACGATATCCATGTCGAACCCGCGCGCCCGACGCGCCGCCGCCATCCCGATTCGCCCGAGCCCGACGATGCCGAAGGTCTGCCCGCGCAGCCGCCGCATCAGCGGCGCGCCCGGCGCCCAGCCCCAGTTCTTCACCGGATCGGCGGCGAGGCGGGTTGCGTAGTAGTGCGTCCCCCGCGCCAGCGTCAGCATCAGGCTGACCGCGTGGTCCGCGACTTCCGAGGTCCCGTAATCCGGCACATTGCACACCGGCACGCCCCGCGCGCCCCAGGCGACGCTGTCGAGATTGTCGTAGCCGACGCCCATCCGCACGATGATCTTGCAGTTCGGGTATTGGCTGACATCGCCGACATCATGGTTCGCCGAGCCTGAAATGATCCCGTCCGCCGACAGGCACTCCGCCGCCGGCACCACCGCATCCGGCACGTAGCTGGTGGTGGTGGCGAAATCGCCGAACGTCGCCTGCTCCAGCCCGTCGGGGGAGGGCGGGTAGTTCATATACAGAACATGCATCTCAGGACTCCTTCACCACGCCGATCGTGGCGCCCATTTTGACCACGGCGCCGGCCTCCTTGACCACCTGCGCCACCACGCCGGCCGCCGGCGCCTCGACCTCGACCACCGCCTTGTCGGTCTCGATTTCCGCCACCAGGTCGCCCTTCGCCACGGTGGCCCCATCCGCCACCGTCCAGCGCACCAGCTTGCCGGAATCGACCGTCAGATCGCCGAACGGCATGTTGATCAGCGCGCCCTTGAGCGTGCCGAGACTGGGTCCCGGCGGCGGCGCGGCCGGCGCGGCCGCCGCGACGATCTCCTCGACCGGCGCCTGCACCCCATCGGGCCGCCCCTTCCAGCGCCACGGCGGCGTGGCCTTGCCCGCCAGAACCTCCTTGGCCCGCGCCACCACCCGGTCGGCATTGACCAGCATCGCCCGCTCCAGCGCCGGCCCGAACGGATGGGTCACCGGCGCGGTATGCAGCCGCGCCACGGGCGCATCGAGCTGATCGAACGCGATCTCGTTCATCGCCTGTCCCAGTTCGGCTCCGACCCCCATCATCGGCCAGCCCTCATCGACCACCAGCAGATGATGGGTCTTGGACACCGACTGCGCCACGGTATCGACATCGAGCGGCTGGATCGTGCGCATGTCGATCACCTCCGCCTCGATCCCCTCCTTCGCCAGCATCTCGGCCGCCTCCAGCGCCCGATGCACCATCTGACCGGTCGCCGCGATGGTGATGTGCCCGCCGGTCCGCGCGATCCGCGCCAGCCCGAACGGGACGTAGTGATCCCCCTCCGGCACCGGCCCCTTGGAGGCGAACAACGCCTTGGTCTCCAGCATCAGCACCGGATCGCCGGCCCTGAGCGCCGTCTTCATCAGCCCCTTGGCATCCGCGGGCGTGGCCGGCATGCACACGATCAGCCCCGGAATATGCGCCCAGATCGGATGATAGGTGCCGCTGTGATGCGGCCCGGTCGAGCGCACCGTCCCGGCGCCCACCCGGATCACCATCGGCGCGTTCATCTGCCCGTTCGACATGTAGCGCAGCTTGGCCGCCTGCAACGCGATCTGCCCGCCGGCCTCGAACAGGAAATCCGCGAACATGAGGTCCGCGATCACCCGCACCCCGGTCGCCGAAGCCCCCAGCGCCGCCCCGGTGAAGCCCTGCTCGGCGATCGGCATATCCACCACCCGCCCGGCGCCGAACTCCTGGTACAGCCCCTTGGTATGGGCAAACGTGCCGCCGCGCTCGCCGGTGCCCTCGCCGAAATACAGAATATCGCGGTTTCCCCGCATCTCCTCGGCGATCCCGTCGCGCACCGCATCGAGCCACGAGGTCTCCTTGGTCGCGCCCACCGCCCGCACCGTGATCGCCTCGGGCGGATTGATCGGATCGGCATAGGTGTGGCGGAACACGGTCGCCGGATCGGGCTCGGCCGAGGCCCGCGCGAACTCCACGCTCTCCTGCACCGCGTCATCCACCCGCTTCTCGATCTCGGCGAGCTGGCTGTCCGTCGCGATCCCGAACTCGTCGCGCAACCGCGCCCGGAAATTCGTCACCGGACACCGCGCCGCCCAGGCATCGACCTCCGCCTGCGT
Source organism: uncultured Rhodospirillales bacterium (assembly GCA_903928895.1). Classification (GTDB taxonomy): domain Bacteria; phylum Pseudomonadota; class Alphaproteobacteria; order Acetobacterales; family Acetobacteraceae; genus CAIYPH01. Next base: position 11,757 of record CAIYSR010000063.1, on the reverse strand, counting down.
CCGGTACGATCCCGTCACCGGATCGCCCTCGTGATGCCCGACGGTCCGGTAGGTCTTGGCCTCGATCAGCGTCGGCCCCTCCCCGGCCCGCGCCCGATCCACCGCCTCTTTCACCGCCGTCCACATCGCGACCACGTCGTTGCCGTCGACCGCGACGCCCGCGATCCCGTAGGCCGCCGCCCGCGTCGCGATCTCCGGATTGGCCGTCACCGTGTTGAGCGGCGTTGCGGTCGCGTAGAGATTGTTCTCGCAGACAAACACCACCGGCGCCTTCATGAACCCGGCGATATTCAGCGCCTCGTGAAACCCGCCATGGCTGGTCGCGCCATCGCCGAAAAACGCCACCCCGACATCGCCGCTCCCGCGGTGCTTGGCCGCGATCGCCGCCCCCAGCGCATGCGAGGCGCCCGACGCCACCACCCCGTTGGTGCCGAACAACCCGCTGGCCCGATCATACAGATGCATCGTGCCGCCACGCCCGCCCACCGCGCCGCCATGCTTGCCGTACAACTCCGCCATCAGCGCCTTGGGGTCCATCCCCTTGGCCAGCGCATGGCCATGGCCGCGATGCGTCGAGGTGATCCAGTCCGCCGGCCGCAAATGCGCGCACACCCCGGTCGCGACCGCTTCCTCGCCGATATACAAATGCAGAAACCCCGGCGTCTCCCCGGTGCGGCAGGCGATCTGCGCGGCCTGCTCGAAGCGGCGCAGCAGCGTCATCTGCTCGTACAGCCGCAGCATCGCCTCGGCCGAGAGCCCCTCGGGCAGCGGCGGATGGTTGACCCCGGCGGCGGTGGTTTTCCTGGCCATGCGATGTTCCCTCACGCCCCGCCGCTTGTCCCCCGGGGGGAGGTGCGACAGAGATTATAATAGCTTCACGCTAGCCAGCCCGGCCCCTTCCCGCAAGCCGCCGTTTCGAGGACAAAGAGGCCCCGCCGCACCGAGGAGCCCATCCATGCAGCCCAACGACGCCCGCTACCCCAGCCTCAGGAACAAGACGGTGTTCATCACCGGCGGCGCCACCGGCATCGGCGCCGCCCATGTCGCCCATTTCGCCGCCCAGGGGGCGCGCGTCGCCTTCGTCGATATCCAGGAGGCGCCGGCCCGCGCCCTGGTCGCCCGCTGCGCCGAACACGGCTGGCCGGAGCCGGTGTTCCTGCCCTGCGACCTGCGCGACATCCCCGCCTTGCAGTCTGCCATCCAGGCCGCCGCCGAGCGGTTCGGCCCGATCGGGGTGCTGGTCAACAACGCCGCCCACGATGAGCGCCACGATTGGCGCACCGTCACCGTGGACTACTGGGAAGACCGCCTCCAGGTGAACCTGCGCCACCAGTTCTTCGCCATCCAGGCCGCGGCACCGATGATGCAGGCCGCCGGCGGCGGCTCGATCATCAATTTCGGCTCGATCTCCTGGCACCTCGCGATGGGCGGCATGCCCGCCTACACCACCGCCAAGGCCGGCATCGAAGGCCTCACCCGCTCCTTCGCCCGCGATCTCGGCGGCGACAACATCCGGGTCAACTGCGTCATCCCGGGCTGGATCATGACCGAGCGGCAGAAGACCCTGTGGCTCACCGCCGAGGCCGAGGCGAAAACCCTCGACGCCCAATGCCTCAAGCGCCTGCCGGTGCCCGATGACGTCGCCCGCCTGGTGCTGTGGCTGGCCGCGGAGGACAGCCGGATGTGCACGGCGCAGTTGTTCACGGTTGACGGAGGCTGGTGGTAACGGCGGCGAGCACCGGCCCCCAGGCACCCCGCTCGGCCTGGCGGAACAGCCGGGCGGTGGGATACCAGGGGCTGTCCGCGCGGGCGCGCAGCCAGCGGAAATCGGCGGCGAATTGCAGCAGCACCCAGACCGGACGGCCCAGCGCGCCGGCGAGATGGGCGATCGAGGTGTCGACGCTGACCACCAGGTCGAGACAGGCGAGCAGGGCGGCGGTGTCGGCGAAATCACCGATCGCGTGCCGCCGCACGTTCGGGCATGTCGCCAGCGCCGCCGCGTCCTCGGCGCGCACATCGCGCTGCACCACATGCAGTTCCACCCCCGGCAGCGCCGCGATCAGCACCGCCGCCGGCAGCGAGCGCAGCGCGTCCTCCGGATGATCGGCGCTGCCGGAGAAGGCGATGCCGACCCGCATCCGCTCCGCCGCACCCAGCCGGGCCCGCCACACCGCCACAAGCGCGGGATCGGGATGAAGATACGGGACCGCCGCCGGGACCGTCTCCAGCGTCGTGCCGAAGGCGTGCGGCAGGCTCATCAGCGGGCAGCGCAGGTCGTGCGGCGGGATCGGGCCTGCGGCCGGCGCCTCGCCCTGCGCCATGATCTCGTCGGCCAGCGGCGTCAGCAATTCCACCAGCGGTGCGGGCACCTGCAACACCACATGCGCCCCGCGCCGGCGCAGCAGCGGCACGTAGCGGACGAACTGGAGCGTGTCGCCCAACCCCTGCTCGGCATGCACCAGCATGCGAAGCCCCGCGATCTCGTCCTCGCCGGTCCAGATCGGCGTGGCATAGTCCGGCAGATCGTCGCGGAAACGCGGATCGTCCCAACGGGCACCGTATTCGCGCCAGCCCGCGGCATAGTCGCCCTCGGCCAGCAGCGCGAGGGCGAGGCCGAAGCGGGCCTGTGCCATCTCCGGGTCGGTCGCGAGCGCGGCGCGGAACCAGAACATCGCCTCGCCGAGACGATCCAGCGCCAGCAGCGCGCCACCGAGATTGTTGCAGGCCTCGCCATAGCTGGGTTCCAGCGCCAGCGCCCGTTCCAGCACGGCCACCGCCTCGTCGGGCCGGTGCAGCGCCAGCAGGGCGGAGCCGATGTTGTTCAGCGTGCCGGCGAACTCCGGCCGCACCGCAAGCGCCGCCTCATAGCTCGCGATCGCCTCGCCGTGGCGGCCCTGGGCGCGCAGGGCGTTGCCGAGATTGTTGTGCGCCCCGGCATGGCCCGGCGCGATCGCGAGTGCTGCGCGGTATTCCGCCTCCGCCGCCGCGACGCGGTCCAGCCCGAGCAGGGCATTGGCCAGATTGTAGCGCAAATCCGCTCGCCCCGGCGCCACCGCGATCGCCGCCGTGTAGGTCGCGATCGCCTCTTCCGCGCGATCCTGGGCGAGCAAAGCGTTGCCGAGATGGTTGCGGGCGTCGAGATGGCCCGGATCGCCTGCCGCCGCCGCGGCGAAGGCCGCGATCGCCGCCTCGCGCGCACCCTCGGACCACAGCGCGTTGCCCCGGCGGAACGCCGCATCCGCCGCCGCCACCGCCGCGAGGTCCATCGCCAGCGCCACCACCACCGCCTCCCATCCTTCCGCGCCCCCGCTCTTCGGATCCTGGCGGAACAGCCGGGCGCCGGGATACCACGGGCTGTCCGTGCGCCCCTCCAGCCATCGGAAATCGGCCTGCGCGCCCAGCAGCAGCCACAGCCGCCGCCCCATCGCGCCGGCCAGATGCGCCACCGCCGTATCGACCGCGATCACCAGGTCCATCCGCGCCAGCAGCCCCGCGGTGGCGGCGAAATCCGGCAGCGCCGCGTCATGCCGCCGCACGGAGCCAGGCAACGGCAGATCGCTCGGGCGAAAGCCGGTCTGGATGGCGTGGAACTCGGCCCCCGGCACGGCCAGCAGCGGCGCCAGCGCGGCCAGCGGCAGCGAGCGCGCCGCATCGAGCAGATGGTCCGGGTTGCCGCTCCACACCAGCCCCACCCGCAACGCCGCCGGCGGACCCAATGCACGCTGCCAGAACGCCGCCTCGTGGGCGGGGGCGGCGAGATAGGGCAGGGCGGCCGGCACGTCCTCCAGGGTAGTGCCGAAGATGTGCGGCAGACTCAACATCGGGCAGATGAAATCCACCGCCTCCGGCTGTGCCTCCTTGGGATGGACCGCATCGGCCACGCCCTCGAGCAGGCCGACCAGTTCGGGCGGCACCAGCAGCGTCACCCGCGCCCCGCGCCGGCGCAGCAGCGGCACGTAGCGCACGAATTGCAGCGTATCGCCGAACCCCTGCTCGGCCATCACCACCACATGCCGCCCCGCCACCGCATCGTCCGGCCCAAGGCGTCGGCCCGCCAGCAGCGGCAGGCTGCGCCGCGCCTGCGCGCTCTCGAGCCGTGCCTCGAAGGCCGCCCAGCCCGCCTGATAGTCGCCCGCCGCCAGCAGGCACACCGCCAGACCCATCCGCGCCGCATGATCGCCCGCATCCTGCGCCAGCGCCGCGCCGAACCAGCGCCGCGCATCCGCCCGCCGTCCCAGCCGCAGCAGCGCCTCGCCGGCCGAGGCCAGGGCGGGCGGATAGGGCGGCGCGGCGGTCGCCGCCTGCTCGAAATACGGCAGCGCCTCGCCGGGTCGCCCGAGATCGAGCAGCGCGGTGCCGAGATTGTAGCGCGCCGTCGCCTCGCGCGGCGCGAGATACAAGGCGTGACGGTAGGCATCGAGCGCATCCTGCGCCCGGCCGAGGCGGCGCAGCAGATTGCCGCGGTTGGTATGGGCAGCCGCGAAACCCGGATCGCGCGCCAGGGCGGCGGCGTAGGCCTCCAGGGCCGCGGCCTCCTCGCCGGCCCCGGAGAGGGCGTTGGCGAGGTTGAAATGGAGCGCCGCGGCGTCCGGCGCGAGCGCGATCGCCGTGCGGTACAACGCCAGCGCCTTTTCGGCCTGTCCCGCCGCCAGCAGGTGATTGGCGAGCTCGTTGTAGCGCATGACATTGGCGGGGTCCCGGCGCAGGGCGTCCTGCAGCCGGGCGGCGGTCGCGTCGGCGGCCTCAGGTCGCGAGGAAACCGTCATCGGCCGCGATAATGGCGCCGTTGATGAAGCGCGATGCGGCCCCCGAACACAGCAGCTTCAACACCCCATCGAGGTCCGCGGCCTCGCCCATCCGCCTGCGTGGCAACTGGCCAACCCATTTCGCCCCGGCCTCGGTCTTGAGATAATCCTCGGAAATCTCGGTGGTGATATAGCCTGGGCAGATCGCGTTGATGTTGATGCCATGGCGTCCCCATTCGCGCGCCATCTGCCGCGTCATCTGGATCATTCCGGCCTTGGACATGCCATAGGTGCTCAACTGCGCCACCGCCCGCTCACCCGCCACCGAGGCGATGTTGACGATGCGGCCCTCGATCCGGTGCGCGATCATCTGCCGCGCCGCCGCCTGGGCGATGAAGAACGGCCCCTTGAGATTGGTGTCGAGCACGGCGTCATAATCCGCCTCGTCGATGGTCTCGAGCCGGGCCTGGCGCGAGATCCCGGCGTTGTTGACCAGAATCTCGATCGGACCCAACTGCCGCTCGATCAACGCCGCCGCGTCGCGAATGGCGCCGACCGAGGTGACGTCGAGCGCCACCGGCAGCACCGTCACCCCGGATTCGCGCAATTCTCCAGCCAGCGCCTCCAGCCGGTCGACGCGGCGGGCGGCAATGGCGACATGCGCGCCCTCGGCGGCCAGCACCCGAGCGAACCGGACGCCCAGGCCGGAGGACGCGCCGGTGACGAAGGCGACACGGCCGGCAATGTCGGTGGTCATGCGGGAAGGAACTCTTGCTGTGGCCAAGCAGAGTGTTGGGGGTCGGCGGGAGAAGTCAATCGCGGGTCAGGGGCGTTTGCACGCAAGCGCCTTCCGGCGGCCAAGGGCCGTGAGGCCCTTGGAACCCATCCGTGCGCGCGGCGGCGGCACCGGCCTTCGGGCAAAACGACGCTTGCCTTGCGCCGCAGGCCTTCAACCCGGGAACCCGCGCTACGGCCCTCCGCGAGCCGGGATGAAAGTTTTTGCTTCTTTTTTCCAAAAAGGAAGCCCTTGCTTCCCTGCCTTCTGCGCCCTGCCTTGACACCCGCCCCGCCGCCCCGCGAAACCGGTGCCTGTGACTTCCTGACAGGACCCCCAGACATGCGCATTCTCGTCCTCGGCGCCGGCGGCATTGGCGGCTATTTCGGCGGGCGTCTTGCCGCGTCCGGCGGGGACGTCACGTTCCTGGTGCGCGATCGCCGCGCCGAAATCCTGGCGCGGGACGGCTTGCGCATTCGCAGCGAGCTTGGCGACCTCGACCTCGCGGTCCGCACCGTCACTCGCGCGACTGCCGCCCCCGGCTATGACGCGGTGATTCTGAGCTGCAAGGCCTACGATCTCGACGACGCCATCGCCGCCCTCGCCCCCGCCGCCGCGGGCGCCATGATCGTGCCGCTGCTCAACGGCATGCGCCATCTCGACGCGCTCGATGTCGCATTCGGGGCCGGGAATGTGTGTGGCGGCGTCGCCGCCATCGGCGTCACGCTCGATGATGACGGCACCGTCCGCCATTTCGGCAAGGCCCAGTCCTATACCCACGGCCCGCGCGCGCCGTCCCAGGAGGACCGCTGCGCCGCGCTCGCGGAGGCGATGGCGCCGGGCGGTTTCGCGCCGCGCTGCTCGCCGACCATCATGCAGGATATGTGGGAGAAATTCGTTTTCATCACCACCGCCGCCGGCATGGCCTGCCTCATGCGCGGCGCCATCGGCGCCATCGCCCGCACCGCCGAGGGCACGTCGCTGCTGATCGAGATGTATGAGGAATGCGCCGCCGTCGCCGAAGCCGCCGGCTACGCGCCGCGCGCCCGCCACCGGGAGTTCGCGCGGGCCGGCTTCAGCGACCCGACCAACGGCAACGTTCCCTCGATGTTGCGTGACCTGCAACGCGGTCTGCGCGTCGAGGCCGATCACCTCGTCGGTGACATGCTGGCCCGCGCCCACGCCCTCGGCCAGGCCGCGCCGATGCTGCGCGCCGCCTCAGCCCATCTCGCGGTCTATCAGGAAAACCGCGCCGGATAGGTCATGACGGTCGCGCCGCGGGCGGCGGGCGAAGAGCGCGGTCCCGATCCGCACGCGGATCTCCGACCAGAACACCAGGGCATACGCGACCACCCAGAGTTCCACCGTCAGGATCCCGAGAAACCAGTTCAGGCTGAAGCTGGCCATGCGGCGCCTCCGACTACGCCTGAACAATGGGCATTCCAACCGCCCGGCACAACCTCACTCGGCCTCGAGCAGATGCGGCACCAGCACCAGCGCCGCCGCCCGCGCCGCCGCATCGCCGCCGACATGGACGCTGTGGTCCGCATTCTGGCTGGTCGGAATATCCCGCATCACCCGGACCGGAACCGGTGCGTCGAAATCGTGATACGCCCCCGCGAACGCATGCAGCGTCACCCCGGCCGCGCGCGCCGCCAGCATCCGGCAGGGCGCAATCGGCGTCCAGTCGTCGGCCTCCCCCATCAGGATGTCGATCCGCCCCTCCGCCGCCCAGCCTTTGGTGACCGACGCCACGCGGCACCCCGGATAGAACGCGATGAAGCGGCGGAACAAGTCGCCCGGCAGCCCCTTGCCCGCCTGCGCCACCGCCAGCACGGTGCTGCCACCGTCGGACCAGCCGAGCAGTACCATTCGCCCCGGCGGCACGCCGGGCTGTGCCGCCAGCCATGCCGCCGCCGCGATAGCATCGCCGCGCCGCAGCCCGGACGCCGTCACGGTGCGCCCCTGCGCCCGGCATTGCGAGCCCAGCCCGCGCGAGCCGAAGCTGTCGGGAAACAGCACGATCTGGCCAGCCGCGGTCAGTGCCTCGCTCCATTGCCGGTCGCGCGCCCCGAACGGCCCGCCGCAGCCGTGCAGCGCCACCACCGCGCCGCGTGCAACCCCGGCCGGGCGGTGCAGCTCGGCCCGCAGCATCACCCCCTGCGGTCCCGGCAGCGTGACCGTTTCCGCTGCCGCGGCCCAGTTGAGCAGGATCAAAGCGAGGAGGAGAATGCGCATGCCATACGCTATCCCAGCCGGCGCAGCTTTGCATCACCCGCGGACCGGCCTAAACGTCCTGAAAGCCCTCCCGAGGAGCCTTGCCCATGACCGTCGGCCGTTTTCCCAACACCCGCATGCGCCGCAACCGGCGCGACGCCTGGACCCGCCGCCTGGTCGCCGAGAACACGCTCTCGGTCGGGGACCTGATCTGGCCGGTCTTTGTCATCGAGGGCAGCCAGACCACCACCGATGTCGGCTCCATGCCCGGGGTGCAGCGCGTCACCGTCGACCGCCTGGCCGCCCATTGCGCCGATGCCGCCCGCCTCGGCATCCCTGCCATCGCCCTCTTTCCGATGACGCCCACCGAGAAGAAGGACGCCGAGGGCACGGAATCGACCAATCCGGACAATCTGATCTGCCGTGCCGCCCGCCTGCTGAAGGCCGAATACCCCGAGATCGGCCTCGTCGGCGACGTCGCGCTCGACCCCTACACCGATCATGGGCATGACGGCGTGATCCGCAACGACTACGTCCACAACGACGACACGCTCGCCATCCTGCGCACCCAGGCGGTCAACCAGGCCGCCGCCGGGATCGACGTGATCGCGCCGTCCGACATGATGGACGGCCGGATCGGCGTCATCCGCGAGGCGCTCGACGCGCAGGGCCTGATCGACACCCGCATCATGTCCTACGCCGCCAAATACGCCTCCGCCTTCTACGGCCCGTTCCGCGAGGCGGTCGGCTCCGGCTCCTCGCTGAAGGGCGACAAGAAGACCTACCAGATGGACCCGGCGAACGGCGACGAAGCCCTCCGCGAGGTCGAGCTCGACCTGCTCGAAGGTGCGGACATGGTCATGGTCAAGCCCGGCATGCCCTATCTCGATATCGTCCGCCGCGTCCACGAGCGCTTCGGCGTGCCCACCTTCGCCTACCAGGTGTCCGGCGAATACGCGATGATCATGGCCGCCGTGCAAAACGGTTGGATCGACCATGACCGCGCCATGATGGAAAGCCTGATGGCCTTCAAACGCGCCGGCGCCGCCGGAGTGCTCACCTACTTCGCACCCGCCGCCGCGGCATTGCTCAAGGCGGGGTGAAGCAAGCGTTTCTTTTTTTGGAAAAAAAGAAACAAAAAAACTTCACCCATGGCGTCGCGGCGGACCGCACCATCGACTCCCCTGAATGGAAGTTTTTTGCTTCTTTTTTTCAAAAAAAGAAGCGCTTGCTTCCTCCCTTGCGCCCAACCTCACGCAAAAGGCACCCATCATCCGCCTTGAGTCCGACGCGGCAATGAGGGAACCTGTCACCCCTCAGAGGGGAACATGGACCCGATGCGCGAAACGATGACCAGCCACCCGGCGCCCAGCCACCCACGCGCAGGCGGAAGCCGGCGCGCATGAGCTGTTTCTGCTCCGCGAGCTTCGGCGGGCTCGGCCTGGCGCTGCCGGCGCTGAATGTCTCGGCCAATCTGAACCTGTCCGCCAGTGCCGCAGCGGCGCTCAATTTGTCGACCGCGCTCAGTGCTAGCGCGGCCCTCGGGTCCTTCAATCCGGCCTGGCTCAATCTGCAACTGCCGACACTTTCCGCCAGCCTGTCGGCGAGCGCGCTGTTGCAGGCGTCGGCGCTGTTGTCGATGCGGGCGCAGATCATGGCCAGGCTCGGGCTCGACTTGCTGGTGCCGGCGCAGCTCAACGCGTTCGCGCGCATGACGGCGACGCTGAATGCGCGGCTGAACGCGATGCTGTCGCTCGGCCTGAGCATCAATCTCGGGCCGTGGCTGGCGCTGGCCAATCTCAACGCGGCGCTGATGAATATCCAGGCCGCGGTAACGGCCGGGGCTTTCGCCAATTTCAGCGCGACGCTGTCGATCAATCCGGCGATCCTGCTGTTCATCGGAAATGTGGCGGCGATCAACATGGTCGCGAGCCTGATGGCGCAGCTCAATGTGAGCAGCATGGCGGCGTTGACGGCGGCACTGACGCCGCTGGCATCGTTGCGGCTGCCGGCGCTGAGCCTCCCGGCGTTGCAACTGATGGCGAGCCTGTCCGCCGGGTTGTCGGCGGTGGCCAATCTCGGGCTGAGCCTGGGCGTAAATCCGCTGTCGGTGGGGTTTCCCCAGATCAGGGCGATGGTGGGAGCCAACCTCTCGGCCACGGTGGCGATGCTCGCCAATGTCGGTGTCAATCTCAACGCCTCGCTGGTGGCCTCGATGCCGGGCCTGCCGCTGTTCATGATCGGCATGCCGCTGAGTGCGATGGTGTCGGCGGCGATGAATGCCTCGGCGAGCTTGAGCGCGAGCGCGGCCTTCAGCCTCGATGTCTCGGCGCTGCTGGCGGTGGGGCTCGGGGTGAGCGGGCTGGCGATCAATTTGTCGGCAGCGCTGGGGCTGAATGCGGCGCTGAGCCCGTGCTCGGTTTGCGATCACTCGGCGTTGACTGCGGCGCTGTCGGATTTCGTGAGCGGCAATATTGGGGCCGGGCTCGGCGCGGGATTGAGTGCAGGTCTGGGCGCCGGACTGAGCGCAGGATTGGGCGCATCGGCCGGGCTCGGGGGCGGATTGGGCGGGGGCATCGGCGGCGGCGTGGGTGGCGGGCTGGGCGCCGGGATCGGTGCCGGCGTTGGCGGGGCCTTGGGGGCGGCGGCGGGGCTGGGGGCCGGTTTGGGCGGTGGATTGGATGCCGGGCTCGGCGGGGCGCTGGGATTGGGAGCGGGTTTGGGGTTCGCGGATTCGTTGAGCGCCGGGTTGGGGCTCGGGGTTGGCGCCAATCTGGGGCTGTCGCTGGGCGCCGGGGCCGGGCTCGGCGGCGGGTTTTCGGCCAACCTGGTGGCGGATTTCGGCGCCAGCCTGTCCGCCGGGCTCGGCGGCGGGTTGTCGGCGGGGATCGGGGGGGGCATCGGCGGCGGGATCGGCGTGGGCGGCGGAATCGGTGTGGGTGGTGGCATCGGAGTGGGTGGCGGAATTGGCGCGGGCGGCGGCGGACTGGGGGGCCAGCTGGTGCAGGATGTGCCGGGCGGATTGGCGATCGACGTCGGGATCGGCGGATTGGGTGCCAGCGTTTCCGGCGGGATCGGCGGGGTCGGCGCGAGCGTCGGGGGGGCCGCCAGCGGAGTCGGGGCCAGTGTCGGCGGGTCGGTCGGGCTGTCCGGGATTTTGCCGACCTGATCGAATCGGTCAATTATTATGCAATTGCCCCCTATTGGATCGTGACGTCGCGGCGCCCCGGGCCAGTTTGCCGTAAAATCAGTCAAATTCAGTGGCACGCTCCTTGCGTAAGCTCCCTCAGCCGCGCCGCAGTCCGCGTCGCAGGCACGTCAATGAACGAGGGAGACCAATGGCATCTTTCCGCAACTGGCTGCGTGGCGCCGGCCTGGCCGCCGCCGCCGCCGCCGCACTGCTCACCGGGGCGCATGACGCCCAGGCCCAGGCCACCATCAAGGTCGGCATCCTGCATTCGCTCTCCGGCACCATGGCCATCAGCGAGACCACGCTGAAAGACGTCATGCTTATGCTCATCGAGGAGCAGAACAAGAAAGGTGGCGTCCTCGGCAAGAAGCTCGAAGCCGTCGTCGTCGACCCCGCCTCCAACTGGCCGCTGTTCGCCGAAAAGGCCCGCCAGCTCATCACCGTCGACAAGGTCGCCGCCGTGTTCGGCTGCTGGACCTCGGTCTCCCGCAAATCCGTCCTGCCGGTATTCGAGGAGCTCAACTCGATCCTCTTCTACCCCGTCCAGTACGAAGGCGAAGAGTCGTCCAAGAACGTCTTCTACACCGGCGCCGCGCCGAACCAGCAGGCCATCCCCGCGGTCGACTACCTGGCCAAGGAAGAAAAAGTCCAGCGTTGGGTCCTCGCCGGCACCGACTACGTCTACCCGCGCACCACCAACAAGATCCTCGAGGCCTACCTGAAGTCCAAGGGCGTCAAGTCCGAGGATATCATGATCAACTACACCCCGTTCGGCCACTCCGACTGGCAGAACATCGTGGCCTCGATCAAGAAGTTCGGCACCGCCGGCA
>CAIYSR010000062.1 GCA_903928895.1 uncultured Rhodospirillales bacterium | reverse complement strand
GTGCCGGGTGCGCCCGCCGGTTCTGCGCCCTTGATCCCATCGGCCGCCGCGCCGACGCCCGGGCGTGTCCCGGGGAGCCCGGTGGTGCCGGGTGCGCCCGCCGGTTCTGCGCCCGTGATCCCATCCGCCGCCGCGCCGACGCCCGGGCATGTCCCGGGGAGCCCGGTGGCGCCGGGCGCGCCCGCCGGTTCTGCGCCCGTGATCCCGCCCGCCGCCGCGCAGACTCCTGGTCATGTCCCGGGGAGCCCGGTGGTGCCGGGTACGCCTACCGGTTCTGCGCCCATGATCCCACCCGCCGCCGCGCCGATTCCCGGGCGTGTCCCGGGGACGCAGGTGGTGCCAGGTGCCCCCGCCGGAAACGCGCCGGCGATCCTGCCGCGCGTCGTGATGCCGCCTGCCGGCACTTCGGCAACCGGACCTGGCGTGACCAGTCCGGCGGTCCCTGCTGCGCCGCCGCGTGCCGCGATACCGCCCGCTGCAGCACCGCCGCCAGCCCGTGCCGTCATCACGCCCGAGGCGCCGAAGGCGGTGCCCGTCCCTCCGCCGGTGCCGCATCCCGTGCAACAGGCGCCGATCACGCCGACGCCGCAGGGCTGGGTGCGTCCGGCGACGCCGGCGCCACAGGCTGCCACCCCGGCGCCGGCTGCGCCTGCCCCGGTCACCAAGGCAGCGCCGCCGCCGGCCGTGGCACCGCGCCCCGCCCCGCCACCACCGCCGCCCGCAGTGACCCCCGTTCCGCATCCGGTCGCCCCGCCCCCCGCGCCACCGGTTGTGGCACCTCGTGCCGCACCGCCACCGCCCGCGCCCGCACCCGCGCCCGCACCCGCGCCTCCTCATCCCGCGCCGGCACCGGTCGCGGCCCCGCATCCCGCTCCCCCTCCGCCGGCCCAGCCGCCGGCCAAGCCGCCGGCCGAAGATCCGAACAAGAAGCCCTGATCGGGTCGCCACCATGCGCCTGACCCTGCGCGTCGCCGCTGGCCTGATCGTGCTGTCCGGCTGTGCCACGGTGCCGGACTACAGCATCACCGCGGGGCCGGCCGGCATTGCGCCGGCCATGGAGGGCGCCCGGGGGCCGTTGTCGGCGGCGCGGAGCAAGGCGCTGCTCGATCGGCTCGGCGGCCCGCCGGGCGGCTTTCTGTGGCGTCATCTCGCCATCGAGCAGGCCATCGCGGACGGGCCGCTCGTGCTTGGCAACCGCACAACCATCCTGCGTGACGGCCCGGCTGCGTTCCGCGCCATTTTTGCCGCGATCGCGGCGGCCAGGCTGCGGGTCGACCTCGAATATTTCATCATCGAGGACGTCACCTCCGATGGCGTGACGCTCGGGGACCTGCTGGCGCGCAAGCGGGCCGCGGGGGTGGCGGTGAACCTGATCTATGACAGCTACGGATCGAGCGCCACGCCCACCGCCTTCTTCGAGCGGCTGCGCGGGCTCGGCGTGGCCATGACCGCCTTCAACCCGGTCAATCCGCTCCTCGCCGGCAGCGACTATGCGCCCAACCGGCGCGACCACCGCAAGATTCTGATCGCCGACGGCAAGCTTGCCATCATCGGCGGCGTCAATCTCAGTGTCGACTACCAGAGCAACCCGCTGGCCGCCGGTCGTGCCCGCCCGGAGGGGGCGGGGCCGCAATGGCGCGATACCGACCTGCAGATCGAGGGGCCGGCGGTGGCCGAACTGGCCGCCTTGTTCGCCGCCCATTGGTCGCAGCAAAGCAAGGACATGCTGACCGGCCCGCCGCCCGGCGCGCCGATCGCCAGCCAGGGCCGCGAGGTGGTGCGCATTATCGGCAGCACGCCCGATCACGACATTCCGCGCTACTACGTCACCCTGTTGTCGGCGATCGGCAATGCGGGGCTCAGCATCAGCATCACGGCCGCCTATTTCGTGCCGACCCGCCAGGAGGCCGAGGATCTCGCCGACGCGGCGCGGCGCGGCGTGAAGGTGCGGCTGCTGCTGCCGGACAGTTCGGACTCGCAGCGTGCCATCGATGTCGCGCATTCCCACTACGCGGATCTGATGGAGGCCGGCGTCGAAATCTACGAAACCCATGGGCTGGTGCTGCATGCCAAGACGGTGGTGATCGACGGCGTCTGGTCGATCATCGGCTCGTCGAACTTCGATCAGCGCAGCGTGCTGTTCAACGACGAGGTGGACGCGGTGGTGCTTGGCCCCGAGACGGCCGGCGCCCTGGAGTTGATCTTCGCGGACGATCTGGCGGCGGCGACGCGGATCGATCCGCTGGCCTGGGGGCGGCGCCCGCTCGGGCTTTGGCTGCGCGAGCGGTTTTCACGCGGCTGGGAGAGTCTGCTCTAGCTCTCTGTGTTGTCGCGTGATTCACGTTTTCCGACCGGTCGGCCTCAGACGATCACGCTCCAGCGGATATGGGTAGTTTCCGATCCTGTCCATCCGGCTGGGTGGTCCTATGCTGTATTGCTGACGACGGCGTTTCAACAGCCAGCCATCATGATTGGGCATCACCATGAGAATACTTCAACGCAACACCACCCGGGTTGTCGCGACGGCGGCCTTTGCACTGCTCGCCGGCTGTGCCCAGATGAACCCGCAGCCGGCGCCGCCTGCGCCGGTGGCCTATAATCCGCCGGCCGCGGCGGTTGCCGCGATGCCGACCGCGGATGCGACGCATTATCGCATCGGCTTCGCCAGCGGCAGCAGCCAGATCGACTCCGCGGGGATGGCCACCGTTGCCAGCGTGGCCGACCTGATCCAGGCCAATGCGGCCCTGACCGCCACCCTCGTCGGCACGGCCGATGCGCTGGGGTCGGACGCCAGCAACATGGCGCTGTCCAAGAAGCGCTCGATCGTCGTGCACAACGCGCTGCTGCGCACCGGCAAGGTGGCCGAGGCTCGCCTCGATACCAGGTGGGTGGGCGAGCGCCAGCCCGATGCGACGCCGGAGCTGGCGGTGCGCAGCGTCGAGATCATCCTCCACTAGAGCAGGATCAACCAGACTGACGTCAGTCTGGTTGACGATGTTGCCTGATCCCGCCGAGAGCGAGCGCGTCTGTTTCGTGGACTGCTTCAGCCGCGGTTGCCGAGGCAGGTGGTGGAGTCGGACGACAAGATTGTTGCTAAATCGATGTGATATCGACTGATGACAGGAACCAGCCCATGAGCACCGAATCTGATCTTGCCTCCGTGCAGACCGATCTTGCCGCCTTGCGGCATGATGTCAGCAGCCTGCTTGAACATCTCCGCATCAGCGCCAGCAACTCGGCGCAGAATGCGGCGAGCCAGCTCGATGACGGCGCGCGGCGGGTCTACCGCAGCATGGCTGCCGAGGGCGAACGCTCGGTCAAGGCGCTGTGCGGGCAGGTCGAGGCGCAGCCGATGGTGGCGCTGCTGGTCGCGCTCGGCGTCGGCTATTTCGGCGGCCGCCTGTTGTCGCGCTGAGCGGCACGGCGGTGGACGAGGTGTTGCGGCTGGTCGCCGTGCTGGCCGAGGCCGCGACGGCGCGGCGCGGCCACGTGGCCGGCGGCCATCTGGCGGGCGTCATGCTCGCGCTGGTGGTGGCCGGCCTGTGCGCGACGGTGGCGGTTGGCTGTGCCGTGGCCGGGCTGTGGCTCGCGCTGCTGCCCTGGGCGGGCGTGTGGGGTGCCCCACTGGTGGTGGCGGCGGTGATGCTGGGTGCGAGCCTGATCGCCGTGGCGATTGCCTGGCGGCTGCGCCAGCCGCGCCCGACGCCGCCGAAGGTCGACGCCACCGCCCTCGTGCTCGCGGCCCTGATGGCCGGCCTCGCGGCCGGGACGCGCGGCAAGTGAGCGCCGCGCCTGAGTAGTTTCCGATCCTCCCCGCCACATCGCTGCGCGCTAGACTCGTGATCCGAATGTCTGCGCCCGCGTATCCTGGAGACCACCCATGCATCCCACCCACAACACGCTGCCCGAACGCGTCCGCGCCGGGTCCGTCGAGATGCTCAACCTGCATCTCGCCGCCGCGATCGACCTGCACGCGCAGGTCAAGCAGGCGCACTGGAATGTGCGCGGTCCGGGCTTTCTCGCCGTGCACCAGTTTTTCGACACCATCTCGACCGCGGTCGAAGACTGGTCGGACAAGATCGCCGAGCGGGCCGGTGCCCTCGGCGGAGTCGCACATGGCACCCTTCAAGTGGCCGTCGCGCGCTCGTACCTGATCCCCTACCCGCACGGCATTGCTGAGGTGCCCGCGCATATTTTCGCGGTGGCCGGCTCGCTGGCGGCTTTCGGCCAGGCGATCCGCAATGCCATCGGCGAAACCACCAACCGCGGGGATGTCGATACCGCCGACCTGCTCACTGAAATCTCGCGCGCGGTGGACCTGCAACTCTGGTTCGTCGAATCCCACACGGCGCTGGCATGAAGGGGCTGGTCTATCTCGGGCCGGGCCGGAAGGCCTTGCAGGAATGTCCGATGCCGAAGATCGCCGCGCCGACCGATGCGATCGTGAAGATGAGCAAGACCACGATCTGCGGCACCGATCTGCACATCCTCAAGGGCGATGTGGCGAGCTGTACCCCCGGCCGCGTCCTGGGCCATGAGGGCGTGGGGGTGATCGAGGAGGTCGGCGCCGCCGTGAGCGCCTTCAAACCGGGGGACCGGGTGCTGGTCTCCTGCGTGACCGCCTGCGGCAGATGCGCGTATTGCCGCCGCCAGATGTTCTCCCACTGCACCACCGGCGGCTGGATCCTGGGCAACAGCATCGATGGCACCCAGGCCGATTTCGTGCGCATTCCGCATGCCGACACCAGCCTCTATCCGATTCCGAACGGGGCGGACGAGGAGGCGCTGGTGATGCTGAGCGACATATTGCCGACCGGCTTCGAGTGTGGCGTGCTCAACGGGCGGGTGGCGCCGGGCAGTGTGGTGGCCATTGTCGGTGCCGGGCCGATCGGGCTGGCCGCCCTGCTGACCGCGCAGTTCTATTCGCCGGCCGAGATCATCATGATCGATCTGGACGAGAACCGACTGAACGTCGCCATGCGCTTCGGCGCCACCGCGGCGATCAACAGCACCGACGGCCCGGCGGCGGCCACGGTGATGAAGATGACGGCCAATCGCGGCGTGGACACCGCGATCGAGGCGGTCGGCATCGCCACCACCTTCGAACTGTGCCAGAAGATCATCGCGCCCGGCGGCACCATCGCCAATATCGGCGTGCACGGCACCAAGGTGGACCTCCATCTGGAAAATCTGTGGGATCGCAACATCACCATCACCACCCGCCTGGTGGATACGGTGAGCACGCCGATGCTGCTCAATGTGATGCGTGCGGCGCGGCTCAACCCGGCGCAGCTCATCACCCATCATTTCACCCGCGACCAGATGATGGATGCCTACGAGACCTTCGCCCACGCCGCCGATACCAAGGCGCTGAAGGTGATTATTTCGTTCTAGACGCCCGCCCGGCCGTGGCCGTGAGAAATGCCGGCCGCAGCGGACCGGATTGTGATATGTTGGCGCCATCGCGATCGCGTGCCGTGCCTTCGCAGCAGTTGAAGGCCTAGCCATGACCCATCGTCGCCACCCGCACGACGCGCCGGCTCGCCCCGACGCCCCCCAGCCCGAGGAACAACCGCCCGCGGTCGAGGCGTTTGCGGTGGTCGGCATCGGCGCCTCGGCCGGCGGGCTCGAGGCCTGCCGCAGGCTGGTGCGCGCGCTGCCCGGTGAGACCGGCATCGCGTTCGTGCTGATCCAACATCTCGATCCCGACCACGACAGCCTGATGGCGGAGCTGCTCAGCTCCAGCACGGGGATGGTGGTGCAGCAGGCGGCGGATGGCATGATCGTGGCGCCTGACCACCTCTACGTCATCCCGCCCGGCGCCTATCTGTCGGTGGCCGACGGAGCGCTGCGTCTGTCCCAGCCACTCGCCCGCCATGGCGCGCGGCTGCCGGTGGATTTCTTTCTCAACAGCCTTGCGCTGGCCTATGGCCCGCGCGCGGTGGGCATGATCCTGTCCGGCACCGGGTCGGACGGCAGCATCGGCATCAAGGCGATCAAGGCGCATGGCGGACTCGTCATCGTGCAGGACCCCGAGGAAGCCAGCTATGACGGCATGCCGCGCAACGCCGTGCGCACCGGCGCGGTCGACATGGTGCTGCCGCTGGGCGCCATGGCGCTTGCCGTGCTCGACAAGGCGCGGTCGCTCGCCAAGGAGCTGCCGGCGGGCGGGCGCGGCGACGCGGTGCCCGTGCAGGGCGTGTTGCAGGATGTCATCGCCCTGTTGCGCGTGCGCACGGCGCATGATTTCACCCTCTACAAGCTCGGCACCCTGGAGCGGCGGGTGGAGCGGCGGATGGTACTGGCCGGCATCGCGGCACCTGACATGGACCGCTATCTCGGCTTGCTCAAGGGCGACACGGCCGAGCTTGATCTGCTCGCCAAGGACCTGCTGATCAACGTCACCAGCTTTTTCCGCGACCCGAAAGTGTTCGCGCTGCTCGCCGAGGAGATCATCCCCGACCTGGTCGCGGCGCACCCGAGCGACGAGCCGATCCGCATCTGGGTGGCGGGATGCAGTTCGGGCGAGGAAGCCTATTCGCTGGTCATGCTGTTCCATGAGCACTTCGCGGCCAGTCAAGCCAAGATAAAGTTGCAGGTCTTCGCCTCGGACGTCGATGGCGAGGCGATCGCCACCGCGCGCGAGGGGCTGTATCCGGAGAGCATCACCGAGGAGGTTTCACCCGATCGGCTGTCGCGCTTCTTCATCAAGGAAGGGCGCGGCTACCGCGTGGTGCCGGAACTGCGCACCGCGGTGGTGTTCACGGTGCAGGACATCCTGATCGATCCGCCGTTCTCGCGGCTGGACATGGTGGCTTGCCGCAACCTGTTGATCTATCTGCTGCCCGAGGCGCAGAATCGGGTGTTTGCGCTGTTCCATTTTGCGCTGCGCAAAAACGGCGTCCTGCTGCTTGGCAATGCCGAGTCGGTCAAGGACAGCGACGATCGGTTCGCCGTGGTCTCCAAGACGGCGCGGCTCTACCGCCACGCCGGGCGCCATCGGCCGGGCGATCACCGTTTCGCCGTCAGCCCGCGCGAGGTGTCCCGCGGCATTGCGCCGACGCGCATGATCGGTCCGCAGTCGCGCCAGACGGTGCTGGCGGATTTGTGCCGTCGCCTGGTGATGGAGTCGCACGCGCCGGCGGCGGTGCTGATCAACCGCAAGAATGAATGCCTGTTCTCGCTTGGGCCGACCGATCGCTTCCTGCATGTCGCACCCGGCCATTCCACCCATGACCTGCTCGCCATGGCCCTGCCGGCCATGCGTTCGCGGCTGCGCACGGCGATCCAGCGCGCGGTGCCCGGCGCCCGGCGGATCGTGGTGCCGGGCGGGACGATCGAGCGCGACGGCTATGATGTCGCCTTCGACATCGACGCCCAGAGCTTCACCAATGAGGGCGAGGAGCTGGTGCTGGTCTGCTTCGTCGAGACGATGCGCCACGAAGTCATCCGCGTGCGGTCACAGGCGACCGACGATCCGGGGCCGGAGGCGGCACTGGAGGCGGAGCTGGAGGTGACGCGGGCGGAATTGCAGGCCGCGGTGCACGACCTTGAGATTTCCGGCGAGGAACAGAAGGCGATCAACGACGAGGCCTCGTCGCTGAACGAGGAGCTGCAATCGACCAATGAGGAGCTGCTGACCTCCAAGGAGGAGCTGCAATCGCTCAACGAGGAGCTGACCGCCCTCAACACCCAGCTGCACGAGGCGCTGGATGGCCAGCGCACGACCTCGAACGACCTGCAGAACGTGCTCAACAGCACCAATGTGGCGACCATCTTTCTCGACACCGACCTGCACATCCGCTTCTTCACCCCGGCGACGCGGGCGCTGTTCAATGTCATCCCCGGCGATATCGGCCGGCCGCTGGCCGACCTCAAGTCGGTGTCCGCCGATGGCGCTCTGCTGAGCGATGCACGCACGGTGTTGCAGGAGCACCAGCCGATCGAGCGCGAGATCGAGGCGCAGAGCGGCACCTGGTATATCCGCCGGGTGCTGCCTTACCGAACCGAGGATGCCGGGGTGGAGGGGGTGGTGATCACCTTCGTCGACAGCACCGAGCGCCGACGCACGGCCGAGGCGCTGGAGGCGGCCAAGCGCGAGGCAGAATTGGCCTCCGTCACCAAGTCGCGCTTCCTGGCGGCGGCCAGCCACGATCTGCGTCAGCCGCTGCAATCGCTCAGCCTGATGGGCGGCGTGCTGTCCAGGAAGATCCGCGACGGACGCACCGAGGAGGCGCTCGCCCTGGTCAACCGGCTCGACGAGACCTCGAGCGCCATGTCCGGCATGCTCAACGCGCTGCTCGACATCACCCAGATCGATGGCGGCACGGTGGCGGTCGAGATGTCGCATTTCCCGATCGGGGACCTGCTCGACCGGATCCGCAGCGAGTTCATCGACCAGGCGGACCAACAGGGCCTGTCCCTGCGTGTGGTCCATTGCAGCATGGTGATCCATCCAGACCGCCACCTGCTCGGCCAGATGATCCGCAACATCGTCGCCAACGCGCTGAAATACACGCGCAGCGGCACCATCCTGCTTGGCTGCCGCCGCCGCCACGGCGTGCTGCGCATCGAGATATGGGACACCGGCATCGGCATCGCGCCGCATGAGCTGGGCGCGATCTTCAACGAGTACCATCAGATCGACAACGGGACACGCGAGCGCAACCGCGGGCTCGGGCTCGGATTGTCCATCGTGCAGCGGCTGGCGACGTTCCTTGGCCATCGCGTCC
Source organism: uncultured Rhodospirillales bacterium (assembly GCA_903928895.1). Taxonomy (GTDB): domain Bacteria; phylum Pseudomonadota; class Alphaproteobacteria; order Acetobacterales; family Acetobacteraceae; genus CAIYPH01. Next base: position 12,724 of record CAIYSR010000062.1, on the reverse strand, counting down.
GGGTGCGCTCGCAACTGGGCAAAGGCTCGGTGTTCAGCATCGAGGTGAAGCTGCCGCAAAGCGGGTCGCTCGCCGGCGTGGCGCAGGACTCGCATATCGCCGAGGGCGGCGGGGCGGGGAATTCCGGTTCCATCCTCATCGTTGAGGACGATCCGGAGGTGCGCGAACTGCTCGAGATCCTGCTCACCGACGAGGGCCACCACACCACCGTCGCAGCCGATGGGGCGGCAGCCCTGACCGTGCTGGCGCAGGGCATGATCCGGCCCGACCTGCTGCTGGCCGACTACAACCTGCCCGATGGCTTCACCGGGCTGCAACTGGCAGCCCGCATGCGCGAGACCCTGCACCACGACATTCCGGTGATCATTCTCACCGGTGACATGTCGCCGGAGCTCAATCGCGAGATCGTCCGGCAGGGCTGCGTGCAGCTCAACAAGCCGGTGAAGGTGAAGGAGCTGACGCAGACGATCCAGTCGGTGTTGCCGGCCCGCACCGATCGTGCCCGACCGGCCGCGGTGATCGAAAACAACCCCAACGATCCGCCGACGATCTGCGTGGTGGATGACGATCCGCAGATCTGCGAGGCGATGCGGGCGATGTTCGACCGGGACGGCAAGAACGTCGAGGTGTATCCCAGTGCCGAGGCGTTCCTGCGCGGCTTCCGCCCGGGCCGCCAGACCTGCCTGCTGATCGATGCCTACCTACCGGGGATGAGCGGGCTCGACCTGCTCGCCCGCCTGCAGGACGGCGGGCACATGCCGCCGGCGATCATGATCACCGGGCACAGCGATGTGCAGATGGTGGTGCAAGCGATGAAGGCGGGCGCGGTGGATTTCATCGAGAAGCCAGTCGGGCGGGACGAGCTGGTCGCCGCCGTCGAGCAGGCGCTCGACCATGCGCGCGATGCCAGCAAGGTGGTGGCGCGCCAGGAGGAGGCGGCCGGCCACATCGCCAGCCTGACACCGCGGCAGCGCGAGATCATGGAGATGGTGCTGGCGGGGCATCCGAGCAAAAACATTGCGGCCGACCTCGATATCAGCCAGCGGACGGTGGAGAATCACCGCGCGGAGATCATGCGGCGGACCGGGGTGAAGTCGCTGCCGGCGCTGGCGCGGCTGGCGATCTCTGCGCGGCCGGCGGAGACGCTGCAATAGAGCGTGTCGGCCGCGTTGGAAACGGCCTCAGCAAACCCTCTCGGGTTTGCGCTCTTGCCGAATGCTAAGCTGGCTTTCGCCTGCAAGATGTTTGCAAATGCATCCGTGGGTTGTGCTGCGAAAGCCTGCTTAGCGCGCCGACCGTCTACGGTCAGTCGGAAAACGCTCCCGCGCCGTTTCAGGACTTCCCTGAGTGGATTCCGATCCTGACGCAGGGCGCGACACCGCGCTAGGCTCGCAGCGTTGCATCACGAGGGCCCCAGGGCCTTCATCGGCCGCCGCAATGCCGGCAGGAAGGCCGCTTTGATGTGGATACACCTGCCGGCAGGGGGAGAGATCAATGTATTTCGATCAACATCACGCCGCAGCGCATGATCGTCTGCGCTTTGTCTTCAACGGCGCCGTGGAGCAGCATCACCTGCCGGCGGGCAGCACGTTCGGCGACATTGCCAGGATGTACAATGATTCCAAGAGAATGCTGCACGGCAACCCGATCGCCATCGCCGTGACGCTGGAAAATGGCGAGGGGCGGCGCAGCCGTCAGTCGCAGTCGGTCTCTGAGTAGTTTCCGATACTGTTTTGCCTATGCCGCGACGTATACTGTAAGTATGGCTGGTTGTTGTTTACAATCGGTCCGGCAATCGCAGCCGTTACTGTGAAAATCCAAAGGAACACCACACATGGCAACGACAACGAAGCATCCCGCCGCCGCCGAGCATCATGCCGCCGCGGCCGAGCATCACGCCGCCGCGCACAATCATCATCAGGCCGCGCAGCACCATGCCTCGGGGCAGCATGACGACGCCAAGAAGCACGCTGCGGCGGCTTCCGAGCACAGCGACATGGCGCACAAGCACAGCACTGCCGCGTCCGGAATGTCGCACAAGTAATATCCCGGCCGGCCGCTCGCGCGGCCGGCCGAATTGCTTCGCCGTGCGTCCAAACCACCAGATGGAGACTTCGGAGATGAACAAAGATCGGATTGCAGGCGCCGCCAAGCAGGCCAAGGGCACCGTCGAGGTCGCGGCCGGCCATGTGCTCGGCGATGCCAAGTTGGTTGCCGACGGCAAGCAAGACAAGGTCGAGGGCAAGGTGCAGAACGCCATCGGCGGCATCAAGGACGCGTTGAAGAAGTAATTTTCCGGGGCCACCGGAGCAAAGGAGTCACCATCATGCGCCAAATCGCCCTGCTCTGCGGCATCGCCATGAGCGCCGTCACGCTCGCCCAGCCAGGTTTCGCCCAGGGCGTGCAACAGACCCTTTCTCTCATGAAGGTCGATCCCACGACCCTGACCACCGGCTATCGTACGTCCAAGGTGGTCGGCAGCACGGTTTATAATGACACCAATGAAGCGGTCGGCACCATCGATGACCTGATCATCACGCCGAACGACAAGATTCCCTTCGCCGTGCTGTCGGTCGGCGGGTTCCTCGGCATGGGCACCAAGCTCGTTGTCATCCCGATCGACAAGATCGAGGTCAAGGACAAGAAAATGGTGCTTCATGACGCGACCAAGGAGTCGCTCAAGGCGCTGCCGACGTTCGCCTACGCGAGCTGATCCCATCCTCGCGAACCATGGGGCGTGCCAGCCGGCGACGGCAGGCACGCCCCGCTTCATTTGGAGCATCCGATGAAACGCCTGATGATCGGCCTGCTGCTCACCCTCGCGGTGAGCGGCTGTATCGTCGCCCCCGACGGCGGCTACGACCGCGGCTATTCCGGCGGGCATCGCGGTGGCTGGAGCGAGCGTGGCGGCGGCCACGACGAGAACGTGCGCCAGCGCAACTGGGGCAATGGCCACTAATTTCAAATCAAACGATGCGCTTGCCAGCTAGAGTTTCTTCGGAACTGATAGGCGTTCCGATGAAGCTCTAGCTCTTTGTTTTGTCGGGTGATTCACGTTTTCTGACCCGTCGGCCTCAAACGATCACGCTCTATCGCGCGAACCCCTGCCGCAACCAGTCGACCACGCGAAGCGGCCGGGGCCGTGGTTTTACCATCGCCTGGCGGCGCGCATAGATCTCGTGCAGGAGCACTTCCCCGTCGCCGACCCGCGCCAGCGTCATCCGGCGGTTGAAGGTTTCGGCTGAGCCGGGGTGGCGGCCGATCAGGACGACGGCCGCGCTCGGCAGGTGTTCGGCAAGCACGGCCAGCATGCGGTCGGCGCCGTCGGCATCCAGCGCGTCCGTGGCATCGCCCAGCACGATCCAGCCCGGCTGGAACAGCAGCACGCGGGCGAAGGACAATCGCTGAAGTTCGGCGCCGCTGAGCGTGCGCGGCCAGTCCGTGGGGTCATCGAGGCGGCTGGTGAGGTGTTCGAGCCCGACGCGGCCGAGCGCCTCGGCCAGCACGAGGTCGGCATGGTGATCGGGGGCGGCGGGGAAGCCAAGCGCCCGGCGCAGGCTGCCTTCGGGCAGGAATGGCCGTGAGCCGACCGCGATCAAGTCGGCATCGGCCGGCAGTTCCACCTGTCCGCGGCCCCAGGGCCAGATGCCGGCCACCACGCGGAACAGCGCCGCGGCCGCCTCGGGATCGCCATCCACCAGCACGCGCTCGCCCTGGGCCACCTGCAGCGTCAGTGCCGAGAGCATGGCGGTGCCGTCAGGGGCCGCGACCCAGAGATCCTGCACGCCAAGCCAGTTGGCCGCGGTGCGGTCGAGGTTGATCGCGGTCTCGCCGCTGCGGGCGGCTTCGAGCGTGACGATCCGGACAGCATCCTCGAGCGCCAGCACGCGCTCGACGCTGGCGCGCCATTCGGCGATGCGCGGCAGGTTGTCGACCGGCCAGGACAGCGCCGAGGTGACCTGCTGGAACGCCTGGGCCGATTGCATGAGGCCCCCCAACGTCAGTGTGCCGGCGAGGAAGCGGGAGGTACCGACCAGGACCGGAAACACCACAGCCAAGGTGCCATAGCCGGACGAGAAGGCGACCAGCCGGGCAAGCCCGGTGGACTGCTGACGCCAGGCCGGCGCGATGGCTTCGAACTGGCCGCCGAGGCGTGCGCGCTCGGCGGTCTCGCCGCGGGCCAGCGCGATCGGCTCGGCACTTTCGCGGGCGCGCACCAGGCTGAAGCGAAAATCAGCCTCGCGGGTCTGGCGGGCGTCGGTGGCACGGACCAGGGGGCGGCCCAGGACGAAGGCGACCACCGCGCCGGTGCCGGCGTAGAGGAAGGCGAGGATGACGAGATGGCCGGGCAGCGGGACGCCGGCGATGCTGACCCAGCCCGAGAGCGACCACAGGATGCCGACGAAGGTGACGAGCAGCAGCAGGCAGGAGAACAGGCTGCTGGCCAGATCGATGGCGCCTTCGGCGGCAATGCGTATGTCCTCGGCGATGCGTCCGTCGGGGTTGGCATGGTCGCCGGGAATCAGGCCGGCCTGGTAGTGCCGCCCGTCCTGCATCCAGTTGCCGATGACGCGGCCGGTGAGCCAGCGGCGCCAGTCGATATAGAGCAGGCGGCGGATCGCGAGGTGTGCGGTGTTGGTCACCATGGTGCCGAACAGGATCAGCACGAAGATGCCGATCTGCGCCATCGCGCCATCGGTGGAATGGCGCTCGAGCGCATCGAAGAGGTCGGCGTTCCAAACATTGAGGCGGATCGCGATGGCGACCTGCGCGACGATGACCGCGACGAGGAGAGCGACCAGCAGGCGCGGCTTCCAGCGTCCGGCTCCCGCCCAGTAGCGGCCAGACAAACGGATGAACGCCGCGAAGAACGGCGGCGGGCGACCAGTATCGTCGATGTCGGCCATCGCGCCTCCTTGGTACCGGGTAAGCGGTCGGCCTACGAACCTGCACCACCGGCGACGCGGCGCGGGAAGCCGATCAGCCGCGAACGGACAGGAACGATCATTTGGCGGAGGGAAGGAAACCGGATGCAAACATTCGCCATGCGCCAGGAAAAAAGCTAGGCGGCTTGCACTGTCAGGTTCGAGCGCACTCGGCGGCATCGGGCGCGGATCGCATTTACAAAGGCAGATAGCATGGAATGACTTCCAGCTGGCATCGCCCTCACCTCATTTGCCGCAGCGTCGAGATTCTCCTCCACCAAGTCGACGTACCTTCTCACCCGCCGCAACGTCGCGTTCGCGTTCGTTCCTGCATCGTCGGCTAGGCGCGCCCAGTGCTTCGCCGTGATCTGGTCGCCTCGGTTCGAGCCGCCGATTTCTTGCGCCATATTCGCTGTCACGTTCTCCCATGCGGCGGCGCACATCAGGTCGTAGAGCGGCGCAAGTTCGACCCGTGTCCGACCAAGGAGGAGGAGCGAATAGTTCTTCGCGTGCGCATCGGTGTTGCAGGCGAGAACGTTGAAGATCACAGCGTCCAGCAATCGGAGGATTGAGGGGCCAGGCGCGTGTCGACGGACCACCCCGAACATATCCTTGACGGAAGGGCCTGGAACTCCGGTCTGGTTGCGCTGGTATTTCGCTGCTGGTGGCTTTCCTAGCGCCTGGCAGAAGTCCTCCTGGTGCAGTCGGACCCACACGTCGCCACGGCGCTCGCGGTCATAGCGCGTCACGAGCAGGTAGCTGCGCGCGCCTGCCTTGCCTGTCGTCACTTCGGCGACGCTCAAACCGATCCGACGAGCTAGTACCATGCACAAGGCCTCGTTCTGAACGCTCCCGAAAAGGGTCCTCTCATTGCTCGGCTTCAGGATATGTGTGGACGGTGCTCCGTCGATCGTCACGGCGAGGGAGCCGTCGTCGAGGCGCGCCAGGGGCAATTTCTCCTGCGCGCCCGCCAAACTCATCGAGACACCAGTTTCGCCAATTAGGAATGGCCGCCTCGGCAGATCCTCGATGATCTTTTCCAGTGCCGCTTCGTCGGGAATCGGGAGGTATCGTGGCTCATCCCCGCCCCTCGGAGCGCCGAAAGACAATGCGCCGGCGACGTCTCGGCCAATCCTTTCGACCATCCCGACGACATCGTTCGGGTCGACACCTAGCCATCGCCCAGCCGCGCTCAAGGCGGCACCCTCGGGTAGCAGGTTTGCTACCCAGGGGAGGACTACGTCCGGTAGCGATTCAAGCGAGGCTAGCGGCATGCGAACTGACGCCGGAAAAGCATGTCTTCCAGTCTGCCAGTCGGATGTATAGCGGAAAATCGGTCCTTCCTGGCCGGTGTGGATCTCACCCACTGGCCGCTGGCCGTAATAGATGGGGACATCTGCCATTAGTCGGTCAACCCAGTATCGTGGACCTGAGGATCATCGAGGGAGACAGTCAGGCCAACTGCCGCGGCCACCGCCAGAGCTCGGCCAAGCTGCGTGGTGGCCTTGCCAGCCTCGAGGTCCACCACAAATCGCTCGCCGGTCCCGGCAATGAGTGCCAAATCACGCTGTGTCAAACGCTGGCGGCGCCTGGCATCCCTGATGGCCTCTCCAAACGCCTTAGTGCTGTCAATTCTCATCACACACCCTCTTACCGAGCGGGAAGATATTGAATGACCGTGCAAGAGTCGAGTTCTTTCTTCCCGGTCGGGAAGATATCTGCCCGGCACCGTCGGTCGCCCATTGAATCTTCCCGATCGGGACGCAGCGACCGGCATCAGTGGATGACCCTCAGACGCCGTCTCCGATCTGCTCACTTGATCGTGGCGATCATCCAATGTCCGACCCAAAGGTTAGGACGATCGACAGCTTGACATATTTAGATGGCAGCGATATAGATAATTTCGTTACCAGCGCAATGGACCTCCGAGATGGACATCACAGATCTGCAGAAGGCGACCATGGCCGTGGACGAGGCATGGCAGCACTGGAAGCAGGCACCCAGCGCCACGACTGAAGCAGCCTATGATCGAGCGTATCACACATGGAAGAGGCTCGGAGGCGAACGGAGCGTAGGGCGGCCGCCCAGCGGGGACCAAACGTCGCTGACCAGTACCGAGCGCGCCCAGGCCGCACGCGCCCGGCAGCAGGCATCAGCCGCCCGCTGGGAAAAGGTCGCGCCGTTCGTCCAACGTCTGCGTCGCGCCGTCGATGCCAACGATACCGCCACGGCTGCGAGCATCGCGGAGTCGCTCGTCAAGGAGACCGAGATGGTCCTTTCAAATTTGCAGGTCGTTCATGCACAGCCGGATTCTGATCTTGTCGTAATCAACGGCTGGCACGGCACAGAAATGGTCCTGGCCTTCATTCCGACTGTCCATCTGGACGACTACTTTCGTCGTAGTCATTTAAGCGGAAAGCAGGCCAACCTGCTCGTGGACCGGAATCTCGACGCCTTCGCTCGGATCATCTCTGCCAAGTTTGAGCGCGGCGCGCATCGGCCCTATTCTCGCTTCGGCTCGACACTTCCTTGCATCGATATCAATCTCGGAGACTTGGAAGCCAGCGGCGAGGCGATGACGGACAGCGTCCTCGACATGTCTCTCAACTGGGCATCGCTTGACGGCCGAACGTCGCCCGAATGAAGCGCGCGGTAGCAGCGCAATCCTGCTGGCACCACGCTTCCGTCGTTTACTTCCGGCGTGCATTAACGAACGCCAAGCTCGCCTCCCAAATCTTCGCGGTCGGACGTTCCCTGCAATAGTTGTCGATCCATCCCCACACACCCTCTGCATCCATGCCTTTCAGCGGGTCGAATCCCCCTACCGACGACTCTCTGAGGCCATAGCCAGACAAAAACCCCACCACCCATTGCCCATCCATGAAGGCACGCGAGGAACCGGGATTGCGCCGATCAGCGGTCCAGGTTCCGCAAGATGAAAGCCCCATTCCTAAGAGACTGAACTCTCCGGCGGACGCCGATGTCGCCAGGAGGCTGCACGCCAGCAGACTCGATCTCAAAAAGTTGCAATGCATTCTCAATATTGACGCGCAACCGATTTAACCGTCAAGTGCTTGCAGCAACAGACCAAGGGACCGGATGCGAGACGACCTTTTACATGCCCAGGCTAGCATCGACTGGTCCATATCCAACTTCCCAGCCTTTGAGCAGAGGATGATTGATTGGGTCAAGAACAACCTGGATATAGTCCTTGAAGACGGTGATCCGGACGCGTCGCACGATTCCGTTGTGGTGGTCGAAAAATCGTCCTTTCCTCTCTCCTTCAACGTGGAAGTCGGTCTCCACATCAACGCGATCCGCACTAGCCTCGATCTTCTCGCGACGGCCCTCGCCCACCGCTATGGCATAGCGAGACCAGACCACGCCTATTTTCCAATCGTTGACAGTCGCGCCGCCTTCGCAAGCGGCAAATACCGCGGGAAACAGTTCGTAGAGGGGCTTCCCCTGCGCGAACGAGAGATCATCGAATATCTGGAACCCTATCGTGGAGGGAACGATCTGCTCATTCTCCTCCATGATATGGACGTCCAGCGGAAGCACCGAAAACTGCTGGCCGCCCAGATCACTCCGAGCAAGTTCGGCATCAAAGGGGGCAACTTCAGTAAGACTTTTGTCCCCAATTCTCCAGGCTTCCCCCGCACTGACAACAAAACGGAACTGGGCAAACTCGCCAAGGGCGCTGCGCGCCCCCAGATACAGCTTCATGCTTATGTAGCGTTCGATGAAGCCTTCTTCCCGAAGGGCGTGCGCGTCAGTTCCGCGTTGAACGATTTTGCGGGCCTGGCAAAGTCGATCGTCGCCTTGTTCGACGACGACCGCTAGCTCCGCTATTGGCCTGCCACACGAGCGCGACCCTGCATCATGTGCCGCGTGTGTTACCTGGATAATTGCCCATCGAACGACATCAGCTCAGCGAGCTGTCTCCATAGTCGGCAGCACCATCCGGGCTAGGTGTCGCGCCCCACGGATTGATCCACCCCATTCACCGCCTCACTTGCAAGAGGTCGCAACTCGTTGGGCGACAATCATCCTGCTAGATTGAAGGGCCCTATATGCGAGTTCCGGCAACGGGAGCACTCTATGTAGAGTCTGCGTAGCTGCTTCTACGTCATAGGGATACGCAGGACGGTCGTCCATCGAAATCAAAACAATACTGAGCCGAATATCCTCAAGGGTATTAGCAAGTATCGCCACGCTTTCTGGCTTGGCACCAGGGTATGCTGTCAGTAAAACGGCTCCTTTTCGCTGGACCTCAGACATCAGTGCTGCTGAGGCGTCGAGCATCAGAAGAGTCTCCTGCTTTACGTATTTCCACCGTTTGCTGCTTGGCTCCTCACTGTAGGCCTGCAATGCTGGAATAAGTCCTCTATCACCCCTTGTTGGCGGCTGCACTGGTCCGGCGCTCGTCGACGACAGCGTAAGGGCAACGGCGAGGCAGCGAATTTCCAACACCCCAGCATCTGAATAGGTGAGGCCGCAAATCGCGGTCCGCGAGTCTGCATTCTTGCTGATCCAATCGTTTACGACCGGCATTGCCGTGAAGATAAGTGTCAGTCCGTTGATGATGTTTCCCCAGGGCAGCTTTGCGAGTATCGCCGCCTGCGCATGCGCACTGCTGACCGGCACCGCACCCGCGAATAGGACCGATCCCAGACCAAGAGCTACCTGTCGTCGTGGAACATGCATTCTCCGTGGCCTCATGACATCCGTGGTGACGCGGACATCATTAGCCAACATCTCCCTCCTGGCTAGCCCTTCCGGCTGACCAAGAGGCATAGTAACCGCCCGTCTGCAGGACCGGTGAGCGGGCCGGCTTGTGCGTCCGCGTCGAAGTGGGGCTCCTGGGAAATCCAATGCCGGCTATCGATTTTTGGCAAGGAGTTACAAGCAGAAAGTGAGGCAATCGCAGCAGAGACGATCTGAGGCGATCGAAATCACGGGCACCGATCACGCCTGGGTGACGGCGAGCACATTAGTTTAATCTTGCAGCAATTAGAAGCAAGAACTAGCGTGACGCCCATGGGGTCCAATCGTAGCAATATTGAAACCGCCGCACGTGCGATTTGCGCAATGCAAATGGCGGCCACTTCCGTTTCTGCCGAACATCTCAATCACACGATAGACCGTCTTTGGCATATTGTGGCTGCGCAGCTCGAGGCGGGGATTATCGATGAGTCGGGTGAGTATGTTGAAGGCTTCAATGTCGAGGCAGGCCTTGACGCGGTGAACGACTGGCGATCCCGAAATCCGGACCACTTGTTGGTCCGGTGGCGCTCCCCAGAATCGTTCTGACCCTAGCCCCCCAACAGCCGCTTCAGCACATCAATCACCGACCCCTCGCCGAGGAGCAGCAGGAGGACGATGACACCGAGAACGATCTCAATGCGTGACAGGCGCGTGTTGGTCTGCTTCCAGCGTTCGGCGCAGACGGCTTCGTGCACGGCGATCTGCCGTGCGACTTCCTCGGCATTGGGCATGTGGCCCTCCTACAGGCGTTCGACGATCCGGAAACTGCGGCTGTTGGTGGTGGGGTGGTCGCGCACGGCCACCGCTTCGTCGCCGGAGGCAGCGATGGCGCCCCACAGGCTGCGGGTATTGAGTTCGCTCAGCGCCAGGCCGGTGTCCGGGATCCATAACGCGTCACCGGCGACGCCGAGTGCGGCCGCCATGGCGCGATGCTGGGCGCGGATTTCACTGTTGGTGAGCAGCGGGAGGGTGAAGCGGGTGATTCGGGGATTGGCCATGGGATACGCCGCCGCGGCGCCCATCGGAGGTGAAGACGAACACCCGCTCGGCCTCGCCGAGGACGGGGATATTGGGGTTGTGGGTCACGAAGATGAGCTGCCGGCCACCCTTGGCCTCGCCCAGGCTCTTGACGATCGTGTCGTAGACGAACGCGTTATCGAGATTGTCCTCGGGCTGATCGATCAGCAGGGGCCGCTCGCTTTCGAGCAACAGGATCGGCAGGATCACGGTGCAGCGCTGGCCGGTCGAGAGATCGGCGGAATTCTTGTAGTCAGCGCCATCCTTGAGCGAGATCTGTGGTTCGTCCTCCAGGTCGACGGTCTCCAGCTTGCCGATCTGGTCGCTGCCCTGGAGATGGAGGACGATGCGCTGGGCCTGTTCCAGCGCAATCCCACCATCCTCGGCGAGGCGGCCGGCATCGCCCTTGCGCACGATCCGTGACAATTCCTCCGGCGACATGCCTTCGACGATGCGGGTGGCCAGCCGATGGTATTGCAGGCCGCAGCCCTTGAGCATCTCCTTAAGCAGGGTTTCGTAACCGCCACGGTGGCCCGCCTGGATAATGAGCACCCGAATGGTCGGCGCCAGCGCCAGGGTGAGCCGATCCGCCACCTCCTTGCGCAACCGGAAGCGCAGGTCTCGGAGTTCCGAAAGCCGCGTGTTCATCTGACGGTGGGTGGCTTCCAGCGTCTTGCGCTTGTTGAGCAGACCTTCGAGTTCGTTGCGCGCCTTGGTCAGCGTCAAATGCCGCTGCTGCAGCTTGGCGCGCTCGGACGCCCGCTGCTTCTCCTGCGCCGAGCGGGCGACGATCTCGCGATACTGCTGCTCCTGCCGGGCATGATCCACCGCAAGCTGGCGTGCGGCCTCGTCAAGCTGTTCCAGCAGCGCCTGGCATCGGCTCTGCGCCACCGGCATCGTGCTGCGGAACACGGTGACGAAATCCTCTACCGCGCCCTCCAGAGTTTCGAACAGGGCACCGTTCGGACCATCGCGGAACCCATCGCCATAGGCGTTGGCGCAGTTTTCGGTGACTGCGTCGGCGAAACGCCGGAAGTCTGCGGTGGCTGCCGTCGCGACCCGGCGCAGATCGGCGATCGCCTCGGTCTCTCGCGTCCGCAGCGCCTTGTGGGTATGCGCCGCGTTGATCACGCCGGCGTCGGCGCCATCGACCACCTGCATCTCCTGCAGGCGGGTCTGGACAGCATCGATCTCGGGCAGATCGTCCTGGATCTCGCGGATGCGTTCCTCCAGGTGACGCAGGTCGATGGCGCTCTGCTCGATGGCACGCTTGCCCTTCTGGATGTCGGTGCTGGCGGCGCGGATCGCCTCCTCGGCGAATTTGTCGATCAGGGAAAGTTGGAACCGCGGGTTGGTCGCGATCTCCTCGATCTCGTTCTGGCTGTAGATGTCGGCCTTGAATACGAGATCACGGTCGAGCGACACCGGCACCGGGTCGCCATCGCTGTCCAGGACCTGGACGTCGTCGCCCCACGGCCGCTCGGCCCGGTAGCGAGTGCCGTGCTTCGTCTCGACTTCGAGGCGGACCAAGCCACTGCCCAGGTTGCCGCGCACATGCCCCTCGATCGCCTTCGCGCGCGGCCGGCTGTCGGCCGGGTCCGGCATCAGCCCGAGGATATAGCGGATGAACTCGACGACGGTGGTCTTGCCGGTGCCGCGCCCGCCGATGATGCAGTTCAGCCCGTCGCTGAACTCGAGGCGGGCGCCGTCCAGGAACCCGCCCTCGACCTCTAGGCTGAGAATGCGGTGGTGCGGCGGGCGGGCATCGGGCGCGTGTTGGGGTGCGGCGAAATCCGCCGCGGGCATCTTGTTCATGCCCGGCTCCTTTGATCAGATGGAAACGATGTGGCGGCTGCCGCCAGGGTATGGTGCCCGCGTTCAGCCCTGATGTTCTATATTTGTTCCCTCGCCGGGCAAGAGTCAATCGGAAATTTCGCGATGGTGCGCGGCGCTTCCTTTGTTTGCGTGACGGTTCGCTAAGCATTTGTTGTTGCTTGTAATTCGATCCCGTACCG
>CAIYSR010000061.1 GCA_903928895.1 uncultured Rhodospirillales bacterium | reverse complement strand
GCAAGCTCGCGCTGGAGCCCTTCGATCAACGCCCCAACATCGCGACACAGGTCCATCCCGACGTTGACTCATGTTCCCGATCCGCATGCAACCAGCATCAGCGGCAAACGCAAAAAAAGGAACTCACTGTTGCCAATCGGAATCACCGGGGGGGCTTGGGCGTTACTTTCTTTTTTGAAAAAAAGAAACAAAAAACTTCCACCCATTTGGAACGGGACCCGGCCAATGGTTGCGCATCCCCCCTGACTGGGGCAAATCACACACGGTTGCGCCTGTAGCTCAGTTGGTTAGAGCGGGCCGCTCATAACGGCTTGGTCGCGGGTTCAAGTCCTGCCGGGCGCACCATATCTATCGACACGACATCTGCGGCGGTGCATCCAAATCCGCCCACGAGGAGGAACACCATGCCCGCTTACCGCTCCCGCACCACCACCCATGGCCGCAACATGGCCGGCGCCCGCGGTCTGTGGCGCGCAACCGGCATGAAAGACGGCGACTTCGGCAAGCCCATTATCGCCATCGCCAACTCCTTCACCCAATTTGTCCCCGGCCACGTCCACCTCAAGGACCTCGGCCAGATGGTCGCCCGCGAGATCGAAGCCGCCGGCGGTGTCGCCAAGGAATTCAACACCATCGCCGTCGATGACGGCATCGCCATGGGCCATGATGGCATGCTCTACAGCCTGCCGTCCCGCGAACTCATCGCCGACGCGGTCGAGTACATGGTCAACGCCCACTGCGCCGACGCTCTGGTCTGCATCTCCAACTGCGACAAGATCACGCCCGGCATGCTGATGGCCGCCATGCGCCTCAACATCCCCACCGTCTTCGTCTCCGGCGGGCCGATGGAAGCCGGCAAGGTCAACCACCGAGGCAAGCTGATGGCCGTCGACCTGATCGACGCCATGATCGCCGCCGGCAACACCGCCGACTACACCGACGCCGAAGTCGAGGTGATCGAACGCTCCGCCTGCCCGACCTGCGGCTCCTGCTCCGGCATGTTCACCGCCAATTCCATGAACTGCCTCACCGAGGCCCTCGGCCTGGCGCTCCCGGGCAACGGCACCGTCCTCGCCACCCACGCCGACCGCAAAAACCTCTTCCTCGAAGCCGGTCGCACCATCGTCGATCTCGCCCAGCGCTACTACGAGCAGGATGACGCCTCGGTCCTGCCGCGCAGCATCGCCACCTTCGAAGCCTTCGAAAACGCGATGACGCTGGACATCGCCATGGGCGGCTCCACCAACACCGTGCTTCACCTCCTCGCCGCCGCCGAGGAAGGCGGGGTGCCCTTCACCATGGACGACATCGACCGCCTCTCCCGCCGCGTCCCCTGCGTCTGCAAAGTCGCCCCCTCCGTCGCCGATGTGCATGTGGAAGACGTCCACCGCGCCGGCGGCATCCTCGGCATCCTCGCCGAGCTCGATCGCGGCGGCCTGATCCATCGCGGCGCCGGCTCGGTCCACGCCACCTCCCTCGGCGCCGCGATGGACCGCTGGGACATCACCAAGACGCCGACCGAAGCGGTCAGCACCTTCTTCCGCGCCGCCCCCGGCGGCGTCCCCACCCAGGTCGCCTTCAGCCAGAACCGCCGCTACGAGGAAATCGACACCGACCGCAGCACCGGTGTCATCCGCGATATCGCCCACGCCTTTTCCAAGGATGGCGGCCTCGCCGTCCTCACCGGCAACATCGCCACCGACGGGGCCATCGTCAAAACCGCCGGCGTCGACGCCTCCATTCTGAAATTTACCGGCCCGGCCCGCCGCTTCGAAAGCCAGGACGCCGCGGTCGAAGCCATCCTCGCCGGCAAAATCGTCAAGGGCGATGTCGTGCTCATCGTCTACGAAGGCCCCAAGGGCGGCCCCGGCATGCAGGAGATGCTCTACCCCACGAGCTATCTGAAATCGAAGGGCCTAGGCAAATACTGCGCCCTCGTCACCGACGGCCGCTTCTCCGGCGGCACCGCCGGCCTCTCCATCGGCCACTGCTCCCCCGAAGCGGCCGAAGGCGGCACCATCGGCCTCGTCGAGGAGGGCGACCTCATCGAGATCGACATTCCCACCCGCGCCATCAAGGTCCTGGTGAGCGACGACGAACTCGCCCGCCGCCGCGCCGCCATGGAAGCCAGCGCTACCCCGTGGCAACCCGCCCCCCGCGCCCGCAAGGTCACCTCGGCCCTGCTCGCCTACGCCGCCCTTACCACCTCCGCTGCCCGCGGCGCGGTGCGCGACGTGACGCAGCTCAAAAGGAAGTAGGGCGGGGGCCTTGCCCGTGGATCGTTTTTTACGGGACAGATGAAGCTCACGCGTGCTGGGGGGCTCATCGTCGTTCGAGCGGTTTTCCTGTGCCGTTGCCGGTATTGTGCATTCCGAGGAGGTTGCCTTCGATCTCGGTTGGGGGTGGGTTGTCGGGATTCTTAGGTGGGAAGGTGGCGCCTTGCTCGATGTAGGCGTCGGCGGGCGCGAGGATCGCTGGGTTGCGGGCTTTGGCCAGTGTGTCCGAAGGGTGGCGGCGCTGGTCGTGTCGGCGACGAGCGGAGCATATGGGTGATGCTGCTCGGGTGAGCCGGTCGGCAACACCGCCAGCGTGTTGAGCCTCGCCGCGACGGCGCACCTCCCTGGTCCGGTCAACCCGGCCCATTCCACTTCCCCGGTCATCGCGCCCTCGCTCTGCGCAGTCCGGACCGATCAGGCCCTCATGACAATGGCCGCAGGTGCCTTGCCGGGTGCGCCATCGAGGGTCAAACTCTACCGATCGGACGGCGGGGCGCTGGTGCTGCGCGGCGGCCGCTTCCTGCCCCATCCCTCACTCGGAGCGCGCTCGGATGATCGTCGATTGCCACGTCAACGTCTATGACGACCGCCACGTCCTACCGCTGCTAAAGAACGAGACCAAGTTCTTCCGTCCCGGCGCGCCGCCTCTGCTCGCCGATCCCGACACGGTCTATCGGGCGATGGACGGCGTGGACAAGGCGATCGTGTTCTCGCTGCGCTACGCCGATTCCTCCGGCATCGACGGTGACGACGAGATCACCGCCGCGGCCGTGGCGAAGTATCCCGACAAGCTCGTGGGGTTCGCCGCGCTTGACCCGCGGCGGCCGGACGCGATGGACCTGCTGGAGCATGCGGTGCAAGACCTCAAGCTCAAGGGCATCAAGTTCGGGCCGATCTACAACGGGGTGTCGCTGCTCGATGCGCGCATGGAGCCGTTCTACCGGTTCTGCATCCGCCACAACCTGCCGCTCACCATGCACATGGGCACCACCTACGCGCGCAACGCGCCGGTCGATCTCGGCCGCCCCATCTATGTCGAGGAGATCGCGCTGCGGCATCCCGAGCTGAAGATGATCATGGCGCATATGGGGCACCCCTGGTACGAGGAGTGCGTCGTCATCGCCCGCAAGCAACCGAACGTCTACTGCGAGGTCTCGGCGCTGCACTACCGTCCCTGGCAGTACTACAACATCCTGATGTGCGCGCAGGAATACACTATCCACGACCGCAACAAGATTTTCTTCGGTACCGATTTTCCCTATGCCGGGGTGGCGGAATCGCTGGAGGGGCTGCGCAGCATCAACCGGATGGTCGAAGGCACCAACTTGCCGCGGGTGGCCCAGGCGACGATGGACGGGATCATCCACTCAAACCCGTTCGAGCACTGGTGGCATGGCGGCTTGAAGGTCTGAACCAGGAGGAGAAGCATGCGCATCACCGCCATCGAGACGATCCGTGCGGACTTCCACGACAACCTGATCTGGGTCCAGGTCGAGACCGACCGCGGGATCACCGGGCTGGGCGAGACGTTTTTTGCACCTGCGTCGGTGGAGACACATCTGCACGAGACGGTCGCGCCGCAACTGCTCGGCGCAGACGCGACCCGGGTGGCCTACTGGAATGCGGTGCTGATGCGCCAGCCGGTGGGCTATGCCAGTTCGGGCGTGGAAATACGGGCCGCCTCGGCGATCGACATCGCGCTGTGGGACGCGCTAGGGCAGGCCGCGAACATGCCGATCCACCGCCTGCTTGGCGGCCTCGCGCGCGATCGCATCCGCATCTACAACACCTGCGCCGGCCCGCATTACGTGACCAAGGCGCGCATCGCCGGCCAACCCGGGATCAAGGCCTGGTTCGGCCTCGACCAGGACAGCGGCGACCGCTACGACGATTTGCGCGGCTTCCTCGAACGCCCCGCCGAACTGGCACTGGACCTGCTGTCCGAGGGTATCACCGGCATGAAGATTTGGCCGTTCGACTTCGCGGCTGAGGCGAACGGGCGGATGTCGATCACCACGGCGCAAATCGAGGAGGCCTGCAGGCCGTTCCGCCTCATCCGCGACGCCGTCGGGCGGCGGATGGACCTGATGGTCGAACTTCACTCGATGTGGGATGTCGAGAGCGCCAAACGCATTTTTCGTGCGCTCGAGCCGCTGGAACCCGCATGGTTCGAGGACCCGATCCGGATGGACGACGCTGAGGGCCTGGCGGAGCTGGCGCGGTTCACCCGCATTCCCATCCTGGCCTCGGAGACCACCGCGCCAAAAGAGAGTTTCCGCCGCCTGCTGGAGCAGCGCGCGGTCGGTATCGTCTCGTTCGACGCCGGCTGGTGCGGCGGCATCACCGAGGCGCAGAAGATCGTCGCCCTCGCCGACGCCTGGCAAATCCCGATTGCGCCGCATGACTGCACCGGGCCGGTCGGCTTCGTCGCCGGGACGCACCTCGCGCTGAGCGCGCGCAACGCCATGATCCAGGAGACAGTGCGGGCCTACACGCGCGGCTGGTACAATGCGGTCGTTACCGCATTGCCGCCGATCGCCGACGGCTTCCTGGCGCCGTTGATGGGACCGGGATTGGGCCTCGCCCTTCGCCCGGAGTTCCTCGCCCGCCCCGACGTCCGCCGCCGCCGGAGCGCCTGATTCACATCTTGAACGCGCGCAGGCGGCCGGTACACAGGATGTGCTGGCCTTGCAGCACCGGGGCGCTCCAGGCCTGCGCGATCACCACGCCGTCAACGCCGGCGCGGACCTCCCAGGGCGGCAGGTCGATGCGCTCGAAATCGTGCAGAAGGCCGATCACGGTGCCCTTAGAAACGGTCTCGCCGCACTCGCGCAACGGCTCGTAGTGGCCGCAGAACGGAGCGATGGTGAAGCAGTCGCGATCGACCATCTCCGCCATGCATTGGCTGCCGTCGGCATGGTGGGCAAATTTCTCGATGCGCCCACGCAGTTGCCCGTGGTGGATCGCCGCCGCGGTGACGCCGTGGCGGGCGAAGCGAACGCCACTGGCCTGGACGGCACCGCCCCAGCCGAGCTCGGTGCCAATGGTGATCTTTCCCAATCGCTCGGCCTCGCTCGGCAACAGGCCCGGCGTCTCGTTCTGGTAGGTGATGACCAGAGGGGTGCCGAACCAGCGCGCGGTGTCCTCGATGCGCTTGCCCTGCACCGGGTCGTCGATCGGATGGAAGCTGGTGCAGGGATGGAAGCGGGCGACCAGACCGCCGGCGTGGAGGTCGATAACGACGTGGACATGGGGCCAGATCGCCTCGCGCACGAAGGCGGCGATGCGGTGGGTGATGCCGGCGAGGCCGGGCTGCTTGCCGGCGTCGTCAACGAAGGCGCGGTTGAGGTTGACGCGGTCGTCAAGCGTGGAATCGCGGGTGCCGGCGCGGAAGGCGGCGACGTTCAGCACGGGGACGAGGATGATGCGGCCATCTACGTCTTCAAGGCGGACGTCGTCCATCAGATGGCGGATCGCCATCGGGCCTTCGTACTCGTTGCCGTGGTTGGCGCCGAAGGTGACCAGACCCTTGCCGGGCTGCGCCTTTGGGCCGACGAACACGGTGAGCGGGATGAGATGGTCGCCCCACATCGAATCATGCTCCAGCGCGACGTAATAGTCGCGGCGGCCGGGGGATTCGAAGTCAAGGCCGGCGGGGCGGACAATCGGACGTTCCATGGTCAGTTCACCCTGTGCGCGCTGATGAAATCGGTATCCACCTCGACGCCGATGCCGGGGGTGTCGGGAATTGCCACCGTGCCGTCGGGGCCGAGGCAGAAGGCGGCGCGGGCGATGCCGGCGGTGAGCGGCGACTGGCTCACGTTGAACTCGACAAAACGCGCGCGCGGCAGCGTGGCGATCAGTTGCAGGCTGTAACCGGTCAACAGGTGGGTCAGCCATGAATGCGGCACCAGGTCGATGCCGGCGTCCTCGGCCATGGCCGCGACCTTGCTCGCAACCGTGAGGCCGCCACAGCGCGAGAGGTCAGGCTGGATCACGTCCACACAACCCTGACCGATGAAGCGTTCGAACTCCCAATGCGTCGCCACCTGCTCCCCAGCCGCGACCGGCACCGGGCTTTCGGCCCGCACGGCGGCGTATTCGTCGAAGCGCTCGGGATGGATGAAATCCTCGACCCAGCCGACATCGTACTCGCCCAGCATCCGGCACAGCGCAATCGCATCGCGCCGGCTCCGCGGCCGCCAGTCGCCCTTCCAGCCCGCCGGATACCAGCCGGGATCGACCAGCAGATGTCTGCTCGGTCCGAGCGCTTCGCGGGCGGCGGCGACAAGCTCGCGGTCACGCCCGGGGTCCTCGCCGAACACGCCCCAGCCGAATTTCACGGCCTGGAAGCCACCGGCGACGTAGCCCCGCGCGGCCTCAGCCATCGCCTCTGGCGTCTCGCGGAAGAGGGTGGATGCATAGGCCATGACGCGGTCGCGGCGGCGGCCGCCGAGCAGGCTCGCCAGCGGCAATCCGGCGGCCTGAGCGCGGATCGACCAAAGGCAGTTGTCGATGGCCGATATGCACTGCATGGCGATGCCGCGGCGGCCGTAATAGGCGCTGCCGACATAAAGCCTGTCCCACAAGCGCGCGGTGTCGAGCGGGTTCTCGCCCACCAGCAGGTCCCGCAGCGTGCGGAAGCCGAGCGTTGACATGCCCTGGCCGGCGATGATGGCCGCTGCCGCCGGCGCCAGGGTCTCGGTGTCGGCCCAGCCGGTCAGCCCCTCGTCGGTGCCAACGCGGACCAGCAGCTGCCAGTCGCCGTTGTCGGTCGCCTCCTCGGCGCCGGCGGCGGCCCGGTATGCAGCCTCGCCGCGCAGCAGGATTGGTTCGACCTCGGTGATACGCATCCGCCCCATCCTCCCCGCCGCCAGCCCGCCATTCTGTGCGCCAGGACGGGGTGCGGATCAAGCAGCCTGAAACGATTGACTCTCCCCAGGCCGGGCCTCAGTGTTTCGGGATTGCGGGAAAGCAAGGCCGCGCGACAGATGCGGCGCGATCCCGCCCAACCATCAGCCGGGGGGCGTGCGTAATGGCCGAACAAGGACAGACCACTTTGCTCTTGGGAGCCGCGACCCTCGCGGCTATGTTGCTCGCGGGCGACGGCGCCGTCGCGCAGAAGAGGGGCGGCAGCCTCGTTTACGCCAACGTCTCCGCCGTCGGCACCCTGGACCCGCAGGCGGCGGCGGCCGTGGTCGACCTCGAAGCCATCCACCACATCTTCGAGGGCCTGGTGGAAATGGGCGAGGACTACGGCGCCAAACCGATGCTGGCATCCAAGGTGGATATCTCGCCGGACGGCCGCGTCTTCACCTTCACCCTGCGCAAGGGCGTCAAGTTCCACAACGGCAAGGAGATGACCGTTGCCGACGTGATTGCGAGCTTCGAGCGCTACAAGAAGGTGAGCCCGAACGCGCCGGCGCTCGCCGACGTCGCCGCGATGGAAGCGCCCGATCCGCACACGTTTGTCATCAAACTGAACAAGCCGAACTCGCTGTTCGTCGAGGTGATGAAGACGCCAACCTATTCCTTCGCCATCATCCCGGCCGAACTGAAGGACCAGCCCGGCCGCGAGTTGGAGCCGGTCGGCACTGGTCCGTTCCAGGTGCAGGAGTGGCGCAAAGACAGCCACCTCATCCTCAAGCGTTTCGACGGCTATGTCGCTGACGAGACTGCCAAGGGGGCGGACGGCTATGCTGGGAAGAAGACCGTCTATCTCGACACCATCCGCTACAATTCGGTACCCGAGGCCAACACGCGGCTTGCGGCGCTACAGACAGGCGGGGCGGATTTCATCGCGACCATCCCCGGCGATCTCGCCAAACGCCTGCAGGGGCGCAGTGACATCAAAGTGATGTCGGTCATCCCGTTCTGCCAGGCGACCTTCATCACCCATGCCAAGAATCCGCCGATGTCGACCAACCGCTCGCTTCGGCAGGCGATCGCCACGTTGGTCGATGCCGACGAGATGATGACGGCGGCGGGCCAGGTGTGGGAACGCAACCCCTCACTGATGTTCAAGCCGAGCTACTATTTCTCCGAAATCGGCGCGTCCTGGTACGACCGGCACAGCGTCGACAAGGCCAAAGCCCTGCTGAAACAGGGCGGCTACGCCGGCGAGAAGGTGGTGCTCGAGACCAACGCCAACTACGCCTATATGCGCGATTCCAGTCAGGTGCTGGTCGAGCAGATGAAGGCCGCCGGCATCAATATCGAACTCAAGATGGTCGACTGGACGACCAACCAGGCTGACCTTTCCAAGGGCACCGGCGGCTGGAACATGACCATCACCGGCCTGTGCTCCGGCCCGCTGCTCGGCCCGCAGCAGTGGCGCCTGTCGCTTGCTTTCGCCCAGAACGCGGACGATCCGGTCGTCACCGAGGGCTACGCGAAAATGTTCGCCACCACCGATCCGGCTGAACGCAAGAAGATCTGGCAGGGGATCGAGAAATACTTCATCGAGGAGGGCTACATGATGAAGGTCGCCGATATCGCCGACCTGCGCGGCATGAACGACAAGTTCGTCGGCATCAAGCCCTACTACATGCAGCGCTTCTGGGACGTCTGGGCGAAGTAGCCAACGGAGGCGGCCGGCATGAAGCTTCGCGTGCTGCGCCGCCTGGTGCTCAGGCTCGGCCAGGCGGTGCCGATCCTGCTGGTCGTCGCCGTCGTCACCTTCTTCCTGATGCACCTGCTGCCGGGTGATCCTGCGGCGATCATCGCCGGGCCGGAGGCTGGCGCCGAGGCGATCGAAAAGATCCGCCACCAGCTTGGCCTCGACCGCTCGCTGCCGGAGCAGTTGGCGTTGTGGCTGTTCCACCTCGCCCAGGGCGATTTCGGCCGCTCGATCGTGCTGAACCAGAGCGTGCTGGAGGCGCTTTCCGAGCGGCTGCCGGTGACGGTGTCGCTCACCGTCGTCTCGTTCGCCATCACCATTCCGCTCGGCATCGTTGCTGGCGTGCTTGCGGCGCGGTTCCGCAACACATGGCTCGATTCGGCGGTCATGTTCCTCGCCCTGGTCGGAGTCTCCATCCCCGGGTTTTGGGTCGCCATCCTCTCGGTGATCCTGTTCAGTGTGACCCTGGGCTGGCTGCCGGCCTCGGGCTACGCGCCGCTCGCCGACGGTGTGCGACCCTGGCTGCTCAGCCTGTTGCAGCCGGCAGCGATGCTGGCGCTGTTCCAGATCGGCTTCCTCGCCCGCATGGCGCGCTCGGCGACGCTCGACGTGCTCGACCAGGACTATATCCGCACCGCCCGGGCCAAGGGCGTATCGGAATGGCGCACCATCGCCAAGCACGCTTTCCGCAATACGCTGATCCCGGTGGTGACGGCGACGGGCATCATCCTCAGCCTGCTGATGGGAGGCTCGGTGGTGATCGAGCAGGTCTTCGCTCTGCCCGGCGTCGGGCGGCTGATCGTTCAGGCGATCCTGACGCGTGACTATCCGCTGGTGCAGGGCACCCTGCTGGTGCTGGCCTTCATGTTCGTCGGGATCAACCTGCTGGTCGACGTCATCTACACCTGGGTGGATCCCCGCGTCCGCTATGGCTGAGGCGGTATCGGACCTGCTGGCGCCACCGCGGCGCTTCCCGGTGCTGCGTCGCCTCGCGCGCCACCGCTCCTTCCGTGTCGGCTTCGTCATCGTGCTGGTGCTGCTGCTGGCGGCGATTTTTGCCCCTCTGCTGACCGGCTTCGACCCGACTGCCATGCGGGCGCGCCTCCGCTTCCGCCCGCCGCAGGCCGCCTACCTGTTCGGCACCGATAATTTCGGGCGCGACGTGTTCACCCGCTGCCTCTATGGCGCCCGGCTGTCACTGACCATCGGCTTTGGGGTCGCCGTGCTGTCAGGGGTGATCGGCGCCGCCGCTGGCATCGCCTCGGCCCAGTTCCGCTGGCTCGACGGGGCGATGATGCGACTGATGGACGGGCTGATGGCGTTCCCCGCCATCATCCTCGCCATCGGCCTCGCCGCCGCGATGGGGCCGAACATCGGCAGCCTGATCGTGGCGCTGTCGGTCGCCTATATCCCGCGCACGGCGCGCATCGTGCGCGCTTCGGCGCTGGTGGTACGGGAATTGGAATTCGTCGACGCCAGCCGGGTCGCCGGCGCTTCCAGTCTGCGGATCATCGTCAAGCACCTGCTGCCGAACTGCATGGGCCCGCTCCTGGTCCAGCTCACCTTCGTTTTTGCCTATGCCATCCTGGCCGAGGCGGCGCTCTCCTTCCTCGGTATCGGGCCGCCGCCGCCGGCGCCGTCCTGGGGCAATATCATCGCCGAGGGTCGCGACCAAGCGGTCGAGGCCTGGTGGATCATGTTCTTTCCCGGCATGGCCATCAGCCTCGCCACCCTCGGCATGAACCTGCTCGGCGACGGGCTGCGCGACGTCCTCGACCCGCGGCTGAAGGTGGAAACGTGACCGCCGCCCCGCTGCTGTCGGTGCGCGACCTCACCGTCGAGTTCCACACTGACGCTGGCTGGTTGCGGGCGATCGAGCGCGTCAGCTTCGAGCTGATGCCGCAGGAGGCGCTCGGCATCGTCGGCGAGAGTGGCAGCGGCAAGAGCGTCACCGCGCTCTCCCTTCTGCGCTTGCATGCCGGCAGCACCACCCGGATGCCGAGCGGGGAAATCCGCTACGACGGCCTGGACCTGCTGACCCTGCCCGCGCGCACGCTGCGCCGCATCCGCGGCGGCGAGATCGCCATGATCTTCCAGGACCCGATGTCATCGCTCAACCCGGTGCTGACCATCGCCGACCAGATCAGCGAGACGCTGATGCTCCACCAGGGGCTCGATCGCGCCGCCGCCCGCCGGCAGGCGATCGCCTCCCTCGACCGGGTGCGGATCGCCGACGCGGCACGCCGGGTCGATGCCTACCCGCACCAGCTCTCCGGCGGCATGCGCCAGCGGGTGATGATCGCCATCGCCATCGCCTGCCGCCCCCGCGTGCTGATCGCCGACGAGCCGACCACGGCCCTCGACGTCACCATCCAGGCCCAGATCCTCGACCTGCTGCGCGAACTACAAGGCGAGCTCGGCATGTCCGTCATCTTGATCTCGCACGATCTCGGGGTCATCGCTGAGTTCGCCCAGCGCGTGCTGGTGATGTACGCCGGCCGCGTGGTCGAGCAGGGGCCGGCGCGGGCGCTCTACCGCCGCCCGATGCATCCCTACACCAGCGGCCTGCTCGCAGCGATCCCGCCGCTGGACGCCGACGTCCGTCGCCTGCCGACCATCCCAGGCAACATCCCCGACCCCTCGCAGCGCATCGACGGCTGCCGCTTTTCGCCGCGCTGCGCGGAGGTCCAGGCCGCCTGCCGGGCGACGCCGCCCGACCTCGTCAGCGTCGGTGTCGACCACCTCGCGCGCTGCCCGCCCCGACTCGCCCGGCTCGAGGAGGCCCGATGACGGTTCCGATGGTCTCCGCTCGCGGCTTGGTGAAGGAGTTCGACGTCGCGCAAGGGGGCATCCTGCGCGCCGTGGACGGCGTCGGCTTGGATATCATGCCGGGCGAGACCCTCGGCCTGGTCGGCGAATCCGGCTCCGGCAAGTCCACCACCGGGCGCATGCTGGTCGGCCTGGTTCCGGTGACCGCCGGCAGCATCGCGTTGTTCGGCCAGCAGATCACCGGGCCGGGCGGCGCGGACCGCCTGGCCACCGTGCGGCACCGCATGCAGTTCGTCTTCCAGGACCCGCAGGGCTCGCTCAACCCGCGCATGCGCGTCGAGGACGCCATCGCCGAGCCGCTCGATGTCAAGGGCGGCTATTCCCGCCGGGCGCGGGTGGATACAGTCGCCGAACTGCTCGCGATGGTCGGCCTGCCCCGCGCCGCAGCGAGCCGCTATCCGCACGAGTTCTCCGGCGGCCAGCGCCAGCGCATCGGCATCGCGCGGGCGCTCGCCTTGCGCCCGGAGTTCATCGTCTGCGACGAGCCGGTCTCGGCGCTCGATGTCTCGATGCAGGCGCAGATCGTCAACCTGCTGCTCGACCTCCAGGACAAGTTCGGCCTCGGCTATCTCTTCATCGCCCATGACCTCGCGGTCGTCCGCAGCGTCTCCACCCGGGTGGCGGTGATGTATGCCGGCACGATGGTCGAGATCGCGTCCCGTGCGGCGCTCTATGCCGCACCGCAGCACCCTTATACCCAGGCGTTGCTCGACGTCGTGCCCCGGCCGGATCCGGACCGTGTCCGCCGCCCGGCGCTGGCTGGCGAGGTGCCGAGCATGCTCAATCGCCCCGCCGGCTGTGCCTTCGCCGCCCGCTGCCCGCGCGCCGAGGCACAATGCCGGGCGGCGACGCCGTCGCTGCGGGAGATCGCGCCCGGCCATCACGCCGCCTGCCACCGCCTCTAAGCAGGCTTTCACAGGTCGGACCGCGGATGCATTTGCAAACATCGTGCAGGCGAAATTCAGCTGAGCTTTCAGAAAGAGCGCAAACCTGAGAGCGTTTGCTGAGGCCAGGGCACCGCTCCACCGCCGAGCTTTCTTCGCGCACCATCGGGGCAATCGACGAACCGCGAGGGAACAAGGGCCGATGTTGGTCTCCATTGATGGCGGCCGTTCGGAAACCGTTGCAGCGGAGTCTCGGCGCCCCACGAGCCAGGGCAATCGGGTGAAGGCGAAGCGAACAAGACGGGCTCCGCCGGCCAAGGGCCGTAGGCCCCTGGACCCCATTCATTTAAGCGGCCGGATCACTGACCTTCAGTTGGAAGCCCGCGATCTCGCGTGCGGAGGCGGGCGGAGCCCATCAATTCTTTCCTCACGGGCAAGATCGTG
>CAIYSR010000060.1 GCA_903928895.1 uncultured Rhodospirillales bacterium | reverse complement strand
TCCTGCAGGTTGCCCATTTCGGTGGCCAGCGTCGGCTGATAACCCACGGCCGAGGGGATACGGCCAAGAAGCGCTGACACTTCGGAACCGGCCTGGGTGAAGCGGAAGATGTTGTCCACGAAGAACAGCACGTCCTGGCCTTCCTCATCGCGGAAGTATTCCGCGACCGAGAGGCCCGACAGCGCCACGCGGGCGCGCGCACCCGGCGGCTCGTTCATCTGGCCATAGACCAGTGCCACCTTGGAGCCTTCGGTCGAGCCGTTCTCGCCGAGCTTGATGACCCCGGCGTCCACCATTTCATGGTAAAGGTCGTTGCCTTCGCGGGTGCGCTCGCCGACGCCGGCGAACACCGACACGCCGCCATGCGCCTTGGCGATGTTGTTGATCAGCTCCTGGATGAGCACCGTCTTGCCCACGCCGGCGCCGCCGAACAGGCCGACCTTGCCGCCCTTGAGGTAGGGCGCGAGCAGGTCGACGACCTTGATCCCGGTGACGAGGATTTCGGTGGCCGAAGCCTGCTCCTCGAAGGTCGGCGCCGAGCGGTGGATCGGGTAGCGCTTGGTGGTGTGCACCGGGCCGCGCTCGTCGATCGGCTCGCCGATCACGTTGAGGATGCGTCCGAGGGTTTCGGGCCCGACCGGCACCGAGATCGGCGCGCCGGTGTCGAGCACTTCCTGGCCGCGCACCATGCCGTCGGTGCTGTCCATGGCGATGCAGCGCACGGTGCGCTCGCCGAGCTGCTGGGAGACTTCCATCACCAGCGTGTTCTCGCCCATCTTGGTCGTCAACCCGTTCAGGATGAACGGAAGCTCGCCGTCGAACTGCACGTCGACAACGGCGCCGAGAACCTGGCTCACCCGCCCGACAATATTGCTGGCCATTCTAGTCTCCTGTCTCTGTCACGCGATCGATCAGACGGCTTCCGCGCCGGAGATGATCTCGATGAGTTCCCTGGTGATATTGGCCTGACGCGCACGGTTGTAGTTCTGCGTCAGCCGCTTGATCATGTCGCCCGCATTGCGGGTCGCGTTGTCCATCGCCGTCATCTGCGAACCGAAGAAGCCGGCATTGGTTTCGAGCAGCGCGCGGTAGATCTGGATGGCCATGTTCTGCGGCAGCAGACGGGCCAGCATGGTCTCCTCGTCGGGCTCGAATTCATAGGAGGCCGTGCTCGCGGCCTCGGTGCCTTCCGGCAGCGGCGCCGGCACCAGGCGCATCTCGGTCGGCGTCTGCGAAATCACCGACTGGAAGCGGTTATAGACCACGGTGCAGACATCGAACTCGCCGGCATTGAGCATGCCCACCAGTGTCTGCGCGATGCCCTCGGCATCGGCGAAGCCGATGCTCTTGCGGCCGGCGAAGCTGACATCGCCGACGATCCGGCTGGCCAGCTCGCGCTTGAGATAGTCGCGCGCCTTGCGGCCGACCGCGAAAATCTTGACCGTCTTGCCCTCGGTCTCCAGCTGCCGCGCCAGGCTGCGGGTGAGCCGGCCGACATTGGTGTTGAACGCCCCGGCCAGCCCGCGGTCACCGGCGACGGCAACCAGCAGGTGCACCTGATCCGACCCGGTGCCGACCAGCAGCTTCGGTGCGGTCGGGCTGCCGGCCACCGAAGCGCCGAGCGAGGCCATCATCCGCGACATCCGCACGGCATAGGGCCGCGCGGCCTCCGCCTGCGTCTGGGCCCGGCGCAGCTTGGACGCGGCGACCATTTTCATGGCCGACGTGATCTTCTGCGTCGACTTCACGCTGTTGATGCGGATGCGTAGTGACTTCAGGCTGGGCATCGCTTTCCTACCTTAACGAGGTCGGGACCGGATCAGGAAAACGTCTTGGAGAAGCTGTCGAGGAAGGCAATCAGCTTCTTCTCGATCTCCGGCTTGATCTCGCGGTCGGTGCGGATCGCGTCGATGATGCTGGTGTCCTGCGCCTTCAGCTGGGTCAGGATCTGGCTCTCGAAGCGCCCGATCGCGCCGACCGGGATCTTGTCGAGATAGCCGCGCACGCCGGCGAACAGGGCGATCACCTGCTCCTCCACCGGCACCGGCTTGAACTGCGGCTGCTTGAGCAGCTCGGTCAGACGGGCGCCACGGGCCAGCAGCTGCTGGGTCGAGGCGTCGAGGTCCGAGGCGAACTGGGCGAAGGCGGCCATTTCGCGATACTGCGCAAGCTCGAGCTTGATGCGCCCGGCGACCTGCTTCATCGCCTTGATCTGCGCGGCGGAGCCGACGCGCGAGACCGAGATGCCGACGTTCACCGCCGGGCGGATGCCGCGGAAGAACAGCTCGGTCTCGAGGAAGATCTGGCCGTCGGTGATCGAGATCACGTTGGTCGGGATGTAGGCCGAGACGTCGCCGGCCTGGGTCTCGATCACCGGCAGGGCGGTCAGCGAGCCGGCGCCGAAGGCGTCGCTCATCTTGGCCGCGCGCTCGAGCAGGCGCGAGTGGAGATAGAACACGTCGCCCGGATAGGCCTCGCGGCCCGGCGGGCGGCGCAGCAGCAGCGACATCTGGCGATAGGCGACGGCCTGCTTGGACAGATCGTCATAGAAGATCGCCGCATGCATGCCGTTGTCGCGGAAGAATTCGCCCATGGTGCAGCCGGTGTAAGGCGCCAGGAACTGCATCGGCGCCGGGTCGGACGCGGTGGCGGCGACGACGATGGAGTATTCCATCGCCCCCTGCTCCTCCAGCGTGCGGACCAGCTGGGCCACGGTCGAGCGCTTCTGGCCGACGGCGACGTAGATGCAATACAGCTTCTTGCTCTCGTCGGTGCCGGCGTTGATGCCCTTCTGGTTGATGATCGTGTCGACGATCACCGCGGTCTTGCCGGTCTGGCGATCGCCGATGATCAGCTCGCGCTGGCCGCGGCCGATCGGGATCAGGGCGTCGATCGCCTTGATGCCGGTCTGCATCGGCTCATGCACGGACTTGCGCGGAATGATGCCCGGCGCCTTGACCTCGACGAGGCGGCGCTCGACGTCCACGATCGGGCCTTTGCCGTCGATCGGGTTGCCGAGCGCGTCCACGACGCGACCGAGCAGGCCCTTGCCCGCCGGCACGTCGACGATGCGCCCGGTCCGGCTGACGGTGTCGCCTTCGCGGATCTGGCGGTCATCGCCGAAAATCACGACGCCGACATTGTCGGTTTCGAGGTTCAGTGCCATGCCGCGGATACCGGCGGAGGGGAACTCGACGAGCTCCCCGGCCATCACGTTCTGCAGGCCGAAGACGCGGGCAATGCCGTCGCCAACGCTCAGAACCTGGCCGGTCTCGGCAATGTTGGCCTCGGTATCAAAAGAAGCGATTTGCTTCTTGAGAATTTCCGAGATCTCGGCGGGGCGGATCTCCATATCAGGCAGCTCCCTTCATGGCGTACTGCAGTCGCTGCAGCCGGGACTTGAGACTTGTGTCATACAAACGGGCGCCAATCTTGACGACCAGCCCGCCAAGCAGCGACGCATCGACCTGCTTGACGATATTGACGTTGCCGAAGCCGGCCTCGATGAGGCGAGCACGCAATTGTTGTTCCTGGACGTCGCTCAGCGGCTGCGCGGTGGCAACCTCCGCCACCACGACGCCGCGTTTCTCGGCCACCAGCGTGGCGAAGGCCGCCACGATCGGGCGCAGCGCGCTCAAGCGGCGGTTGGCCGCGATCACGCCGACGAAATTCTGAACCAGCTTGCCGAAGCCCTGCGCCTCAAGCACCGCGCGGGCCGCCTTCTGGGCGGTGTTCACGTCGATCAGCGGGCTGCTGAGCAGGCGCTTGAGATCGGCGCTGCCGTCGATCATCTGACCGAGCTGGTCCATCTCGGTCACCACCGCATCGAGCGCGTTCACGTCGCTCGCATGCGCATAGAGGGCTGCCGCGTAGCGGTCGGTCAAGCCGCCGCCCGAGGAGATCGTGTTGCCGCCTGACGCCAACGGTGCGGTTCCCACTGCTGGGCCACGCGGGATGCGTGGCCGATGATCCAAACCGGCTTCTCTGCCGGCGGCGCGGCACTAGCATGGCATCCTGGCCCGCGCAACACGTGACGGCTCAATGAAGCCGCCAAATCGGCAAAACCGCGGGTGCAAAAAGGCCCCGGCACGATCGGTGCCGGGGCCTTTCGCAGCCTTGCGGCGCCGCAGGCTCAGTCGGCGGCCAGGGCCAGCGCGGCCTTGCGCGCCGCCGTCTTGCGCACGAAATCCTCGATCGCTTCGCCCACCGGATCGGCATGGCTGGCAAACACATGGTCGGCGCCGCCGAACACGCGATAATCGATGGTCACGTTCTTCTGGGTGTTCAGCTTGTCCACCAGCTTGCGCACCGCCGGCTCCGGCACCAGCTCGTCGGTGTCGCCGTGGATCATCAGCCCGCCGCATGGGCAGGGCGCGAGGAAGCCGAAATCATAGTGGTTGGCCGGCGGCGCCACGCTGACCCAGCCGGAAATCTCCGGCCGGCGCATCAGCAGCTGCATGCCGATGAAGGCGCCGAACGAGTAGCCGGAGATCCACAGGCCGCCATGGCTCGGATTGACCGCCTGCATCCAGTCAAGTGCGGCCGCGGCGTCGCCGATCTCGCCGATGCCACCGTCATAGCGGCCCTGGCTGCGGCCGACGCCGCGGAAATTGAAGCGCATCACCGAGAAGCCGAGCTTCTGGAACGACTGGTACATGGTGTAGCTGATGCGATTGTTCATCGTCCCGCCGTGCAGCGGGTGGGGATGCAGGATCAGCGCGAGCGGCGCACCCTGCGTCTTGGCGTGGTGGTAGCGGCCTTCCAAACGGCCATCGGGGCCGGCGAACATGACTTCAGGCATGGGTTTCCGAAATCCGTTTCCTGTCTGCGGGCGGCCGGGTGCGGCCGCACTGTACATAAAATATGAGGCGGTGAGACGGCTGGCTCCCTCCTAGAGCCGAAAAGCGCGGCGCGCACTCGACATGGGTACGACCGGCCTGACCGGTCTCCATGCCGTCCTGGTCTCCCTGCGGCGTTCACGGCGCCATGCCCTGGCTGGACAGCCCGGCCGGCATCGCGAAAACCAACATTCCCGGCCACCTCGACCACCCCTACCCTCCGGCCGCAACGCGACCATATGGAAAGTCCGGACAGTCCCTCGGCACCGGGAACTGATCAGACTATAGGTGCCGCTGTCGCGCATTGATAATGGAAAAGTCGCTTGACCCGCCCGCCACCCCTTCCGAGTCGCTCTAGCCGCGCTGCCGCCGTCGCGGCCGGGGATCGCCGGACGCCCGGGCCAGGCCGGCCGGCCGAAGGCCAGATCGCTGTTGCCAGCACATGGAGTCGAGATCGCCGGGATCATCGCGATCCCGTGATCCAGGACATGGACGGTTCAGACAAGAAATGACAATTCCGCAATATATGCGAGTCCGCCATGCGCCGGAAGCGTGGCCCGGTCGCCGGATCGTTCCGATATGATTTATCTGGACGCCAATGCCACCGAACCGCTCCGCCCCTCCGCGCGCGAGGCCCTGCTGGCGGCCCTTGCCGTCACCGGCAACCCCTCCTCGGTCCATGCCGCCGGACGCCAGGCCCGCCGCATGGTCGAAGCCGCCCGCGAGTCGCTCGCCGCCCGCTTCGGCGCCCGCCCGGCCGACCTCGTCTTCACCTCCGGCGGCACCGAGGCCGACGCGCTGGCGCTGTATGGACTCGGCGCCGGCCGCCGGGTCATCCTCGGCGCCACCGAACACGATGCCCTGCGCGCCGCCGCCCCCGATGCAACGGTGCTGCCCGTCGACCGCCACGGCCGCGCCGACCTCGACCGGCTCGCCGCCCTGCTCGCCCAGGGGCCGGCCCTGGTCTGCCTGATGCATGCCAACAACGAGACCGGGGTGCTCCACCCCATCGCCGAGGCCGCCGCGATTTGCCGCCGGCACGGCGCCCTGCTCCATGTCGACGCCGTGCAGACCGCCGGACGCATCGGCACCAGCCTGGCCGCCCTCGGCGCCGACAGCCTCGCCATCTCCTCGCACAAGCTCGGCGGCCCCGCCGGCGCCGGGGCCTTGCTGCTCACCGAGGCGGCGGCGGCGGCACTCGCTCCGCTGATCCGCGGCGGCGGCCAGGAGCGCGGCCGCCGCGGCGGCACCCCGCCGGTTGCCATCATCGCCGGCTTCGCCGCCGCCGCCGAAGCCCCGCTGGAGGCCGACCGCCTGGCGGCACTGCGCGACCGGGCGGAACAGGCGGCGATCGCGGCCGGCGCCGTCCCCGTCGCCGTCGAGGCGGCGCGGCTGCCCAACACCACCGCCCTGTCCCTGCCCGGCGTCGCGGCGCAAACCCAGGTGATCGCGCTCGATCTCGCCGGCATCTGCGTCTCCGCCGGCGCCGCCTGCTCGTCGGGCAAGGTCACCAGCAGTCATGTGCTGGAGGCGATGGGGCTCGGCCCCCGCGCCGGCGAGACCATCCGGGTCTCGCTCGCCTGGAACACCGCCGCCGCCGACATCGCCGCCTTCGCCGCCGCCTACGCCACGCTCGCCGGCCGCTTGCGCCGGGCCGCCTGAGGAGCCCGCATGACCGCCCGCCCCAACCGCCCGATCTATCTCGACAACCAGGCCACCACCGCCTGCGACCCGCGCGTGCTGGCCGTGATGCTGCCGTTCTTCACCGAGCGCTTCGGCAACCCGCACAGCGCCGAACACGCCATGGGCCGCGATGCCGAGCAGGAAGTGGAGACCGCCCGCGCCCGCATCGCCGCCCTGATCGGCGCCGACCCCCGCGAAATCATCCTCACCTCGGGCGCCACCGAGAGCAACAACATCGCCATCAAGGGTGCCGCCCGCTTCGCCCTGCGCCACGACAACCCGCGCCGCCGCATCGTCACCGTCGCGACCGAGCACAAATGCGTGCTGGAATCGGTCAACGATCTCGCCGCCGAGGGCTTCGAGCCCGTCATCCTGCCGGTCCGCACCGACGGGCTGCTCGATCCCGCGGTGCTGGAGGCGGCGCTCACGGTGCCGACGCTGCTCGTGAGCGTGATGGCGGTGAACAACGAGATCGGCGTGGTGCAGGACCTCGCCGCCCTCTCCGCCATCGCCCATACCGCCGGCGCGCTGTTCCATACCGATGCGGCGCAGGGTTTCGGCAAGATCCCGCTCGATGTCGCGGCCCAGGGGATCGACCTGATGTCGATCTCTGGCCACAAGATCTACGGGCCCAAGGGGGTGGGCGCCCTCTACGTCCGCCGCCGCCCCCGCGTGCGCCTCGCCCCGCTGTTCTCCGGCGGCGGGCAGGAGCGCGGGCTGCGCTCGGGCACGCTGGCCACCCCGCTGATCGCCGGGCTCGGCGAGGCGGCGCGGATCGCCCGGGCGGAGATGGCGGAGGATGCCGCGCGCATCGCCGCCCTGCGGGACCGGTTCGCCGCGCGCGTCGCCGCATCCGTGTCGGGAATCGCGTTCAACGGCTCCCTCCGCGCGCGTATCCCCGGCAACCTCAACCTTACCTTCCCCGAAGGCGACGCCCAGGCAATCATGCGGGCCGCGCCAGAGCTCTGCGTCTCCACCGGTTCGGCCTGCTCTTCGGCCGAGGTGGAGCCCTCCTATGTCTTGAAAGCGCTCGGGCTCAGCGACGATCGTGCCGCGCGCACCTTGCGCATCGGGATCGGACGCTTTACCTCGCCCGCCGAGATCGACGCCGCCGCCGATATGCTGATCGCGGCGCATCACACAGCAACCAAAGGCTGAACCCGCCTATGCCGAAGATGACATTCATCGAGCGCGACGGAACGCGTCGCGCGGTCGACGCCCCCAACGGCCTCTCGGTGCTCGAGATCGCCCACATGCACGGCGTCGATATCGAAGGCGCCTGCGAAGGCTCGCTCGCCTGTTCGACCTGCCATGTCATCGTCGAGGCCGACTGGTTCGCCCGGCTCGACACCCCCACCGAGGACGAGGAGGACATGCTCGATCTCGCCTTCGGTCTCGAACGCACCTCGCGCCTGGGCTGCCAGATCGTGATGTCCGACGATCTCGACGGGCTCGTGGTTAAGCTCCCCGCGGGCAGCCGTAACATGCTGGCGGGATAGACCGCAGGCCATGCGCATCGTGGTCGCGATGTCCGGCGGCGTGGACTCGAGTACGGTCGCAGGTCTGCTGGCGGAGCAGGGCCACGACGTCATCGGCGTCACCCTCCAGCTCTACGACCACGGCGCCGCCATCGCCCGCAAAGGCGCCTGCTGCGCCGGCCAGGACATCCACGACGCACGTCGCGTCGCCGACCATCTCGGCATCCCCCACTACGTCATCGACGCCGAGGCCCGCTTCCGCGCCGCGGTGATGCAGGATTTCGCCGACAGCTACGCCAGGGGCGAAACCCCGGTGCCTTGCGTGCGCTGCAACCAGAGCGTGAAATTCACCGACCTGCTGGCCCTGACCGCCGATCTCGGGGCCTCGCACATGGCGACCGGCCACTATGTCCAGCGGATCGACGGGCCGGACGGCGCCGAGCTGCACCGCGCGGTCGATCCGGCGCGGGATCAGAGCTGGTTCCTCTTCGCCACCACCCGCGCCCAGCTCGGCCGCAGCCTCTTCCCGCTCGGCGCCATGCCGGACAAGGCGACGGTGCGGGCGCATGCCGAACGCCTCGGCATCCAGGTCGCGGCCAAGCCGGACAGCCAGGACATCTGCTTCGTGCCCAGCGGCAGCTACGCCGACGTGGTGGCGAAGCTGCGCCCCGATGCGGCGGCGGCCGGCGAGATCGTCAACGAGGACGGCGCGGTCCTGGCCCGCCATGACGGCATCGCCCGCTACACCGTCGGCCAGGCCAAGCGGCTCGGCACCGCCACCCATGACGGGGCAACCCGCCGGATCGTGCTCGCGCTCGATCCGCAAACCCGCCGGGTCGTCGTCGGCCCGCGCCGCGACGGCACCGCCACCCTGCGCCTGCGCGAAATGAACTGGCTGGTGCCCCCGGCCACGCTGCGCTGCACCGTCAAGCTGCGCGCCCGCGAGGAACCCCATCCCGCGACCGTCACCCCGGACGGCGCTGGCGCCCTCGTCACCCTCGACACCCCGGCGCTGCCGGCGCCCGGTCAGGCCTGCGTGATGTACGACGGCGCGCGCGTGCTGGGCGGCGGGTTTATCCTGGGGTGACGCAAGGGCTTCTTTTTTGAAAAAAAGAAGCAAAAAACTTCTATCCGTTTGGCTTCGCCCCATCGCGCGCCTTGGTCGCCAACACATCCACCCGTTCGTTCATCATATCGCCGGAGTGGCCGCGCACCCATTTCCACTCGATTTCGTGCGGCTTGGCGGCGTCGAGAATGCGGCGCCACAAATCCATGTTCTTCACCGGATCGCCCGCCGCGTTGCGCCAGTTCTTGCGCACCCAACCGGTGTGCCAGCGCGTGATGCCGTTCTTGAGATATTCGCTATCGGTGTGCACCACCACCTTGCACGGCCGCTTCAACGCCTCCAGCGCCGCCGCCGCCGCGGTCAGTTCCATGCGATTGTTGGTGGTCTCGGTCTCGGAGCCGGTCAACTCCCGCTCCACCCCCTTGAACCGCAGCACCGCCGCCCAGCCGCCCGGCCCGGGATTGGGCTTGCAGCCGCCGTCGGTCCAGATCTCGACGAACTCGCGAATGTCCTCAGATGCCATAGGCATGCGCGTCCCGGGCGGCGAGGTGGAAGCGCAGGCGGCGGACATATTCGAGCGGGTCCTTGCGCGTCACCAGCGCGTCGGCCGGGGTATTGATCCAGTCGTAGAGCCGGGTCAGCGCGAAGCGCAGGGCCGCCCCCTGGCACAGCACCGGCAAGGCGGCGCGCTCGGCCGGCGACAGCGGGCGGATCGTCTCGTAGGCGCCCAGCATGGCGCGCGCCTTGGTGACGTTGAAGGCAAGGTCCTGCTCGAAGCACCAGGCGTTGAGGCAGACCGCGATGTCGTAGGCCAGGATGTCGGTGGCGGCGAAATAGAAGTCGATCAGGCCGGACAGCCTGCCGTCGAGGAAGAAGACATTGTCGGGGAACAGGTCGGCATGGATATGCCCGACCGGCAGGTCTGCGGGCCAGGCGGCCAGGATCTTGCCCAGCGCGGCGGGGAGTTCGATCGACAGGCCCGGCTGCACCCGGTCGCAGCCGCCGACGCTGCGGTTGAGCAACGGCGCCCAGCCCTGCGGCCCCAGCGCATTGGCCCGCGTGGCGGCATAGCCCTCGCCGGCAAGATGCAGGGCCGCCAGCGCCGCACCCACCGGGCCGCAATGCTCCGGCCGCACCCGCCGCGGCCAGACCCCGGGGAGGAAGGTGGTGATCGCGGCATGGCGTCCGGCGAGCTGGCGCAGCGCCTGCCCGTCGCGCCCGCGGACCGGCTGCGGGCAGACGATGCCGCGCCCGGCGAGATGCTCCATCAGCCCGAGGAACCACGGCAGTTCGGCCGGGATCACCCGCTTCTCGTAAAGCGTGAGGATGAAGTCGCCGCCGGTGGTACGCAGCGAGAAGTTGCTGTTCTCGACGCCCTCGGCGATGCCGCGGAACGCCACCATGCTGCCGATGTCATAGTCGGCGAGGAACGCGGCGAGCGCCTCGTCCGAAACTTCCGTATAGACCGCCATGGCTGCCTCAGTCGGCCAGCGGCGCGGGCAGCTTGAAGATCACGTCCTCGGTGGTGACGCTGCGCTCCTCGATCTCCAGCGTGAAATGGCTGCGCAGCCGGGCCAGGAGCTGGTCCACCAGAACCTCCGGGGCGGACGCGCCGGCGGTGATGCCGAGGGTGCGCACCCCGTCCAGCAGCGACCAGTCGAGCGCATCGGCCTTGGGCAGCAGGATCGCGCGGCCGGCGCCGGAGCGCTCCGCCACTTCGCGCAGGCGCAGCGAATTCGACGAGTTCGGGCTGCCGATGACGATCACCAGGTCGCTCTCGGGCGCAATGGTCTTCACCGCGGCCTGGCGGTTGGTGGTGGCGTAGCAGATATCCTCCTTCTTCGGGCCGCGGATCTCGGGGAAACGGCTACGCAGAATCTCGACGATCTCGGCGGTGTCGTCGACCGACAGCGTGGTCTGGGTGATGAAGGCGAGCCGGGCGGGGTCCCGCGGCACGACGGCACGGGCCTCCTCGGCGTTCTGGATCAGGCTCATCGCGCCGGGCGGCAACTGGCCCATGGTGCCTTCCACCTCGGGATGCCCGGCATGGCCGATCATCAGGATATGGACCGCGTCGGCGCCCCCGCCGGCAAAATGCCGCTCCGCCTCGCGATGCACCTTGGAAACCAGCGGGCAGGTGGCGTCGAGATAGGTCAGCCCCCGCCGCTGCGCCTCGGCCGGCACGCTCTTGGGCACGCCATGGGCGGAGAACACCACCTGCGCGCTTTCCGGCACCTCGGTCAGCTCGTCGACGAACACGGCGCCCTGCTTCTCCAGATCCTCGACCACGGTGCGGTTGTGGACGATCTCGTGGCGGACATAGACCGGCGCGCCATAGCGGCGCAGAGCCTCCTCCACCACCCTGATGGCGCGATCCACGCCCGCACAGAATCCGCGCGGGCCGGCAAGCAGGACCCGCAGGGCGGGTTTGGCAGGTGTGTCTTGTGGCATGTTGTCCGTGGCGCTAGAGCATGATGACCGAAGGTGGAACCACCCCGGGCCGGGATCATGCGATCAAACAAAGTGCTGGAGCCTGATGGCCGCTTCTATCGGCGTCCGTCATACTCTACACCAGCCCAGTATGCCGCACGCCGCGGTGGCGAACAATGACCCGCCGCCCAATACCCCGGAGCCGATGATGCCGTTGACCGAAGCGAACCCTTCCCTCCTGCCGCGTGCGCCCCGCCTGGCGCTGCCGCTGCTCGGCCTGCTCGCGCTCGCCGGCTGCGGCGCCAGCGATCAGCAGTTCGCGCCCACCTGCCCGCAGCTCAAGCTCCTCGCCGACGCCGCCGACCTCACCCGGATGCGCGGCGAGGGCACCGACCTGACCGATCTTGTGCTCCAGGCCCGCATCACCGGGGTCAAGGCGAGTTGCAGCCCCGGCAAGGGCGGCAGCGTCAACGCCGCGCTCAACGTCCTGATCGACGCCACCCGCGGCCCCGCCTCGACGCAGCGCGACACCGATCTGCCCTATCTCGTCAGCGTCACCGCCGCCGGCCAGCCGATCGACCAGAAGCTGTTCGTCGCCGCCCTCAGCTTCCCCGCCAATGTCGACCGCACCAGCACCGTCGGCGAGGAGGTCACCCTGTCCTTCCCGGTCTCCCAGAGCCGGCCGATCACCGACTACACGATCTATGTCAGCTTCCGCCTCACCGCGTCGGAACTGGCCTATAACCGGCGCAAGCGCTGAAGCGTGATCGCCAAAGGTGGCATCACACGACGGCGTGAATCACGCGACAAAACAACGAGCTAGAGCCTTATCGGAACGCCTGTCAGTTCCGATAAGGCTCTAGGCGAGGCATCAGGTCCGCCCGCCGCGCCGCAACAGCAGCAGCATCAGCAGCGCCGGGATCGAGACGATCGACATCATCAGGAAGTCATTGTTGTAGGCGATGATCAGCGCCTGGCGCGTCACCATCTGATCCAGCAGCGCCGCCCCCTTCATCGTCGCGGGATCGCCCAGGTTGCCGCCCCATTGCAGCAGCCGGTTGAACGGCGTCAGCCCGGCGGCAAGCCCCGCATGCGAGGCCTGGATGTTGCGCGCGAGCATGAACGCGGTCACCGAAATGCCGATCGCCGCCCCGATGTTGCGGCACAGTGACTGCACCGCGGTGGCGTCCCCGCGCAGATAGGCGGGCAGCGTGGTGAACGAGATCACCGTCACCGGGTTCCAGATGCAGCCCATCGAGAAGCCCTGGATCACCATGGTGAGGCCAACCCGCGTGGCCGAGACATCCGGTGTCCAGTGGCTCATGTCGAACATCGACACCCCCAGCACCGACAAGCCCATCGCCATCAGCTTGCGCTGATCGACGCCGGTGCTGAGCCGCGAGATGAAGATCATCGCCCCCATCGTGCCGAACCCGCGCGGCGCCATCAGCAGCCCGGTCTCCGAGACCGAATGGCCGGACAGGTTCTGCAGATAGGGCGCGATCAGCGCCGAGGACGCCATCATCACCGTGTTGGTGGTGAACATCAGCAGCGTCGCGGTGGTGAAATAGCGGTCCTTGAACAGCTCGGGCGGGATGAACGGCTTTTTCGCCGTGAACATGTGGACCAGGAACAGATAGGCGCCGAGCCCGCCCAGCACCGCCTCGACGACGATTTCCCGCGAATTGAACCAGTCCTCGGTCTGGCCGCGATCCAGCATCAACTGGAACGCGCCCACCGCCACCGCCAGCACGGTGAAGCCCACCACATCGAAGCGCAGCCCGTCATTGCGCGGCGCCCGCGGCAGGAAGATCGCAAGCCCGGTGGTCGCGACGATGCCGATCGGCAGATTGATGTAGAACACCCAGCGCCAGTCGAACGCATCGGTCAGGTAGCCGCCCAGCGTCGGTCCCAGGATCGGCCCGATCATCACCCCCATGCCGAAGGCGGCCATCGCCTGGTTGCGCTTCTCCGCCGGGTAGATGTCGAGCATGGTGGCCTGCGACAGCGGGATCAGCGCCGCGCCGAAACAGCCCTGCAAAATGCGGAACACCACCATCTGGGTCAGCGACTGCGCGGCCCCGCACAGCATCGAGGCCAAGGTGAAGCCGATCATGCAGGTCAGATAAAGGTTCTTCCGCCCGAACCGCGTCGACAGCCAGCCCACCGGCGCGGTGGCGATGGCCGAGGCGATCACATAGGAGGTCAGCACCCAGGAGATCTGGTCGATCGTGGTGTTCAGGCTGCCCTGCATGTAGGGCAGCGCGACGTTGGCGATCGTCGAGTCGAGCACCTGCATCAGGGTGCCCATCATCGAGAAGATCGAGATCAGCAGGCGATGGCGGACCGGCTCGGACATGCGGGGGTTCCGGGGTGAACGGGCAGGCTAGCAGAAAGATGTCAGCGCGACAGGGCGCCGACGAGATCGGGCCGCGCCGCCAGCCAGGCGCCGGTGGCGCCGCCGGGGGCGTGGCCGAGCAGGGCCCGCAGATCGGCTGCGTCATCCACATCCATGCCGATATTGCGATTGGCCAGCACCACCAGCCGCGCCCCCGCCTGCGCCGCCTCGGCGGAATGCCTGGGCAGGCTGTCCGGCCCGAAATGCGACGGGAACAAAGTTGGCGGCCGCCGCAGGATCGCATTCGTCCCGGTCCCGTCGCGCGAGGGCACGATCACCACATCCGCATCGGCCGCGAACACCGCATCGATATCCGCCCCGGTCACGACGGGCAGGTCGAGCGGCAGCCGCAGCAGCGCCGTCACCCCCTGCGCCTCGCAAATCCGCGCGGCGGCATCGACCGAGGCCGACTCCGAGGTCTGCACCGTCTCGTGCAACACCGTCCAGCCGAACCCCTCCGCCACCGCGGCGATGCCGGCATCGGCGGTGACGACGTAGATGCGCTGGGGCGCAAGCGCTGCCCGCGCGGCGGCGAACCCGTCCTCGATCATCGCCGACATCAGCGCCTGGCGGTCCTCTCCGCCCAGCAGCGGCGCCAGCCGCTGCTTGGCATTGGCCCGCAGCTTCACCGGCAGCAGCAGCGCCCTCACACCCTCTCGCCCTTGGCCGGCACCCCCTTGGAGGTCGAATACTCGAAATGCAGCGCCGTGCCGGGATGCACGATGGGGTGGATCGCATGGGCCGCCATCGCCGCCTCGGAGAAACCCTGCAGGATCAGCTTGAGCTTGCCCGGATAGGTCGCGACATCGCCGATGGCGAACACCCCGGGAATCGAGGTCTCGCATGTCGCCGGCGTGACCGCGACATGGTGGCGGTCGAGATCAAGGCCCCAGGCCGCGATCGGCCCGAGATCCATCGACAGCCCATAGAACGGCAGCAGCACATCGGCTTCGAGCAGCCGGGTCTTGCCGTCGAGATCGGCCACTTCGACGCCGGTCATTGTGCCGCCGCCGCCATGCAGGGCATGCAGCTGATAGGGGATGACCATCTCGATCTCGCCCCGTCCCGCCGCCGCATCGAGCTGGGCGGCGCTCTCGGGCGCGGCGCGGAACTTGGCCCGGCGATGCACCACCTGGATCGAGGCGGCGATCCCGTTCAGCGCCAGCGCCCAGTCCACCGCCGAATCGCCGCCGCCGGCGATCACCACCCGCTTGCCGCGCAGGTCCTCGCGGCGGCGCACATAGTACTGCACGGCCCCGCTGGCCTCGTACTCCGCGAGCCCGTCGAGCGGCGGCCGGTTCGGCCCGAACGCCCCCGCCCCGGCGGCGATCACCACCGCCTTGCAGCGGACGGTTTCGCCACGGTCGGTGGTCAGCGTGAAGTCGCCGGCCGCGCCCGCGAGTCCCTCGACCCGCCGGCCCAGCAGGCGCGGCGCCGCGAACGGGGCGATCTGGGCTTCAAGCTGCGCGATCAACGCCCCCGCCTCGATCGCGGGCAGGCCGGGGATGTCGTAGATCGGTTTCTCCGGATACAGCGCCGCGCATTGGCCGCCGACCTCGGCGAGGGAGTCGATCAGCACGCTGCGGATCTTCAGCATGCCGAGCTCGAAGACGGCGAACAGCCCCGCCGGGCCGGCGCCGACGATGGCGATGTCGGTTTCGATGTCGGTTGTCATGCCCGCTCTATCGCATGCCGGGCGCCGCGGTGGAACCGGGGGGAAGGCTGGGATAGGCTGGGGTCATGGCCGAGTCCGAGATTACCCTGCACGATCTCGACGCCACCGCCGGCCTCGCCGCGGTCCTGGCGGGGAAGGTGCGGCCGGGCGCCGTGGTCCTGCTCGAAGGCCCGCTCGGCGCCGGCAAGACCGCCTTCGCGCGCGCCTTCCTGCGCGCGCTGACCGGCGATCCCGGTCTCGACGTGCCAAGCCCGACCTTCACTTTGGTACAGAGCTACGACACCCCGCGCGGCCCGGTGCATCACCTCGATTTGTGGCGCCTGCCCGGCCCGCAGGGGCTGGACGAGCTGGGCTGGGACGAGCTGCTGCGCGACATCGTGCTGGTCGAATGGCCGGACCGGCTGGGGCCGTACCTGCCGCAAGGCGCGCTCGGCCTGCGCCTGTCGATCCTCGACGCGCAGACCCGCCGCGCCGGGCTGATCGGCTGGACCGCGTGAACCTCGTCTCCCTGCCCGCCGGCGCCGCCTTCCTCGACGAAATCGCCCAGCGCTGGCTCGCCGCGCACGGCGCCGACCCGTTGGCGCGCGGACTGATCCTGCTGCCGACCCGCCGCGCCGCCCGCGCTTTGGCCGAGGCCTTCCTGCGCGCGAGCGGCGGCGTGCCGATGCTGCTGCCCCGCATCACCGCGCTCGGCGCGCTCGACGAGGCGCCGCTGGCCCTGTCCGGCGCGCTCGACCTGCCGCCCGCGATCGCGCCGGCGCGCCGCCTCGCGGCGCTGTCGGCGATGATCCTCAAGCTGCCGCCCGAACGCGGCGGGGTCGCCAGCGCCGACCGCGCCTGGATGCTCGCCGGCGAACTCGCCACCCTGATGGACGAAGCCGAGCGGATGGAGATCGACCTGCCCGCCGCGCTCGAACAGGCCGCCGCCGCCGAGCATGCCGAGCATTGGCGGGTGACGTTGCAGTTCCTCGACATCGTCACCCGGGCCTGGCCAGTCTGGCTCGCCGACAACGGCATGGCCAACCCGGCCGCCCGCCAGGTCCTGCTGCTGCGGGCGCAGGCCAACGCCTGGCAAAGCGCGCCGCCGGACGAGCCGGTGTGGATCGCCGGCACCACGGCCGGCATCCCGGCGGTGGCGGCGCTGCTCAAGGTGGTGGCGGACCTGCAAGGCGGCCGCATCGTGCTGCCCGGCCTCGATCACGCCATGACCGACGAGGCCTGGGAGGCGGTGGCCGACGGGCATCCGCAGGACGGGTTGAAGACCCTGCTCGCCGGGCTCGGCGCCCGCCGCGATGACGTCACCCCCTGGCTCCCGGCGCCGGGCCGGGCGGAGCTGCTGTCCGAGGCGCTGCTGCCGGCCCGCGCGCTCGGCCGCTGGCAGCTGCCCCATGCCCGCGACACCGCCGGGCTGTTCCGGCTGCAACCGGCGGACGCGCAGGAGGAGGCGGCGGCCATCGCGCTGGTGCTGCGCGACAGCCTGCAAACGCCAGGGCGCCGGGCCGCGCTGATCAC
Organism: uncultured Rhodospirillales bacterium; assembly: GCA_903928895.1. Taxonomy (GTDB): domain Bacteria; phylum Pseudomonadota; class Alphaproteobacteria; order Acetobacterales; family Acetobacteraceae; genus CAIYPH01. The sequence goes on along the minus strand of CAIYSR010000060.1, from coordinate 4,654 downwards.
GCCCGATCGCGTGCTGGCGCGCCGCGTGGCGGCCGAACTGCTGCGCTGGGGCGTGGTCGCCGACGACAGCGCCGGCGAAGCCCTGGGCGTGACCCCGCCGGCGGTGTTCCTGCGCCTGCTCGCCGCCGCCGCGGCGGCCGACTTCGCCCCGGTGCCGCTGCTGGCCCTGCTGAAACATCCGCTGACCGCGGCCGGCCTCGCCCCCGCCGCGTGCCGGGCACTGGCGCGGCGGTTGGAGCAGGCCAGCCTGCGCGGTCAGCGCCCGGCGCCCGGTTTCGACGGGCTGCGCCGCCGGGCGGCAACCGCGCCGGCCGAGCTGCGCGACGAGCTGACCGGATTCGTCGAGCGGGTGCAGGACGCGCTCGCCCCGCTGCTGCGGATCGGGGCCGCGCTGCGCCTCCCGCCGGCCGACGCCCTGGCCGCCCTGATCGCGGCCGGCGAGGCCCTGGCCGCCACCGACGAAGCCCAAGGCCCGGCGATCCTGTGGGCGCAGGAGGAGGGCGAGGCCCTGGCGGCCTGCCTCGCCGCCGCGGTCGAGGCCTTCGCCTTTCTGCCGGAGCAGCGGCCCGGCGTGGTCGGCCCGCTGCTCGATGCCGTGCTGGAGGGCGAGGTGGTGCGCAGCCGCCGGGCGCTGCGCGGGCGGAGCGACAGCGCCGAGCATCCGCGGGTGTTCATCTGGGGCCTGCTGGAGGCGCGTCTCCAATCGGTCGATGTCGCCGTCCTCGGCGGGTTGGCCGAGGGGGTGTGGCCGCCGGCGACCGATCCCGGCCCCTGGCTCAGCCGGCCGATGCGGCGCCAGGCCGGGCTGCCAAGTCCGGAGGAGCGGGTTGGTCAGGCGGCGCATGATTTCGTCATGGCGGCGTGCTGCGCCCCCCTCGTCCTGCTCTCCTGCGCCCGCCGCCGCGACCGCGCGCCGAGCGTCCCGGCCCGCTGGCTGGTGCGGCTGGAGGCGATGCTGGGCGGCGCCGGGCAGCGCCTGCCGCGTCACGACGCGGCGAACTGGGCCGGGCTGCTCGACCAGCCCGCCGACGGCCCCCGACCCGTTGCCGCCCCGCGTCCGAAACCGCCGGTCGCCCTGCGGCCGACCCGGCTGCGGGTGACCGAGGTGCAGACCTGGCTCGAAGACCCCTATGCCATCCATGCCCGCCACATCTTGAAGCTGGAGCCGCTCAAGCCGCTCGACGAGGCCACCGACGCGGCCGATTACGGCGTGCTGGTGCACAAGGGGATCCAGCTGTTCCTCGCCGAACACGGCGCCGCCCTGCCGCCGCGCGCCGCTGAGGCCTTGCGCGCGGCGATGGATCGCGCCCTGAGCGAAGCCGGGCTGCGCCCGGCTTTGGCGGAATGGTGGGCGCCCCGGCTCGCCCGCATCGCCGACTGGGTCGCCGGCGAGGAGATCGAACGGCGCCTCGCCGGTGCGCCGGTCCAAGTCGCGAGCGAGGTCGCGGGGACCTGGACCCTCGCCACCGGCGGCCGTCCGTTCGCGCTGCGTGGCCGGGCCGACCGCATCGATCTGCGCGCCGATGGAAGGCTGGCGATCTTCGACTACAAGACCGGGGCGCCGCCGAGCCAGAAACAGGTCGAGGCCGGTTTCGCCCCGCAACTGCCGCTGGAGGCCGCGATGGCCGCCGCCGGGGCCTTCGCCGGCATCGCCGGACAGGCGGCGGAACTGGTCTACTGGCATCTCAGCGGCGGCCATGTCGAAGGCAAGGCCACCAGCCTGTGGAGCGGCGACGCCGACGCGGTGGCGGCGGCGGCCGGTGAGGCCGAAACCAACCTGCGCGCCCTGATCGCCACCTACGAGGACCCCGACCGCGCCTATCTGGCGCAGCCGCACCCCGGCCGGGCCCCCCGCTTCCCCGAATACGCCCAGCTCGCGCGGGTCGCCGAGTGGATCGCGGCGGGGGATGAGGAATGATACAAGGTCCCCGCCAGCGCGCCGAGGCGGCGCAGCTCCAGGCCTCGAATCCCGCGGTCTCGGCCTTCGTCGCCGCCTCCGCCGGCTCGGGCAAGACCAAGCTGCTGATCGACCGGCTGCTGCGCCTGATGCTGGCCGGCGCCGCGCCCGGGCGCATCCAGTGCCTGACTTTCACCAAGGCGGCGGCGGCCGAGATGGCGGTGCGCCTGCAACTTCGCCTCGGCGGCTGGGTGACGCTGGCGCAGGATCGGCTCGACGATGCCCTGCGCGGGCTTGGCGTGACGCCGGATGACACCACAAGGGCCAAGGCCCGGGCCTTGTTCGCCGAGGTGCTCGATCTTCCCGGCGGCATGCGCATCGGCACCATCCATGCCTTCTGCCAGTCTTTGCTGCGCCGCTTCCCGCTGGAGGCGGCGCTGTCGCCGCATTTCCGCCTGGTCGACGAGCTCGAAACCGCCGGCGCCCTGGCCGAGGCGCGCGAGGCGATGCTGGCCGGCGCCTACACCGACGAGAAGCGCGCGGCGCTGGCGGTGCTGGCCGGGCTGGTCGGGCTCGATGAATTCGGCGGGCTCGTCAGGTCCCTGCTGCCCAGGCGAGACCTGCTGGATGCCGATGCCGGGGCGATCCGCCGGGTGTTGGGGATCACCGCGGGATCCGAGGCCGAGGTGATCGAAACCGCCGTGCAATGGCAAGGCGAGGGTGCCTTGTGCCGGGCGGCGCAGGTCGCGGCGGCGCAGGGCTCGCCGACCATCCGCGAGCGGGCGGCCGCGATAATGGAATTTCTATCGATCCCGGCCGACGAGCGGGCGGAATACTGGGATGCCGGATGGCGCGAATTGTTCCTCAGGCCGGACGGCGTGCCGCGCGGCCCTTCGGTGTTCGCCAACAAGAAGCTGGAGACCGCCCATCCCGGCCTGCTCGACGTCTTCCTCGCCGAACAGGCAAGGGTTGCCGCGGTCGAGGATGACCGCCGGGCGCTGCGTGTCGCCGCGGTCTCCGAAGCCCTGCTGGTGCTGGCCCGCCCGGTGGTGCAGGGCTACGGCGCGCGCAAGGAGGCGGCGGCGCAGCTCGACTACGACGACCTGATCGCGCGCACCCGGCGCCTGCTCGACGATCCCGGGGCCGCCTGGGTGCTCTACAAGCTCGATGGCGGGCTCGACCATCTGCTGCTCGACGAGGTCCAGGACACCGCCCCGGCGCAATGGGAGATCGCGGGCAGGCTGACCGCGGAATTCTTCGCCGGCACCGGCGCCCAGGAGAGCGCGACCGGGCGCACGATCTTCGCGGTGGGCGATCGCAAGCAGTCGATCTACGGCTTCCAGGGCGCCGATCCGGAGCAGTTCGAGCACTGGCGCGGACGCATGCGCGGCCAGGTCGCGCGCGCCGGCGCGGCGTGGGAGGATGTCGCGCTCGATGTCTCGTTCCGCTCCACCGCCCCGGTCCTGGAACTGGTCGACCGGGTGTTCGAGAACCCGCTGGCCGCCGCCGGGGTCGGCACCGGGCTGCGCCATTTGGCGGATCGGGCGGGGCAGGCCGGCATGGTGGAGCTGTGGCCGCTGGTGCCGGCGCCGACCCCGCCGGATGCGGCGGCCTGGACGGTGCCGGAGCGCAACGAAGCCGCGATGGGGGCGCCGGAGCGGCTGGCCGATGCGCTCGCCACCTGGATCGCCGGGGCGATCGGGCAGCAGGACCTGCCGAGCCAGGGCCGCAAGTTGGCGGCCGGCGATATCCTGGTTCTGGTGCGCCGGCGCAACCAGTTCGGCCGGACCCTGGTGCGGGCGCTCAAGGCGAAGGGCGTGGCGGTGGCCGGGCTCGACCGCATGGTGCTGACGGCGCAGCCGGCGGTGGCGGATGTGTTGACCCTGTGCGACGCCTTGCTGCTGCCCGACGATGATTTGTCGTTCGCCTGCGTGCTGACCTCGCCCTTCGGCGGCCTGAACGATGACGACCTGATCGCCCTGGCGCCGGGCCGCAGCGGAACCTTGTGGCGCAGCCTGCGGACGCGGGCGGGGGAGGATGCGCGCTGGCAGGCGGCGGCGGATTTCTTCGCCACTTTGCTCGGGCGGGTGGACTATGCGGCGCCGCATGCGCTGCTGAGCGAGGCGCTGGGTCCGCTCGGCGGGCGGGCACGGCTGTTCGCGCGGCTCGGGCCGGAGGCGGCGGAGCCGGTGGACGAGCTGTTGCAGGCCGCTCTCGACTACGGCGCGCTGCATCCGCCGTCGTTGCAGGGGTTCGTGCACTGGCTGCGCCAGTCCGGCGCCGAGGTGAAGCGCGAGGCCGAAGGGGCGGGGGCGGCGGTGCGGGTGATGACCGTGCATGGCGCCAAGGGATTGCAGGCACCGCTGGTGATCCTGCCCGACACCACGGCGTTGCCGCTGGACGATGCCCGCATCCTGTGGGCAACCGACCCGGTGGGCGGGGCGGAGGTGCCGCTGTGGTCGCCGCGCAAGGAGTTGCGCTGCGCCGCGGTGGACGCGCTGCGCGCGGCGGCCGAGGCGCGGCGGATGGCGGAATACAACCGGCTGCTCTACGTCGCCCTGACCCGGGCCGAGGACCGGCTGCTGGTGTGCGGCTGGGAGACCCGCAAGACGCGCGCGCCGTCCTGCTGGTACGATCTCATAAAGGACGGGTTCATCCGCCTCGGCGCCACGGTCGTGCCGTTCGGTGGCGGCTGGGATGGCGAGGTGTTGCGCGTCGAGAGCGCACAGGAAACACCGCCCACCCTGCGCCAGGCGG
>CAIYSR010000059.1 GCA_903928895.1 uncultured Rhodospirillales bacterium | reverse complement strand
CTCCGCACGCGAGATCGCGGGCTTCCAACTGAAGGTCAGTGATCCGGCCGCTTAAATGAATGGGGTCCAGGGGCCTACGGCCCTTGGCCGGCGGAGCCTGTCTTGTTCGCTTCGCCTTCCCCCGATTGCCCTGGGCATGAGGGCCGGATCAGGGGCCTCCGAAGAGTTTGCGTTGCTCCTCCTCGTGCTGGCGTTTCGCCGCGTTCCGCTTGGCGGCTTCCTCCATGCCCTCGTCATAATAAGCTTTGCCGGCGGCCTTGCCGGCCGCAGACCGCTTTTCCTCTTCATCGTGCAGCTTGACGAGGCGCGCTTCGATGTTCTGGTTGGCCTTCAGGCGGGCCGCAGCGTCAGGCAGTGCCGCGATCTTGGTCCGCTCCTTCACGATGACATCATGCTCTGCCCGCAGCCGCTTCGCCCCTTCCATTTCGGAGCCGGTGGTTGCTTTCGAGAGCGCAGCAAGGTCCCGCGCCCAGGCCATGCTCGCTTCGTCGCCGGCCGTTCGTCCCTTGGCGGGATCGGTGCCGGTAATCTTATCGGCCACCCTGTCGAAGGCGAGGTTCACCTTGTCCACCGCAGCGCCGAAGGCCTCCGACACCGCTCCTTCCTCGGAATAGTTCCTGCTCGATTCTTCCAGCCGTTCGGCTTCGCGCAGCGCCCATTTGAGCCGTCGGTCGATCTCGGCTTCGATCGCCTGCACCTGCGGGTCCGCCGCGCCACGTCCGGGTGCCCCGGTACTCGCCGCGGGGGCGACGACGATATCCAGAACGGCTTTGTACCAGTCATGCCGCGTGGTGGTGCCGCCTGACATCGCTGCGTCCTTATCGAGGGAAGCCGGGCTCTAACCCACCGGCGTCGCCGATTGCAAGGCGAATCGGAATGTTTTCGCGTCGACTTGCGAACCGGCTGCCCTTGCCGCGGCGGTGCGATCGGGGCAGGTTTCGGGCAACAATTCCAGGAGCGAGAACGTCGATGCGATGGATAACGATGGCAACTGTGGTGCTATGCGCGCTGACCACTGCGGCAGAGGCCCGGATCACCCGACTCGAGGACCTCAAGGTGACCCCGGCGTTCGGCGGCAAGGTGTTTTCTCCCACCGGCGCTTTCGAGCGCGTCACCGGGCGGGCGCATGGCGAGGTTGATCCGAAGGCCCCCGCCAACGCCAATATCCAGGATCTTGCGCTGGCGCCACGCAACGCAAGCGGGATGGTCGAATACGACACCGACATCGATATCATCCGCCCCGCCAACCCGGCGGCCAGCAACGGCGTGCTGTTCTTCAACATCCTCAATCGCGGCAACAAGGGCGGCCTCGCCCTGTTCAACGCCGACGTCAAGGGCACGCTGACCAATATCAACGCCGCGGATGATGCCGGCGACGGCTGGATGCAGCGGCAGGGCTTCACCACCGTCTGGTTCGGCTGGCAGGCCGACGTGCTGCCGGGCAACAACCGCATGACTTTGCGCGTTCCCGCCGCGCGCAATGCCGATGGCTCGCCGCTGACGGGGGTGGTACGGGCTGAATTCGCCTCCCCGGTTGCCTCGAAGTCCCAGAACCTCGGCGGCGGTTGGTTCACCACGGACACCACGGCGAGCTACCCGACGGCGAGCCTCGACAACACCAGGCCGTTTTCCGACGGCTTCCTGCCGACGCTGACGGTGCGTTCGAGCGAGAGGGCGCCGCGGGTCGCCATCGCCAACAGCGCGTGGAGTTTTGCCGACTGCAGCGATGGCACGGCCAGGCCCGACCCCAAGAAAATCTGCCTCCCCGCCGGTTTCGAGCCGGGCAAGCTGTATGAGCTCGTCTATCGCGGGCAGGACCCGCTGGTGATGGGGCTTGGCTTCGCCGCGGCGCGCGACCTGGCTGACTTCCTCAAGAACCGCGACAAGGACGATGCCGGGGTCGCGAATCCGGTGGTGCATGGCAAGGACATCAAGACCCTGGTGATGGGCTCGTCCCAGTCGGGCCGGATGATGCGGACCTTCCTGCATCTCGGGTTCAACAAGGCCGAAGCCGGCGGCAAGGCGTTCGACGCCATGCTCCCCCATATCGGCGGCGGCCTGCTCCCGCTCTCGCTGCGCTTCGCACAGCCCGGCCGCGCCTGGGGCGAGCAGCCCGACCATAGCTATCCCGCCTATGATTTCCCGTTCAGCTATGCGCGCCAGACCGATCCGCTGACCGGGCGCACCCAGGGGCTGCTCGACCGCTGCACCCTGGACAATACCTGTCCGCGCATCTTCCACGCCGCGACCGCGCTCGAAGTCTGGGAAGGCCGCCAGTCCCTGGGCCTGACCGACCCGCTCGGCCTGCGCGACGTGGCGGATCCGGCCAATGTCCGCACCTTCATCATGGCCTCGACCCAGCACGGCCCAGCCGCGCTGCCGCTGCCGACCGCGGCCCCGTTCGGGCTGTGCCGGCTCCCCGGCAATCCCAATCCCCATATCTGGACGATGCGCGCATTGCTTGACGGGCTCACCGCCTGGGTGCGCGACGACAAGCGCCCGCCCAGCTCCGCCGTGCCGCGGATCGCCGATGGCACCCTGGTTGCGGCGGACCTGGTCCGCTTTCCTGCCATCCCCGCCAACAACTATGGCGGCACCGACCGTCCGGCGCTGCGCAACACGGTGCTACCCAATCCACTGCACGTGCTCGATCGCGGCCATGGCTACAAGCCCGGCGATACCATGGGCGTGATCACCGTCGAGCCGCCGCGCAGTGGCAGCGCCAGCTACGGCGTGCTGGTGCCGCAGGTCGATGCCGACGGCAATGACCTCGGCGGCGTGCGCTCGCTGTTCCTACAGGTTCCGATCGGCACCTACACCGCCTGGAACAGCTTCCGGCCGGGCCTGTTCGACGAGGCCTATTGCAACTTCAACGGCGCCTTCGTCCCCTTCGCCGCGACCAAAGCCGAGCGCGAGAAGGCCGGCGATCCACGCCTGTCGCTGGAGGAGCGCTATCCGACGAAGCAGGCCTACGTGAATGCGATCCGCCTGGCCGCCGATAACCTGATGCGCGCGCGCCTGCTGCTGCAGGATGACGCCTTCCGCCTCATCACCGAGGCCGAAACCAACGGCGTGCGCAAGGGCCCATAAAACCAGCCGTCGCTGATAGTGAGGCATCGGAAAAGCAAGGCCGGGCGCCGCCCGGACCCGCCAGGGGCCAAGCCCCTGGACCTTTCCCCCTTGCGCGGCGACGGCAGAGGGAAGCGGGGAGGCGATGTTTTCTTAGAAAAAGCAACGCCTCCCACTTGCACCGCGGCAAGGATAGTTATATATAACGACTAACATGATAATTCTACACTGCTTCCTCAACGCGCTGCTCATAGGACTGCGGGCCGTCGCCGCCCCAGCCCCGGCGCGGCGCCGTGCGCGCCGCACCGAGGCCCCGCTGTCATCGGACCAACTCGAACACCTGATCGCCTGCTTTGAGCGCCTCTACATCGACTGGCGCAACCGCACCCTGTCCGAACCCTGCAACCCCGCCGATGGTCCCAGCCCGGGCGTCCCGGCAGCGCGCCCCGGCATGGCGTCCCGGCGCGGCCGCACTTGCCCCGTCGCACCGCCCCCTTGTCCCGCCCCGCGCCCCGACGGCCGCGCCGCCATCCCGCGCGCCCGGCATTCCCTCCCGTTCCCACCACCGCTCCGCCGACCTCCCGCGGAAGCGCGCGCCATCACCCAACCTCCCCGCCGAAAATTTCACGCCCACCCATCCCTGGTTTCGTCACGCCCATTTTGTTACGATTTCGAACCTATTTCTTCAACGCTCTAACCTCCGGACAAAAAAGGGGGGAGGGCCTGTGCCCTCCCCCGTATCCGTCAGCCGATCCGGGGACGGATCAGGCCTTGCCCGCCATCTGCGCCACGGTGGCTTCGAGCGCCTTGTCCAGCACTTCGATCAGGGTGTCGCACTCGCTGCGGGTGATCACCAGCGGCGGCGAGAGGGTGATGGTGTTGGAGTGGCGCACGCCGCCGCCGGAACGCCCGACGATGACGCCGTTGTTGCGGCAGAACGTGATCACGCCCTGCATCAGCGCCGACGGGAGCTGCACCTTGCTGGCGCGATCCGTGACCAGCTCGATGCCGATCAGCAGGCCCTTGCCGCGCACGTCGCCGCAGATGCCGTGGCGGAACAGGCGGTCCTTCAGGCCCGCCATCAGGTAGGCGCCCATTTCGGCGGCCCGCTGCGGCAGTTTCTCCTCCAGCATGATCTCGATGTTGCGCACCGCCACCGCAGCCGACACCGGGTGCCCGCCATAGGTGTTGACCTGCATGACCTGCTTCTCCTCGGCGACTTCACCGAGGAAGGACTGGAACACGCGGTTTTTCACGATCGTCGCCGCGATCGGCAGGTAGGCCGAGACGATACCCTTGGCGACGGCCATGATGTCCGGGCTGATGCCGTAATGCTGGTGGCCGAACATTTTGCCGGTGCGGCCGAAGCCGTTGATGACCTCGTCGACATGCAGCAGCACGTCATACTTGCGGCAGATCGCCTCGACCATCGGATGATACTCGTCCGGCGGCACCGCGATGCCGACGCCCGACATGATCGGCTCGACGATGACTTCGGCCACCGTGTTCGGGCCTTCGCCGAGGATGGCGCTCTCGAACGCCTTGGCGCAGGCCACCTTGCAGGACGGGTATTCGAGGTCGAGCGGGCAGCGATAGCAGGTCGGCGCCACCACATGGGTGAATTCGCCGGCATAGGGCTCGAACTTGACCTTGCGATCGCCCATGCCGCCAGCAGCCAGCGTGGCCAGCGTGGTGCCGTGGTAGGCGTATTGGCGGCTGATCGTCTTGAAGCGGAACTGGCCGGGGAATTCGTGCTTGGCATACTGCCGCGCGATCTTGAAGCCGGCCTCGTTGGCCTCGGAGCCCGAGTTCACGAAGTAGGTATGGTAGTCGCCGCCCATCAGCCCGTTGATCTGCTCGCCGAGCTGCGCGGCGGGGAAGTTGATGGCGGTGTGCGGGTAGTAGGCGATCTGCTGCATCTGCTCGGCCGCGATCTGCGCCAGCTCGGTGCGGCCATAGCCGATGTTGACGCACCACAGCCCGGCCATGGCGTCGAGATAGGTCGAGCCGTCGGCGTCGACGATGGTCGAGCCCTGGCCGCCGGTGATCACGAGCTGGCTCTTCTCCAGCGCGCGGTGCTGCACGATCGGATGCAGGACCGAATCGAGGTCCTGCTTGACGACCTTGGCCCGTGCCTCGAGATCAGGAGTGTTGGTGAGCGACATCTGCGCCTCGCTTGCTGTGGAAGTCGATGGAGGCGGCAGACTAGGCATGGTTCGAGGCCGAAGTCACCCCATCCGGGCGCATACTACGGCACTTCGTCGCCCGCCTCGCGCATGGCAACGGGACCGGGCCAGTCACGTTTCCACGATCGCCCCCCGCGGCGGTTCGGTTTCGGCCGGCAGCCACACGGAAAACATGCTGCCCTTGCCCTCCTCGCTGTCGATGGCGAGCTGGCCGCGGTGGCGGTTGACAATATGCTTGACGATGGCCAGCCCCAGCCCGGTGCCGCCGGCGCCCCGCGAGCGCGCCTTGTCCACCCGGTAGAACCGTTCCGTCAGCCGCGGCAGATGGGCGCGCGCGATGCCCGGCCCCTGGTCCGCCACCGCGATCACCACGCCGGGGCGCACCGGCCAGCGGGTGCCATCGGGCCGCGCCACGGCGAGCCGGATCTCGCCCCGTTCGCCGCCATACTTCATGGCGTTGTCGATCAGGTTGGTCAGCACCTGGGCGAGTTGGTCGGCGTCGCCGGCGACCAACGGCAGGTCGTCCGCGAGGTCGAGGCGCAGCGTCACCCGGCGTTCGGCCAGCCTGGGCTCGAACCCGGCGACGACGCTGCGCGCGAGGTCGACCACGTCCACCCGCTCGCCCGGCGGCAGATGTTCGTTGAGTTCGATGCGCGAGAGGCTGAGCAGATCGTCGATCAGCCGGTGCATCCGCGCGGCCTGCTCGGCCATGATGCCGAGAAAGCGCCGCTGCGCCGGCAGGTCGTCCGCCGCCGGGCCGCGCAGGGTCTCGATGAAGCCGATCAGGCTGGCCAGCGGGGTGCGCAGTTCGTGGCTCGCGTTGGTCACGAAGTCCGACCGGGTGCGCTCCACCGCACGCTCGCGGGTCCGGTCGGACAGCACGAGCAGGGCGGCGGTGCCGTCGGGCAGGCGTGGGTCGAGCGGGATGACGGTGGCCTGCACCTCGCGCGCCACCGGCACCGGCAACGTGAGGTCGGCGGTTTGTGCCCGTCCGCTGGTGAAGGCGCGATCGATCGCGGTGCGCAGCCCGGGATGGCGCAGCACGGCCGCCATCTCCTCGCCGAAGGCGGCATGGGCGGCGGCATTGCTGCGCGAGGGCGCCCGGTCGGGCCCGAGCAGGAGCAGCGGATCGGGCAGCCGCTCGATGATCGCCTCGCTGGCCCGGCGCGCGGTGTCGGTCTCGACCGCGCGGGCGGCAAGGCCGCGGGCGAGGCGCTGGATATCGCTGGCAATCCGGCCGAGTGCGGGGATCACCGGCCAGTGCCCGGCCGCCGGCATCGCCGGGGCGCGGAGCACGCCGGTCAACCGCGCCAGGTCGCGGTGCCACAGTTGCGCCACCACGAAACTCGCCATCAGACACACCAGCGCGGCCGGCAACGCCGGCGCGGCGGTAAGGAAGCCGAGTGCGCCGAGGGCGGCAAGACACAGCAGGGGCGTCGCGGCGAGCAGCAGGGTGGTGCCGGCGACCCGCCACATGGTGCTAGATCCCCGGCTCACCAAGAGTGTTCGGCGCCGCTTCGACCATCGCCGCGCCGCCGCGATTGATCTCGAACAGCGCCAGCCCGCGCCGGACCCGCCCATCCGGCAGCAGTCCGAGCACGCCGTTCACGCCGGCGAAACCTTCGCTCCGGCACAGCGCCGCCATGCTGTAGCCCTCGCCGGTCAGCGCCAGTGCCCGTGCGATCCCGGCCGCGTCATAGGCGAAATCCGCCAAGCCCGGCGCCGGGATTCCGTTGACCGCGGCGTAGCGGGCGGTGAAGTCGGCCCGCAGCGCCGGGTCGGGGGCGGCATACCAGGCGCCTTTGAGATCGGCGGTGGCGGTCACCTGCGGCGCGGCCCATTGCGATGGGCCGAACACCCGCACCTTCGATGTATCGAGATCGTAGTACGGCAACAGGCTCGCCAGGGTGCCCAGCACGTCGCCAAAATCGGCCAGCAGGAGCGCATCCATCGGTGGCGGCGGGATCTGTTCGCGCCGCAGCTCGGCCGCCCGCTTGCGGCCCTCGGCGGTGTGCAGCGCGGCCGCGGCGCGAAGTTGCGCGTCGAGCGGCCCGCGGCGGGAGCCATAGGCGGAGGCCTCGCGCATCACCTGGTTCACCGAGGCGGTGCTGCCGGTGTGGAAATGCAGCGTGGCGAGCGGCAGGCTGGCCTCGGCCAAGGTATCGGTGAGCGCGCTGGCCATCGCCTGGCCGAACCCGTCATTGGGCAGCACGGCGGCGAAGCGGGTCTTGCCCTGTCCGGCGACGCTGGCGACGAAGCGGCGGACCTGCTGCGCCGGCGTCAGCCCCAGCGTCCAGACGCCCGGCCGGGCCTGGGCGGTATCGTTGGTGAAGGCGAGCACCGGCACACCCGCCCCCTGCGCCGGGCCGGCGACGGCGGCGGTCTCGGCGGCGGTCAAGGGTCCGATGATCAACCCGGCGCCGCCGGCCAGCGCCTGGCGCACCGCCACTGCGGCGCCCTCGGCGTTGGATTGGGTATCGAACACGTCGAGCTGCGGGCTGCCCTGGTCGGCCAGCGCCAGCCGGGCCGCCGCTTCCAGAGCCCGCCCGCGTTCGGCGTTGGCGCCACTGAGCGGGGCCAGCAGCGCCACCGTCCGCCCGTTCGGCGCGAAGCGCGAAAGGGCAGGGGCCGGCGTCTCGCCCATCTGCTGGCCCACCCACGGCCGCGGCAGCAACCCCGGGCGCGGCGGCCCCGGCATCCGCAGCGCGGGGGGGGCGCCAGCGCAGCCGGCCAGTGCTAGAAGGCCGCAGGCAAAGGCGAAAAATGTCCGACGCAGCATCCGATCCACTCCCGCAAGACAACCCGGCCCGCGCAGCGGCGCCGCCAGATGGACTTGTGCTGATTCCCACGCCGATCGGCAACCTTGGCGACATGACAAGCCGTGCCGTGGCCGCGCTCAAGGCCGCCGATCTGATTCTGTGCGAGGATACCAGGGTCACCGCCCGGCTGCTCACCTATTTCGACATCCGCGCCCGCAGCATTCCGCTGCATGACCACAACGAGGACGGCCGCATCGTCCAGGTGCTGGACATGCTGCGGCAGGGGCAGCGGATCGCGCTGGTCTCCGACGCCGGCACCCCTTTGGTATCGGACCCCGGGTTCCGCCTCGTGCGCGCGGTGCTGGCAGCGGGCCTGCCGGTCAATGCCCTGCCCGGCCCCAATGCCGCGCTCCTGGCCCTCATCCTGTCCGGCCTGCCGCCCCATCCGTTCCTGTTCCTCGGCTTTCCGCCACCCCGGCAGGCTGCAAGGCGGACCACCCTGGCCGGGCTGCGGGCAGCCGAACGCGCCGGGCTGCGCGCCACGCTGATCTGGTACGAGGCCCCCCACCGCATCGCCGAAACCCTGGCCGACGTCGCCGAGGTGCTCGGCGATCGGCAGGTCGCGGTCGGCCGCGAGTTGACCAAGCGTTTCGAGGAGACCATCCGCGGCGCCGCCGCCGCCCTGGCCGCCCGCTTCGCGGCAGAACCACCGCGCGGCGAGATCACCCTCGTCGTCGCCCCGGCCGAGGACGAGGAGACCGATTCCGCCGACCTCGACACTCTGCTGCGCGCGGCACTGGCGGCGCACAGCCTGAAGGAAGCCGTCGCCCGGGTGACCGCCGCGACCGGACTGCCGCGCAAGCAGGTCTATGCCAGGGCGCTGGCCCTGGCGGGTGGCTGAGCCCCCGATGCGCGCGATTGCCGCCTGGCTGACGGTCCTGCTGCTCGCCAACGCGGTCTTCCTGGCGATCCGCGTGGCCGATGTGCTGCTGCCGCGCCCGGCCATCGAGGCCGCCTTGGGCGCGGGCTTCGCCAGCGGCGGGCTCGGCCCGGCCAACTACAGCACCAGCCATCTCCTCGGCATCGACCAGTACACCGACTGCACCAGCATGCAGATCGCGGTGCTCGGCAACACGCCGGCGCTGCGCAACGCCCTCGCCCCGCGGCTGGCGAGCGGGGAGTCGCCGTTGCCCGGCGAAGCCGCGCCGCCGACCCGCTACCGCTGCGCCGAGCTGCGCGAGGCGCTGGACGGCACGCTGCGGATCGAGGGCGAGCCGACCTACACAAGGTTCTGGCACGGCCAGTCCACCCTGCTGGCGCTCGCGCTGCAAGTTCTGCCGCTCGATGGCTACCGCGCGCTGCTGCTCGACCTCGGTTTGGGCCTGATCGCGCTGGCGGCGGTGCTGGCGGCGCTGCGGGGCCGGCGCGTGCTGGTCTGCCTCGCGCCGCTGCTGCTCGCCTCCTTCGTTCTCGGCGGCCAGTTTGGCTTCGGTCAACTCGTCAGCCATGCGCCCGGCCAGATCGTGGCCTGGGCGATGGCGGTGGTGCTGATCGCCCGGTGGGACCGGCTGGGCGAGCCCACAATCCGCCGCCTCGCCGTGCTGGCGGGGGCGCTGGAGGCGTTTTTCGACATGATGATCGGCCAGCCCTTCGCGGTCAGCCTGTTCCTCATTGTCGCCGGCACGTTGTCCCTCGCCGCCGCCCGCCCGCCCGGCCTGGCGCGGGCCGCCGCCGCCACGTTCGCCCGTGCCATGGCCTGGGGGTTCGGGCTGGCCGGGAGCTTCGGGCTGAAGCTGCTCTTGACCGCCTCGGTGCTGGGGGGCGAGGCAGTGTTCGGCCCGTTTCTCGCTCAGCTGCGCCTGCGCACCGGGATCGCGGACCCGCAAGCCGGACTCGCCGCCGGAAGCTGGGCCGACGCCGTGGGCCGCGACATCCTGCTGCTTGCCAACGAGGCATCGAACCTCGGCTACACCGCGGGCGGCTCCGGCCCGGCCTCGGCGATGATCGTGGCGGCCGGCCTCGCGGGCTGGCTGTGGCTCGCCGATCGCGCCCGCCGTGCCTGGCGCGACGGACGCCTCGGCACTCTGCTGGCGAACGGCACCGGCTATGGCGCCGCGGCGCTGCTGTTCCTCGCCTGGGTCGCGATCTTCCCCGAGCATACCTGGCGCCATGCCTGGTTCATGGTGCGCGCGGCCTCGGTATGGTTGTTCGGCGGCTGGGGCTGGGCGCTGACCGACCTCGTGCTGAGCGGCTGGATGCCTACCCGTTCGGCCGCAATATCTGCCGCAGCACCGAGCCTTCCGCGAGCCGGTCGAACCCGGCGTTGATCCCCTCCAGCGGCAATTCCCCGCTTTTCAACCGATCCACCGGCAGTTTGCCCCGCCGATACAGCCCCAGCAGCCGCGGAATATCCCGCTCGGCGATGCAACTCTCCATGTAGCTGCCCCTGATCTCCCGCTCGCTGCTCACCAGGTCCGCATGCGGATACGAAAACCGCCCCGAACTCTCCGGCAGCCCCGCACACACGAGGCACCCCCCATGCCCGGTGATGGCGTAGGCCAGCTCCACCGCCTTCATCGCCCCCGCCGCCTCCACCACCTTGTCGAGCCCGCCCCCCGTTGCCGCCTTCACCTGCTGCGCACAATCCGGATCGCTCGCCAGAAACGTATCCGTCGCCCCCCATTGCCGCGCCAAGGCGAGCTTCTCCGCACTCGTGTCCACCACCACGATCCGCCCCGCCCCCGAAGCCACCGCCGCGAACAGCGCGTTCATGCCGACACCGCCCAGCCCGACGATCCCGATATCCTCCCCCGCCCGCAGCCCCGCCGTGTTGATCACCGCCCCCGCCCCGGTCATCACAGCACAGCCGAAAATCGCGGCGTCATCGAGCGGAATATCCTTCTCGATCTTCACCGCCGAGCGCCGCTCGATCACCGCGAATTGCGCGAACAACGACAACCCGCTGCCGTGATTGATCGGCTGCCCATCCTGGAACAGTCGCCGCGCCCCGGAGCGCAAGGTACCCGCCGCCCGTGCCGCGTTCCCCGCCGGGCACAAATTCGGCCGTCCCTTCACGCACCAGCGGCAGTGCCCGCAACTCGCGGCAAACACGGTGATGACATGATCCCCCACGCGCAAATCAGTTACCCCCTCACCGAGCTCGCGCACGATCCCCGCCCCTTCATGCCCGATGATCACCGGCAACGGCCGTGGCCGGATCCCCTCGATCGCCGACAAATCCGAATGGCACAGCCCCGCCGCCGCCACCTCGATCAACACCTCCCCCGGCCCGGGCGGCATCAACTCGACCTCCTCGATCGACAGCGCAATGCTCTCGGCATACGGCCGCGGACGGCCCTGCTCGCGAAGAATGGCGGCTTTCATGCGCATGGACGTGCTCCCGATCGATTGTGGCCCGCGGCGGCAGAAGGCAGGAAGTGCTTCTTTTTTTGGAAAAAAAGAAGCAAAAAAACTTTATCCGTTCGCGCTTTGCTGGCGATCCTTCAGGTAAGACCGCCGTACTTCTTTTGCGCCGCAGGCATTCATTCATCTCCCCAGCACCGTCTCTCCGGAAGCACGGATTGATGGCTTCGCCGCGTCCCCGCACAGAACATCACGGCTGCACAGCTGAAGGCCACCGATCCAGCCGCGCAAAAGGATGGAAGTTTTTTGCTTCTTTTTTCCAAAAAAGAAGCGCTTTCCTGCGTCCCTGCCAGGATCAAGAGCGAGGAACAAGGCGGCGGTCATCCTGCTCTACGGTCGCCCGCTGCGGTGATACGGATGCCCCGCCGCGATCGCCTGCGCCCGGAACAACTGCTCCGCCAGCATCACCCGCACCAGCAGATGCGGCCAGGTCAGCGCGCCAAGCGACAATATCCGGTCCGCGCGCGCGATCACGCTGGCATCGAGCCCTTCGGCACCACCGATGACGAAGCACAGCGGCTTGCCGCTCTCCCGCCATTGCGTGCACTGGGCGGAGAAACTCTCGCTGTCCGGCACCTTGCCGCCCAGGTCGAGCGCCACCGCCAGCGCGCCGGCGGGGATCGCCGCGAGGATCGCCAACGCCTCGCGCCGCTTGATTTCGACCGGACTGCCGGTCCCGTCCGCGATTTCGCGCACGCTGAACCCGGGTCGCAGCCGTGCATTGTAGCGGGCGAACAACTCCGCCTCGGGTCCGCGCCCGATCCGGCCGACCGCGACGAGCAGCATCTCAGCCAGGCGGGACCGGCTCCTCGTCGAGATCGGGGCCCCACATCCGCTCGAGCGCGTACATCTCGCGCGCCTCGGGCTTGAACAGATGGATCACGATATCGCCGGCATCGATCAGCACCCAGTCCGAACCGCCGGAGCCCTCGATCTGGATGCGCTTCAGCCCGGCGGCGGAGAGCTTGTCCTCCAGATGCATCGCCATCGCCGAAATCTGCCGATCCGCGAGGCCGGTGGCGATCACCATCCGATCCGCGAACGAGGCACGGCCGGCGAGATCGAGCGCCACCACGTTCTCGGCCTTGTCGTCTTCCAGGCAGGTGACGATGATCTTCTGCAACTCGTCCAGCCGCTCGGACGGGAGCGGCGTGCCCCGCGTGCGCTTGCGCGGACCGGCGACGGCCGCCTTCTTGCGCGGCGTGCCGGGCGGAACGGGGATCACCCCGGCCGGCGCCTTGCGGACGCGTGCGGCGGGTTTCTTGGTCGGGTCCGCCGGGGCGGATGGCTTTCTGGCGATGGTCCTAGACTCCCATGAGGGCGGCGCGAATGGCCGAGGCAGAGGCGTTGTTCTGTGGCACCGGCAGGAACACCCAAGCCGGCGCGGCCTGCCCGGCGAGCGACGGCGCATGGTGGGCAACCAGCCGTGCGGCGGACAGTCGATGCGCGGCGAGCCCGGCCAGCGCCCGATGATTGTAGGTGGGACGGGGCACCACGGCAAACGGCATTGTGCGCACCAGCGCCCGCCACCGCCGCCAGCGCGGCAACTGGGTCAGATTATCGGCCCCCATCAGCCAGACGAACCGCGCGCGGGGGAACCTGATGCGCAGCGCATGCACGGTATCGACGGTGAAAACCGTGCCCAACGCGCGCTCGATGTCGGTCGCCACGATCCGCCGCCCATCCGCCAGCACCCGCGCCGAGGCCAGCCGCTCCGCCAACGGCGCCATGCCGCGCGCCGGCTTCAACGGATTGCCCGGCGACACCAGGAGCCACACCTGGTCCAAACGCAGATGCCGCAGCGCCAGCTTCGCCACATGCAGATGCCCGGCATGCGCCGGATTGAACGAGCCCCCGAGCAGCCCGATCCGGCTGCCCCTGCGATCGCCGTAGGGCGGGATCGAGGCTATGGTCAGGGCCGTGTCTGCCCGGTGCCGAGAACGTGGTAGCGAAACGTCGTCAACTGTTCGAGCCCGACCGGCCCGCGCGCATGCACCCGCCCGGTCGCGATCCCGATCTCGGCGCCGAACCCGAACTCCCCGCCATCGCAGAACTGGGTCGAGGCATTCCACATCGCCACCGCGGAATCGACCCCGTTCATGAAATGCGCCGCCACTGCCGCGTCTTCGGTGATGATGGCGTCGGTGTGCTCGCTGCCATGGGCCAGAATGTGCCGGATCGCGTGATCGACGTCGTCCACGACCGCCACCGAAAGCACCGAATCGAGCCACTCGGTATCGAACGTCCCAGGCTCCGCGACGGGCAAATCCGGCACGATCGCCCGCGCCCGCGGTCCCGCCCGGAAATCGCAGCCGAGCGCCCGCAGATCGGCGACGATCAGCGGCAGCAGGGCAGGGGCCACCGCCGCATCGATCAGCAGCGTCTCCGTCGCCCCGCAAATCCCGGTTCGCCGCATCTTCGCATTCGCCACGATCCGTCGCGCCATCGCGGGCTCCGCGGCCGCATGCACATAGGTGTGGCAAAGCCCCTCGGCATGCGCCAGCACCGGCACCCGCGCTTCGCGTTGCACCCGCTCCACCAGCGACTTGCCGCCGCGCGGGATGATCATGTCGATCAACCCCGCCGCCCCCAGCATCGCCGCCACATAGGCCCGGTCCGTCTCGGGCGGGATCTGCACCGCCGCCTCCGGCACCCCGACCGAGGCCAGCCCCGCGATCAACGCCGCATGGATCGCCCGCGCCGAATGAAAACTATCGGACCCGCCGCGCAAAATCACCGCGCTGCCCGCCTTCAGACACAGCCCCGCCGCATCCGCCCCCACATTCGGCCGACTCTCATAGATCATCCCGATCACCCCGATCGGCTGCGCCACCCGGCGCATCACCAGCCCGTTCGGCCGCGTCCACTCCGCCAGCACGCGCGCCAGCGGATCGGGCAGATCGGCGATATCGTCGAGTCCCTGCGCCATCGCCGCCACCCGTGCCGGCGTCAATGCCAGGCGGTCGCGAAACGCCTTGGTCCCGCCGGCCGCATCGAACGCCGCCAGATCGCGCGCATTGGCCGCCACGATCTCGTCGCTCGCTGCCCGCAACGCCCGCGCCGCCGCACGCAGCGCCGCATCGCGGGTTTCGCCCGGCAGCCGCGCCAATGCCGACGTCGCCGCCCGCGCGGCGGTCGCGGCGGAACGGAGCCAGTCAGTCGCGCGATCGGTGTCGATATGCATGAGCGTTTCCCTGTCTGGGAGTGTGCCGGAAAACCCGGCTCTACAGCAACACCAGGTCGTCGCGGTGGATCAACTCGTCCCGCCCGCGCCAACCCAGGATGGCCTCGATTTCGCTGGATCGGTGGCCGATGATCCGCGCTGCATCGGCGCTGCCATAGGCCGACAACCCGCGCGCCAGAGCCTGCCCGTCCGGCCCGCGCACCTCGATGGCGTCACCCCGCCCGAACGCTCCCTCCAACGCCCGCACCCCCGCCGGCAACAACGACCGCCCCTGCCCCAAGGCCCGCACCGCTCCGGCATCGACGCTGAGCACGCCGAGCGGCTGCAAGGTCCCGAGGATCCATAGTTTCCGCGCCGAGCGCCCCTCCGGCGCCGGCAGGAACCAGGTGCAGCGCGCGCCCTCGGCCAGCGCCTGCAACGGCCGCTCGACCTGCCCGACCGCGATCGCCATCGCACATCCCGCCCCGGTCGCGATCCGTGCGGCGATCAACTTGGTGCGCATTCCGCCGCTGGAATAGCCCGGCAGCGGCTCCCCGCCCATCGCCTCGATCTCCGGCGTGATCGCCTCGACCACCGGCAGATGCACCGCCGCCGGATCGCGCCTCGGGTCGGCGGTATAGAGCCCGTCGATATCGGACAGCAGGATCAACTGATCCGCCTGCACCATCTCCGCCACCCGCGCGGCCAGCCGGTCATTGTCGCCGAAGCGGATTTCCGCCGTCGCCACGCTGTCGTTCTCGTTGATCACCGGAACACAGCGCAGCCCGAGCAGCGTGTTCAGGGTCGCCCGCGCATTCAGATAGCGCCGCCGGTCCTCGGTGTCCTCCAGCGTCAGCAGCAGCTGCGCCGCCGTCAGCCCCACCCCCTGCAACGCCTCGGTCCAGGCCTGCGCCAGCCGGATCTGCCCCACCGCGGCGGCGGCCTGCTTCTCCTCCAGCCGCAACGTCTTGCGCGTGAGCTTCAACGACCGCCGGGCCAGCGCAATCGCGCCCGACGAGACCACGATCACATCCGTCCCGCGCGCCCGCAGCGCCGCGATATCCGCCGCCATCCCCTGCAACCACGCCATCCGCGGCGCTGCCTTGGCCGGATCCACCACCAGCGCGCTGCCGATCTTCACGACCAGCCGCCGCGCCGAGGAGAGGGCCGGAATGCCGTGCGGCTGTATCACGTCCTGCGTTCCGAACGCGCGCTGGCAACCTCCATCCACAACGCCGACAAAACCTCTGGCATGCCCGTTCCGGCCACGGCCGAAATCACGAACACCTTCGCCCCGCTCGCCTTGGCCAGCGCCGCGCGGCGCGACGAAATCTCCCGCGGCGTCATCGCGTCGCATTTGTTGAGCGCGATGATCTCGGGCTTGTCCGCCAGCCCGCCGCCATACTCCGCCAATTCCCCGCGGATCGTCCGATACTGATCCACCACCTTGCCGGCCGCGCCATCGATCAGATGCAGCAACACCGCGCAGCGCTCGACATGGCCGAGGAACCGATCCCCGAGCCCCGCCCCCTCATGCGCCCCCTCGATCAGCCCCGGAATATCGGCAATCACGAACTCCTGCGTCATCGACAGCCGCACCACGCCCAACTGCGGATGCAGCGTGGTGAACGGATAATCCGCGATTTTCGGCTTGGCCGCCGACACCACCGAGAGGAACGTGCTCTTCCCCGCGTTCGGCAGCCCGACCAGCCCGGCGTCGGCGATCAGCTTCAGGCGCAACCAGATCCAGCGCTCCTCCCCCGGCCAGCCCTTGTCGGCCCGGCGCGGCGCGCGATTGGTCGAGGTCTTGAAATGCGCATTGCCATGCCCGCCATCGCCGCCGTGCAGCAGCACCACCCGCTTACCGGGCACATCGAGGTCGGCCAGCATCACATCGCGCTCGTCATCGAAAATCTGCGTGCCGATCGGCACCTTGATGACAACGTCCTTCGCCCCCGCCCCGGTCATGTCCGCGCCCGCCCCGTTGCCGCCCTTGGCGCCACGGAAATGCTGAGTGTAGCGGAAGTCGATCAGGGTGTTGAGGTTCTGCACCGCCTCGAAAATAATGTCCCCGCCCTTGCCGCCATTGCCGCCATCGGGCCCGCCGAACTCGATGAACCGCTCGCGCCGGAACGCGATGACGCCGTCGCCGCCATCGCCGCTGCGGCAGTAGATCTTGGCCTGATCGAGAAATTTCATGGCGGATACTCAAAATAAAACGGGGGCCGGCTTGGCGCCGACCCCCGTAAACGCGTGTCTGACCGGGGTGCGGCGCGATTATTCGGCGGCAACCGGCAGCGGCGCGACGTTCACCTGCACGCGATCGTCGGCGCGGCGCTGGAACTCCACCTTGCCATCGATCAGCGCGAAAATCGTGTGATCCTTGCCCAGGCCGACATTGCGGCCCGGCTTCACCTTGGTGCCGCGCTGGCGGATGATGATGTTGCCGGCGACGACAGCTTCGCCCCCGAACTTCTTGACGCCAAGGCGGCGCCCGGCGGTATCACGACCGTTGCGGGATGAACCGCCGGCTTTCTTGTGTGCCATGGGATGTGTCTCCTGCTCAGCCGGTGATTTCGCCGACGCGCAGCACGGTCACGTGCTGGCGATGGCCATTCTTGCGGCGGCTGTTCTGCCGGCGGCGCTTCTTGAAGATGATCACCGTGTCCAGGCGATCCTGGGCAATCACGGTGGCGGTGACCGACGCGCCGGCGACCACGGGGGCGCCGATCGTCAGATTGCCATCCCGCCCGACGGCGAGCACGTCCGTGAAGGTGATGGTGGCGCCGGCTTCGGCCTCCAGCTTCTCGACCTTGAGCACGTCGTTCGGGGCAACGCGATACTGTTTTCCGCCGGTGCGGATGACTGCGAACATCGATCTAGATCCTGTAGTATGACCGCACGCAAACACGGCGGGGCGGCCGGACCCCGGTCGCCAGGAAGGCGGGGGTTATACCGCCCGTGTCCGGCCTGTCAACGACGTTCTCGAATGACAGACTCAAGCTTTTCGGACCCGCCCCCGCGCCGGGGCGGATCCGCCGCCCTCAATCCACGATCGCCGAATACACCATGTCGCGGAACAGCACCCGATACACGTCGCGCTGCACCCGGGACTGGATCATCATCACCGCGAACAGCCGCTCCGCCGGATCGACCCAGAACGTCGTCCCCGCAGCACCGCCCCAATAGTACTGCCCGACCGAGCCCGGCATCGTGCCCATCCCGGCATGGGTCCGCACCGCGAAGCCGAGGCCGAAGCCGAACCCCGGCCCGATCATGTCCGCCGGCCGCGGCATGTCGCCGAGATGGTCCGCCGTCATCAACTCGATCGTCTTGCGCCCCAGCAGCCGCGTCCCGTTCAACTGCCCGTTGTTGGCCAGCATCTGCAAAAACCGGGCATAATCCATGGTCGTCGACACCAGCCCGCCGCCGCCGGACTCGAACAGTGCGGGCCGTGTGACATCGAGCATCATCTCCGCCTCGCCCGTCGTCGGGTCCTTGGCGAAGGACTGCGCCAACCGCCCAAGCTTTTCCTCGGGCACATGGAACCCGGTATCCACCATGCCCAGCGGCCCCAGCAGGCGGCGCTGCAGATGCACCCCCAGACTCTCCCCCGAAATCACCTCGACCAGCCGCCCCAGCACATCCGTGGCCCGGCTGTATTCCCACTGTGTCCCGGGGTGGAAATCAAGCGGCAACGCGGCAAGCGCCGCCGCCTGGTCCGCATTGGTCTGGTTGCGCCGGAACACCTTGGCGTCCGCATACGCCTTGTGGATCTCTCGCGTGCCGCGAAACTCATACGTCAGCCCCGAGGTATGCCGCAGCAGGTCCTGCACCGTCATCGGCGACGCCGGCGTCACCAGAGCCCCATCATGCTGCAACACCTTCTGCTCGGCATACTCCGGCATGAATTTCGCCACCGGATCGGACAGGAACAGCTTGCCCTCCTCCCACAGCATCATGATCGCCACCGAGACGATGGCCTTGGTCATCGAGTAGATGCGGAAGATATCGTCGATCTTCATCGCCTCCGCCGCCAGCGGATCGCGCTTGCCGAACGCCTCGTAATACGCCACCCGCCCGTCCCGCACGACCAACGCCACCGCGCCGGGGATATGCCCGGCATCGGTGCGTGCCTTGATCGCCGCCGACATCGTGGCCAGCCGCGATGCCGACATCCCGACGTCCTCGGGCCGCGACGCCTTGGGCAATTCGAGTGCTGACATGATCTTTTCCCGTCTCTCTGAGGATTTCTTACTGTGACCGCCGGCGCCAGGCCGACATCTGCTCCGCCGAACTGCGAACATGCACCACCACCGGCCGATCGCCCACCGCGAACGCCCGCGCAATCCCCGGCCCCACCTCCGCCTCCGTGGCAATCGTGATCCCCACCGCCCCGAACGACTCGGCCCAGCGTGCGAAATCCGGATTCTCCAGCTTCGTCGCCGCCTGATACGGCCGCCCCGGATAGCGGTTGATGTGATGCATCGCGATCGTCCCGTAATTCCCGTTGTCGCTCACCACCACGATCGGGTTCACCCCGTACATCCGCGCCGTCGCGATCTCGTTGCCCGTCATCAAAGCCCCGCCATCGCCAACAAACGCGACCGCCTGCTGCCCCACCCGGCGCAGCCCGGCCGCCACCGCCATCGGCACCCCCGCCCCCATCGCGCCCACCACGGAGGAGAGGAACATCTGGCCGGGCTTGAACCCGATATAGCGATGAATGAACGACGAGAAATTCCCCGCGTCCGACGTCACCGTCGCATCCGGCGCCAGATGCTTGCCAATCTCGCAAACGACAGCCGCGAAATTCACCCCATCATCCATCGTCTCCCAAACCGGCTCCATCAATGTCCGATGGATCCGATTGAGCCCCGCCACCCACTCCCGCCGCCGCTCCGCCCCCGCCGGCTTCCCCCGCGCCAGCAACGCCTGGATCACCGCATGCGGATCGCATGACATCCCCAGCTCCGGCCGGAACACACGGCCCACCTCATTGGCATCCGGCCACACATGCACCAGCGGAATCTGCGGCTGCGGCGCCGTCGGGAACGTGTAGGACTGGCTGACCGAATCGGTGATCCGCTCCCCGAGCGAAATCAGCAGATCCGCCCGCCGCATCTCCTCCATCAGCGGCTTCGGCACCCGGATGCCCATATACCCGCCGTAGTTCGGATGGTTGCCATCGAACAAATGCGGCCGCCGATGCGTCGGGCTCACCGGCAACACCCACTCCTCCGACAGCCGCTGCAAATCCCGCGTCGCCGCCCCCCCATCCACCGCATCCGAATGCAGCGCCGCCCCCACCCACACCAGCGGCCGCTCCGCCTGCGCGATCATCTCGGCCAGCCGCTCCACATCCTGCACCCGCGGCCCCGCAAACGGCCGCGGCCGCGGCTGATCCACCGGGAACTCTCCCCCCTTGTCCGAAGCGGGCTCGTCGAAAATATCCTCCGGCAATATCACCGCCACCGGCCCCGGCGTCCCGCTCTCCGCAATATGGAACGCCCGCGCGATCGCCTCGGACGCCATCACCGGCTCATTCACCTCGATCACCAGCTTCGTCACATCCGAGAGCAGCCGCGAGTAGTTCTGCTCCTGCAACGCCAGCCGCCCGAAATCCTTCCGCTCCACCTGGCCCACCAGCAGCACCAGCGGCGTCGCATCATGATACGCCGTATGCAGCGCCACCATCGCGTTCGACAGCCCAGGTCCGCGCGACACCACGCACACCCCCGCCCGATCCCGCATCCGCCCATCCGCCACCGCCATGAAGGCGGCCCCGCCCTCGTGCCGGCAGACAATCAGCCGCATCCGGTTCATATCGCCCAACGCATCGGTCAGCCCGAGATAGCTCTCGCCGGGCACGCAATAGACCAGATCGACATCATGGGCCTGCAAACTCTCGGCCAGCAGCCGGGCAACGGTACGCGTCATGGACTTGATCTCCCTCGGCGAACGCTACGGTCCCCCCGTCCCCTTGGCAACGCACCCCAACTCTTATGGATAAAAGTTTTTGGCTCCCTTTTTTCAAAAAGGGAGTGCTGTTCTTTTTTGAAAAAAAGAACCAAAAAACTTTCATCCATTTGCGGGGGAGTCCCCCATGACTGAAACCTGGCAAACCGCCAACCGGGCCAACTGGGACGAACGCGTCCCCGTTCACCTCCGCAGCTACAATCTTGCCCCCCTCCGCGCCGGCCGCGGCCGCCTGCATCCCATCGAGGAGGCCGAACTCGGCCCCGTCGCCGGACTGCGCATCCTCCATCTGCAATGCCATATCGGTTCGGACACGCTGACACTGGCCCAGCAGGGCGCCGACGTCACCGGCCTCGACTTCTCCGAACCCGCCATCGCCGCCGCCCGAGCCCTCGCCGCCGAACTGAACCTCAACGCCCGCTTCGTCCTCTCCGACCTCTACGCCGCCCCCCAAACCCTCCCCGAACCCGCCAGCTTCGATCGCGTCTTCACCACCTGGGGCACCATCTACTGGCTGCCCGACATCGACGCTTGGGCCCGCGTCATCGCCCACTTCCTAAAACCCGGCGGCACCTTCTACTTCGCCGACGGCCACCCCACCGCCTACGTCTTCGACGACGAATGCGCCCTCCCTGACGGCCGCCCCGGCTACTTCTGCCCCTATTTCCACCAAGACCCCCTCATCCAGGACGACCCGCGCGACTACGCCGACCCCACCGCCCGCCTCGCCAACACCCGGACCTACCAGTACAGCCACCCCATCAGCCGCATCGTTGCCGCCCTGCTGTCCGCCGGCCTAACCCTCGAATTCCTCCACGAACACGCGTCCGTCCCCTGGCGCATGTTCGCCCAGCTTGTCGAGCACAAGGACGGCCTCTACCGCTGGCCGGACAAGGAATGGCTGCCGCTGGCGGTCTCGCTGCGCGCACGGCGGCCAGCCACGGACACACTGCCCGCGCAGGACCCAATTTGACACGGTTGTATCACTTGACATGATTGTATCAATTTCGATCTAATCGGCATCGGTGCACACCCGAATTTGCCCCGGGTGCGCGACGCCGACAAAACGGAGGAGGCCCCGATGGCGCGACCTGAGCTGATGGCAATCGGCGACTCCATCTACAACGGCGTCCGCTCCCTCACCATCTCGCGTGACCTCGCCGCCCACGCCGTCCCCCTCCAGGTCGCCCGTGCCTTCAACTGGCCCTTCATCGCGCCCGACTACCCGCGCCCAATCCTCGAAGATATCGAGCAATCCCTCTTCCGGCACCCTTTGACCGGCCTCCTCGAACTCACCGCCCACGCCCGCGCCAACGGAGCGGCGTGGCTCGCCCCCGGGCCCTGGTCCGCCCATGCCCGCTTCGACAACCTCAGCATCGCCCAGCAAACCGTCGCCGACATCACCCGTGCGAACGCCGCGGACGCCCTGGCCACCGCCCGGCAACTCCTGGCCCCTGGCCGGCAACTTGCCCTCGCCGATCTCGCCACCCTTTATCAGGCCCTCAACACCGCCTTCATCCTCAACCCCGCCCGCACCCCGGGCGACAGCCGCAATGCGGTGGCCATCCTCGCCGAAGCCCAGCCCCGCCGGATC
This sequence comes from uncultured Rhodospirillales bacterium, assembly GCA_903928895.1. Classification (GTDB taxonomy): domain Bacteria; phylum Pseudomonadota; class Alphaproteobacteria; order Acetobacterales; family Acetobacteraceae; genus CAIYPH01. The sequence goes on along the minus strand of CAIYSR010000059.1, from coordinate 21,138 downwards.
GCGATCAACATCGGCATCAATGACGGGCTGTGGGAACTCGCCCTGATGGGCGACGCCACCGACTATCGCGCCCGCATTGACCCCACCGTGGCCATGGCCGGCCTGGCCCGGGCGCTGGCGGACCAGTGCGACAACACCGAGCATTTCTACATCAACCTCCTGCCCAAGCCGAGCGCCCTGGCCAACCTGATGCCGCGGATGGACGATGTCGCCCCCGAGGATGGCTATTTCGACCACTACCTCGGCCGCCGCATCCAGTCCGGCGGCATCGACGGCGCAACCATGCGGGAAGTGGACGAATTCGTCGACACCGACCTCAACCCGCGCATCCGCCAGGCCTTCGCCGCCCTCGCGGATCGCGCCCATTTCGTCGACCTCTACGCCACCACCGCGGCCTATGACCGCAAGAACCGCATCGCCACCCGCAGCGTCAACGTGCACGGCACAAACGGCGAGATGCTGCTCGACAACGTGCCGCTCGAAGCATTCCCCTTTGTCGGCAGCCTCAAACAAGGCGGCCTGTTCGGCCTCGACAATCTCCACCCGACCATCCCGGGCTACGGTGTCCTCGCCCAGGCGGTCTGCGATGTCATCGCCGCCACCGAGGGCCTTCCGGCGCCGGTCATCGACCAGCAGGCCTGCTACGCCGCCGATACCCTGCTGCAAAACCTCTCCGGCGCGATCGAACTCTCCGACTTCGCCTTCTCCTTCGTCGGCGCCTTCATCCCCCCCACTGGCACCAGCACTGGCACCAGCCAGCGCGTCGGCGAGGCCTGACTACCCCACCACCCCCACCACCCCCGCCACCACCCGCACCCCGAATCCCACGAATATCACCCCCGCCACTCGGTCGATCCACCGCCGCCCGCGCTGGAACAACAATGCCACCGGCCGCGCCGAAATCACGCACGCCACCGTCGCGTACCACCCCACCGAAATCGCCACCATCTCCGCCACCGTCACCAGCCCCACCGAAACCGCCGCATCCGGCGGCATCACCGCGGTGAACAGGCTCCCCACCAGCATCGCCGATTTCGGGTTCGACAGGCTCGTGATCAACCCCAGCCGAAACGCCGCCCCATCCTGTGCCCTGCCCTCTCCCGCCGGCGCCCCGAAACTCCCCCACACGATCCGCACGCCGATATAAACCAGGTACCCCGCCCCGATCAGCCGCAACGCCACATACAGCCGCGGCGCCAGCGCAAACAGCGCATGCACCCCGAAAAACCCCGCCAACCCCCACACCGTGCTGCCGATCCCCAACGCCCCCACCACCACCAGCGCCGCGCGGCGCGACCGCAACGCCGCCATCCGCGCGACCACGAAAAAATTCGGCCCCGGGATCACCACGGCCACCAGCCACATCGCGGCAACCGAAACCAACATCGACGTCGGCGGCATCGCCCGAAATCCTCTATAGAAGGCCATGACCGATGAACCGATCGCCCTCTATATCCACTGGCCCTTCTGCCTGGCCAAGTGCCCGTACTGCGATTTCAACTCCCACGTGCGCGAGCGCATCGACCAGACCCGCTTCGCCACCGCGCTGCGGAGCGAACTCGCCTGGGAAGCCGCCCGTCTTGGGTCCCGCCCCCTCGGCTCCATCTTCTTCGGCGGCGGCACCCCGAGTCTGATGAACCCCGACACCGTCGCCGCCCTCATCGCCGACGCCAAACGCCTCTTCGCCGCCACCGACGACATCGAAATCACCCTCGAAGCCAACCCCACCTCCGTCGAAATCGCCCGCCTCCACGCCTTCCGCGACGCCGGCGTCAACCGCATCTCCATGGGCATCCAGGCCCTCAACGCCACCGACCTCACCCGCCTCGGCCGCCAGCACTCCGCCGCCCAAGCCATCGCCGCCCTCGAACTCGCCCGCTCCCTCTTCCCCCGCCTGTCCTTCGACCTCATCTACGCCCGCCCTGGCCAAACCCTCCCGGCCTGGCGCGCCGAACTCCGCGATGCCCTCACGCTCGCCGCCGACCACCTCTCGCTCTACCAGCTCACCATCGAACCCGGCACCGTCTACGAAGCCATGCACCGCCGCGGCGAACTCACCTTGCCCGACGACGACCTCGCCGCCGCGCTCTACGACGCCACCGCCGAGGAAGCCGACCGCTTCGGCCTCGCCCCCTACGAAGTCTCCAACTACGCCAGCACAGGCGCCGAAAGCCGCCACAACCTGGCCTACTGGCGCTACCGCGACTACGCCGGCATCGGCCCCGGCGCCCACGGCCGCGTCACCTTGAACCACACCCTCTTCGCCACCCGCCGCCACCGCGCCCCCGAACCCTGGGCCGAACGCGTCGAACGCGACGGCCACGGCACCACCCACGAAGACGCTGTCTCCCAACGCGACCGCGCCCGCGAAATGCTGCTGATGGGCCTGCGCCTCACCGAAGGCATCGACCCCGCGCGCTTCGCAACCCGAACCGGCACCCCATTGCACGACGCCATCGACCCCGAAATCCTCGCCATGGCCAAGTCCGAAGCCTATCTCACCGAGACCAACACCCGCCTCGCCGCCACGCCCGAGGGCCGCAAACGCCTCGACTCCCTCCTCGCCGCCCTCGTCCTCTGATACCAACCCCGGAAAAGAATGACGCTTTATTGATCGGGGCAGGGAAGCGCTTCTTTTTTGAAAAAAAGAAGCAAAAAACTTTCATTCCTTGGAGTCTGTCCTTCCATTTCTGTAAAGGCCAATGATAAAGTTTTTTTGTTTTTTTTTCGAAAAAAAGAAACACTTCCTTCCTGCTGTTCCTTCTCCTCGATCCGCAAAGGTCACCATTTAGCAGGGTAGGTATGATCCGGTGGCGCCGGCAACTTCAGCCTCTCCCGAGCTCAGCCAGCGGCGGCAGGGCGGAAGGGTTGTCCAGCGCCGTCAGGTCGCCGGCGGGCTGGCCGTTGTAGAGATTGCGGATCACCCGGCGCATCACCTTCTGGCTGCGCGTCCGTGGCAGCTCGGCCACCACATGCACCGCCGAGGGCCGAAACGCGCGCCCCAGCCGCTGGTCCATGTGCGGCACCACCAAAGCCGCGAGATCCGAAGGCGCGTTCGGCGCCGGGATGATGAACACCACCAGCCGCTGCCCCTTCGCCGCGTCGTCGACGCCGATGGCGGCGGCGGCCTCGACGCCCCGGAGTTCCAGCAGGATCTCCTCGACCTCGGCCGAGCCCAGCCGCTTGCCCGCGATCTTGAGCGTGTCGTCGGACCGCCCGCGCAGGAAAAACACGCCATCCGCCCGCCGCAGCGCGAGGTCGCCATGCACCCAGATGCCGGGGAAGCGCTGCCAGTAGGTCTCCAGATAACGCGCCGGGTCCTGCCAGAACGCCCGCGTCATGCCGACGAAAGGCGCCAGGATGGCAAGCTCGCCGAGGCGCTCGCGCACCGGCTGCCCATCGTCGTCGAGCACATCCACCGCCACGCCGGGCGAGACCGCATTGAACCCGGCCGGCACGATCGGCAGCACCGGCACATTGCCGAGCAGCCCGCCCGAAACCTCGGTGCCGCCGGTGTAGTTGATCACCGGGCAGCGGTCGCCGCCGATGTGATGCTGGTACCAGAGGAAATGCTCCGGATCGATGCCCTCCCCGGCCGTCACCAGCAGGCGCAAAGTCGAACGATCGCCGGCCAGCGCCTGCGCCGGATTGGCCGCCATGCTGCGGATCAGCGTCGGCGAGGCGCCGAAATGGGTGACCCGATGGCGCGCGATCAGTCCGCTCATGCGCCCCCAATCCGGCACATCGGGCGCTCCGTCGTAGCAAACCAGGGTGGCGCCGCGCAGCAGCGCGCTGCACAGGATCAGCGAACCCGCGATCCAGCCCATGTCGGCGGGCCAGCAGAATCGGTCATCCGGGGCGATGTCGAAATGCACCGCCGCGTCATGGGCGATCTTGAGCGGAAACCCGCCATGGGTGTGCACCGCGCCCTTGGGCTTGCCGGTGGTGCCGGAGGTATAGATCACGATCATCGGATCATTGGCGCCCATCCGTGCCGGCAGGTCCGGCGCCGGCGGCGCGGTGACGTCCTCCCACGCGACGGCGTCGGCGGGCGTCGTCGCGCCCCCCTTGACGATCAGCGTACGCAGGTCCGGCAGCCCCGGCCGCACCTCTGCGATCAGCGCGCCGATATCGATGAAGCGGCCGCGCCGGGGGAACCCCGCCGTGGCGATCAATGCCGCCGCGCCGCAGCCGGACAGGCGCGAATGGATCGCATCGACGCCGAAACCGCTGAACAGCGGCACGCAGATCGCCCCCAGCGCCGAGATCCCAAGATACGAAACCGTCGCCTCGATGCCGTTCTCCATGAGCAGGCCGATGCGATCACCCCGACCGAGCCCGAGCGCCCGCAGCCCGGCGGCAAAGCGCAGCACCCGGTCCTCCAGCTCCGCCCAGGTCAGGCTGTCCACCCTGCCATCCTCGCGCTCGCCGATCACCGCGGGGCGGTCGCGGCGCGCCGGATCGCGGCCCCAGGCCAGTACCGTATCCACCCAGTTGAGTTCACCGCCGGGGAACCAGTTCGGGAACGCCGTACCGTCGGCGAGATCGACGTAGCCCTCGGGCGGGCGCGACCAGGCGATGCCGAGGAAGCCCATCAGGTGGCGCCAATAGGCCGCCGGCTCGGCGTGCGAGAAGCGCGAGAGCGCGGCGAAATCGGCGCAGCCGAGTTCGCGCGCTAGCCGGGTCACCTGGGCCCGCTCCACCAGCGCCGGCGGCGGCGTCCAGGCCGCTTCCATATCAGCCCGCCCGGCCGCGGATTTCGGTGCCGGCCCAGCCCTCCAGCAGCTTCGCCAGCTCCGAGATGTCCTCCCCCGCCGCACCATGGCTGGCGGCGAAGCGCCACACCCGGGCGGCCTGCTCGATCGTCCACATCGGTACCCCCAGGGCGCGCGCCTCCTCCAGCCCGAGCGTCATGTCCTTGTCCATCACCGCGATGGTGGCGCCGAAGCCGAAGCTGCGATCAAGCACGCGCGGCATCATGTCCGAGGTGACAAAGCTGCGCCCCGTCCCGGCATTGACCACGACGGTCATCGCATCGGCATCGAGCCCGGCCTTGGCCCCCATCGCCATCGCCTCGAAGGTGGTGGCTATGTTGGCTGCGACCAGCACGTTGTTGACCAGCTTCATCACCTGCCCCTGTCCCGGCGTCTCGCCCAGGACAAAGAGGTTGCGGCCCAGCCGCTCCAGGAACGGCCGCAGCGCCGCCACCGCCTCGGGCGCGCCAGCCATCATCAGCGCCAGCGTGCCCGCACGCGCCCCCGGCGGCCCGCCGCTGATCGGGGTATCGACCATCGCGATCCCGCGCACCGCCAGCCCCGCGGCGATGCGTTCGGCGCCGGAGCGGCCGATGGTGGACATCTCGGCATGGATGCGGATCGCGCTGCCATGGATCACCCCGCGCGGCCCGAGCGCGGCTTCGGCGCTGATCGCGGCGCTGGGCAGGCAGGCCAGCACGATGCTCGCCGCATCCGCCACCTCGGCCGGCGAGCCGCAGGCGATGGCGCCGCGCGCGACGAAGGGCGCCATTGCCTCGGGCCGCGGATCGAACACATGCAGTTCGGTATCCGCCGCGAACAGCCGCTCGGCCATCGGCGCGCCCATCTGGCCGAGACCGAGAAAGCCGATCCGGGTGATGCCGGGCGCGCTCATGCCGTCACCAGGCCGCTGTCGACGGGCAGGATGATGCCGGTCGTGATCCGCGATTCATCGGAGGCGAGATACAGCGCGACATGCGCCATATCCATCGGCTCGCCGAGCCCGAGCAGATGCGTCTCCGCCAGCGCCCGCATCGCCGGGTTGCCGTCGAGGATGCCGCGTACCCGCTCCGTCAGCGTGATGGTCGGCGCGATCGCGTTGACCCGCACCTTCTTCGGCGCGAATTCCACCGCCAGCGAGCGGGTCAGTGCCACCACCCCGCCCTTGGCTGCGGTATAACAATCGCGCCCGGGGAAGCCCATCAGCGCCACCACCGAGGCCATGTTGATCACCGAGCCGCCGCCGGCCTTGATCAGCTCCGGAATGCCGAAGCGGCAACCAAGAAAAGTGCCGAACAGATCGAGCCGGATGGCACGCCAGAATTCCTCGAGCGGCGCGTCGATCACATTCGAATCCACGCTGGTCGAACCGCCGGCATTGTTGTGCAGCACATTGAGCCGCCCGTAGTGCCGCACCGTCTGCGCGATCGCGGCCGCGATGCTGTCGGGCTCGCCGACATCGGTCTGGATGAAAATCGCCTCGCCCCCGGCGGCGGAGATGCGATGCGCGGTCTCCTCGCCGCTCGGCGTGTCGATCTCCGCGATCACCACCTGGGCGCCCTCGCGCGCAAACAATTCCGCCGTGCAGCGCCCGATGCCGGTCCCCGCGCCGGTGATGAGTGCGACCTTGCCGTCGAGCCGTGCCATGGATCTTGTTCCTCCGTCGTTGACCCGGACTATCGGGGCACCGCCCGGGCGAGGCAAGCAGCCGCGGGGATTGCTGGCGCCCGCCCCCTCCCCGTAGGATCGCGTCAAGCGCGCGCATCACGGCGTGCAACCAGGAGGACCTTCCATGACCAGCGCCCCCGGCCCCAGTCTTGCGCATCGCGCCGGCCTCGCCCGCCGCACCGTGCTCGCCACCTCGCTCGCCGGCCTCGCCGCCCCGTCCATCGTCTCGGCCCAGTCCGCGCCGATCAAGCTCGGCGTGCTGACCGACATGAGCTCGGTCTACGCCGACTACGCCGGCCAGGGCTCGGTCGAGGCTGCGCGCATGGCGATCGCCGATGCGGGCATGGCCGAGCGCGTGCAACTGGTCTCCGCCGACCATCTCAACAAGCCCGATGTCGGCGCCAGCCTCGCCGCCGACTGGTACGACAACCAGGGCGTGGACGCGATCTTCGACTGCCCGACCTCCTCCGTCGCGCTCGCCGTCAACACCGTGGCCGGCAAGTCGCGCAAGCTCTGCATCTTCAGCACCGCCATCGTCGACCGGCTGAACGAGGAGGACTGCAACGGCTACGGTATCTCCTGGACCTGGGACATCTATTCCGTCGCCCGCTCCAGCGCCCTGCTGCAACTCCGCCGCGGCCTCGACACCTGGTTCATCATCCACCAGGACTATGTCGCCGGCAAAACCATGGCCACCCTGGCGCAGGAGATGGTGACGGCGGCCGGCGGCAAGGTGCTGGGCTCGGTCGCCCATCCGCTCGGCGCCACCGACTACTCCTCCTATCTGCTCCAGGCCCAGGCTTCCGGTGCCAAGTTCATCCTGTTCACCGCCGGCGGCACCGACCTCATCAACGCGCTCAAACAGGTCCGCGAATTCGGCATCGTCCAGCGCGGCCAGCAGATCGGCACCATGTTCACCGTCATCACCGACGTGCATGCCATCGGCCTCGAAGCCCTGCAGAACCTCAACTTCGTCACCGCCTTCTACTGGGACCGCGACGAGCAGACCCGCGCCTTCGCCAAGCGCTTCTTCCCCACTCGCCAGAAGCAGCCGACCATGTTCCAGGCCGGCGTCTATTCGGCGATGACCCAGTATCTCAAGGCCGTCAAAGCCACCGGAAGCACCAAGGCCGAAGCCGTACGCGCCCATATCCGGGACAACCCGTTCGAGGATTTCTTCGCCCGCAACGCCCGCCTGCTGCCCAACGGCCGGCTGATCCACGACATGCTGACCGCGCGCATCAAGGCCCCGTCCGAGCAGCGCTACCCGTGGGACTACTACGAGGTCGTCGGCGCGGTGCCCGCCAAGGAGGCGTTCCGCGCCATCGAGCAGAGCAAGTGCACGGTGCGGTTCTGATGGATCTCGGTCTCGCCGGCCGCCGCGCCCTCGTCACCGGTGCCTCCAAGGGCATCGGCCTCGCCTGCGCGAAGCGCCTGGCGAGCGAGGGCTGCGATGTCATTCTCGTCGCGCGCACCGCGACCGAACTGGAATCCGCCGCCGCCACGCTGCGCGCCGCCCACAATGTCGGCGTCGTCACCCGCGCCGCCGACCTCGCCGACAGCGCCAACGTCGATGCCCTCGCCCGCGACTTCCCCGACATCGACATCCTCGTCAACAACGCCGGCGCCATTCCCGGCGGCACCCTCGACGATATCGACGAAGCCCGTTGGCGCGCGGCGTGGGACCTCAAGGTGTTCGGCTACACCAACATGGCCCGCCGCTTCTACGCCCTGATGCGCGCCCGCCGCCGCGGCGTGATCGTCAACATCATCGGCGCCGCCGGCGAAAGCCTCGACGCCGCCTACATCGCCGGCAGCACCGGCAACGCCGCCCTGATGGCCTTCACCCGCGCCCTCGGCGGCGCCGCCCCCGCCGACGGGCTGCGCGTGGTCGGCATCAATCCTGGCCCGATCCAGACCGAACGCCTGGAAACCCTGATGCGCGGCCGCGCCGTGGCCGCCCATGGCGACGGCGAACGCTGGCGTGAAGCATTCGCCGGTATGCCGTTCGGCCGCGCCGGCGATGTCGACGAAATCGCCGCCCTCGCCACCTTCCTCGCCAGCGACCTGTCCGGCTACACCAGCGGCACCATCGTCACCGTCGATGGCGGCATGGCCAACCGGCGCAAAGCGTTCTGAAGGAAGTGCTTCTTTTTTGAAAAAAAGAAGCAAAAAACTTCTACCCGTTGGAGTCTGTGGTCTCATCTACAGGGAAGCCACGGATAAATTTTTTTTGTTTCTTTTTTTTCAAAAAAAAGAAACGCTTCCCTTAACTGAAACTATACTTCCGTCGTAGGCGGAAACGAAGGCCTGCGCTTCTCGCGGTGCGACTCCAGGCCTTCCTTCACCTCCGGTCCGGTGAAGCCCATGAACTCCATCGCCAGCGACGCATCGAAGCTCGGCCCGGCCTGGCGCAGCCAGTTGTTGAGCGAATACTTGGTCCAGCGGATCGCGCTCTGCGCCCCTTCGGCCAGCTTCGTCGCCACCGCCACCGCCTTGCCATCGAGCTCCGCATCCGGCGCCGTCATCGACAGCAGCCCGATCCGCTCGGCTTCGGCGCCGTCGAGCACATCGCAGGTCAGCAGGTAGTATTTCGCCTTGGCCATGCCGCACAGCAGCGGCCAGATGATCGCCGCATGATCCCCCGCCGCCACCCCGAGCCTGGTATGGCCATCGGTGATGCGGCACTCCGGCGTGGCGATCGAAACATCGGCCAGGATGCCGCACACCAGCCCCGCGCCCACCGCCACGCCGCGCATCGCGCTGACCACCGGCTTGCGGCAGTTGATGATGTTGTAGACCATGTCCCGCGCTTCCCGCCACACCCGGGTGCGGGCCTCGAAACTCTCGGTGATCTCCTGCACCATGGCGAAATCCCCGCCGGCGGAGAAGGTCGTGCCGGCGCCGGTGATGATCGCGCAGTTGACGCTGTCATCGGCATCGATGTCGCGCCACACCCGCACCAGCTCGGCATGCATCACCGCATCCGCGGTGTTCATTTTGCCGTTGTCCATCGTCACCCGCAGCACATGCGGGTGCGGCCGGTTGAAGCGCAGGCGCTGATAGGTGTCGTAGGGGCTGCTCATGATGTCACGTCCTGTGCCGCCGCGTTGCGGGCGAGTTCCTGTACTGATTCGGGATTGACCAGGCTCGACAGATCGCCGCCGGGCTGGCCCGCCAGCGTCGTGCGCACCACCCGGCGCATCACCTTCATCGAGCGCGTCTTCGGCAGATCGGCAACGAAGATCACACGCTTGGGCCGGAACGCGCGGCCGAGCGCCTGGGCCAGCGCATCGGCCAGCATCCGCCCCTGCGCCGCGTCGCCGGGCTGGCCAGGGGCGGGCACCGCCACGACCACGACGGCCGAGCCGGTGACGGCATCGGGGATGCCCACCACCGCCGCCTCACTCACCGTGCCGGTCGCCAGCAGCACATCCTCGAACTCGGTCGGCCCGATGCGCTTGCCCGCGATCTTCATGGTGTCGTCGGAACGGCCATGCAGGAACCAGAACCCGTCGGCATCGCGCGAGGCGAGATCGCCCTGCACCCACATGCCCGGAATCAGGCTCCAGTAGCTCTCCAGGTAACGCTGCGCGTCGCGCCACAGCCCCCGCGTGGTGCCGATGCAGGCCTCGCGCATCACCAGCTCGCCGATTTCGCCGACCGCGACCGAAGTGCCGTCAAGCGCCACGATATCGCCGCCGGTGCCCGGCACCGGCCCGTTGAAACTGCCCGGCTTCTGCGCGAACAGGATGTTGGAGGCGACAATCGCGCACATCTCGGTGCCGCCCGAGAAATTCAGGATCGGTGCCCGTCCGCCGAACACCTGGTGCATCACCCAGTTCCAGCTCTCCCGGTCCCAGGCCTCGCCACTTGACGGCACCGCGCGCACCGAGGCGAGATCATAGCCGCCGCGCAGGCCATCGGCCTCGCGCCGCAGCATGCGCGCCAGCGTCGGCGCCGTGCCGAAATGGGTGACGCGGTAGTCCTCGATCATCCGCCACATCCGGCCCGCGTCCGGAAACGTCGGTGCCCCCTCGGCGATCACCAGCGTGGCGCCGGCGAGCAGGCAGCCGAGGATGGTCACGGTGCCGCCGAACCAGCCGAAATCGGTCGGCCACAACAAACGCTCGCCGGGCTTGAGGTCGAGGGTCAGGCGCACATCCTGGCCGAGCTTGAGGCCGAGGCCGCAATGCGTGTGCAGCGCGCCCTTCGGCCGCCCGGTGGTGCCGGAAGTGTACATCAGCAGCGCCGGCCGCTCGGCGTCCAGCTCACGGGGCGGCGCAACCGGTCCCGCGGCAAGGTCGTGCCACCAGATATCGCGCGGCGCCGCCATCGCCACCTCGGCGCCTCGGTCGCGCAGCACGATGACATGCTGCACCTCTTCGTTGCCGCGCAGCGCCGCGTCGATCACCTGCTTCATCGGCACCGTCTGCCCGCGCCGCCGCGTGGCGTCCGCCGTGATCACCGCGCGCGCGCCGCTCAGCTCCAGCCGTTGCGCCACCGCCTCGGCGCCGAAGCCCGAGAACAGCGGCAGCGTGATGAGGCCGAGCCGCAGGCAGGCCATGAATGCCACCACCGTTTCCGGCAGCATCGGCAGATAGAACGCCACCACATCGCCCGGCCGCAGCCCGAGCCGGTCGAGCCCGGCGGCGCAGGCCGCCGCGTCACGGTCGAGGTCCGCGTAGCTCAGGCTCCGCCGTCTGCCGTCCTCGCCCTCCCAGATCACCGCCGCCCGCTCCGGCGCCTGCTCCACCGTGGCGCCGACCGTGCTGTCATAGAGATTGGCGGTCCCGCCGGTGCACCAGCGTGGATAGGCGATGCCGTCGGTGAGGTCCATCATCCGGTTCGGCGTGGCGCGGAAGCGAAAGCCCAGCCAGCCCGCCAGCGCGCGCCAGTACCATTCCGGCTCGGCCGAGGATTTCGCCGCCAGCGCCGCATAATCGGGCAGGCCGCAATAGCGGACGAAATCGGTCCAGTTCGCCGCCGCCACCACCTCCGCCGAGGGGGTCCAGGCGATATCGGTTTCGCTCATCGGCGCGCTCTCCCTCGCCGCAGAATGCGGCCGCGGCGAGGGCGAGACAAGCGGCTCGTACCGACCCGGAAAAAGACCGACGCTTCCAGGATCGAAGCGCTTCTTTTTTGAAAAAAAGAAGCAAAAAACTTTCATCCCTTGGAGTCGGTCGTTTCATTCACGGCGAAGCCCGGGATGAAGTTTTTTTGTTTCTTTTTTTTCAAAAAAAGAAACGCTTCCTTCCTCTGCTCCTTCTCTGCGATCCGTGAAGCCCACTCGCGAGCAGGCTCGGTATCAGCCCATCGGATCGAGCACCACCACCGGGATCTCGCGGCCGGTGGCCTTGCGCTGGTAGTCCGCGAACGGCGGCCAGATCACCACTGCCTTTTCCCACAGCGCGGCACGCTCGGCGCCCTCGGCGGTGCGGGCACGGGCGTGCAGCTTGGCGGTGCCGACCTGAAGTTCGACCTCGGGGTTGGCGAGGATGTTGCGATACCAGCCCGGATGCTCCGGCGCCCCGCCCTTGGAGGCGATGATGAAGTAGCTGCTCCCGGTCTGCCCGTAGAACAGCGGGAACAGATATTTCTCGCCCGACTTGCGCCCCGTCGTGGTCAGCAGCAGCGACGGGACGGACATCTCGGGCACGTTGGGGTTCTTGATCGTGTACATGTGCCCGTCGGTGCCGCCGCTCGACAGATACCGGGCGACATGATCCAGCATCCATTGCGGCAGGTTGGGCGCAAGCTTGACGTCGCTCATGGCGGGTGTCCTTCGGGGTTGGATGCGGCGAGCCTACAGCAGGATTGCCACGGCGGAAATCACATCCCCAGCTCCACCAGGGCAATCGGGCGAAGGCGAAGCGAACAAGACAGGCTCCGCCGGCCAAGGGCCGTAGGCCCCTGGACCCCACTTATTTAAGCGGCCGGATCACTGACCTTCAGTTGGAAGCCAGCGATCTCGCGTGCGGAGGCGGGCGAAGCCCATCAATTCTCTCTTCACAGGCAAGATCGTCCCTAGATCGCAGGATTGATGGCCTGCGGCGCAAGCAAGACCGGTGTTTTCAACTGAAGGTCGCTGATCCAACCGCTGAATGGAACGGGTTCAAAGGGCCCGCGGCCCTTTGCCGGCGGAGCCTTGATTGCCTTGCCTGCCTTCACCCGATTGCCCTGCCAGCTCCACCACCGTCCCGCCCGCCGCCTCGGCGTCCGAGACATCATGCGTCACCAGCAGCACCGGCAGCCCGCGTGCCCGCGCAGCCGCGAAGACGAAGCCGCGGAACCGCGCGCGCAGCGCCGCGTCGAGCCGCCCGAACGGCTCGTCCAGCAGCAGCGCCCGCGGCCGCGACACCAGCACCCGCATCAGCGCCACCCGCGCCCGCTGCCCGCCCGACAGGCTCGCCGGATCGCGCGGCCCGAGCCCCGGCAGTTCCGCCTCCGCCAGCGCCGCCGCCACCGCCGCCTGCCGCGCCGCCCGCCCGCGCACGGCCGGATCGAGCCCGAACAGCAGATTGCCGGCCACGCTCATATGGGGGAACAGCAGATCGTCCTGGAACAGAATGCCGAGCCGCCGCCGGTGCGGCGCGAGCCCGCCGAGGTCCTCCGCCCCGAACCACACGCGCCCCTCCCCCCGCAGCCCCACCGGCAAGGTGCCGCAGGCGAAGGCCAGCAGGCTCGACTTGCCCACCCCGCTCGGCCCCATCACGGTCACCACCGCCCCCGGCGCCACCGCCAGCGACAGGTCCCGCACCAGCGGGCGCGCCCCGGCCCAGATCGAAACCCGCTCCAGCCGCAGACTCATGCGGCCACCGCCAAGCCCGCCCGCCGCCGCGCCCGCCACGCCGGCAGCCCCACCGCGAGCGCATAGGCCAGCAGCGGTAGCAGCGCCTGCGCCGCCGCCATCACCGCCACCACCCGCCGGTCGCCGCCCGAGGACAGCGTCACCGCCTCCGTCGTCAGCGTCGCCACCCGCCCCGCGCCGGCGAACAGGGTCGGCAGATACAGCCCCGCCGAGACCGCGAACCCCGCCGCCGCCGCCGCCAGCAGCGGCCGCGCCAGCAGCGGCAGCGAAACGTGCAACAGCACCCGCCATGGCGGCGCCCCGAGACAGGAAGCCGTCCGCAACAGCCGCGTATCGAACGCCCGCCACGGATCGGCCAGCGCCAGGAACACATAGGGCAGCACAAAAATCAGATGTGCCCACACCAGCGCCGCCAGCGTCCCGTCGAGCCGCAGCCGCACCAGCAGCGCCTGCATGCCGAACAGGAATGCCACCTGCGGCACCAGCAGCGGCAGATACAGCAGCGCCAGCGAGGCATGCGGCCGGTGCCCGATCCGCCGCTCGTTTTCCAGGCACGCCACCGCCAGCAGCAGCGCGATCGCCGTCGCCGCCACCCCGATCCCGAGCGTCACCCCGGCCGTCCCCGCCAGCCCCGGCGCCTGCGCCTGCCAGGATGCCAGGGTCCAGCCGCGCGGCAACAGGTCGGGGAAACGCCACGACTGCGCCAGCGACCACACCCCGAGCACCGCCAGTGCCGCCAGCGCCACGATCGCGACGACGGCCCCCCCGCCGAGCGTGACGCCATCGAACCCGCTGCCCCCGCGCCGCCCGGTTCGGGCCACCTGCCGCCCCGCCCATGCCACCGCCGCCTCCGCCCCACGCAGCAGCGTCAGCGCCGCCAGCACGATGCCTGCCAGCAGCATCGCCCCCGCGCTCGCCACGAACCACAGCGCCAGATCGGGATCGCCGAACCAGCGCAGCACCTGAACCGCCAGCGTCGGCGGGTTGGACGGTCCGAGTATGATCGCCACATCCACCACCGACAGGGAGAACGCCAGCACCGCCATCACGGGCAGCCGCATTTGCGGCCACACCAGCGGAAACACCCCGAACAGCCAGGCCCGCCTCGGCCCGTAGCCCAGCCCCTGCGCCATGAGCTGTCGCGCCGGGGCCTGCACCTGCGCCAGCGCGGCCAGGATCATCAGCAGCAGATACGGCGTCTCCTTCAGGCACAGCGCCAGCACCAGGGCGATGCCCGCCGGGTCCTGTACGGTCGCGATATCGGGCGGCACCTGCCACCCGGTGACGGCCCAGGCCGCCAGCCGCGCGATCCAACCGCTCGGGGCGGCCAGAAACCCGAACCCGATCGCAAGCGCCGCATGCGGCGTCGCCAGCAGCGGCGCCAGCGCCGCCTCGATCACCGCCAGCACCCCCGCCCGCCGCGCCGCGATCGCCAGCGCCACCGCCAGTCCGAGCGAGATCCCGGTCGCCGCCGCCCCGGTCCCGGCGGTCAGCACCACCGCCCGCCCCAGGCCCGGCCAGGCCAGCAGCGCGCGCCACGGATCGAGCGACAGCGCCGTCCCGCCCAGCGCCGGCAGATAGCCGAACGCCGGCAACAGCGTCGCCAGCCCGCCGGCCGCCACCGGCAGCAACAGGATCGCCATCAGCAGGAACGGCGCGGCCCGCAGCATCGTTCAGGCGTTCACCAGCGTTTCCCACGCCGTCGCGATCCGCGTCATCCACGACGGGTGCGGCTCCGGCAGCGGCCGCCCGAGTTCGCCGTCCGACAGCGTCGCCGGCGGACGCGGCAGATCGTCGAACCGCTTGCGCTCCGCCGGCGCCAGCCGGTCCAGCGCCAGCACGGTCGGGCTGCCCATCATCGCCGGGTCCATCGCCTTGGCCTGGGCCTCCGGCGTCAGCAGGAAGTCGCACAGCAGCAGCGCCCCCTCCTTGTGCGCGGCATTGAACGGGATCGCGTTGAAGCTGCAATTGCCGATCGTCCCGCCCGCCAGCACGAAGGTCCGCACGCTCGGCGGCAAGGTGCCGTTGGCGATCGCAACCGAGGCCTCGGAGGGGTTGAAGGAGATCATGATGTCGATCTCGCCATCGTTCATCAGCCCCCGCAGCGACGGCCCGCTGTCAGGGAAATTGCGGCCGCCGCGCCACAGATGCGGACGCATTGCGCCGTACCAGGCCCACAGCGGCGCCGTCACCGGCATGAAATTATCATCCGTGGCTGGCGCTTGCAGCACCGTGGCATCGGCCGCCAGCTCAGCCAGCGCCTGCTTGAGGAACGTGGCGCCGAGGAAATTGCGCACGCTCGGATGCGCCAGGCGTCCCGGATGCACCACCGCCCAGTCGGCGAGCGCTGCCATGCTGCGCGGTGGCGCCGGCACCCGGGCGGCGTCGTGCACGAACACCACCCGCGCCATCCGCCACGGCACTTCGTAGCCCTCGGTCGGCACGGTGAAATCGACCAGGGTCGCCGGCTTGCCCTCCCGATCTACGAGTGCTGCGTGCGGCAACAGGTCGAGCACCGGGCCGTGCAGCAGGCCCTGCTGCTTCATGGCGAGGAAATTGGGGCCGTTGATCCAGATCAGATCAACCGAGCCGCCCGCGCTCCGCCCGGCCGCCTTCTCCGCCACCACCCGCGTCACCGCCTCGGCGGTGTCGCGCAGGCGGACATGACGGACCTCGACGCCATGATCGCCCGCCATGCGCCCGGCGGCCCAGGCGATGAAGGCGTTGGTGCGCTCGTCGCCGCCCCAGGCGTTCCAGAACACCGTCTGCCCACGCCCGGCCCGTTCGATCTCCGCCCATGCCGCGGCGGCGGCGGGCCGCGCGGCGCCAAGCCCGGCGGCGGCGGCGAACAGGCGGCGTCGGGTCAGGGTCATGTCGTCTCCACGCAGATGGGGATGCAACGTATATGGCCGCGCGGCGCCGCGTTGCATCATCCCCGTGGCAGGCGCAGCGGCAGCAGCAGCAGCGAGGCCAGCCCGCAGAGCACAGCGGCGGCGGCCACCACGCCGTGTGGCGACAGCGCGTCCATCACCGGGGCGGCCAGGGTCGGCGCGCTCGCCTGGGCCAGCAGCACCGGCACCGCAAGCCAGCCGAGCAGGCTTGCGTAACCCGCTGGCCCGAAGATCGCCATCGGCAGCGAGCCGCGGTTGATGGTCAGGATGCCGTTGCTCATGCCGTAGAGCAGCGCGAACAGCGGCGCCGCGACCGGCCCGCCGAACAGCAGCACCAGCAGGCTCAGCGGCGAGACCAGGGCGGCCAGCCGTGCCCGGGTCAGCAGGTCCGTCCGGTCCTTCAGCGCCCATTCCGCCAGCCGCCCGGCGACCTGGCCGGGCCCGATCAGGGCGGCAACCAGGATCGCGCCGTCGAGGCTCGATCCCAGGCTTTGCAGCAGCGGCACGATGAACACCGCCACTGACGAGCTGATGAACCAGCGCAGCGTGAAGAAACTGCCGAGGCAAACCAGCGCCAGCCGGCGCACCGGCGCGGCGCCGTCCGCCACCGCGGCCGCCGTCGTCTCGCGCGGCAGGCCGCCCGGCACGAAGGCAATCACCAGCGGCAGGTTGAACACGATCTGCACCGCCGCGTAGCCGAACAGCGTGCCCTGCCATCCCATCAGCGGCACCAGCTTGGCCCCGATCGGCCAGAAAATGGTACTGGCGAAGCCGGCGAACAGCGTGATCCCGGTGATCACCGGCGTCGCGGCGCGGCCAAGCAGGCAGCCGACGGTGGCGAAGGCGACGTCGTAGAGCCCGAGCGACATCGCCACGCCCAGCACCAGCCAGCCCGCGTACCAGCCGCCCGGCCCGCTCGCCAGCGCCAGCAGCACCATGCCGAGCGCCGAGATCGCGCAGCTCGCCACCAGGATGCCGCGCCCGCCGTGGCGGTCGATGTGCTTGCCCACGCGCGGCGCGCAGAAGCCGCTGATCAGCAGGGCGCAGGAGAAGGCGCCAAGGATCGCCGCGCGGCTCATCCCCAGCGTCGTGCCGGCGGGGCCGGCGATGACCGCGGGGAGGTAGAAGCTCATGCCCCAGGTCAGCGTCTGATTGAGGCCGACCACGATCGTCAGGCGGCGATGCCCCGGCACGGGTTCAGCCCTTGCCATGGCCCCATTTGAAGAAGTCGACTTTTTCCCGGCGCAGGAAATTGGCCAGCACCATGCGATGGACTTCGCTGGCGCCATCGACCAGACGGGCCTGGCGGGCGTAGCGGTAGATCCATTCGACCGGGGTGTCCTTCGAGTAGCCCTTGGCGCCCATGAGCTGGAGCGCGGTGTCGGCGGCTTTCTGCAAGGCGTCGGCGACGACGATTTTCGCCATCGAGATGTCTTTGCGCGCGAGGTCGCCTTGGTCGAGCTTCCAGGCGGCCTGCATGGTGAGCAGGCGGCCGATCTGGATTTCCATCGCGGCCTGGCCAATCAGGCCCTGGACGCTTTCCTTGTCGACCAGGCGCTGGCCGAAGGAACGACGTTGCTCGATATGCGCGGCGGCGATTTCGAGACAGCGGCGGGCCAGGCCGAGCCAGCGCATGCAATGGGTCAGGCGGGCCGGGCCGAGGCGGATTTGCGTCGCGCGCAGCCCGTCGCCGACCTCCATCAGGCGATCCTCGTCGGGGATTTCGAGGCCGTCGAATTCGAGTTCGCAGTGGCCGCCGTGTTCCTCGGGCCCCATGATCTCGATGCGGCGGATGATTTTCCAGCCCGGCGTGTCGGCGTGGAAAAGAAAGGCAGACAGGCCCCTGCGGTCATCGTCCGAGGTGCGGGCCATCAGGATGAAGTGCTTGGAGGATTCGGCGCCCGTGATGAACCATTTGCGGCCGTGGATTTTCCAGCCGGTATTGGTGCGGGTGGCGCGCGTATAGGTGAGCGAGGGGTCGGAGCCGCATCCCTTGCCGTCCTCGTCCATCGGTTCGGTCATGATGAAGGCGGACTGGACCTCGCCGTCGATGATCGGCTGGAGCCACTTGTCCTTCTGCGCCTCGGTCGCGACCATGTTGAGCAGGCGGATATTGCCGTCATCCGGGGCGGCGGCGAGGAAGACGACGGGACCGAAGATCGAGCGGTTCATCTCCTCGTAGCAGGGCGCGATCTCGGCCATGCCGAGCCCCATGCCGCCACGCGCCTTGGGTACATTGAGCGCCCAGATGCCCTGCGCCCTGGCCTCGGCGCGCAGGGTGCGGAGCAGGCCGGGGGCGATGTTCTCATGCGCGTCGTAGCTGGCACGGTCCTGTTCGAGCGGGATCAGCCGGTCGTTGACGAAAGCGCGGATGCGGCCGCACAGGGCCTCGATCTCAGGCGAAAGAGCAAAATCCACGGTCGCGGGTTCCGTCTGTTGTGATGTCGGCGGCATTGTCGCGCGCATGACGCAGTTGCGCCAGATCGTCCGGCCCCCTTGCGTGATCGGTCGGCTCGGGTTTGGGTGCGGCAGACGGAGGATGACGATGGAAGATGTTGATGTCGTGGTGGCCGGCGCCGGGGTGGTCGGCATCGCGGTGGCCCGCGCGCTGGCGCAGGCCGGCCGTGAGGTGCTGGTGCTGGATGCCGCGGAGGGGATCGGCACCGGTACGTCGAGCCGCAATTCGGAGGTGATCCATGCCGGGATCTACTATCCGAAGGATAGCCTGATGGCGCGGTTCTGCGTGCAGGGGCGGCGGATGCTGTATGATTTCTGCGCCGAGCGCGGGGTGGCGCACAACAATTGCGGCAAGCTGATCGTGGCCACGTCGGCGGCCGAGAACGAGATGTTGGCAGGGATCAAGGGGCGGGCGGAGGCCAACGGGGTCGAGGGGATGCGGCTGCTCGGTGCGGCCGAGGCGCGGGCAATGGAGCCGAATTTGCAGTGCACCGCGGCGCTGTTTTCGCCGACGACGGGGGTGGTCGATAGCCACGCCTATATGCTGGCGCTGCAGGGCGAGGCCGAGCACGCCGGTGCGATGTTTGTCTTCCATAGCCCGATCGCGGCGGGGCGGGTGACCGGGGAGGGGGTGGAACTGGAGGTTGGTGGGGTGGAGTCGATGCGGCTGCGGGCGCGGCTGTTCGTGAATTCCGCCGGGCTTGAGGCGCCGGCGCTGGCGCGGCGGATACAGGGGATGCCGATTCAGATGGTGCCGCAGGCGTATTTCGCGAAAGGAAATTACTTCACGTTGCAGGGGCGCTCGCCGTTTTCGCGGCTGATCTATCCGGTGCCGGTGCCGGGCGGGCTGGGGGTGCATCTGACGATCGATCTGGGAGGGCAGGCCAGGTTCGGGCCAGATGTGGAGTGGATCGAGCCGGATGCGGAGGGGAAGCTCGATTATACCGTCGATCCGAGCCGGTGCGAGAGTTTCTACGATGCGGTGCGGCGGTACTGGCCGGATCTGAGGGATGGCGCGTTGCAGCCGGGCTACGCCGGCATTCGGCCGAAAATCGTGCCGAAGGGGGCGCCGGGGCAGGATTTCGTGATCCAAGGGCCGGCGGTGCACGGGGTGGGCGGGTTGGTGAATTTGTTCGGCATCGAGAGTCCCGGGTTGACCGCCGGGATCGCGATTGCGGCGCATGTCGCCGCGGTCGTGGGGTAGCGGATGGGGTGCCGCCGCGGCGGCACCCCATCGACAGGCTTAGCGCATCGGGGGGGCGTATTGCAGGCCGCCCTTGTTCCAGAGGTTGTTGATGCCGCGGGGGATGCCCATCGGGGTGATGTTGCGGGTCCAGATTTCCTCGGTGTTGCCGACCTGCTTGACCGCGTTGTAGGCGAATTTGGCATCGACGCCGAGGGCCTTGCCCATGTCGCCTTCGAGGCCGAGGAGGCGGCGGACTTCGGGGATGGTCGAGGTCATGAAGGTATCGATGTTCTGGCTGTTGATGCCGTTTTCCTCGGCGATCAGGCCGGCGAAATAGGTCCAGCGGACGAGGTCGAAGAACTTGTCGTCGCCTTTGCGGACCATGGCGCCGAGCGGCTCCTTGGAGATGATTTCCGGCAGCAGGACATGCTCGGTGGCCTTGGGGCCCTGCTGGAAGCGGAAGGAGGCCAGGCCCGAGGCGTCGGTCGAGTAGGTGTCGCAGCGGCCGGAGAGGTAGGCGGACTGAAGCTCGGCGAGGTCCTGGATGAGGATCGGGGTGAACTTCAGCTTGTTGACGCGGAAGTAGTCGGCGATGGCGAGCTCGGTGGAGGTGCCGGGCTGGACGCAGACGGTGGCGCCGTCGAGTTCCTTGACCGACTTCACGCCGGTGGAGGCTTTCACCAGGAAGCCGGTGCCGTCGTAGAAGTTGATGGAGGCGAACATCGCGCCGAGGTTGCCCTCGCGGCCCAGGGTCCAGGTGGTGGAGCGATAGAGCATGTCCACTTCGCCCGACTGCAACGCGGTGAAGCGGTTGGTCGTGGTGGTGGGGACGAATTTGATTTTTTTCGCGTCGCCGAGAACGGCGGCGGCGACGGTGCGGCAGCTGTCGGCGTCGATGCCGCGCATCACGCCCTGGCTGTCCGGCAGCGAGAAGCCGGCGGTGGCGCCGGCGACGCCGCAGACCAGCTCGCCGCGCTTGACGATGGCATCGATGGTGGCCGAGCCCGAGCCCTGCGCCATCGCGGCGCCGGCGAAGAGCAGACCAACCGTCAGGGCGGAGGCCCCGAGGGACGTCGTGAGTTTCATCGCTTTGTCTCCCTTTGGGCGCCGGGAGAGGCCCGGCACTGGGGGGTTAATGCCGTGCCGGGCGGGCAAACTCAATGATTGAGTTGAGCGAAGGGTGTCGCGGAGGCGCAGGTCAGGGCAGGCGCTTCTTTTTTGAAAAAAAGGAGCAAAAAACTTCGCTCTTATTGCATAGCTTGTTGATACGGCCCCAACCCAGCGGCTGCCATGATCCAGAGGTTGGGAGCCGGCGCTGTCGGGAGGGCCTCGATGGCTCTGCGCCAGCCTAGGTAGTTCGGCAGATTGGCT
>CAIYSR010000058.1 GCA_903928895.1 uncultured Rhodospirillales bacterium | reverse complement strand
TCGCGCGCCAACGCCAAAAGCGCTTGCCGGGCAGGTTCCTTGAGAAAGCGCTTGCCGATCATCGCCAAACTAGAATCGACACTACCGAGCCGGCGCAACACCCTTTTCACGCATTCTCAGGGAGTCGGAGTATTCTTTTTTTCCAAAAAAAGAAGCGCTTCCCTTGCCTACGGATCCCGCCGCGCCGCCGCCAGCCAGTGGGCGACGTTGCGGTTGTGCTCCTCCAGGGTGCGGGCGAAGGCGTGGCCGCCGGTAGGGGTGGCGACGAAGTAGAGGTCATCGCTCGGGCTGGGGTGGGCGGCGGCGAGGAGGCTGGCGGGGCCTGGGGTGGCGATGGGGCCGGGGGGGAGGCCGCGGGTGCGGTAGGTATTGTAGGGGTGGTCGGTGTCGAGTTCGCTGCGGGTGATGGTGTGGCCGCCGGTGAGGGTGCCGCCGGTGGCGGCGTAGATCACGGTGGGGTCGGATTGCAGGCGCATGGCGCGGGCGAGGCGGTTGTAGAAGACGGCGGCGACATGGGGGCGTTCGTCCGGCCGGGCGGTTTCGCGTTCGACGATGCTGGCCAGGGTGACGAGGTCTTGCGCGGTGGCGAGCGGCAGGCGGGGGTCGCGTTCGGCCCAGATGCGGGCGACGCTGCGGCGCATGGCGGCGGCGGCGCGTTCGGCGAGGGCGATGCGGGGTGTGCCGCGTTCGAAGCTGTAGGTATCGGGCAGGAGCTCGCCTTCGCCGGGCACCGGGGTTTCGCCGGCAAGGGCTTCTTCGCGATCGAGCAGGACGGCGATCTGTGCGGCGGTGAGGCCTTCGGGCAGGGTGAGGCGGTGTTGCACGGGGCGGGCGGTGCGGAGTGTGGCGAGCGTGTCGCGCAGGCTGGCGTGGGCGGGGAAGGCGAGTTCGGCGGCGCGCAGGGGGCCGGCGGCATTGGTGAGGGCGGCGCCGAGGCGGAAGCTGCGTTCGCTGTCGATCACGCCGGCGGCATGAAGGGCGCGGGCGACGTCGGCATGGGTGCCATGCGGAACCACCACAGCGGTTTCGGCGGCGAGCGGGCCGGGGGCGGCGTAGCGGCGCAGAGCCTCGCGCCAGGCGAGCGAGGCGGCGGCGGCGGTGCAGGCCACGAGGGCGAGCACTGCCAGCACGACACGCCGCATGGGTCAGGCCGCGGTCAGACCCGTCCGAACACGACGGAGGCGTTGGTGCCGCCGAAGCCGAAGCTGTTGGACAGGACCATGTCGATGCGGCGCTGCTGGGCGGTGTGGGCGACGCGGTCGATCACGCTGTCGCGGCTGGGGTTGTCGAGGTTCAGCGTGGCGGGGGCGACGTTGTCGCGGATGGCGAGGATCGAGAAGATCGCCTCGATCGCGCCGGCGGCGCCGAGCAGATGGCCGGTGGCGGATTTGGTCGAGGACATCGCGAGCTTGCTGCCATGGGCGCCGAAGAAGCGCTCGACGGCCTCGAGTTCGAGGTCATCGCCGAGCGGGGTGGACGTGCCGTGGGCGTTGACGTAGTCGATCTGCTCGGGGTTGAGCTTGCCGTTGCGCAGCGCCGCCTTCATGGCGCGGAAGGCGCCGTCATGGCCTTCGGCGGGGGCGGTGATGTGGTGGGCGTCGCCGGACATGCCGTAGCCGCGGACTTCGCCGTAGATCTTGGCGCCGCGGGCCTTGGCGTGTTCGTATTCCTCGAGCACGACGATGCCGGCGCCTTCGCCCATGACAAAGCCGTCGCGGTCCTTGTCCCAGGGGCGCGAGGCCTTGGTCGGCGTCTCGTTGAAGCCGGTGGACAAAGCACGGGCGGCGCAGAAGCCGGCGATGCCGATTTCATTGACAGCGGACTCGGTGCCGCCGGCGACCATGACGTCGGCATCGCCGAACATGATCAGGCGGGCGGCGTCGCCGATGGCGTGCACGCCGGTGGCGCAGGCGGTGACGACCGCGTGGTTGGGGCCTTTGAAGCCGTATTTGATGGAGAGGTGGCCGGAGGCGAGGTTGATCAGGGCAGCGGGGATGAAGAAGGGCGAGACGCGGCGGGCCTTGCCTTCCTTGATCATCAGGGCTGTCTCGTAGATGGTTTCGAGCCCGCCGATGCCGCTGCCGATCATCACGCCGGTGGCGCAGCGGTCTTCCTCCGCCTCGGGCGTCCAGCCGCTGTCCTCGACCGCCTCGATGGCGGCGACGAGGGCGAACTGGATGAAGCGGTCCATTTTGCGCTGGTCCTTGGGCGCCACCCATTCGGCCATGTCCAGCCTTCCCTCGGCCTTGGGGCCTTTGGGGATGGTGCCGGCGATCTTGGCGGGCAGGTCGCCGACGTCGAAGGACTCGATCGGGCCGATGCCGGACTCGCCGGCGAGCAGGCGCTTCCAGACGTTTTCGACGCCAAGCCCGAGCGGGCAGGCGATTCCCATGCCGGTAACCACAACACGACGCATCGCTGTCATCCTTGGCTCACTACCTGTCCGCAAGGCGGCTCATCGAACGCATGCGGACCCGCGACGGAGAGGATCCGTCCGGGCTTCGCACGGCGCAGTCTGCGAAGACGTGGACGGATCAGGCCGCCTGCTTCTTCGAGATATATTCCACCGCGTCCTTCACGGTGCTGATCTTCTCGGCGGCATCCTCGGGGATTTCCACGGAGAAGGCTTCCTCGAAGGCCATCACCAGCTCCACGGTGTCGAGGCTGTCGGCGCCGAGGTCGTCGATGAACGAAGCCTCCGGTGTCACCTTGCTCTCCTCGACGCCGAGATGCTCGACCACGATCTGCTTCACCCGCTCGGCGATATCACTCATCTCGATTCCCTCATTCCGGCGGCCCGTGATGGGCCCGGATAACTGGTTTGCATTTTCCGCCCTTTCGGGGCGTTCGTCACGCGAATCCGGGGATTGGCGCAATCCCCGCCGTCGAAGCGGGCCGCTTAGCATGGTTTGATCGGGGGCGCCAACCGGGGCCGGATCACGTTCTGTGCCCCTGGCGATACAGAACGTGAGCGGCCGGGCCGCTCAGAGCATCGCCATGCCGCCGTTGACGTGCAGCGTTGCGCCGGTGACCCAGGCGGCCTCGGGACTCGCCAGATAGACCGCGGCGGCGGCGATGTCGGCGGGGCTGCCCATGCGACCGAGCGGAATCTGCTCGTTGAGTTTGCCCTTCTGCGTCTCGGTCAGCGCATGGGTCATCGGCGTGTCGATGAAGCCGGGCGCGATCATGTTGACGGTGACGTTGCGGCTCGCGACTTCGAGGGCGAGCGCCTTGGTCATGCCGACGAGGCCGGCCTTGGCGGCGGCGTAGTTGGCCTGGCCGGGATTGCCGGTGGCGCCGACGATGGAGCCGATGCCGATGATGCGGCCCTCGCGACGGCGCAGCATGCCCTTGAGCGCGGCGCGGGCGAGGCGGAAGGGGGCGGTGAGATCGACATCGAGGACGGATTGCCAGTCTTCGTCCTTCATCCGCAGGGCCAGCATGTCGCGCGTCAGTCCGGCGTTGTTGACCAGGATATGGAGCGGCCCGGCGGCGGCCTCGGCGGCGGCGACCAGGGCGTCGGGGGCGGCGGGGTCCTTGAGGTCGGCCGGGCAGACGAAGGCGCGTTCGGCGAGGTCGGCGGCCAGGGTATCGAGCGCCTCGCGGCGGGTGCCGGAGAGCACGACGCTGGCGCCTTGCGCGTGCAGTGCGCGGGCGATGGCGGCGCCGATGCCGCCGGAGGCGCCGGTGATGAGCGCGGTCTTGCCGTCGAGACGGAACATGGGAGCGCTCCTTTAAAGGGTCTTGAGCAGGGCTTCGATATCGGCGGGCGTGCCGGCGGCGGCGGCGCGGGCGTCGGGGCTGAGGCGCTTGGCGATGCCGGTCAGCACCTTGCCGGCGCCGAGCTCGACGAAGCTGTCGACGCCGAGGGCGGTCATGGCGTTGACGCATTCGCGCCAGCGCACGGTGGCGGTGACCTGGGCGACGAGCAGGCGGACGATCTCGGCCGGGTCGGTCACCTTGGCGGCGGCGACGTTGGCGATCAGCGGCAGCGCGGGCGGGCGCGGCGGGGTGCGTTCGAGCGCCGCTGCCATGGCGTCGGCGGCGGGTGCCATCAGGCGGCAATGGAAGGGTGCGGAGACCGGCAGCAGCATGGCGCGCTTGACGCCCCTGTCCTTGGCGATGAGGCAGGCGCGATCGACCGCCGCCTTGGCGCCGGAGACCACCACCTGGCCGCCGCCGTTGTCGTTGGCGATGTCGATGATCTCGGTCTTGCCCGCCTCGTTCGGCCCGGCGGCGGCGCAGATGTCGCGGGCCAGATCGACCTCGCAACCGAGCAGGGCGGCCATGGCGCCGGCGCCGGCAGGGACGGCCTGCTGCATGGCCTGGCCGCGCAGTTTGAGCAGCCCCGCGGCGGCGGCGATGGAGAAGCTGCCGGCGGCGGCCAGCGCGGAATATTCGCCGAGCGAATGCCCGGCGACGACGACGGCACGGTCGGCCAGCTTGAAGCCGCCCTCGGTTTCGAGCACGCGCAGCACGGCGAGGGAATGGGCCATCAGGGCGGGCTGGGCGTTCTCGGTGAGGGTCAATTCCTCGGCCGGCCCCTCGAACATCAGTTTCGAGAGTTTCTGGTTCAGCGTGTCGTCAACTTCCTGGAACACTTCGCGCGCGGCGAGGAAGGCCTCGGCGAGGTCGCGGCCCATGCCGGGGGCCTGGCTGCCCTGGCCGGGGAAGATGAAGGCGTGGACGGCCATGTGGCGCTCTCCCTGGTTTTGCCGCCGGTTCGAACGAATTCCGTGCGGGGAGTGTGGATTTGTTGAGGTTCGCGGGGGTAGCTTCGAGGGGCCGGGCTGTCAATCACGACGGTCTGCGGCCAAACGCCATGGAGATGTGCGATGTGCCGGTTTCTGGCCTACCGGGGTGCGCCGATCCTGCTCGAGGACCTGGTGGCGGCGCCCGCCCATTCGCTGATCGAACAATCCCTGCACGCCACCGAGGCCCGGACCGGGACCAACGGCGACGGGTTCGGCATCGGCTGGTACGGCGAGCGCGATACGCCGGGCCTGTACCGCGAGGTCCATCCGGCGTGGTCGGACGAGAATCTGCGATCGATCTGCGCGCAGGTGCGCTCGCGGCTGTTCTTCGCCCATGTGCGGGCCTCGACCGGGACGGCGACGAGCCGGTCGAACTGCCATCCCTTCGCGGTCGGACGCTACATGTTCATGCATAACGGGCAGGTTGGCGGCTGGGGCCATGTGCGCCGGCAGGTCGAGGCGCTGATCCCGGACCGGCTCTATATGGCGCGGCAAGGCACCACCGATTCGGAGGCGATGCTGCTGGCGGCGGTGGCGATGGGGCTGATGGACGACCCGGTGCCGGCGGTGGGCGCGATGCTGGGGCGGGTGCGGCGGCTGATGGACGAGGCGGCGGTGGCGGAACCGCTGCGCTTCACCGCGGCGCTGACCGACGGGGCCAGCCTGTGGGCGTTCCGCTGGGCCTCGGACGGCAAGCCGGCGACGCTGTACTGGAAGCACGACGCAGAGGGGCTGTTCGTGGTGTCCGAGCCGATCGACGGGCACCGCGAGGACTGGGAGGCGATCCCTGTGGGCGGCTGCGTGATCGCGCAAGCGGGGGAGGACGTGCGGGTGGCGTCGCTGATGTGAGGGCGATCCGGGCGGCAGGCGAGGTCGCCACGATAAGCCCTTATCGGTCGGGCCTCGTGCGGCAGATTGTTGTCGTGGTCGGCCCCTGAAGTCCCGGCGGTGAAGGGGTAGCGCTTCTTTTTTTGGAAAAAAAGAAGCAAAAAAACTCGCCCCGTGCTTGCGGCTGGGGCGATGGCCTTCAGCTGGGGGCACGCGCCTGGCGGGGGGAACGGCGAAGCCATCATCCTTCGCGCCCGGCTGGATGGCGCCGGGATCAACCCATGAATGCCTGCGGCGCAAGGCAGGAACAGCGTGATCATCTGACGGGCCGTGCCGCCGTACGGCGAACGGGGAACGTTTTTTTGCTTCTTTTTTTCCAAAAAAAGAAGCGCTTCCTTGCCTCGCGCGGACAATGGTCGGGAATGGCGCTTGCGTGGTGGCGGGATCGGCGTATAAGCCGCCGCTTCCCTGCCGGGGGAGACGGCCTTTCCCGGCTATGCCCACGCGCCATGGTGGCGTGAGGCCCGATCCGGGTCTGGGGCTGAAACAATCCAGAGGGGGATGCATGCCGCTATATGAATGCGTGATTATCGCACGCAATGACGTGACTCAGCAGCAGGTCGAGGCGATCGCTGCCACGATCGGGGCGCAGATCGATGCCGAGGCTGGCGTCGCGCCACCGGCGGCGGCGGCGGCGGACGAGGTCCGGGTCGCAGCCTGCATCAAGAAGCAGGAATATTGGGGTCTGCGCAGCCTGGCCTACCGGATCAACAAGAACCGGAAGGGCCATTACATGCTGCTCGGCCTCGAGGCCGCGCCGGCATCCATCAAGGAGATGGAGCGGCAGTTGGGCCTCAACGAGGACGTGCTGCGCTTCATGACGATCCGTATCGAGAGCATCGACGAGGCGCCGTCGGCGATCCTGTCGCGCAAGTCCGACGATCGGGAGAAGGGGTTCCGCGGGCCGAAGCCGGCGGGTCGCTTCGAGAGCGGCCGCAAGCGCGGCTATGACGATCGCGAGGAGTTCCGCGCCCGTGACGACAGCCGCGGGCCCGATGAGTTCCGTTCCGAATTTCGCGGCATTGAGGAGTAATCGCGATGTCCGACACGCGTGAAGACGTCAATCCCGCCGCCCGCCGTTCGGCCGTCGGCGCTCGCCGCCCGTTCTATCGCCGCCGCAAGTCCTGCCCGTTCTCGGGCCCTGGGGCTCCGGTGATCGACTACAAGGACGTGCGCCTGCTCAGCCGCTTCCTGTCCGAGCGCGGCAAGATCGTGCCGAGCCGGATCACCGCGGTTTCGGCCAAGAAGCAGCGCGAGCTCGCCCAGGCGATCAAGCGCGCCCGCTTCCTGGCGCTGCTGCCCTACACCGTGGCTTGAGGAGCGCAGAGCAATGGCACAAGTTGAACTGATCCTGCTTCAGCGGGTCGAGAAGCTCGGCCAGATGGGCGAGCTGGTGAAGGTGAAGCCGGGCTATGCGCGCAACTTCCTGTTGCCGCAGAAGAAGGCGATCCGCGCCAACAAGGACAATCTGGCGAAGTTCGAGACCCAGCGGGTGCAGCTCGAAGCCCAGAACCTGAAGCGCCGCGAGGAGGCCGAGCGTCTGGCCGAGCGGATGCACGGACTCTCGGTGGTGGTGATCCGCCAGGCCGGCGAAGCCGGCAGCCTCTACGGCTCGGTGAGTTCGCGCGACATCTCCGACGGCTGCACCGCCGGCGGCATGACCACCACCCGCGGCCAGGTGATCCTCGAGCATCCGATCAAGACGCTGGGGCTGACCAAGGTGAAGGTCGTACTGCATCCGGAAGTCTCGATGACGGTGACGGTCAACGTCGCCCGCTCCGTCGAGGAAGCCGAGAAGCAGGCGCGCGGCGAGGCCGTGGGCCAGGCCGCCGAGGAAGCCGAGCCGGACGTGCTGACGTCGCTGCTCGAAGAGAATGCGGCCGAAGACCAGGAGTGATCCTGGCCGCGATCCGGCGCTGACAAAAACCCCTCCGGTTCGCGCCGGAGGGGTTTTTTGATGGGTTACAGGGAAGGAAGCGCTTCTTTTTTTCGAAAAAAGAAGCAAAAAAACTTTATCCGGGCTGGCGGCTGGAGCGCGGGCACCATGGTGGGGCGCGGCGATGGCAAAAAACCAGAACTCCCGGTGCGATCGTGCCGCAAGCATGAATTGAATGCCTGCGGCGCAAGGCAAGGAAGACGTTGTCACCTGAAGGAAGCCGCCGCAGCCGCGAGCAGTGATGGGTTCCAAGGGGCGAGCCCCTTGGCCGGCGGAGCCTTGCCTTTAGCAGCTAAGCAGGCTTTCGCAGGACGGACCAGGAATGCATTTGCAAACATCGTGCAGGCGAAAGCCAGCTTAGCTTTTAGCAAGAGCGCTGACCTGAGAGGGTTTGCTTAGGCCTGTGCCTACCAGCCGTTGATGCGCGGCCAGAGCGCGATGATGTCATCGTCGCCGTCGACCACGAAGTAGCGGTCATGGGCGGCGGCGGTCATGCAGACGTGGTTGGGGGCGATGCGCAATTTGTCGCCGATGGCAAGGCCGGGGTCGGGCACGGTGGAGTCGAGATCGACGACGCCGTGTTCCTGGTTGGCACGGCAGACGATGGCGCGGCCGAGCGAGGGATGGCCGTTGATATCGCGGGCGTGGCCGAAGCCCCAGTCGTGGGGGGAGGCTTCGGTGCTGCGGTCCTTGGAGAGGGCCATGCCGCCGGCATCGATGAGCAGGCGGCGTTCGGCGGGGCGACGGCCGATGACGCTGGTGAGCACGGTGACGGCGATGTCGTCGTGGCCGTGGGTGCCGATTTCGGCCTGGAACAGATCGCCCAGCATATAGACGCCGGGGCGGATATCGGTGATGCCGGCGAGGCTGGCGGCGTGCAGCGCGGTGGGGGAGCTGCCGATGGAGACGATGTCGCAGGGCAGCCCGGCCGTGCGCAGGCGGCTGGCGGCGTGCACGGCGCTGGCGCGTTCGGTTTCGGCGATGCGTTTCATGTCGGCGATGGAGCGGCCGGCGTAGGAATGGCCGGCATGGGCGAGGATGCCGGCGCAGGCCTTGCCGAGGCTGATGGCGATGCGGGTGAGGTCGGCGCTGTCGGCCCCGATGCCGCCGCGGCCTTCACCGCAATCGATCTCGATCAGCGCCCGTGGCGCCTGGGCGAGGTTGCCGATGAGGGTGGCGACGGCGACGTCGTCGGTGATGACTTTGACGTCGGCGCCGCTGGCGTTGAGGCGGGCGACCTCGGCGAGTTTCTGCGGCGTGATGCCGACGGCGTAGATGATGTCGGTGATGCCATGGCCGACGAAGTATTCGGCCTCGGCCAGGGTGGAGACGGTGATGCCGGAGGTCTGCACCAGGGTGGTGTTGAGCGCGAGGCGGGCGACGTCGATGGACTTCGCGGTTTTCATGTGCGGGCGCAGCGCGACCTCGTGGCGGGCGACGGCGCGGGCCATGGTGTCGAGGTTGCGCTGCAGGATGGTGCGGTCGAGCACCAGGCAGGGGGTGAGGAGATCGGCGAGTTTCATGGAGGACTCCATAGCACATGCGGGTCGAGCGGCACGACCGGGCGCGGCAGGTGTTTCCAGGCGAAATGATGGAGCAGCGGCGATGTCAGGCCGGGAGTGTCGACCTCGATGACCTGGGCGTGGGCGAAGAACTCGTCGAAGCCGCCGCGGAAATGACCGCGCGATTTGACCTGGACGACGCGCGCCTTGGCGATATCGAGGCCGAAGGCTTCGAAGAAGGCGGGGTCGGCGCATTGCACGCGCTGGGAGATGACGACGACGGTGATGCCGCCGAGATCGAGCGCGGCGGAGGGGCCGAGATCGACCATGGAGCCGGCGAAGATGCCGCGCCGGCACAGCACCGGACCGGGATGCAGGCGGCTTATGGTGGCGGACGCATGGAAGGGGCGGGAGAAGTCGGACACGCTGACCCGGTTGAAATGGGCAGTGAACTGCGCGCCTTCGCCGAGCCGGTGGGCTTCGGCGGCCAGAGCGGGGTCGGTGATGACGCCGACCAGGGCATCGGTGATGCCGGCAGCGTGGAGGGCTTCGAGCAGGAACATGGTGTTGCCGCGCCCGCCGCCGCCGGGATTGTCCGCGACATCGGCGAAGATCAGCGCCGGCTTGCCGTCGCGGCCGGCGTGGCGGGCGAGTTCGACGGCGTCGGGCAGGCTGGTGAGGCTGGGATGGAAGCCGGCGCGGCGGTCCCAGCCGGCGATGGCGATCTCGCACGCCAAAGCCTGGGCGGCTTCGGCGTCGGTGGCGGTGACGACGGCGGTGAGGCCGTTGAAGGCGGTGTCGGCGAAGGCGAAGCCGCCCATGACGGAGACATTGAGCACGCGCCCGGCGTAGGGGGCCTCGTGCATGCGGCGCTGGCCGAGGTCGATCAGCTCGCCGTAGGGGCGGTGATGGGCGTCCTGGCCGGTCAGCATGGTGACGGTGGGGGGCACGATGGGGAGGCGGAGTTTGGCGATATGGGTGCGCGTGCCGTCCATCAGGCGGCGCAGAAGCTGGGCGGCCTCGATGCCGCGGTCGCGCATGTCCAGATGCGGGTTGGTGCGGTAGCCGATGAAGCCGTCGAGCGTGGCGATGTCGGCGTCCGAGATGTTGCCGTGCAGATCGTAGGTGGCGACGACGGGGACATCGGGGCCGACGATGCGCCGGACCATGGTCTGGATGGTGCCTTCGGGGTCGTCGTCATGCTCGACCAGGGCGGCGCCGTGCATGACGCAGTAGACGCCATCGAGGCCGCCGGCCTGGGCGACGGCGAGGCCGGATTCCATTTCGGCGAGCAGGCGGCGGAAGAAGCCGCTTTCGACGGGGCCGTTCGGCTCGGCCATGGCGAGCAGGATGGGCACCGCGGTCCAGGGGCCGGCGGCGTCCATCTCGGTGAGGAAGCCGGGGAGTTCGCCCAGCATGCGCGGCGCCGGGGCGCGGGCCTCGTCGAGCATCGCCTGGCCGTGGAGCAGGGTCTTGGTCGTGAAATCGGCCTCGGTGGCGATCGGCGCGAAGCGGTTGCACTCGATGGAGAAACCGAGCAGGGCGATGCGGCGGGTCATAGGGTGATCCCCAGGAGTTCGGCGATGCGCGGCGTGGCCTTGAGGCCGGTGCCGGTCATCACCAGGACGGTGGTTTGGTCGGCGATGATGGTGCCGGCGTCTAGCAGACGGGCGTAGGCGGCGGCGGCCTGGGCGCAGGTGGGCTCGACATAGATGCCGACGCGGGCCAGATCGAGCGTGGCTGCGGCGATCTCCGCCTCGGACAGCAGGACGGCGCCGCCTTCGGTCGCGCGCAGGGCGGCGAGGCATTCGCGCAGGCGCAAGGGTTTGGCGATGGCGGTGCCCTCGGCGATGGTGGGCTTGGTTTCGGTGTCGGGGATACGGTCGAGCCCAGTGAGGAAGGCCTCGGCGATGGGTCCGCAATGGGCGGGCTGGGCAGCAAAAATTCGCGGCATGCGGGTGATTTCACCGGCGCGGAGGAGTTCGGCGAAACCGATTTCGCAGCCCAGCACATTGGAGCCGGCGCCGCAGGGGACGATGATGTTGTCGGGCGCGCGGAAGCCGAGATCCTCCCACAGCTCGTAGGCCAGCGTCTTGGTGCCCTGGAGGAAGAAGGGCTGCCAGTTGTGGCTGGCATAGAAAGTCTGCGACGCCCGGGCGACGGCGGCGTCCGACGTGGCCTGGCGGTTGCCGGGGATGAGTTCGACGCTGGCGCCGTGGGCGCGCATCTGCACGGTTTTGGCCGGGGAGGTGGCGGAGGGGGCCATGATGGTGGCTTCCATGCCGCCAGCGGCGGCGTAGCAAGCCACCGCGGCGCCGCCATTGCCGGAACTGTCCTCCAGCACTGCGGTGATGCCCTGCTGGCGCAGCATGGAAAGCATGACGCTGGCGCCACGGTCCTTGAAGGAGCCGGTGGGCATGAACCATTCACATTTTATCAAGACATCGCTGCCATGAATGCGGCGCGGCGCCAGGGGCGTGCAGCCTTCGCCCAGGGTGATGGGGTCCGTCACCGGGAGTGGGAAACTCGCGCGATAGCGCCACAGGGAGCGGGTGGTGCGGTCGATCTGGTCGCGCGTGATGCCGGGCAGGGGCGTGATCAGCAACGGCGCCTGCGCGTTGCCGCACCAGCGCGGGATATCGAGGGGGAAGGTCTCGCCGCTGTGCGGGTCGAGATAGGCTGGGTGCATTGCTCTGGTCTCCTGCGCGAGGCAGGCTGGCGAAGCACGCAGCCAAGGTCAACCGATGCCCAACCCGCTTCACCGCCTCGCCGCTGACCTGGTGGCGATCGACAGCCGCAGCCAGGTCTCCAACATCGCCGTCGCCGAGCGGATCGAGGCGGCCCTGGCCGGGTTCGAGATCGAGCGGCTGGACTATCTCGACGAGAAGCTGGTGCCGAAGCGGGCGCTGGTGGCGCATCGCGGCGGACATGGCGGGCTGGCCTTCTCCGGCCATATGGACACGGTACCGGATACTGGATGGAGCGAGAATCCATGGTCGGGGCGGCTCGACGGGGAATTCCTGCACGGGCTCGGCAGCACCGACATGAAAGGCCCGGTTGCGGCCTGTATCGTGGCGGCGCATGCGTTGCCGGCGACGGTGCCGGTCACGCTGCTGCTCACCACCGACGAGGAGACCACCAAGGCCGGCGCGCGGATCATCGCCGGGCGGTCCGCACTGGCGCGTTGGGCGCGGCCATCTGCCATCCTTGTGGCGGAGCCGACGCGGCTCACGCCGGTGCGCGGGCATCGCGCGCATATCGCCTTCACCGCGGTGGCAAGCGGCATCCAGGCGCATTCCAGCACCGGCAAGGGGCTCAACGCGAATTGGGCGCTGCCGGACTTCCTCAGCGAGATGAAGGCGATGTATCTGCGCCTGCGCAGTGATCCGACGCTGCACGATGCCGACTACGATCCGCCGTTCAGCGACTTCAACCTCACCATCGACAACCACGGCGCGGCGGTGAATGTGACGGTGCCGATGGCCACCGTGCGGATCAAGTTCCGCTACAGTGCCAAAGTCGACCCCGCACCGGTGCTCGACGTGGTGCGTGGCGCCGCACAGCGGGCTGGGCTGGCGCTGAGCGAGGCGCGCGAGGGTTTCCCGCCCGAATTGCCGGCGGACCATCCGCTGATCGCGCTGTGCTGCGCGCAAACCAACCGCTCGCCGCTGACCGCGCCGTACGGGACGGATGCGTCGGAATTGCAGGCGCTGGCCCCCTGCGTCATCCTCGGACCCGGCGACATCGCCGAGGCCCATACGCCGCAGGAGAAACTGCGCCTGGCCGATCTCGATGCCGCGGTGCCGCTGTTCATGCGGCTGGCAACCGAGGTGGCGCGCGACGTCTAAGCAGACTTTCGCAGGACGGACCACGGATGCATTTGCAAACATCGTTCATGCGAAAGCCAACTTAGCTTTCACCAAGAGCGCAAACCAAAAAGGGTTTGCTTAGAGCGCGTTGACATTAGGGATTCCGGCTCGGGCTGAAATCTGATTCAAGCTCCTTTTGGGGAGCGATGAATGGCATCGGTTCGTCTTCTGCTTCGCGATCACCAATGGGAGCGGATCCGTCCGCACTTGCCTGGGAAGC
>CAIYSR010000057.1 GCA_903928895.1 uncultured Rhodospirillales bacterium | reverse complement strand
ACCTTCGCCATCAGGTCCATCTCAGGTGGCCCACTCGGCTCGCCCGCAGCCGCATCAGGCGGCCGCGGCAGCGCCAAACCAGTATTCGCGCGCCGGCCCTCCGTCTCGCTACCCGTCAACTCCTCAAGCGCGCGCACGCGCTGTGTGGCATCCAGATCTCCGATCACGGCAAGCCATCGCGCGAATGCCCCATTCTCCATCCGGCCGTCCTCCCCAAGCGCCAACGGTAGAATCGCAGGTCTCAACAGGTGCCGCAATAAGAGCGAAAAACTTTGTCCGGGCTTGCGGTGGGGGCGATGGCCTTCAGGTGGGGGCGCGATTGATCGGGTGGGGAGGGGCGAAACCAGTCATCCTTTGCTCCTGGCACGATGGTGCTGGAGCGCGGGATGAAAGCCTGCGGCGCAAGGCAAGGAAGGGGTTGTCACCTGAAGGCCGGTGGGTCCGCCGCGAGCACGGAAGGGTTCCATGGGCCTTGAGGCCCTTGGCCGCCGGAGGCCCCTTCCCTTCAGGCTCCCTCGGACAACGCCATGCCGAGCCCGTCGCGCCGCGGGTCGGCGCCGGCGTGCCAGGTGTCGTTGTGGCGCAGGATGAGTTGGGTGCCGCCGTCGAAGCGGCGCACCGAGGTCCAGTGGCCGCGGGCGACGAGGGCGGGGACGTGGTGGGCGAAGGCGGGTTCGAGTTCGGTCATGCCGGACCAGTTCATCGCGTGCGGGGCGGCGACGATGGTTTGCGGGTCGGTCATGCCGGCGGCGAGGCGGAGCAGGGCGTTGGCGATGTAGCCGATGATGCGGTAGCCGCCGCCGGCGCCCAAGGCGGCGATGGGGGCGCGTTGGTTCATCACGATGCAGGGGCCGATGGAGGTGCGCGGGCGCAGGAACGGGGCCATGGCGTTGGGTTGGCGCTTGCCGTGGCGGATGGGGATGGTGGCGAAGTTGGTGAGGACGTTGTTGAGGTAGAAGCCGCCGACTTCGATGCGGGCGCCGAAGTTCTGGTTGATGGTGGTGGTCATGGAGACGACCTGGCCGTGCGCGTCGGCGATACAGAGGTGGCTGGTCTGGCTGCCGCTGCTGCCGTCGGTGTGGCCGGCGGGGATCTTGTCGTTGCGGCGGTCGTGGACGTGGCGCGCGCGCTGGGCGAGGTAGGCGGGGGAGAGCAGGCGGGTCACGTCGACCTCGGTCTCGGCGGGGTCGGCATAGGGTTCGCGGTCGGCGAAGGCGACGCGGCCGGCTTCGGCGAGGAGGTGGATGTCCTGGGCGGAGAGGGTGGTGCCGATGGCGGACAGGCCGAGCCGTTCGGCGATGCCGACGAGCTGGCCGGCGGCGATGCCGCCATAGGCGGGCAAGGGGGCGGTGGCGACGGTGAAGCCGCCGAGGGTGAAGGTTGGGGCCGCGCGGGTGATGGCGCGGTAGGCGGCCATGTCGGCGGGTTCGATGGTGCCGGCGAAGGGGTCGGCCTGGACGGCGCGGGCGATGTGGTGGGCGAGGTCGCCCTGGTAGAAGGCATCGGCGCCGCCATCGGCGATGGTTTGCAGGGTGCGGGCGAAGGCAAGGTTGTGCAGGCGGGTGCCGGCGGGGAGCGGGGCGTCGGTGCCGCCGCAATAGAGGGCGCGGGCGAAGGGTTCGTCGCGCATGGGGGGGATTTCGAGGAGGGTGCGCACCAGATAGGGGGAGAGCGCGAAGCCGTCGGTGGCGAGTTCGATGGCGGGGGCGAAGAGGGATTTCCAGGGCAGGCGGCCGAAGCGGCGGTGGGCGTCGTCCAGCGCGCGCAGCGCGCCGGGGATGCCGGCGGTGCGGCCGCCGAAGGTGGCGCGCTCGGCGGGGACGGTGCGGCCGTCGAAGTCGGTTTCGAGCCGTTCGGGGACCCGGGCGGGGGCGGCGGAGATGCCGTCGATGGCGGTCAGCGCGGTGCCGTCATGGATCAGGATCATGGCGCCGCCGCCGAGGCCGGACGCGTTGGGTTCGACCAGGGAGAGCACCATCTGGGCGGCGACGGCGGCGTCGATGGCGCTGCCGCCGTCGCGCAGGATGCGCGCGGCGGCCCAGGAGGCGAGCGGATTGGCGGTGGCGACGGCGGCCCGGCCGGAGGCGGCGCGGGTGCGGGCGAGGTCGGCGTCCAGGCCCGCGTCCAGGGTGCGGCCGAAGGCGGTGTGGGCCGGGCGCGGCCGCAGCTCATTGTTCAAATCGCCGTACCCTTCATAATGCCCGCCGGTTCCGGAGGGTTTGCCATGTCGCTGGTTCGATCGCTTCTCTGCGCTGCGGTGCTGGTTTTCGCAACCGGGGGGGCGGGGGCGCAGCCGCGGGAGAGCCTGACGATCGGGATGGTGCAGTTTCCGCCGGACATGCATCCGTACATCACCAATACCTCGATCAAGGACTACATCCTGCTGACGGCGCGACGGGCGATGACGAGTTTCACCCGCGGCGGCGAGGTGATGTGCGTGATGTGTGAGACGCTGCCGACGCTGGCCAATGGCGGAGCTGTGGTGGTGCCGCGGGCCGACGGATCGAAGGGGATGCAGGTCACGTTCCGGATCAAGCCGGGCTATGCCTGGGGCGATGGCAGGCCGGTGACGGCGGCGGATTTCGCGTTTGCCTTCGAGGTGCTGAAGGCGTTCTCGGCGCCGCCGCAGGTCGAGGGGGTGGTGGCGCTGGACGCGGCGACGCTGCGGGTGGATTTGAAGAGCACGCGCTACGACTACAACCGCTGGGCCTATGGGCCGCTGCCCGAGCATATCGAGGGGCCGATTTTCCGCCAGGCCAAGGACCCGCTCGACTATGGCCAGAAATCGGCGCTCAACCGGCGGCCAGAGGAGCCCGGGCTGTGGATGGGGCCTTACCGGATCGCCGAGTTTCGGCCCAACGAGAGCGTGACCCTGGTGCCGAATGGGCATTGGACCGGGGTGCCGCCGGCGTTCAAGCGGGTGACGATGCGGCTGGTGGAGAACACCTCGGCCTTGCAGGCCAATCTGCTCGCCGGCGATGTCGACATGGTGGCGTCGGGCAATCTCGGGCTGACGCTCGATCAGATCATCGCGTTGTCGAAGAAGGAGGCGGCGCGGTTCGATTTCGCCTTCCAGCCGGCGGTGACGAGCTATGAGCATCTGACGCCGAATTTCGACAATCCGGTGCTGGCGGACAAGCGGGTGCGCCAGGCGCTGCAGATGGCGATCGATCGCAAGACGCTGGTCGCCAAGCTGTTCGAGGGCAAGCAGGAGGTGGCGGAGAGTTTCAAGCATCCGAGCCAGTTCGGCTGGGATGCCGGGATCAAGACCTATGCCTATGACCCGCGGGCGGCGCGGGCGCTGCTGGCGGAGGCGGGGTTTCGGCCGGGGGCGGATGGGATCGGGGTGAATGCGGCAGGTGAGCGGCTGTCGCTCGATTTCACCACGACGTCGGGCAACCGGACGCGGGAGCTGGTGCAGCAGGTGTTGCAGACGCAGATGAAGGCGGTGGGGATCGAGCTGGTGATCAAGAACGAGCCGGCGCGGGTGATGTTCGGCGAGACGCTGCGCAAGCGCTCCTTCAAGGGGCTGGTGCAGTTCCAGTCCGACCCGCCGCTGGACTGGGTGCCGGAGTTCACCTTCGCCAGCGTCTGGGTGCCGACGGCGGCGAACAACTGGTCGGGCACGAACTACATGGGCTATCGCAGCGCGGCGATGGATGCGGCGATCGACGCGGCGCAGACCGAGCTCGATCCGGGGCGGCGCAAGGCGTTGTGGAAGACGCTGCTGCAGATCGCGGCGGAGGACCTGCCCGAGATCAACCTGTATTTCGCCTCGACCGCCTATGTGCTGCCGAAATGGCTGGCCGGGGTGATGCACACCGATCCGTCCGAGCTGGTGGGGACGGGGCCGGGATGGATCGAGGCGTGGCGGACGCGATGAGGGGGGCAGGCGGATGTTGGTTTGGCCCCTGCGCCGGCGAGCCCACAGGCACGGAGCGAAGTTTTTTGCTTCTTTTTTTCAAAAAAGAAGGCCTGTTCTTTTTTGAAAAAAAGAACCAAAAAACTTTCATCCATCAGAGGTAACGCGCCATGTTCACCACCCGTCCCGAGATCGCCGGCACTTTTGGGGTTGTCGCCACGACGCATTGGATTGCCTCGCAGGTGGGGATGGCGGTGCTGGAGCGCGGCGGCAATGCGTTCGATGCGGCGGTGGCGGCGGGGTTCACGCTGCAGGTGGCGGAGCCGCATCTGAACGGGCCCGGCGGCGATGCGCCGATCATCATCCATGATGCGATGAGCAACACGCAGCATGTGATCTGCGGACAGGGGCCGGCGCCGGCGGCGGCGACGGTGGCGAAGTTCGCCGAGCTGGGGCTCGACCTGATCCCGGGGACCGGGCTGCTGCCGGCGACGGTGCTGGGGGCGTTCGATGCCTGGGCGCTGATGCTGCGGGACTGGGGGACGTGGGAGCTGGCCGATGTGATGTCGTATGCGCTCGGCTATGCGCGCAATGGCATCCATATCGTGCCGCGGGTGAGTGCGGCGATCGAGAGCGTGCGGCCGTTGTTCGAGCAGGAGTGGCGGACGTCGGCGGCGGTGTTTCTGCGCAACGGCAATGTGCCGGCGCCGGGGACGCTGATGGCGCGGCCGGCGCTGGCGGAGACCTGGCAGAAACTGTGCGGGCTGGCGACGGGGAGCACCCGGGAGGCGCGGATCGATAGCGCGCGCAATGCCTGGTATCGCGGGTTCGTGGCCGAGGCGATCGGGGATTTCTATCAGAACCACGAGATCCTGGATGCGTCGGGCCGGCGGCATCGGGGGTTGCTGACGGCGGATGACATGGCGCGGTGGGCAGCGTCGGTGGAGGAGCCGGTGGGGATCGATTATCACGGGCATCGGCTGCTGAAGGTGGGGCCGTGGAGCCAAGGGCCGGCGTTTTTGCAGTTGCTGGCGATCCTGAAGGGGGTGGACATCGCGGCGATGGACCCGCTGGGGGCGGAGTTCGCGCATACCGTGATCGAGGGGATGAAGCTCGCCTTCGCCGATCGGGAGGCGTACTACGGCGATCCCGAGCAGGTCGAGGTGCCGCTCTCGTATCTGCTGAGCGAGGAGTACAATGCCGGGCGGCGCGGGCTGATCGGCGAGATGGCGAGCCTGGAGCTGCGGCCCGGGGTGGTGCCGGGGCGGGTGCCGGATGTCGATCATGAGGCGTTCAAGCGGGTGGATTATGCCAGCCGGGCGCTGGGGGCGGGCGAGCCGACGGTGGCGCGGCTGGGGGCGATCGGGGGGGATACCTGCCATGTCGATGTGATCGACCGGTGGGGCAATATGGTGAGTGCGACGCCGTCGGGCGGATGGTTGCAGTCTTCGCCGGTGGTGCCGGAGCTGGGGTTCTGCATTTCGACGCGGGCGCAGATGTTCTGGACCAAGGCCGGGCACCCGAATTCGGTGGCGCCGCGCAAGCGGCCACGGACGACGTTGTCACCGTCGATGGTGCTGCGCGACGGCAAGGCGTGGATGAGCTTCGGCACGCCGGGCGGCGAGCAGCAGGACCAGTGGCAGCCGATCATGTTCCTGCGCATGGTGCATCACAACATGACGATCCAGCAGGCGATCGACGCGCCGTCGTTCCATACGGAGCATTGGCCGTCGAGCTTCTGGCCGCGGGCGGCGCGGCCGGGGAAGGTGGTGCTGGAGGGGCGCTACGATCCGGCGGTGCTGGAGGAATTGAAGCGGCGCGGGCACAAGGCGGAGATGGGCGAGCCGTGGAGCGAGGGGCGGCTGTCGGCGGCGCGGCTGGAGGCGGACGGGCAGATGTTCGCCGGGGCCAATCCGCGCGGGATGCAGGGCTATGCGGTGGGGCGCTAGGGCGTCCTGATCACGGCTACGATGACGCTTTAGGCGCGCGCGCCGGGGCTTAGTTGCTGCGGCCGGGGGCGCTGGCTTTGTCGCCGGCGTCTTTCCCGCCGGAGTCTTTCGCTCCCGAGGATGCCCCCCCGCCCGTGCTGGCGCTGCCACCCGTGCTGGCGCTGCCGCCGGTGCTGGCGCTTCCGCCGGTGCTCGCACTGCCACCCGTACTGGCGCTTCCGCCGGTGCTCGCACTGCTGCCGGTGCTGGCGCTGCCGCCCGTGCTGGCGCTGCCGCCGGCGCTGTGGGCGGCGGGTGCGGGGGCGCGGTCATCCTCGGTGCCGGGCAGCGATGCCGCGGTGCTGGTCGTGGACGTCGCGGTGCTGGTGGCCGAGCTGTGGGCGGCAGCGGCCGCGGGGGCTGCGGCGGTGGTTACAGTCGTGGTGGTGGTGGTGGAGCCGCCGCGCGAGGCGGCTTCGAGGCCGGGGGCGTCGTGCAGGCCGATGGCGACGAGGTCGCCGCCATCCTCGATGATGTCGACCACCGCCGGCCGGTCGGGCGCGATCTGCGGCAGGTTGGGGCCGCGGCGGACGGCGAAGCCCTGGCCGAGGCGCAGGCGGTCGCCTTCGGTGGCGGTATAGGCCTCGACCACCATGTGTCCAAGGGCGAGGCCGAAGGGGCGGGGCGGCTCGGCGCTGGCGCCGGTGACGCGCAGGGTGCCGGCGGTGTAGGGGCCGCTGACGGTGGCGATTTCGCCGGGGCCGACGCTGGCGCCGATGAGGCGGGCGGCGCCGATGGCGAGGCTGCTGCCGCTGCCTTCGACGAGGCCGGTGATGGCGGCCTCGCCGGCTTGGGCGGGCTCGATCCGGCTGGCGACGATGACGCCGTCGCCGCGGCGCAGGCCGCTGACGGCGACCCATTGGCCAAGCCGCAGCGAGTCGTTTCCGGCGGCGACGGCGGGGCCGATGGCCACCGTCTGGCCGGCGATCACGGCACGCCCGTCGGACAGCGCTTCGATCGGGCCGCGCACGGCGTGGATGAGGGCGAGCCGCTGCGCAATGGTGGCGGCGGGGCCGCTGCCGGTGACGGCGGTGACGACATGGCCGATCCGCAGCGCGCTGGCCGGGGCCGGGCCGGTGGCGGTCTCGACGGTGATGGCGGGGTCGTAGGCGAGCTTGAGGCCGTTGACGCAGATGCTGCCGAAGCCGGT
Organism: uncultured Rhodospirillales bacterium; assembly: GCA_903928895.1. Lineage (GTDB taxonomy): Bacteria > Pseudomonadota > Alphaproteobacteria > Acetobacterales > Acetobacteraceae > CAIYPH01. The sequence continues at coordinate 4,058 of CAIYSR010000057.1, read as the reverse complement.
GATGGCGCCGACGACGCCGGTTCCGCTGACGTCGGTTCCGTTGATCCCGGTGCCGCCGATCCCGCGGTCGGCGGTCATCGCGGGAGCTCCGGTGGTGTCGATCCCGGTGCCGCCGATGCCGCGATCGGCCTGGCAGGCCAGTTGCGGGGCGGGGGCCACGGCGCAGGCCGCGAGCGGGGCGGCGAGCAGCAGGGCGAGTAGCCGACGCATCATCCAGCCCCTCCCGGGCGTTCATCCTCGACATAGAGATATACCCCGAAATTGACCCTTTGTGTGGGACTGGCGGGGTCGGGCGGGGCGTCGTCGGGGCCGAGCCAGTCGAGCGCGGCGCGGTTGAGGCGGAGCAGCAGGGCCTGGCCTTCGTCGCGGCCGAGGGCGGCGAGGCGGGCGGCGATGTCGGGCGGCAGGCGGTCGTAGTGCAGGCTGCGTTCGAGGAAGGGCGCGGGTCCCGCGGCAAGCACGTTGCCGGCGGCGGCAGCGGCATGGTCGTGCAGGTTGCGGCCGAAGTAGAAAAGCTGGGCCTCCTCGCCGGGGGCGGGGACGTAGGCGCTGGCATCGAGCACGACACGGTCCTGGTCGTCGTTGCTGACGAGGCCGAGGCTCAGCCATTCGTCGAACACCGCGCGGGGGCGGACATCGGTGGTGACGGTGGCGACCAGCGACTCGAAGGAGGGCACGCCGGCGGGGGCGATGCGCGGCAAAGCGAGGGGCCTGCCGTCGGCGCCGGTCCAGGCCGGGCTGCCGAGCCAGGCGGCGATGATGCGGCTGCTGCTGGTGACCACGGCGGGGGCGGCGTCATCTTCCGGTGGGGGCGCGAGGCGGAGGCGGCGGATTTCCTTGCGATGGACGCCGGTGCGCAGGCTGAGGCGGCTGTCGGTCCAGCCCGAGGGCGAGTCGGCGGGCTCGCGTTGGGCGACCTCGACGAACAGGCCGCGCAGATGATCGGCCAGCACCGGGTAGGTCACGCCGCAGCGGATCGCCAGCCGCACCAAGGGGCGCAGCAGGCGGAGCAAGGCGGGCAGCACGGCGGCGGGGGCGGGAGCACGTTCCATTGGCGAGGATGATAACACGGGTTTCTGTGGGAAAATAGCCCACAACCCTTGACGTGGGAAAAAATCCCACTTTAAATGATCGCACATGCACCCCGATCCCAGCCCAAGGTCAGCCGCCATGAACCTCGCCGTTTCGTCCCCCCGTCCGATCGCACGCCGCAGCAGCCTGCTGGTGCCGGCGATGTGGAGCGCGGGACTGTTGGCGGTTGCCTTGGCCGGGGCGCCGGGGCGCTCGTTCGATGCGCTGTGCGACCGCTTTGAGACCCTGGTCGACCGGCTGGCACCGGCCGGGGTGGAGCCAGCGATGCTGACCGGGATGCTGCTGTTCGGGATTCCGCTGATGATGCTGGCGGCGATCCTGCTCTCGGTCGCCGCCTATCGGGATTGATTTGCCGCGCCGGTCGCCGGAGGGCAGCCCGCCGGAGAGCGGGCCGCCGTCGCGGCGGCGGGGTCAGACGTGCGGCGGTTCGGGCCAGCCGCCCCAGGTCATCGCGTCGGGGTTGAGGCGCTCGCCCATGTGATCCTCGACGCCTTTGACGCCGGGAATGTTGAGGGCTGCCACCGTCATCGCCTTGCGGACCTCGGGCGAGCGCACCGCGCCCCACAGATGCACCACCGCATTGTCGACGATGACGTTGCCCTCGTCGGGCAGGTCGGCCCAAGCCTGGGCGCGGATTTCGGCGATGTAGGCGTCGCGGATGCGGCTATCCTCGTCGCCGCCGCGGACCGGCGGCTGGGCGCGGGCGACGAGGGCGTGCAGCAGGTTGGAGCGGCTGACGATGCCGACGACGTGGCCGGAGATGTCGACCACCGGGACGCGCTTGATGCGCTTGGATTCGAGGATGTCGACGATGTCACTGATCGCGGTGTCCTCCATCACGGTGATCGGATTGCGGGTCATGATCTGGCGGGCGGTGCGGGCATGGGCGTGGATGTATTCGGCGGCGAGGGTGTCGCGCGAGAACACGAGCTCAAGCCATTTGGGCTGGCGCGGGGCGCCGGGCTCCACCTGGCGCAGCAGGTCGCCCTCGCTGACGATGCCGACGGGGCGGCCGTTCTCGATGACGGGGACGGCGCTGATGCGGTTGTCCATCAGCAGGCGGGCGATGTCGATCACGGGGGTGTCGGGGGTCACGGTGATGACGTTCTTGGTCATGATGTCGGCGGCGATCATGGTCGGGTCCTCCTGGGTGGGTGCGAGCATGCGGCGGGGCGCGGAATTTTGCCTTGACCTGGGTCAAGTTCCGCTCGCGGGGCATGCCGGCGCCGACGGATCGGGGGTGCTGGCGTCGGGCGCGGGAGTGCGGCAGGCTGCGGCTGACCGCAGCGGAGCCCGAAGATGACCCCGACCCAGAGCCTCGACGCCGCCCTCGCATCGGCGCTGACCGCGCTGCCCTGCGCGGTCGCCATGGTCAGCGATGCGCGGGAGACGCTGTACGAGGGGGCGGTGGGCACGCGCGATCATGCGGGGCGCGTTCCGATGACGGCGGATACCGTGTTCGGGCTGGCTTCGATGACCAAGGCGTTGGTTTCGGCGGCGGCGATGGCGCAGGTGGATGCGGGGCGGCTGGCGCTCGATGCGCCGTTGGCGGAGGTGTTGCCGGCCTTGGCGGCGCCGCTTGTGCTGGACGGATTTGCCGAGGATGGCGCGCCGCAGCTGCGGCCGGCGCGCGGTGCGATCACGCTGCGCCAGGTGCTGTCGCATGCGGCGGGGTATGGCTACGACACCTGGAATGCGGAGATCGGGCGGTTCCTGCAGGTCAAGGGGATGCCACGGGTGCCGACCAATGCGGCTGAGCTGGCGGCGACGCCGCTGCTGTTCGATCCGGGGACGGGGTGGAATTACGGAATCAACACCGATGTGGCGGGCCTCGCGGTGGAGGCTGCGACCGGGAAGCGGCTGGATGTCGCGCTGGCCGAGGGGGTGCTGGGGGCGCTGGGGATGAGGGATACCTCGGTGCTGCTGCGGCCGGATCAGCGGGCGCGGCTGGTGACGACGCGGCAGCGTTCGGCCGGTGGGCTTGCCGATGTGGGGTTCGTGATGGACCGCGGGATCAGCTATTGCCTCGGGGGTGGGGCGTTGCACGGCACGGGGCGGGACTATCTGCGGTTCATCCGCATGATCCTCAATGGCGGGATGCATGCGGGGGAGCGGCTGTTGTCGCCGGCGGCGATCGTGGCGATGGCGTCCAACCAGTTGGCGCCGGGGGTGCGGGTGCGACGGATGATGTCCTGCAATGCGGCGCGCTCGGCGGATGCGGAGTTTTTCCCGGGCATGGAGAAGCATTGGAGCACCGCGTTCATGATCACCACCGAGGCGGCGCCAACCGGGCGGCGGGCGGGGAGCCTGGCCTGGGCCGGGATCGCCAACACCTATTGCTGGATCGATCCGGCGGCGGGGATCGGCGGTGTGTTCATGAGCCAGTTGCTGCCGTTCGCCGATCCGGCGGCGCTGGCGGCGTTCGCGGCGTTCGAGCGCGCCGCCTATGCGGCGTTCGCGCCGTGAGCACGCCGTACGAGATGGTGGGCGGCGAGGCCGGGGTGCGTCGCCTGGTGGCGCGGTTCTATGCGCTGATGGACGTTCTGCCCGAGGCCGCCGCCTGCCGTGCAGTGCATCCGGCGAGTCTGGTGGCGGCGGAGGGCAAGCTGTTCGAGTATCTCAGCGGCTGGCTCGGCGGGCCGCCGCTGTTCACCGACAAGTATGGCCACCCGATGTTGCGCCGGCGCCATCTGCATGCGCCGATCGGCGGGGCTGAGATCGAGGGCTGGCTGGCGTGTTTCCGCCAGGCCTGGGCCGAGACGGTGACGGATGCGGAGGCAAGCGCGCTGATATGCCCGCAGATCGAGCGGCTGGCGCGCCACATGCGCAACCGCGAGGATGCCACCGCCGATCAGGGTTGATCCGAACCAGTCGGGGGAGCGGCGAAGCCAACGAACAGCGTGTCGGCCCCTGCCCTCCCCGGCTTCCCCCGCTCCAAACGGACAAACGTTTTTTGCTTCTTTTTT
>CAIYSR010000056.1 GCA_903928895.1 uncultured Rhodospirillales bacterium | reverse complement strand
TTTCTTTTTTTCAAAAAAGAAAGCGCTTTCTTTTTTGAAAAAAAGAAACAAAAAACTTTTACCCGATCGTTTCGAGGTTGTGGCAGGCGACGGAGTGTCCCGCGAACAGTCGCGCCTCCGGGCGCTCCGCGATGCAGCGCGGCGTCGCGAACGGGCAGCGCGAGGCGAAGGCGCAGCCCGGCGGCGGGTTCAGCGGCGAGGGCAGTTCGCCCTTGATCGTCACCGACTGCCGCCGCCGCGCCGGATCGATCGACGGCGTCGCGGCCAGCAGCATGCGGGTATAGGGATGCTGCGGGGCGGCGAAAACGCTCGCCTTCGGCCCATGCTCCACCGGCCGGCCGCAATACATCACCATCACCTCGCGGGCGATGTGGCGGACCACGCTGAGGTCGTGGCTGATGAACAGATAGGCGAGCTTGAGTTCCTCCTGCAAGTCCATCATCAGGTTCAGCACCTGCGCCTGGATCGACACGTCCAGCGCCGAGACCGGCTCGTCCGCCACCACGATGCGCGGATTGAGCATCAGCGCCCGGGCGATGGCGATGCGCTGGCGCTGGCCGCCCGAGAACATATGGGGGTAGCGGCCGAACTGGTCCTGGCGCAGGCCGACCTTGTCCATCATCGCCCGCGCCGCCGCCTCGCGCGCCGCGGCCCCGCCACGGCCGTTGATTTCGAGCGGCTCCTGCAGAATGCCGCCCACCGTCTTTCGCGGATTGAGCGAACCGAACGGGTTCTGGAACACCATCTGCACCGAGAGCCGCAGCTTGTGCCGCGCCGCCTCGTCGCTGACCGCCGCGCCATCGATATGCAGTTCGCCGGCCGAGGGCGGCTCGATCAGGGTCGCCACCCGGGCGAGGGTGGACTTGCCGCAGCCGGACTCACCCACCACCGCCAGCGTTTCGCCGGCGCGCAGCGTGAACGACACCCCATCCACCGCCTTGACGATGCCCTTCTTCGCGAACATCCCGCCGCCCACCGGATAGTGGCGGCGCACATCCTTGGCCTCCATCAGAACGGTCATGCCGCGTCCTCGCGGACCACGAGCGGATAGTGGCAGCGCGTGCCGTCGCGCACCCGCGGGCTGCTGTCGCGGCACAGTTCGGTGGCGAAGCCGCAGCGCGGGTTGAACAGGCAGCCGGACGGCCGGTCATCGATGCCGGGCACCACGCCGGGGATGGTCGGCAGCCGCGCCCGCCCATGGGCGCGTTCGGGCAGGGCGTCGAGCAGGGCGGCGGTATAGGGATGGCGCGGCGCCGCGAATAGCGCGTCGGTGGTCTGTTCCTCCACCATCTGGCCCGCATACATCACCTGCACCCGATGCGCGGTCTCCGCCACCACCCCCATGTCGTGGGTGATCAGCACCAGCCCCATGCCGTGGCTGGCCTGCAGGCTGATGAGCAGATCGAGGATCTGCTTCTGGATGGTGACGTCGAGCGCCGTGGTCGGCTCGTCCGCGATCAGCAAGCGCGGGTTGCAGGCGATCGCCATGGCGATCATCACGCGCTGGTTCATGCCGCCGGACATCTGGTGCGGAAACGCGTTCATCCGCTGCCCCGGATCGGGAATGCCGACCTGATCCAGCAGCTCCACCACCCGATCCCGCACCTTGGCCTTCGCCACAGCATGGTGCACCCGCAGCGCCTCGGCGATCTGCCAGCCCACGGGATAGCACGGGTTGAGCGAGGTCATCGGCTCCTGGAACACCATCGCCATGTCCTTGCCGACCACCCGGCGGCGCTCGTGCGCGGACAGCCCCATCAGGTCCCGCCCGTCGAAGCGCATGACATCGGCACTGACCCGCCCGGGCCACCCGATCAGCCCCATCGCGGCGAGCATCGAGACCGATTTGCCCGACCCCGATTCGCCGACGATGCACAGGATTTCACCGCTCTCGACCGTCACGTCGACCCCGTCGACCGCGCGGAAACGGCCGCGCGCGGTGCCGAATTCGACCGCCAGATTGCGGATTTCGAGGAGCGCCATCAGCGTTTTCCCCGCTTCATCGTTTCAGCTTCGGGTCCAGGGCGTCACGCAACCCGTCGCCGACCAGATTGAAGGCCAGCACCGTGAACAGGATCGCCAGCCCCGGCAGCGCCAGCACCCACCAGGCGCGCTGGTAGAACTGCAGCGCGCCGGACAGCATGGTGCCCCATTCCGGCGTCGGCGGCTGCGCGCCCAGGCCGAGGAACCCGAGCGCCGCGGCATCCAGGATCGCCACCGCGAAACCGAGGCTGACCTGCACGATCAGCGGCGCCAGGCAATTCGGCAACACGGTGTCGAACATCAGCCGGAACGTCCGCGCCCCGGCGCTGCGGCTCGCGGTCACGTAGTCGCGCGCCAGTTCAGCCAGGGCCGAGGCCCGCGCCAGCCGCGTGTAGCCGGGCAGCGTCACCACCACCACGGCCAGCATGGCGTTGAACAGGCCGGGCCCGAGGATCGCCACGATCACGATGGCCAGCAGCAGCGAGGGAAACACCAGCAGGATGTCCATCAGCCGCATGATGAAGATATCGACGAGCCCGCCGGCAAACGCCGCGCTCAGCCCCAGCGTCGTGCCGGTGACGAGCGCAAGTGATGCCACCGAAAAGCCGATGATGATCGAAAGCCGCGCCCCATGGATCAGGCGCGACAGCATGTCGCGGCCGACATCGTCGGTGCCGAGCGGAAACTGCCACAACCCGCCCTCCTGCCAGATCGGCGGGATCAGGAAATGCGCGCGGAACTGCTCGATCGGCGAATGCAGCGCCAGCACATCGGCCAGCGCGGAGACCACGATGAGCCCGGCCATCAGCACGAGCCCGACCACGGCGCCGCGGTTCTCGGCATAGCTGCGCCAGAACAGCGCCAGCCGCCCCGGCATCGGCGGCGTCACGACAACGGAGGACATCAGCGGCGGATCCGGGGATTGAGGAAGCCATACAGCAGGTCGACGCCGAGATTGACCAGGATCACCAGCACCGCGATCAGCAGCGTCCCGGTCTGCAACACCGGATAATCGCGCCGCGCGATGCTCTCGACCAGCCAGTGGCCGACCCCGGGCCAGGAGAAAATCGTCTCCGTCAGGATGGCGCCGCCGAGCAGGCCGCTGACGGACAAGCCGATCACCGTCACCACCGGGATCAGCGCATTGCGCAACGCATGCACGATCACCACCCGGTTGCCCGACAACCCCTTGGCCCGCGCCGTGCGCACATAATCCTCGTTCAGCACTTCCAGCATCGAGGAGCGTGTCATCCGCGCGATGATCGCCAGCGGAATCGTGCCCAGCACCACCATCGGCAACACCAGGTGGCTCCACGCCGAGGTGCAGGCGCCCTCGTCCTCGGCCCAGAAACAATCGATCGTCATGAAGCCGGACCACGGCTCGATGAAGAACGCATCCGAAATCCGCCCCGAAACCGGCGTGATCCCCAGCGTGACGGAGAAGATGAGGATCATCATCAACCCCCACCAGAAAATCGGCATCGATGCCCCGGTGACGGACATGCCCATCAGCCCGTAGTCGAACGCCGACCCGCGCTTGACCGCGGCGATCACGCCAAGCGGCAGCCCGATCAGCATCGCGAACACGATGGCGGCGATCGACAACTCGATGGTGGCCGGGAACAGCGTCAGGAATTCCTTGATCACCGGCTCGCGGGTCACCACCGAGACGCCGAAATCCCCACGCACGACGTCAAGTTCATAGGTCAGGAACTGCTTCCACATCGGCTGGTCGTAGCCGAATTCATGGCGCAGTTCATCGAGCCGCTCCTGGCTGATGCCATGCTCGCCCACGCGCGCCTCGATCGGGTCGCCGGGGACGAGATGGATCAGCAGGAAGGCGAGGAAGGTCACGCCCACGAACGTGGGAATGATGAGGGAAATACGCCCGAGGAGAAAACGGAGCATCGCGAAATCGGCCCACGCCCCCCCGCCCGCCGAAACCGGCGGGGGAGCGCGGAGCCGGCTTACTTCACGTCAACGATGTCAAACCGGTGGGCGCCGAACGGGCTCATCTTGAAGCCCGTCACGGTCGCGCGCATCGGCAGATGCACCAGCGAATGGGCGATGAAGAAGTACGGAGACTGCTTGTTCATCACTTCCTGGGCTTGCTGGTACAGCTTGGTGCGCTCGGCCAGGTTGGCGCTCTTGACCGCCTTGGTCACCAGGTCGTCGAACTCCTTGTCGCACCACTGCGCCGTGTTCTTGGACGAGCAGGCGGCGAGCGGGACAAAGAAGTTGTCGGGATCGCCGTTGTCGCCGGTCCAGCCGAGCTCGGCCATCTGGTGCTCGCCCGCCTGCACCCGCTTGCGGTAGTCGCCCCATTCGTAGCTGACGATCTTGGCCTTCACGCCCACCTTGGCGAGGTCGGCCTGCACCAGCTCGGCGATGCGCCGCGCATCGGGATTGTACGGCCGCTGCACCGGCATCGCCCACAGATCGGTCTCGAAGCCGTCGGGGTAGCCGGCCTCGGCCAGCAGCTTCTTGGCCCCGGCGATGTCCATCTTGTAGGCGGGAGTCTTGTCGTTGTAGCTCCACATCGTCGGCGGGATCAAGTTCTTGGCCGGCTGGCCGGAGCCCTGATAGACCGCCTCGAGGATCGCCTTCTGGTCGATGACCATCGTCATCGCCTTGCGCACCCGCACGTCGTCGAACGGCTTCTTCTTCGTGTTCATGCCGATATAGCCGATATTCAGGCCGGCCTGCGACATCACGGTCAGGTTCTTGTCGGCCTTCAGCCCGGGCAGATCGGCCGGGCGCGGCCCGAACGACACTTGGCACTCGTTGGCCTTCAGCTTGGCCACCCGCACCGCCGGGTCCTTGTTGATCGAGAACACCAGCGTGTCGATCTTCGGCTTGGCGCCGAAATAGGGCGCGAACGCCTTGAAGCGGATCGTCGCGTCCTTCACGTACTGCACGAACTCGAACGGCCCGGTGCCGATCGGCTCCTGGTCGATCAGCTCGGGCTTGCCGGCCTTGAGCAGCGCGTCGGCATATTCCTTGGACTGGATCGAGGCGAAATCCATCGCCAGGTTGGCGACGAACGGCGCGTTGGGCTCGTTCAGCACGAAGCGCACCGTATAGTCGTCGACCTTGTCGATCGACTTCAGCAGCTTCGGCATGTCCATGTCGGTGAAGTAGTCATAGCCGCCGCCGGAGACCTTGAAGTAGGGGTTCTCCTTCTTCCACTGCCGCTCGAAGCTGAACAGCACGTCGTCGGCGTTGAAGTTGCGGGTCGGCTTGAAGGTCTTGCTGCTGTGGAACTTCACGTTCTTGCGCAGATGGAAGGTGAACGTCAGGCCATCGGCCGAGACCTCCCATTTCTCCGCCAGATTCGGAACCACCGCGGTGCCGCCATATTCGAAGCCGGTGAGCTGGCTGTAGATCGGCCGCTGCGCATCGAAGCTGGTGCCGGTGTAGCTCAGCATCGGATTGAAGTTTTCCGGCGAGCCTTCCGAGCAGTAGACGAGCGTCTTGGCCTGGGCGCTGCCCAGGAACGCCGTGCCCGTGAAGGCCACGAGCGCAACCGCGCAGGCCGTGGCGATGGCCTTTTTGGTCATATGGATGAACCCCTTTTGTCTGGTGACACCGCCGGACGACCCGGCGCGGTCAGGGCTGCAATGGTAGTGCCACAAGCCGGCCACGGCTAGGGCTCCGATGCCGGCGCCGCGAAATCTCATCGCATGTGCGGATTGGCCGCCCGGCACGCCGCAGCGAAGCCGTCAGAGACAAAGTCCGGTTGTTTGTAAAGCCCCTTCAGCCAGCTCGCCACCATGCACAACTCGTCCAGCCGCAGCACCTCGTCCAGCGTCGCCGCCGGAAAACGAACGGCGAACCCCCGCGCAATGCCCAGCAACACCTCCTCCATCTGCTCCGCCGACAGCCCCAGCTCCGTCTCCAGCATCGCGCCGCGCACCAGCCGCGCCTCCGCGATGTCATGCTCGTCGCGGATCAGCTTCACGATCCAGCGGAACATGTGCATCCAGTTCTTCACATCGTCGGTTGGAAGCGCCATCGGTGCCGGGCTGCCCTGCCAGTCCGCCCTGCTTGTCGCAGAAAGTCCCTCACGAGGCGTTAACCGGGCGCGAAATAGGCCGCACTGCGCAAGACCCCCCCTCCGCCGCCGGGTCCAGCAGCGCGCCGAGCGCAAGATGGCCCAGACTGTCCGCGACCAGACCGATTTTCATCCCAGCCGCACCGGCTGATGCGTCCGCGCCGACAGCGTCGCCGCGTCGGCCAGTTCCAGCGCGCGCAGCCCGTCCACGCCATCCGGCTCCGGGATCTGCCCGCTGCTGACGGCGCGGATGAACGTGTCGAGTTCGGCCCGATAGGCCGAAGCGTAGCGCTCCAGGAAGAACGGCAGCGCCCGGTCGGTTGTGAACCCCCGCCGATCCGCCAGCTCCACCGTCGTCGCGGTCATGTTCCCGGCCCGCAACATGCCTTCCGAGCCATGCGCCTCGATGCGCTGGTCGTAGCCGTAGGTCGCCCGCCGTGAATTGGAAATCTGGCACAGCCGGCCCGAGCCCGTCCGCAGCGTCACCACCGCGGTATCCACATCGCCGGCCGCGCCGATGTCCGCGTCCACCAGGCAGGACGCCGCGGCGAACAGCTCCACCGGCTCCTCACCGAGCAGGAAGCGGGCCATGTCGAGATCATGGATCATCATGTCGCGGAACAGCCCGCCGGACGCCGCGACGTAGGACGGCGGCGGCGGATTCGGATCGCGACTGATGATGGTGAGCAGCTCAAGATTGCCGACCTCCCCGGCATCGAGCCGCGCCTTCAACGCGGCGAAATGCGGATCGAAGCGCCGGTTGAACCCCACCATCAGCACCGTCCCCGCCGCCTTGACGGTTTCCAGACACGCCCGCACCCGATCGAGCGACAGATCGATCGGCTTTTCGCAGAACACCGCCCGCCCCGCCTGCGCGGCGCGCTCGATATAGTCGGCATGGGTCGGCGTCGGCGCGCAGATCAGCACCGCCTGGGCGCCGAACACGTCATCGAGTTCGATGGCCGCACTCCCGCAATCCGCCGCCAGCCGGGCGGCGGCGGCGGCATCCGGGTCGCTCACGCCGACCAGGCGGGCCCCGGGATGGGCGGCGACGTTGCGGGCATGGATCTGGCCGATCCGGCCGGCCCCGATGACGGCGATGTTGAGCATGGCTGTTCCTCTCGACTGCCCCATTTGTGTGACGCGCCGAGGCGGGAGACAATGGGGACCGGATGCGGAGGAAGGTTCGTCGATGGGCACGATCAGGCTGACCATGGCGCAGGCATTGGTGCGCGCGCTCGCCGCCCAGAAAACCGAGATCGACGGCGTCGAGACCCCGCTGTTCGGCGGCGTCTGGGCCATCTTCGGCCACGGCAACGTCGCCGGCCTCGGCGAGGCGCTGGCCGCCGCCGGCGATGCGCTGCCGACCTTCCGCGGCATGAACGAGCAGGCAATGGGCCTCGCCGCCTGCGCCTACGCCAAAACCACGCGCCGCCGCCGCATGATGGCCGTCACCAGCTCGATCGGCCCCGGCGCCACCAACATGGTCACCGCCGCCGCCGTCGCCCATGTCAACCGCCTGCCCGTCCTGTTCCTGCCCGGCGATGTCTTCGCCTCGCGCCGGCCGGACCCGGTGCTGCAACAAATCGAGGTCTTCGCCGACGCCACCGTCAGCGCCAATGATTGTTTCCGCCCGGTGAGCCGCTATTTCGACCGCATCGCCCGGCCGGAGCAGCTCCTCGCCGCCCTGCCGCGCGCCCTTGCCGTGCTTACCGACCCCGCCGAATGCGGCCCCGTCACGCTCGCGCTGTGCCAGGACACCCAGGCCGAGGCCTTCGATTTCCCCGAATCCTTCTTCACTCCGCGGCTCTGGGTGCCGCGTCGCCCGCCGCCCGACGCGCGCGAACTGCGCGCCGCCGTCACCGCCATCAAGGCCGCAAGCGCGCCCCTCATCGTCGCCGGCGGCGGCGTCCATTATGCCGACGCCACCCGCACCCTGCGCCGCTTCGCCGAGGATCACGGCATCCCCGTCGCCGAGACCCAGGCCGGCAAATCCGCCATGCCGCACGACCATCCGCTCAACCTCGGCGCCATCGGCGTCACCGGCACCGCCCCGGCCAACGCCGCCGCGGAGGCCGCCGACCTCGTCATCGCCGTCGGCACCCGCCTCGGCGACTTCACCACCGGCTCGCGCGCGCTGTTCGGCCATCCCGGCCGCCGCATCATCGGCCTGAATATCCAGCCCTTCGACGCCGCCAAGCATTTCGCCCTGCCCCTGGTCGGTGATGCCGACGTCACCCTGACGCTGATCTCGTCGCATCTCGACAACCGCCGCGCCCCCGCCGCCTGGACCGAGGCCGCCATCGCCTCGCGCGCACCCTGGCACGCCACCGTCGCCGCGGTCACCGCCCCCGGCAACGCCGAATTGCCCTCCGACGCCCAGGTCATCGGCGCCGTGCAGCGCGCCGCCGGGCCCGGGACCATCGTCGTCGGCGCCGCCGGCGGCCTACCCGGCGAGCTGCACAAGCTGTGGAACCCTGGCGCCGCCGGTGGCTACCATCTCGAATACGGCTATTCCACCATGGGCTACGAGATCGCCGGCGCCCTCGGCGTGAAGATGGCCGCCCCCGAGCGCGACGTCGTGGTCATGCTAGGCGACGGCTCCTGGCTGATGATGAACAGCGAGATCGCCACCTCGGTGATGCTCGGCCTCAAGCTCACCGTGGTGGTGCTCGACAACGGCGGCTTCGGCTGCATCGACCGCCTGCAACGCGCCTCCGGCGGCGAAAGCTTCAACAACCTGCTCGCCACCGCCCGCCACAGCGTGATGCCACAGTTCGATTTCGCCGCCCAGGCCGTGGGCCTCGGCGCCATCGGCGTCCAGGTCGCCGGCATTGCCGAGCTCGAACACGCCCTCGCCGTGGCCAAAACCGTCACGCGCACCATCGTCATCGTCCTGCGCACCGATCCCGCCGCCAGCACCGCCGCCGGCGGCCATTGGTGGGATGTCGGCATCCCCGAGGTCTCGTCCCGCGCCGAGGTCCGCGCCGCGCGCGACGGCTACGAGGCGGCGCGGCGCCAGCAGCGGCTGGGAGATTGACCATGAAACTCGGCATCAACCCGATCGGCTGGTCCAACGACGATCTGCGCGAACTCGGCGGCGAAACGCCGCTCGAAACCTGCCTCGCCGAAACACGCCTTGCCGGCTACGACGGCATCGAGCTCGGCCACAAATTCCCCCGTGACGCCGACAGCCTGCGCCCCATACTTGAGGCCCACGGCCTGGCCCTGGTCTCCGGCTGGTACTCCACCGAACTCCTCATCCGCGACGCCGCGGCCGAGATCGCCGCCATGCAACCCCATCTCGCGCTGCTCCGGGCCATGGGCTGCTCCGTGCTGATCGCGGCCGAATGTTCCAACACGGTGCACGGCGACCGCACCATCGCGCTCGCCGAGCGCCCGGTCCTCGCCGATGCCGGCTGGCCCGAATTCGGCCGGCGCCTCACTTTGGTCGCCGACGCCGTCGCCGCCGCCGGGCTCGAACTGGTCTACCACCACCACATGGGCACCGTGGTGCAGACCGGCGCCGAGATCGACCGCCTGATGGAGGCCACCGGCCTCTCCGTCCGCCTCCTGCTCGACACCGGCCACGCCACCTTCGGCGGTGCCGACCCGGCAGAACTGGCGCGGCGCCATCGCGCCCGCATCGGCCACGTCCACTGCAAGGACATCCGCGCCGACGTGATGGCCCGGGTGGCGGCCGAGCGCATGAGCTTCCTCGACGCCGTCGTCGCCGGCGTCTTCACCGTGCCCGGCGACGGCATGGTGGATTTTCCCTCCGTCCTCGCCGAACTGCCGGACTACGACCGCTGGCTCGTGGTCGAAGCCGAACAAGACCCCGCCCGCGCCAACCCCCTGCACTACGCCCGCATGGGCCATAACTACCTGTCTTCCATCGTGTAAAAGTTTTTTGCTTCTTTTTTTCAAAAAGAAGCGCTTTTTTGAAGGCGTTCTTTTTTGAAAAAAAGAACCAAAAAACTTTTATCCGTTTACAGGGCGGGACCCGGCTGGACCGGGGGCGGGCGGCTGCATAGAAAGGGGGAAGAGGGAGACACAGCATGCGTCATTATCGGATCGCCTCCATTCCCGCCGACGGCATCGGCCCCGAAGTCATCGCGGCCGGGCTCGAAGTGCTGGAGGCCCTGGCGGCGCGCGATGGCGGCTTCGTCCTCGATGTCGATCATTACGACTGGTCGTCGGCGTATTATCGCAAGCACGGCGTCTTCATGCCGGACGACGGACTCGCCATCCTGAAGCAGGCCGACGCGATTTATTTCGGTGCCGTCGGGGCGCAGGACGTGCCGGACCACATCTCGCTGTGGGGCCTGCGCCTGCCGATCTGCCAGGGCTTCGACCAATACGCCAATATCCGCCCCACCCGCGTGCTGCCCGGCGTCGTCTCGCCGCTGCGCGATGTCGGCCCCGGCGATCTCGACTGGCTCATCGTGCGCGAGAATTCGGAGGGCGAATATTCCGGCCACGGCGGGCGGGCCCATCGCGGCCTGCCCGAGGAAGTCGCCACCGAAGTCGCGATCTTTACCCGGGTCGGGGTCGAGCGGATCATGCGCTATGCCTTCGCCAGTGCCCGCAAGCGGCCGCGCCAGCATTTGACGGTCGTGACCAAGTCCAACGCCCAGAAATTCGGCCTGGTGCTGTGGGACGAGATCGCGCTGGAGGTCGCGGCCGATTTCCCCGATGTCACCTGGGACAAGGAACTGGTCGACGCCATGACGATGCGCATGGTGCGCAAGCCGCAGAGCGTGGACACCGTGGTCGCGACCAATTTGCACGCCGATATCCTGTCCGACCTCGCCGCCGCGCTGGCCGGCAGCCTGGGGGTGGCGCCGACCGGGAATGTCGATCCGTCCCGGCGCTACCCGTCGATGTTCGAGCCGATCCACGGCTCCGCCTTCGATATCACGGGCAAGGGCATCGCCAACCCGGTGGCCAGTTTCTGGACGGCGTCGCTGATGCTGGAACATCTCGGCGAGGCCCGCGCCGCGGCGGCGCTGATGGTTGCGGTGGAACAGGTCTGTGCCGCCGGCATCCTGACCCCCGACGTCGGCGGCAACGCCACCACCAAAGAGGTCACCCGCGCCATGGTCGAGGCGATCAAGGGCGGCAATCTGGGATAGTTATATGATCCCGGTCAGCGCGGCTGCACGCGCTGTTCCGGCAGCAGGATGGTCACCTTGGTGCCTTCGCCGAGCCGGCTTTCCAGTTCGAGCCGGCCGCCGTGCAGGGCGATCAACTGGCGCGCCAGCGGCAGCCCGATGCCGGCCCCCTCCTTCAGCCGGTCGAGACCGCTGTCGGCCTGCCAGAACGGCTCGAAGACGTGTTGCAGATTGGCCTCCGAGATGCCGACGCCGCTGTCCGCCACCGTGATGATGGCGCCGCCGCGCATGTCGGGCCGCATCGTCACCGCGACGCTGCCGCCGCGCGGGGTGAATTTCACCGCGTTGCCGGCGACGTTGAGCATCACCTGGCGCAGGCGCTGGGCATCGGCGCGGATGATCACAGGCTGCTCGGTAATGTCGCGCGTCAACGTCACGCCGGAGGTGGCGGCGGAAAGGGCGATCATGTCGAGACAGCCGCGCAGCAGGGCGACGAGGTCGATCGGACGGATGGTGAGGGTGAGGCTGCCGGATTCGATGCGTGCGAAGTCCAGCACATCGTTGATCAGCGCCAGCAGATGCTGGCCGCTCGTCAGGATATGGCCGGCGTAGTCGACATAGTCCGGCGTCCCGATCGGGCCGAGCGATTGCTGGTGCAGGATCTCGGCGAAGCCGATGACGGCGTTGAGCGGGGTCCGCAGTTCATGGCTCATCGCGGCAAGGAAGCCGGATTTGGCGCGGCTGGCGGCCTCGGCCTCCTCCTTGGCCTGGCGCAGCCCGTCCTCGAGGCGGGCGCGGTCGGAAATGTCGAGGGCAACGGTGGCGACGCCCCACACGGCGCCGCTGGCATCGGCGACAGGCACCTTGCTGGTCAGCCAGCGCCGCACCACGCCGTCGGCGGCGGGATAGCTCTCCTCGAAAAACGGCGAGGGCTCACCGGTGGCCATCACGTCGACGTCGATGCGCCTTGTGTAGTTGCCATAATCCGGGCCGAGCAGTTCGGCAGCGGTCTTGCCCACCGCCTCGTCCGGCGTGGTGCCGTAGAGGCGGGACTGGTAGAGGTTCATCAGCAGATAGCGGGAGTCACGATCCTTGACGTTGAGGATCACCGGCAGGCTGTTGGCGATGGTGGCCAGCAGGCGCGTGGCCGGGTGGGCGGCGGGGTTTTCGGCGAAGGTGACGAGGACGAGCTCCTCGATGCCGTCGGGCGAGAAGGGGGAGAGCACCTCGTCTTCGCCCGGCGCCCGTCCGTTGGCCGCGGCGTTGGCGCGGCGGACATGGTAGCCCGGATTGCCCGCGATCAGATTGCCGTCGCCATCGCGGACGGCCATCGCCCGCGGCGCGGCCAGCACCAGCGCGCGCACGCCTGCCAGCATGGTCTCGGCATCGGATGGGCTGATCCTGGCTTGCGACACATCTTACTCCCGGGTCTGACCGAACCGGTGGACCGGAGGCCAGGATGCCTCGGGCCGCGCCGGTTTGGAAGTCATGACGGCGTGAAACCGATGTGATTGTTCAGGCCGGACCGGGTTCGCCGAAGACGCGGGTGAAGAGGGTGTCGAGCTGGCGCAAATGCAGGGCCGGGCTCATCGCGGCGTCCAGCACATCGGGGGGGACGCGGCCGGCGACTTCAGGGTCGGCGTCGAGATTGGCGCGGAAGCTGCGGGCTTCGGGGGTGCCGAGTTTGGTCCAGGTTGCCATCGCGTTGCGCTGGACGATGCGATAGGCGTCCTCGCGCAGGATGCCGGCGCGGGCCAGAGCGAGGAGGACTTCGCCGGAATGGACGACGCCGCCGAGGCTTTCGAGGTTTTCGCTCATGCGGTCGGGATAAACGAGCATCTTCTCGATCATGCCGGACAGGCGGGCGAGGGCGAAATCGAGGGTGACGGTGGCGTCCGGCGCGATGGCGCGTTCAACGCTGGAGTGGCTGATGTCGCGTTCGTGCCAGAGCACGACGTTTTCGAGGGCCGGGGTGACGGCGGCGCGGACGACGCGGGCGAGGCCGGTGAGGTTCTCGGTCAGCACCGGGTTGCGCTTGTGCGGCATCGCCGACGAGCCTTTCTGGCCGGGGTGGAAGAATTCCTCGGCTTCGCGGACTTCGCTGCGCTGGAGGTGGCGGATTTCGGTGGCCAGGCGCTCGACGCCGGAGGCGACGACGCCGAGGGCGCAGAAGAAGGCGGCGTGGCGATCGCGCGGGATGACCTGGGTGGAGACCGGTTCAACGGCGAGGCCGAGTTTTTCGGCGACATAGGCTTCGACGCCGGGATCGACGTGGGCGAAGGTGCCGACGGCGCCGGAGATGGCGCAGACCGCGATTTCGGCGCGCGCGGTGACGAGGCGGGCGCGGTTGCGGGCGAATTCGGCGTAGTGGCCGGCGAGCTTGAGGCCGAAGCTGGTGGGCTCGGCGTGGATGCCGTGGCTGCGGCCGATGGTGACGGTGTGCTTGTGTTCGAAGGCGCGGGTTTTCAGGGCGGCGAGCAGGGCGTCGATGTCGGCGATGAGGAGGTCGGCGGCCTGGGTGAGCTGGACGGAGAGGGTGGTATCGAGCACGTCGGACGAGGTCATGCCGAGATGGACGAAGCGGCTGTCGTCGCCGATGGCTTCGGCGAGCCAGGTGAGGAAGGCGATGACGTCGTGGCGGGTGATTTTCTCGATCTCGTCGATGCGTTCGACGTCGGCGGCGCTGATGGCGGCGATTTTGGCGCCGCCTTTTTCGCGGATGTTGCGGGCCGATTCGGCCGGGATTTCACCGAGTTGCGCCATGGCTTCGGCGGCGAGGGCCTCGATTTCGAACCAGATGCGGTAGCGGTTCTCGGGCGCCCAGATGGCGGCCATCGCCGGCCTTGTGTATCGAGGGACCATCACTCATCTCCGCGCTGCGTGCCGGGGCTCATCTAGAGCCGGCGGCGCGGCGCGGCAAGGAACGGAACATGGATGCTGATCTGCTGTCACCCCTGAGCGCGTTGCTTCAGGTTTTGCTGATCGACCTGACGCTGGCCGGCGACAACGCCGTGGTGGTGGGGCTGGCGGTGGCGGGGCTGCCGGCGCAGCAGAAGCGGCCGGCGATTGTGGCGGGGATCGGGGCGGCGACGGTGCTGCGCATCGCTTTGGGCTCGGTGACGTTGCATTTGCTTGACATCGTTGGTCTTGTTTTGGCTGGCGGGGTTTTGCTGCTGTGGGTCTGCTGGAAGATGTATCGCGAGTTGCGGGCGGCGCCGCGGGAGCATGCGGCGGTCGCGATCAAGCCGAAGACGTTGCGGCAGGCGATGTTGCAGATCGTGGTGGCGGATGTGTCGATGAGCCTGGACAATGTGCTGGCTGTGGCCGGCGCTGCGGTCGGGCATCCGTGGGTGCTGGTGACGGGGCTGGCGCTGTCGGTGGTGCTGATGGGGGTGGCGGCGCAGCTGGTGGCGGGGCTGCTGGAGAAGCATCGGTGGATCGCGTGGGTTGGGCTGCTGATCGTGCTGTATGTGGCGCTGAAGATGATCTGGGATGGCGGGCACGAGGTGGTGTTGCGGGTATTGATTTGAAATCGTAACAATTTAGGCGTGAGTCGGCGGGCGGGGTCAGCCGCGCGAAAATGCGCGCATGATGTCGAGCGGAGCAAAGGCGGGCGGTTCGGGCGCTGTGGGTTGCAGCCATGGGGCGGGCGTGGGTCGGGCGGGCGCGGGTCGGGCGGGCGGGGGTTTTGCGGGTCTGGGGTTGGGGGGTGGCGGGTCGCCGGGCATCTGGATGCCGAGGGATCGGGCGAGGGGGCGGAGGATGCGGGTGGCGCGGGGGACCTCGGCGAGGAAGTGAGCGCATTCCTCCGTGTTGAGGAAGTGCTGGAGCTGGCTGGCGTGGCCGCGGGCGTTGTGGTGGTCAACGCTGCGGATGAGCCAGGCGCGGCCGCGGGGCAGGCGTTGGGTGATCTGGGGGCGGGAGGGGCGGCCGGGGCGGTGGCGCTGTTTTGGCAAAGTGTTGTTGCGCCAGTGGGTGACGAGGGTTTCGAAGCGGCGGACGGTGCGGTTGAGGTGGTGGGAGATGCGGACGAGGATTGGGGTGGTGGCGGGATTTTTGACCGCAAGGAGGGTGATGACGACCTGGAGGCCGGCGAGGATGGCGCGGAAGGTGGTGGCGATGCTGTGCATTGCGGTAATAAATAATAACGGACAAAAATCGCGTCAAGGGGGTTGCCGGCACGATCCGGGTCGATGACGCCGCGCGGCGGGATGTCCGGGCGGGGTGCGATCGACCTTGCGAAGGGTGTCGGGATGCGCGTATCAGCTTGCGGGACGGCAGGATTTTCCGGCCATGTGGGAACGCGCGACGTGAACGCAGGGGTCGATGAGATTGAGACGGGGCGCGCGGGGCGGGGACGCCCCGATGGCGCGTCGGTCCGGGCGCATTTGTTCGTGCTGATCGGCGCCGTGCTGCTGCCGTTGCTGATCCTGGCCGTGGTGCTCGGTGTTGCCAACGTCGACGCGCAGCGGCGCGTGATCGAAGAGGGTCGGCGCGATGTCATCAACAACCTGACCCATCTGCTCGATCGCGATTTTGCGCGGGTCACCGCGGTGCTGCAGACGCTCGCCGCGGCGCCGGAGTTGGACTCACTGCCATCGTTGGGGTTCCGGCCCCTGGCAGGGCGGCTGGTGGAGATGCAGAAACTTGATGCCATCGGGGTGTTCGACCGCAGCGGACAACTGCTCGCCACATCCCTGCCGCTGGAACAGCTCCCGCGGCGTGCGGACACTACGCCGATCGCCGCCGCGTTCGACGGCGGCATCGCCATTTCGGGCTTCGAAATGGGCCTCGCGGCCCGCCGCGCTCTCTACATCGTCTCGGTGCCGATCATTCGGAACGGCCGGATCGACCGCGTGTTGAGCGCGGGCGTGGGGCTGGAGCGGTTGAGCGGGCTGTTCGCGGAGGCAGGACTGCGTGACGAGTGGGTCGGCGCGATCCTTGATCGAAACGGCGCCTTCGTGGCGCGCAGCCAGAATGAGGCGCAGTATCTTGGGAAGCCGGCCCGCCCCGAGGTTGTGGCCATTGCGCGGTCGCAGGACCTCGAAGGGGCGTTGGACGCCGTTTCGTTCGAAGGGGTTGCGGTTACCACCGCGTTCCGCCGATCGTCGGCGTCGGGTTGGACCTCGGTGGTGGCGGTGCCCAAGCGCGAGATCGATGCCACGATGTGGGGCACCGTGGCCTGGCTGTTTCCGGTCAGTGCGGGGCTGATCGGATTGAGCCTGATCTTCGCGTCGTTGACCGCCCGGCGCATCAGCGAACCGGTTCGCGCGCTGGGCGAGGCGGCGCGGGCGCTGGGCGAAGGGCGTGTCATGCCGCCGATGATCGATGGCATCCGCGATTTCCGCGATGTTGCGACGGCGTTCGCGACGGCGGCGGCGCTGGCCGGGGAGCGGACCGCGATCCAGCAACGCCTGGCCGCGAGCGAACGGCGATACCGTGTCGCCATGAGTGTGGTGAAGATGGGATCATGGGAGACCAACCTCGAGGAACGCACCCGGACATGGACCCCCGAGGCGATGACGCTGTTCGGGCTGTCGCTCCCCGACGGCGCGGGCCATGTCGGCGGGGACGACGATGAATATCGGGCGGTCCTGCACCCGGATGACCGCCATGTGATTGCGGATCAGGATGCGCTGGCGGACAGGCAGGACATGTTGGTGAGCGAATACCGGATTGTGCGACCTGACGGTTCGATCCGCTGGCTGTCCGGCCACGCGCTGGTGGTTTCGCGGGCAGCGGATGGCAAAGCCCGCACGATGGTGAACGTCGCGGTCGACATCACCGAGCGCAAGCATGCCGAGCAGCACGCCTTGCTGCTGATGGAAGAGGTCAATCATCGGGCGAAGAATCTGCTTGGCGTGGTGCAGGCGATCATGCGGCAGACTTTCCGGCGCGGCGACCCGGAGACCTTCGCTGTGCGCCTGTCCGAGCGCGTCATGGGCCTCGCCGCCAGCCATGATCTGCTGGTGGAGACCCAGTGGCAGGGCGTGGGGGTGGCCGACCTCGTGGCGGGGCAGCTTGCTCATTTCAGCGACCTGATCGGCAGCCGCGTGCTGCTCGACGGCCCGGCGGTGCGGCTGTCGGCGGCGGCGGCGCAGGGCATCGGCATGGCGTTGCACGAGCTTGCCACCAATGCCGGCAAATATGGGGCCTTGGCGAACCCCGAGGGCCGGGTGCGCATCTCCTGGCGGTTGCTCCAGGGTGAGCGGGAGGGGTTTGGCATGTCGTGGCGGGAGGAGGGAGGGCCGGCGGTGGCCGCCCCCAGCCGCAGGGGGTTCGGCCATCTGGTGATGGGGCCGATGGCGGCGGCCGCGGTGCAGGGCACGGCGGATCTCGTGTTTCATGCCAGCGGGGTGGTGTGGACGCTCACGGCTCCGATCGAGAGCCTGGTCGGGGACGGGGGCGAGCGCCGTGGTGTGGCGGCGGAGGCGGCGTGATGGCGGACGGCGGCGGGCGGATACCGCGCATTCTCATCGTGGAATACGAGCCGGCGATCGCGGTCGACCTCCAGGACCTGATCCTCGATGCCGGGTTCGCCAGTGCGGGGATGGTGGAGCGGCTCGACGCGGCGCTTGCGGTGATCGAAAGCGGGGGGTGCGACGCGGCCATTCTGGATGCCAATCTGGCGGGGGTGAGTGCGGCTCCGGCGGCGGCGGCGCTGGTGGCTGGGGGGCTGCCGTTCCTGGTGATGTCCGGCTATTCGGCCCGGCAACTGGAGGCGGCGTTTCCCGATGCGGTTATTTTGCAGAAGCCGTTTCGCCCGGACCGGTTGATTCGGATGTTGCGGGAGATATTGGGGGCGGGGTGACGGCTTGGGGGGGCGGGACGTGACGGAACGGAGAATTTCTTGCACGGCAAGGGGAATGTTGCGGGTGGGGACGTGGCCGATCTTGCCGGGTGAGGGGGCGTACGGTCATCATTTCGGTTGATTGATCTGATCCGCTGCGCCGATGGGACCTGCCGAGAGGGATCAAACGTCATGTCGTTTTCCGCTGCCGACCCGGTTCATCCGAAGCACGCCTGGCTGATGCAACTTGGTGTGACCGTGCTGCCGAAAACGGCGCCGTCGCAGGATGGTGATACGACGACGACTTCTGATCCGCCGGCGGCGGCGGGTGGGACGGACCCTGGGACGGCGGCGGCTGATCCTCCGGCGGCGGCGGGAGGGACGGACCCTGGCACGACGACGGCTGCTGATCCTCCGGCGGCGGCGGGTGGGACGGACCCTGGGACGGCGGCTGCTGATCCTCCGGCTGCGACGGGTGGGACGGACCCTGGCACGACGGCGGCGGCTGATCCTCCGGCGGCGACGGGTGGGACGGACCCTGGGACGGCGGCGGCTGATCCTCCGGCGGCGGCGGGTGGGACG
>CAIYSR010000055.1 GCA_903928895.1 uncultured Rhodospirillales bacterium | reverse complement strand
TCGCGCGCCAACGCCAAAAGCGCTTGCCGGGCAGGTTCCTTGAGAAAGCGCTTGCCGATCATCGCCAAACTAGAATCGACACTACCGAGCCGGCGCAACACCCTTTTCACGCATTCTCAGGGAGTCGGAGTATTCTTTTTTCAAAAAGAAGCGCTTGCGACCCCTACTTGCCTGGAGACCCCTAACGTTTCGCCGGCTTCGGGCGGGCAGCGGGGCGTTTGGCGGGACGCTTGGCGGGGGCTGGCGGGGTGGCTGCGGGGCGGGCGGCGGCGCGCATGGCGGAGATGGTGGTGCGGCTGGTGATCTGGTCGGGGTTCATGCGCAGTTCGATCACCGCGGGGCGGCCGGAGTCGACGGCGCGGCGGAAGGCGGGGGCGAAGTCGGCGGTGTCGGACACCACTTCGCCGTGGCCGCCGAAGGCTTCGATGAATTTGGCGAAGTCGGGGTTGGTCAGCGCGGTGCCGGAGACGTGGAACGGGTAGGTGCGTTCCTGGTACATGCGGATGGTGCCGTACATCGAGTTGTTGAAGACCAGGATGATGGGGGCGACGCCGTGGTGGAAGGCGGTGGCGAGTTCCTGGCCGGTCATCAGGAAGCCGCCGTCGCCGACGAAGCCGATGACCTGGCGGTCGGGGTGGGCGATCTTGGCGCCGATGGCGGCGGGGACGCCGTAGCCCATGGCACCGTTGGTGGGGCCGATGAAGCGCTGGCCGTCCTTGAAATTGACGAAGCGGGGCGGCCAGGTGGCGAAGTTGCCGGCATCGCAGGTGAGGATGGCGTCGTCCTCGAGCAGGCGGGCGAGGTCGTGCATGCATTGGGCGAGGTTGAGGGTGCCTTCGTAGTTGGGCACGGCCTGGCCGGCGAGGCGGAGCGCCCGGAGTTCGCGGGTCCAGGCGGACCAGACAGGCTTTTTGGGGGGCGCCATTTTGGCGGCGGCGAGGGCGAAGACGTTGAGGTCGGAGACGATGCCGAGGGCGGGGCGGTAGACGCGGCCGATTTCGGCGGCGTCGGGGTAGATGTGGATGATAGGCACGCCGCTGCCCGATCCGGCCTTGGCGGCCTGGAACAGGGTGTAGCCCTGGCTGACCGGTTCGCCGAGGCGGGTGCCGATGGCGAGGATGAGGTCGGCCTCCTTGACCATCGCGACGAGGGCCGGGTCGGAGCCGACGCCGAGATCGCCGACGAAGGTTTCGCTGGTCTGGTCGTAGAGCGACTGGCGGCGGAAGCCGACGGTGGCGGGGAGGTTCCAGGCGGTCATGAAGTCGCGGATGGCGGCGCGGCCGGGCTCGGTCCAGCAGGAGCCGCCGACGATGGCCAGCGGTTTTTGCGCCTTGAGCAGCAGGGCGCGGAATTTTTCGAGGGCGGCGGGGTCGGGGTGGGGGGGGGAGACCTCAGCGGGACCGATATCGGGGACGTCGACGAGATGTTTCTGCATCTCCTCGGAGATGGCGATGACGACGGGGCCGGGGCGGCCGGACGTGGCGACATCGACGGCGTGGGCGATGAGTTCGGGGATGCGTTTGGCGTCGTCGATCTGGGTGACCCATTTGGCCAAAGGCGCAAACATGCGGCGGTAGTCGACTTCCTGGAAGCTCTCGCGGTCGGTTTCCTCGAAGGGGATCTGGCCGACGAAGAGCAGCATCGGGGTGCTGTCCTGGAAGGCGACATGGACGCCGATGGCGCCGTGGCAGGCGCCGGGGCCGCGGGTGACGAAGGCAGCGGCGGGGCGGCCGTTCAGCTTGCCGTAGGCCTCGGCCATGTTGACCGCGCCGGCCTCGAAACGGCAGGTGATGAGCTTGAGCTTCTCGCGCACGGCGTAGAGGCCTTCGAGCACGTCGAGATAGCTTTCGCCGGGGACGGCGAAGACATGGTCGATGCCCTGGGCGACCAAGGCATCGGCGATGAGGCGGCCGCCGCTGCGGGCGCCGGTGTTGCCGGCCACGGTCGCGGTGGGGCGGCTGGGCCGCGGTTTTGCCTGTGCCATGGGGGCGACTCCTGCGTTTCTGCGCGGGAGACTAGCCCAGGAGGCACGGTTGTTGAACCGCGCCGCAGTGGAGCCTTGCGTGCGACCTTCGGGGGCTGCCCCTACTCGGCGGCGACCAGCACCGGGTGCTGCGTGGGCATCGCGGTGTTGGCCATGGGCGGGCGGAAAGCCATCTCGATCGCGGCGCCGCGCTCATAGCCGAGGCGATAGCCACCGTCGACGTTGACCAGGATGCGCGCGACCGCGGCGTCGGGCTCGATTTTGCGGCGCAGGCGGTAGATATGGGTCTCGACGGTGTGGGTGCTGGCGCCGTTGGCGTAGCCCCAGACTTCGCGCAACAGGGTCTGGCGCGAAACCGGGGTGCGGCCGGCGCGGTAGAGGTGTTTCAGCACCGAGGCCTCCTTGTCGGTGAGGCGGACGCGGCGGTTGGAGCCGGGCTCGGTGAGGGTGCGCGAGCCCGGGCGGAAATGGTAGGGGCCGACGAGAAGGACGGCATCCTCGCTGGTCTCGAAGGCGCGGATCTGGGCGCGCAGGCGGGCGATGATCTCGGCGAGACGGAAGGGTTTGACCACATAGTCGTTGGCGCCGGCGTCGAGTCCGCGGACCACGTCGTCCTCGGCGGAGGCGTCGGTGACGAGGATGATGGGGACGCGGACATCATGGTCGCGCAGGTTGGCGCAGAGCGCGATGCCGGCGCCGACGGGGGTGAGATCGAGCAGAATGGCGTCGAAATGGTGGGCGCGGGAGGTGGCCAGGGTCAGCGCGGTGCCGGCATCCTCCGCCATGCGCACGGTGAACCCGCCCATGGTTTCCAGCGCGAGCGCCAGGGTCGAGCGGAGCGCCCGGTTGTCGTCAACGATCAGGATATGCCGTGAACCGCTCATGTGCCTCGTCTCCTCTGTGCCGGGAGGGCATCTCCGCCCTGGCAGCCGCATCATCGGCGCGGCGGGGTAAACAGTCTGTGACGTGCGTCACTGGTTCGGCGATTTGGTGTGGCGGCGCGGTTGGCCGTCTGGCGCATGTCTGCCATCCCTTGCGCACGGCACCGCCGCCGTCTCCAATGCGGCAGATTCACCAATAACGTTCAGGATCTCCGCGACGTGGATACCCATTTTTTCGACCGCATTCCGACCATCGAGTCCGTCCGTATCGGGCTTGCCAGCACAGGCTATATCCCGTCGCGGCAGATCTCGACCGCAGTGTTTCTGGCGATGCGGCTGGGCAAGCCGATCCTGGCCGAGGGTCCGGCGGGCGTGGGCAAGACCGAGCTGGCCAAGGCCGCGGCGGAATTCCTCGGGCTGCCGCTGGTGCGCATGCAGTGCTACGACGGGCTCGACGAGAGCAAGGCGCTGTACGAGTGGAAATACGGCAAGCAGCTGCTCTACACCCAGATCCTCAAGGAGAAGGTGAGCGCAGTGTTGTCCAAGGACGACACCATGGATGCGGCGCTGGCGCGGCTGCATGAGTTCGACGACATCTTCTTCTCCGAGCGCTTCCTGGAGCCGCGGCCGCTGCTGAAGGCGTTGCAGGAGCCGAAGGGCGCGGTGCTGCTGATCGACGAGATCGACAAGGCCGATGAGGAGTTCGAGGCGTTTCTGCTGGAGATCCTGTCGGATCACCAGGTGACGATCCCGGAAATCGGGACGATCAGCGCCATCGTCAAGCCGGTGGTGATCCTGACGTCGAACAACACGCGCGATCTGGGCGACGCGATGAAGCGGCGCTGCCTGCATCTGCATATCGGCTATCCCGACGCCAAGCTGGAAGAGCAGATCATCGACAGCCGGATCCCGGGGATCGAGGATTCGCTGCGGCGGCAGTTGGTGAGTTTCGTGCAGCAGCTGCGCGGGCTCGATCTGCGCAAGCTGCCCTCGGTGAGCGAGACGATCGACTGGGCGCGGGCGATCCTTTTGCTCAATGCGACGCGGCTGGGCACCGAGGTGGTGCATGACACGCTGAACCTGCTTCTCAAGTTCGAGGGTGACATGACGATGGGGGGCAAGGCCGTCGGCGAGATGGTGCACAAAGCCCTGCGGGACGGCGGGGTTGAGGCCTAGGCACGTGATCGCGCGAGGCCGCAGGTCAGAGAGCGTGAATCACGTGCCTCTTTTCGAGGTCTATCCATGACCGCCATGCTGCTCGACCTGCTCCGCGCGGCCCGCGGCGCGGGCGTGCGGATCTCGGTGGCCGAATCGATCGATGCCTTCCGCTCGGCCGAGGTGGTGGGGTATGCCGATCGCCAGGTGCTGAAGGACACGTTGTCGCTGACGCTGGGCAAGTCGCTCGAAGACAAGAAGCTGTTCGAGGACTGCTTCGACCTGTTCTTCCAGCGCGAAATGGTGAGTTCGGGGGAGACCGAGGCGGGTTCGCGGTCGCGCGAGCCGGGGGAGGCGGGCGAGCATGACGGGCTCGCGTCGCTGTCCGCCATGTTGCTGGAGAACGACCAGGCCGGGCTGGCGGCGGCGATGGAGGGGGCGGCGGAGGCGATCGGGGCATCCAACATTGCGTTGTTCACCCAGACCAACATGTTCGCCTGGCGCATCCTGGAGCAGATGGGGCTGCCGGAGCTGGATCGGGACATCGCCCATTTGCGCGGCGAGGGGGCGGACGAGGCGACGGCGGAGCGGCTGGAGCAGATGCGGGCCGCGCTCGGGCAGCAGGCGCGCGCCTATATGGAGCGGCAGTTGACGCTGTTTTCCGCCGGGACGACGCGGGATATCCGCGAGGGGGCGCTGCGCAATGTGCGGCTGTCGCAGCTCGACCGGCGCGACATGGACCGGATGCGGGCGCTGGTGCGCGACATGGCCAAGCAGATCGCGACCCGCTACAGCCGCAAGCGCTGGCAGGACCGGCGCGGGCATCTCGATATCCGCAGGACGATGCGGCGGAACATGAGTTTCGACTCCATCCCGTTCCACACGATCTGGAAGCGCACCCGGATCGACCGGCCCTCGATCATGGTGTTGTGCGACGTCTCGGGCTCGGTTGCCGCCGTGGCGCGGTTTCTGCTGATGTTCCTGTATTCGCTGGCCGACGTGCTGGCGGGGCTGCGCTCGTTTGCGTATTCGAACCATCTCATCGAGGTCAGCGATATCCTGGCGCGGCGCGAGATCGACGAGGCGATCGAGGAGGTGATGAAGGTGGTCGGCTTCGGCTCGTCGGATTACGGGCGGTGCTTTGCCGATTTCGCCGAGATCGCGATGCGCAACGTCAACCGGCAGACGACGGTGATTATCCTCGGCGATGCCCGCGGCAATCGCAACGAGCCGCGGATCGACCTGATGAAGCAGATTTTCGAGCGGGCAAACCGGGTGATCTGGCTCAATCCGGAGCCGCAGTCGCTGTGGGGAACCGGGGATTCGGATATCCTGCGCTACGAGCCGTTCTGCCATCAGGTCACGAGTTGCGGGACGCTGACGCAGCTGGAGCGGGTGATTTCCGAGATGATGCAGCAGGCGCAGTGAAGGAAGCGCTTCTTTTTTGAAAAAAGAAGCAAAAAACTTTCATTCGTTATTCGTCGGGCGGAGAGGGGCGGAGCCTATAAAACATGGGCTTCGCCGCTCCCTATTGGCTGGCGTTCCTCCGGCCCAAACGGATAAAAGTTTTTTGCTTCTTTTTTCAAAAAAGAAGCGCTTGCCTTCCCTTCATACTTGCTCCCCTGCCAGCGCATACCACTCCGACAGAGTCATGACGCCGGCGCGTTCGGGCTGGGCCTGTTGGGGCAGGACGGCGATATATTCGAGCGAGTGGCCGTCAGGGTCGTCGAAGTAGACGCTGGCGGCGGGCATCCAGGGGAAGACGACGGGTTCGTCGATTTCCGGCCCCCCTCCCCTGCCGCGCGGCGTAATGGCGTGGGCGCGCAGGAGGGCGGGGGCGCGGATGACATCGGCGAGGGCGACGTGGAAGGCGAAATGGAGGCGCAGGTGGATGGGGGAGGTGTGGATCGACCAGAGGCCGAGCATGGACCGCTCGCGGCCGCCAATCCAGAAGAAGGCGGCGTGGCGGGCGGGGACGGTGTGGGCGAGTTCGAGGCCGAGGATGTCGCGGTAGAAGGCGATGGAGCGGTCGAGGTCGGAGACGGTGAGGTGGGTTTCGTAGAGGCTTTTGATGGGGATCATCGGGGGTGCCTCAGGGGGTGGGGGCCTCCACGGGCAGGAGGTTTCCGCGCTTGAGGTCTGCCCACAAGTCGGCGGGGATGGGGGCGGCCATCATGGCGGCGTTCTGGCGGACTTCGGAGGCATTGCGGGCCCCGGGGATGACGGTGGCGACGACGGGGTGGGCGGCGCAGAATTGCAGGGCGGCGGCTTTGAGGTCGGTGTTGTGGCGGGCGCAGACGGCCGCGATGGCCTGGGCGCGGGCGGCGATCTCGGGCGCGGCGGTTTCGTAGTTGAAGGTGGTGCCGCCGGCGAGCAGGCCGGAGTTGTAGGGGCCGCCGAGCACGACCTTGGCGCCCTTGGCGGCGCAGGCGGGGAAGAGTTTGGCCAGCGCGGTGTGGTCGAGCAGGGTGTAGCGGCCGGCGATCAGGAAGATGTCGGGATCGGCTTGTTCGAGGGCGGCGAGTGCGGGCTCGACGAGGTTGACGCCGAGGCCCCAGGCCTTGATTTCGCCGCGCTTGCGCATCGCCGAGAGGACTTTGCCGGCGCCGGCCATGGCTTCGCGGAAGCGGGTGGTCCAGGCGGTTCCGTGCCAGTCCTCGGAGCAGTCGTGGATGTAGACGACATCGACGCTGGAGAGGCCCATGCGGGCGCAGCTATCTTCCAGGGAGCGGATTGTGGCGCCGGCGGAATAGTCGAAGGTGCGGGCGAAGGGGAGCGCGCCCAGGAAGCCCTCGTCGAGCTCGGGGACGGCGGGGACGGGGCGAAGGAGGCGGCCGACTTTGGTGGAGAGGCAGAAATCAGCGCGGTTCTGCTGGCGCAGGATGGCGCCCATGCGCATTTCGGAGAGGCCGGCGCCATAATGCGGCGCGGTGTCGAAGTGGCGGATGCCGGCGTCCCAGCCCGCCTGGGTGGTGGCGGCCGCGTCGGCTTCGTCGATGCGGGCGAAGAGGTTGCCGAGGGGCGCGCCGCCCATGCCCAACGGACCAGGAATGAGGGGGCCGGGGCTGGTCATGCGGGGTCTCCGGGCATTCTCACGTCCGGCGCGATGACGCCCTTGGTGAGGGCGATGTTGCCGTAGAAGCGGCGTTCGCCGGTTTGCACGATGGCGTAGGCGGTTTCGGCGGCTTCGTAGAAGGCGTGGCGTTCGAGGCCCGCGACCTCCGGCCAGCCGGCGGCGAGAAGGATCGCGTTCATCTCGGCGACCACCTTGGGCACGGCGGTGGGGTCGCCGACGACCTGCATGATCTGGGCTGGCTCATCGACGTAGGTGTCGCAGGGGAGCAGGGAAAGGACGGCGCGAAGCACGGCGGGGGTGTCGGCGGAGGGCTGGCGGATCAGACGCTGGCCGCGGGTGGCGGGGTAGTTGGCGTCGACCAGGACGATGCGGTCGCCGTGGCCCATGGCGGCCAGCGCATGGAGGAGTTCGGGGGTGAGCAGCGGGTCGAGGCCGATGAGCATGGCGGGTTCCTCAGGCGTGGCCGAGCAGGTGTTCGCGGAAACGGGTGCGCCCGACCGAGGGCTGCATCAGGCGGCCGTTGTTGAGCGGCTTGCCCTCCTTGACCCGGAGCAGGATGAAGGCGAGGCCGTTGCCTTCGCGCACCAGGCGGCGGCCTTCGGGGAGATCGTCCATGGTGTTGATGGTCAGCACGGCCGGGATGCCGCAGCCGCCGGCGATGGTGGCGAGGTCAACACCGAAGCCGGTGTGGCTGTCCTGGTTGCCGGTTTCGCCGTAATGGCCGTTGTCGACGCAGATGATGGTGAGGTTGGGCGGGTTCATCAGGGCGATGGTGGCGAGCGCGCCGAGGTTCATCAGCAGTTCGCCGTCCCCGGTGACGCACAGAACGCGCTTCTTGGGCTGCGCCAAAGCGAGGCCGAGGGCCATGGTGGTGGCGGCGCCCATGGCGCCGGCCATGGCGTAGACGTAGGGGGCATCGTTGGAGATGGCGGTGAGTTCCTGCGCCGCACCGGCGAGCCCGCCGACGCAGAGGAAGTCATCCGGCTTCTCGATGAGCAAGGGGATGACGTCGCGGCGGTCGAGGATGGTGGTCGGGAGCGGATTGACTTGCAGCTGCTGCGGGCGGGCCATCGAGGTGCTCCGTTGAGGAGTAAGGGGTAGGGGGAGCGCTTCTTTTTTGAAAAAAAGAAGCAAAAAACTTCTATTCGTTATTCTTCGGTGGGAGAGGGGCGAAGCCAAATAAACATGGGCTTCGCCGCTCCCCTTGGCCATTTTCCCTCGGTCCAAACGGGTGAAAGTTTTTTGCTTCTTTTTTTCAAAAAAGAAGCCCTTGGCTTCCCCTTGTTCATGCGAATTTCTTCGCCCCGATGAGGCGTTGGCTCAGCAGCACGGCGACGGCCTCGCCGGACTGGAAGGCCATGGTGAGGGCGGCGGAGACGACTTCGATGACTTCGCCGGGGTGGCTGGCGGTGAGCACGATGACGCCCATCGCTTCGAGGACGGGTTTGACGGCCTGGCCCATGGGGAATTGCCAGGGGTTGCCTTCGCCGAATTCGCCGCGCATCGAGATGAGCATGAGGAGGGGGAACCGGCCGCCTTTGGTCAGCGAGAGCATGTTGATGCAGTTGCCGGCGCCGGAGGACTGCATCATCAGCACGCCGCGGGCGCCGCCGAGGTCGGCGCCGGCAAGGAGCGAGATGCCTTCCTCCTCGGTCGTGAGGGCGACGGAGTGGACATCCGGATCGGCCAGCGAACGGTCGATCAGGACGCGGTGGCCGGCATCGGGGACGTAGGCGAACTGGGTGACGTTGGCGCGGCGGAGCAGGTCGTAGAGCTCGTCGGGCCAGGCGACGGCGCCGGTGGTGACGTCATGGGTGGTCATGGCGATCCTCAGGCTGAAATGGTTTTGAGCGTGTCGGGCACATGGACGGGGGCGCCGGTGGCGGCACGGATCTGCTCGACGGTGATGCCCGGGGCGATTTCGATGAGGTTGAAGCCGGCGCCGGCGGGTTCGAACAGGCCATAGTTGGTGGCAACGAGCTTGACCACGCCGCGCGCGGTAATGGGCAGGGCGCAGTGGGCGAGCAGACGGGGGGCGCCGTTGCGCTGGGTGTGTTCGAGGATGATGAAGACCCGTTTGGCGCAGGCGGCGAGGTCCATCGCGCCGCCGATGCCGCCACCCTTGGCGCCGGCGACTTTCCAGTTGGCGAAATCGCCGTTGGCGGCGACTTCGTAGGCGCCCATCACGGTGACGTCGATGCGGCCGGAACGGATGATGGCGAAGCTGTCGGCGTGGTGAACGACGGCGGCCTCGGGCTTGAGCGTGACGTGCTGGCCGCCGGCGTTGACGAGGTGCATGTCCTCGGCGCCGGGCGCGGCGAGCGGACCGTAGCCGATCACACCGTTTTCGGAGTGGTAGATGATGTCGGCGCTGATCGGCGTGTTGGAGCACATGGTGGGGATGCCGACGCCGAGATTGACGATCCAGCCGTCCTGGAAGCGATGGGCGATGGCGTCGGCCATTTGCTGGCGATTGAGGCCGCTCATCGCTTGGGCTCCCGCAGTTGTGGCCATATGCCGTCGGGGGCCGGAGGGATGACGACGAGGCGGTGGACGAAGATGCCAGCGAGGTGGATATCGTCGGGGTCGAAGCTGCCGGTGGGTTCGATCGCGTTTTCCACTTCAACAATGGCGACGCGGGCGGCCATGGCCATCACCGGGTTGAAGTTACGCTGGGAGCGGCGGAAGCGGAGGTTGCCGGCGGCGTCGGCGCGGTGGGCGCGGATGAAGGCATAGTCGAGCGGCAGGGCGGCTTCGAGGAGGTATTCGCGGCCGGCGAAAACGCGGGTTTCGCGGCCCTCGGCGAGTTCGGTGCCGACGGCGGTGGGGGTATAGAACGCCGGGATGCCGGCGCCGGCGGCGCGCAGGCGTTCGGCGAGCGTGCCCTGCGGGACGAGCTCGGCTTCGACCTCGCCGGCTTCGTAGTATTTGGTGAAGGGCAGTTCGTCCGAGGCGCGGGTGGCGGCGGTGAAGGCACAGATCACCTTGCGCACCATGCCGCGTTCGACGAGGTGGCCGATATCGGGCATGCGCGGCTGGGCGGCGCCGCCGGTGGTGTTGGCCACGCAGGTCAGGTGCTTGGCACCGGTGTGCTGGAGCGCCTGCATCAGGTTGAACGGCACGCCTGGCATGGCGAAACCGCCGAAACCGATGGTGGCGCCGTCCTCGATGCCGGCGACGGCTTCGGCGAAGCTGGCGACTTCCTTGCTCCCGCGGGTCATGGCTAACGGCCCTTGAACTGCGGTGCCCGCTTCTCCTTGAAGGCGGCGACGCCCTCCTTGATGTCCTCGCTGGCACGCACCGCGGTCAGGGGAACCGAGGCGTAGACCATGCGCTCGACCGGGCCGCGCGGCATGATTTCCTCGACGACGAACTTCTTCAGCGTGTGCAACACGAGCGGCGCCATTTCGGCAAGTTGCATGCCCATCGCCACGGCTTCGGACTCATGAGTGCCGTTGGCGACGACCTTGTTGACGAAGCCGACCTCGTAGCCGCGCTGGGCCGGAACCTTGGTGCCGAGGAGCATGATCTCCATCGCCAGATGGTGCGGCATGCGGGTGACGAGGGAGGAGATCATCCCCGCCGTGATGCCCATCTTCGCTTCGGGATAATAGAAGATGGTGCTCTCCGAGGAGACCAGCAGGTCGCACATCATCACCATCACGATGGCGCCGCCGACGCACCAGCCGGAGGTGGCGGCGATGACCGGCTTGTTGGTCTTGAAGCCGACGGTGGGGATGGCGCGCCAGAGTTCGGGCAGGTCGGAGATGTCGGCACCCGAACTGAACGCCTTGTCTCCGGCGGCGGAAAGCACGGCGACACGCTGTTCGGAGGCGTCGAACTCATGGAAGGCGGCCTGGATTTCCTCGGCCACGCCCTTGCTGACGGCGTTGAGCCGCTCCGGGCGGTTGATGCGGATGATGCGGACCGGACCCTGGTCTTCGACGACGACGACGGACATTGCGCTTCCTCTGGACGAATTCGACGGCACTTCGCCACAAGCGGGTCGGCTTGGAAAGGTCAGGCCGCCATCACCTGGCGCGGCCGGTAGATCGCGGTGTGGCCGATGCGCGACAGCGGCCGGCCGTCGCCGAGCACGAGGGCATCGAGTTCGACGAACAGATGGCCCTTGTGGTCGTAGTTGCGCGCGACGCGGGCGCGGACGGTGAGGGTCTCGCCGATGCGCCCGGCGGAGAGATTGGCGACCGCGCTGCCGACATGGATCCAGGGTCCGAGCGCAACATTGTAGGTGAGCGCCCAGTTGCACATGCGCAGGATTAGGCCGGGATGGATCAGCGCCTCATGCGCATAGAGCGGCGCGGTTTCGCGGACATCCTCGCAGTATTTGGCGGCGAAATCCGGCGTGACGTGCAGCGGCGGGATACCGAGCCAGCTGCCGGCGGCGAGCGACTCGGGACTGGCGGCGGGGCGGTTTTCGGGAGGAGCCGGCGGCAGGGCCCAGTCCGCCAGGTCGGGCATGGCGGCGGCCGACGGCAGCGCGGCGGAGCCGGTGGCGCAGAGCACGCCCTTGCTGTCCACGCGCAGGGCCATTCCCTCCCCGTCCGCCTCGGCCGCGGGCGTCACAATCGCGCGGTCGCCGTCATAGACCGGCTTGGCGAAGCGGCAGTCCGCGGTGCCGTGCTCCAGCCAGGCGCGGCCCCAGCGGGTCACCGGCGGATGCGTCATGTAGGCGTAGACGTCGACTCCGGGCACCAGGCCGCCAGTGAAGCCGAAGCGTTGGGCGACGCTGTCGTCATGGATTTTATTCTCGGAGTCCTTGGCCGTGTTGTAGGCCTCAACCTCGTAGATGGCGGTTCGCATTTCCTGGTTCCCTCGCGGCATTTTTACCACTTTGGGCAGTCTTCGCGCGCGAGGCAACCGCCGCCTTGCCAATCGCTTAACACAAGCGGCGGTAGCGTGTTTGTCACATGCTGATCACGGAAACGACGATGCCCCTCCTCCTGTCCGGCCCGGCCGACCTGCCATTCCGTCGCAGTCAAGGTTTCGCGCGCCATCTTGGTGGCATCGGACTGCGTTCACGCCTGTTGCTGCTGGTCGGCGTCACCGCCATCCCGGCGTTGGCGGTGCTTGCCTATCACGAGTGGGGAGAAAGCGCCCTGGCCTCGGTGCTGGCGCCGGAGTGGCATGCGGCCATCTCGTTGACCGGCGGCCTCCTGCTGCTCGGGGGCGCGCTGATGTCGATCGGCTTCGGTATCGTCGTG
Organism: uncultured Rhodospirillales bacterium; assembly: GCA_903928895.1. Classification (GTDB taxonomy): domain Bacteria; phylum Pseudomonadota; class Alphaproteobacteria; order Acetobacterales; family Acetobacteraceae; genus CAIYPH01. The sequence continues at coordinate 33,995 of CAIYSR010000055.1, read as the reverse complement.
GGCGAGCACGTGGTGCGCCGGCCGACCGAGACGCTGCTCGATGCGACGGAGCGCTGGACGGCGGGCGATCTTGGTGTGCGGATCGACGTGGGCGACGCCGACGGGACCGAATTCGGCCGGATCGGCGCCGCCTTCAATCGGCTGGCCGAGACCGTGGGGCGCCGGCACGACGAATTGCGCGCGCTCAATGCCGAGCTGGAAGCCCGCGTTGCCGAGCGGACGCGGGCCTACAGCGAGGCCAACGCCCGGCTTGTGGCCGAGATGGCGGAGCGGGAGCGGGCCGAGGCGCGGTTGCGTCAGGCCCACAAGCTTCAGGCGGTGGGCGCCCTCGCCGGCCGGTTTGCGCATGACTTCAACAACGTGCTGACCACCATCGTCGCGGCGCTGGATGTCCTGCGCGGCCGCATGGGGCCGGGGCAGGACAGTTCGCTGCGGTTGATCGACAACGCGCTGACGGCCAGCGAGCGCGGCAACAAGCTGAGCTGCCAGTTGCTGAGCTTCTCTGGGCGCCAGCGGCTGACGCCGGTGCCAACCGATCTCAACGCCACGATCGCCGCGCTGATCGAGTTGCTGGCGGCCACGCTCGAAACCGGCATCACCATCGAAACCGCGTTCGCCGAAGATTTGTGGCTCGCCCAGGTCGATCCGAGCCAGGCCGAGGCGGCCATCCTTAACCTCGCCGTCAATGCCCGCGACGCCATGCCGGACGGCGGGGTGCTCCGCTTCACCACCCGCAACGCCGCCGGCAGCGGAAAGGAGGGGAGCGAGCAGGGCGACTACGTGGCGATCGAAGTGACCGATACCGGCATCGGCATGACCGACGAGATCGCGCGGCTCGCCTTCGAGCCGTTCTTCACCACCAAGACGGCTGTCAAGGCCTCGGGCCTCGGGCTTTCCCAGGTGCATGGTCTGGCCAGCCAGTCGCGGGGCGAGGTAAGCATCGACAGCGCGCCGGACCGGGGCACGACGGTGACTCTGCTGCTGCCCCGTGCCGTGGGGGCCAGACGCGCCGCGACGGCACCGAGCCACCTGCCGTCCGCGGTCATTCCGGCAGCCGGGTCAGAGACCGAGGCGTCGGCGGAGGGGCAGTCGCGGACGCGGCTGCATGTCATCCAGGGTGGGATTGCCGACGACGCGTGAGCTTATACGAAAGCTCGGCTGAAGGTCGCCGGATCGACATTGCCGCCGCTCAGCACGATGCCGGTGACCTTGCCGCGCGCATCGAATTTGCCGGCGAGCAGGGCGGCGAGGCAGACCGCGCCGCCGGGCTCGACGACCAGCTTGAGGTGGCGGAAGGCGAAGGCGATGGCGGCGAAGACCTCGGCATCGCTCACCGCGAGGCCGCCGGCGAGGCGGCTCTGGTTGACCTCGAAGGTCAGCCGGCCGGGAGATTTGGACAACAAGGAATCGCACAAGGTGGAGCCGCCGGGGGCGTTGGTTTCGCGGGCGCCGGAGCGCAGGGAGCGGGCCGTGTCGTCCCAGCCTTCGGGCTCGACGGCATAGATCGCGGTGGCCGGCGACACCCCTTCGAGGCCGAGGGCGCAGCCGGCGATGAGGCCGCCGCCCCCGGTGCAGACCAGCATGGCATCCATGGCAAGCCCGGCGGCGGCGGCATCCTCCACCAATTCGAGCGCCAGGGTGCCTTGCCCGGCGATCACGTCCTCATGGTCGAACGGGGGCACCAGGACGGCGCCAGTGCGCTCGGCGAAGGCGCGGGTGATGCCTTCGCGGTCGTCGTTGTGACGGTTGTAATGGATGATATCGGCGCCCCAGGAGCGGGTGCTCTCGACTTTGATGCGGGGCGCGTCGTCCGGCATGAAGATCGTGGCATGGGCGCCGACCCGGGCGGCGGCGCAGGCGGTGGCCTGGCCATGGTTGCCGGAGGAATGGGTGACGACGCCGGCGCGGCGTTCGGCTTCGGTGAGGCGCAAGATGGCGTTGGTGGCACCGCGAAGTTTGAAGCTGCCGGTGCGTTGCAGCGGCTCGGGCTTGATCAGGATGATCCCGCCGGTCGCCTCATCCAGCGCCCGGTGGCGCAGCATCGGGGTACGGACGATATGGGCGGCTATGCGGGTGCGGGCGGCCTGGACGTCGTCATGGGTCGGGAGCATGGCAGTCTCCTCAGCGAGGACGCGGAAGCTGGGCGATCGGCTCCGCCCCCGGGGGCGTGCGGCCGGTGACAGGATAGAGCCGGAACCCCTCGGCCGTCATCCCGTTGCGGGCACGATCGAGGCGCATCGGGCGGGATATCACCGACCAGTCATCCGGCGCGGGGGCTTCATCGCGGCGCGCAGAGCGCAGCAGGAGGCCGGACCGGCCGGCGATGGCGGCGCGGGCGTCGGGCAGGTCGAACAGGCGCCAGCGCTCCTCGATGGCGAGCACCGGGATGTCGGGCGGCAGCAGCAGGGCGAGCAGAGCGGCATGGCCGTAATTGTCCGAGGCGACGAAGGTGGCACCGCTGCGGCCGCGTTCGGCCGCTATGTCGGCGGCGAGGCTGGTCCAGCCGCCGAGGCGCAGCAGGGTGGGGTCGAGGCGCATGGGCAAGGCGAAGGGGGCAAAGGCGGCCTGGGTCCAGGCGATGAGGGTCAGGGCGAGGCCGAGCAGGACGCCGGGGCGGACCGCGCGGTGCCAGGGCGCGGGCAGACCGGCGGCGGCGATGGCGGCGGCGGGGTAGATGATGGCGGGCCAGTTCGCCTGCACCCGGTCACCCAGGGCGTGCTGGAGGAAAACCAGCAGCGGCAACAGGGTCAGCGCGAGCAGCAAGGTCCAGTTGGCGGTGCCGGACAGGCCGCGGCGGAGCGCGAAGCTGATGCCGGCCATGCTCAGGACGAAAATCACCGGAGTCGCGAGCCCAGCCTGGCCGCCCACGAGTTCGCCGAGGAATTGCGGCGCGCGGGAGAGGTCGAACACACCGGCGCGGCCGCCCTGCTTGGCGAAGCTGGCCCAGCCGTGGGCGGCGTTCCACAGCAGCACCGGGGCAAACACGGCAAGCGCAAGCATCGCGCCAAGCCAGGGCTGCGGGCGGCGCAGCCAGGGCCGGATGGCGGGGGTGGCAAGGGTCCACAGCACGGCGCCGCCGGCGAGCAGGAAGCCGGTGTATTTGCTCGCCAGCGTCAAGCCGGTGGCGAGCCCGGCGAGGAGCCACCAGCCCCCCTGCCCGGTCGCGACCAGGCGGGCAAGGGCGAACAGCGCCAGGGTCCAAAAGAACAGCACCGGGGTATCCGGCGTCATCGTCACCGCGCCGACGCCGAACAGCAGGGTGGCATTGAGCAGAATGGCGGCGGTCAGCCCGGCGTTGCGGCCGGGCAGCAGGTCATCGCCGGCGCGGATCAGCAGCAGCGTGCCCAGTGCGCCGGAGAGCGGGGCAAGCAAGCGGATGCCGAGCGCGGTATCGCCGGCCAGCAGGGTGCCGAGCCATATCCACAGCGCGACCATGGGGGGATGATCGAGGTAGCCCGGCGCCAGGGCGCGCGACCAGACCCAGTAATAGGCCTCGTCCGGGGCCAGCGGCATCAGGGCGGCGATCGTGGCACGGGCCGCCGTCAGCGCCGCCAGTCCGATCCAGGCCCAGCGCGGCATCACCGCCTCAGAGCGGTACACCGGCGAGGTTGCGGCTGGTGCGGATGGTTTGCAGGGTCTGCACCTTGGAGACGTTGGGCGCCCCGGTCAGGCGCGTGGTGAGCTGGTTCTCGTGGGCGGTGTCGCGGGCGACCAGCTTGATGAGGAAATCACCGCCGCCGCGGATCATGTGGCACTCGCGCACCTCGGGCCAGCCGGCGACCAGGTTCTCGAAGCCGGACAGCACAACCTCCTTCTGGCTCTCCAGGCCGACGATGGCGAAGAACGTGATTTCCCAGCCCAGCATCTGCGGATCGGTGTCGGCGTGGTAACCGCGGATCAGTCCGGCTTCCTCAAGCCGGCGGACGCGGCGCAGGCAGGGCGGGGCGGAAATGCCGGCGCGGCGGGCGAGTTCGACATTGGTCATGCGACCATCGGCCTGCAACTCGGCGAGAATCCGCCGGTCAATGGCGTCAAGGACATTGGGACCGCTCAGGGGGTCGTGCGGCTGGAGCTTCATGCTGGGTGCTTCTGGCTGGAGGCGGCGACGGTTCGCGGTCGCAAGTTTCGGTCGGGTGTCATCTCGTGAAATATTATTGCCACCGCCACGGTTGCAAGGCCAGTGGCACACAATTCCACGCACGAGGTTTCTTGATCCGCCCGCCGGTCCGGCCGATATGTGCAGACCCATCTTCGACCGGAACCCGCGATGCCCGCCACGCACCATACCCGAGTCCTCATCATCGGCGCCGGCCCCGCCGGCTACACGGCGGCGATCTATGCCGCCCGCGCCGCCCTCGAGCCGATGCTCGCCGCCGGGTTGCAGCCGGGGGGGCAGCTCACCATCACGACCGATGTGGAGAACTACCCCGGTTTCGCCGAAACCATCCAGGGGCCGTGGCTGATGGAGCAGATGGCGGCCCAGGCCGCCCATGTCGGCACCACGGTGGTGGATGACCTGATCACCGCCGTGGATTTCAGCGCGCGCCCGTTCAAATGCACCGGCGACTCGGGCGATATCTACCTCGCCGACTCGGTGATTATCGCCACCGGCGCGCAGGCGCGCTGGCTCGGACTCGATTCGGAGAAGAAATTCCAGGGATTCGGGGTTTCGGCCTGTGCCACCTGCGATGGTTTTTTCTTTCGTGAAAAACATGTTGCCGTGATCGGCGGCGGCAATACCGCGGTCGAGGAGGCGCTGTATCTGACCCACCACGCCGCCTCGGTGACCGTCATCCATCGGCGCGACAGCTTCCGCGCGGAGCGCATCCTGCAGCAGCGACTGGCCGCCAATCCCAAGGTCAAGGTGATCTGGGATACCGTGGTGGATGAAATCACAGGTGGTGAAAAACCATCTACTGTCAATGGCTTGCGTCTGCGTAACGTGAAAACCGGGGTCAGGTCCGGCCTCGCCGTCGACGGTGTTTTCATCGCCATCGGCCACACGCCGACCACGTCCGTGTTCCGCGATCACGTCGCCTGCGACGCCGAGGGCTACATCCTCACGACGCCGGGCAGCACGCGGACCTCGGTGCCCGGCGTGTTCGCCGCGGGCGATGTGCAGGACAAGATCTGGCGCCAGGCGGTCACCGCGGCAGGCACCGGATGCATGGCGGCGCTTGAAGTCGAGAAGTGGTTGGCAGAACATGCCTAGGATTCGAATGCTTAAGCGTACAGTGGAGTGCCGGGCGCCGGCGGAGCAGTTCCTGCCCGCGCTGCCCGGCGGGGGATGACGGTGTGATGGACTGGGACAAGCTTCGCGTTTTTCACGCGGTGGCCGAGGCAGGCAGCTTCACGCATGCCGGCGATACGCTCAACCTCAGCCAGTCGGCCGTGTCGCGGCAGATCTCGGCGCTGGAGGAGACCCTGCAGGTGCCGCTGTTTCACCGGCACGCGCGCGGCCTGATCCTGACCGAGCAGGGCGAGAGCCTCAACCGCACCGTCCGCGAGGTCTTCGCCAAGTTGGCGATGACCGAGGCACTGCTCACCGAAAGCAAGGAAAAGCCGGCCGGGCGCCTCAAGATCACCACCACCGTCGGCTTCGGCGCCAAGTGGCTCGCGCCCCGGCTGAAAGACTTCCTCGACCAGTACCCGGATGTCCAGGTCCAGCTGCTGCTTGATGACGGCGATCTCGATCTGGCGATGCGCGAGGCGGACGTCGCCATCCGCATGCATCCGCCCAAGCAGCCCGACCTCGTGCAGCGCCACTTGATGGCGATCGACTGGCATGTCTGCGCCTCGCCCGACTACATCAAGCGCCATGGCACGCCGACGCGGGTCGAGGATCTCGACAGCCATCGTCTCGTCCTGTTCGGGGAATACCGCCCGCCGATCTCCGACATGAACTGGATCGCCGATGCCGGCCGCCGGCCGGGCAACCCGCGCCGCGGCCTGCTCGAAGTCAACAGCGTCGCCGCCATGCTGACCGCGGTGAAAAGCGGGGTCGGCATCGCCGCCCTGCCCGACTACATGCATGGCGAGGATGACGGTCTGGTGCGGGTGCTGACCGATGTGCGGGCGCCCAAGGTGGACGTGTTCTTCGTCTATCCGGAAGAACTGCGCAATTCGAAGCGGGTCGCTGTGTTCCGCGACTTCCTGCTCGCCAAGCTGCAACAGCGGGGCTGACCGGCCGGCGCTGCGTGGTGATCCGGATGGATCGCCACGCAGCGCCCGACCGTCACGGATTGACCACGCGGATCGGGCTGCCGCTCTGCCAGGCGCGGATGTTCTCCACCGATTGTTCGTAGAACCCGCGCATGTTGTCCTGAGTGACGTAGCCCATGTGCGGGGAGAGCACGGTGTTGGGCAAGCCGCGCAGCGGATGGTCGGCGGCCAGCGGCTCCGCGTCGAACACATCGAGCGCGGCGACGATCCGGCCCGCGCGCACCGCCGCAACCAGGGCCGCTTTCTCGACGAGGGGGCCGCGCGAGGTGTTGACCAGGATAGCACCCGGTTTCATCAGCGCCAGATCGGCCGCTGCCAGCGTGTTGCGGGAGCGCGCGGACAGCACGAGATGCAATGTCACCGCGTCACTCTGCGCCAGGAGTTCCTCCTTGGTGACGCGGGTGGCCCGGCATTCCGCCGCCCGCGCCTCGGTCAGGTTGGGGCTCCAGGCGAGCACGTGCATGCCGAGCGCCACCGCATAGCCGGCCATGCGGGCGCCGATACGGCCGAGGCCGATAATGCCGAGCGTGCGCCCCTCAAGGCCTAGGCCGGGCGGCAGGCTCTGCTGGAACCGGCCGGCCCGCATCTCGGCATCGCCCTGCGGAATCCGCCGCGCCGCCGCCATCAACAGCGCCAGCGCCAACTCCGGGGTATCGCTGCTCGAACCCTTGGAGACGGTGTGGCAGACGGTGATGCCGCGCGCCGTGCAGGCGGCGGTGTCGACGGCGGCGTTGCGCGGGCCGGTGAAGCACAGCAGGCGCAATTGTGTCAGCCCTGGGATCACATCGGCCCCGAGCCAGGTGCGCTCGCGCATCGCCACGATCACGTCGAAGCCGGCCAGCGCGGCGATGGTCTGCTCCGGCCCGCCGAAGCCTTCACGGAAAAACACGCATTCCGCGCCGAGCGAAGCCCAGTCGGCGGCAGCTTCGGCAATTCCCTGCCAGTCGTCGAGCACAGCGATGCGCATGATGGTCTCCCCTGTTGCGCGCAAGGTGCTGAATCCGCCTGCGTGATGCAAGGCTGCCGCCACGGTTGCCCGCCGCGGCCGGCGGTGGTGAATTGGCGCCATGACCAGGGAGGCTCATATGGAAACCATCGGGATCGTCGGCGCCGGGCTGATCGGCCGTGCCTGGGCCATCGTCTTCGCGCGCGCCGGCTTCAAGGTGAACCTTTGGGATGTCGCCCCCGCCGCCACCGCGGCCGCCCGTGGCTTCATCGCCGAGCGCCTGCCGGAGCTGCGCGACGCCGGGCTGCTCGCCGATCCGCCGGAGGCGGTGCTGGCACGCATCTTCCCCTGCGACACCCTGGCCGACGCACTCAGCGGGGTCGTCCATGTCCAGGAAAACGGCCCCGAACGCATCCCCGAAAAGACCGCCCTGTTCGCCGAGATGGACCGGCTGGCGGCCCCCGAGGTGGTGCTTGCGAGCTCCACCAGCGGCATCCCGGCCAGCGCCTTCACGGCCGCGCTGGCCGGCCGCGCACGCACGCTGGTGGCCCATCCAGTCAACCCGCCCTATCTGATCCCGGTGGTCGAGCTGTGCCCGGCGCCCTGGACCGACCCCGCCATCGTCAGCCGCACGCGGACCCTGATGGAACGCGCCGGCCAGGTGCCGGCCACGGTCAACCGCGAGGTGACCGGTTTCGTGCTCAACCGCCTCCAGGTCGCGCTGGTGAGCGAGGCGATGCGGCTCGTCGCCGACGGGGTGATCTCCGCCGAGGATGTCGACGCCACGGTCAAGCACGGCCTCGGGCTGCGCTGGTCGTTCATGGGTCCGCTCGAGACCATCGATCTGAACGCCCCTGGCGGGCTGGCCGACTACCTTGCCCGCTACGGCAGCCTCTACAGCAAGGTGCAGGGGGAAACCCGGCCGCTGGCGCTCGGCGAAGACCTCATCGCCAGCCTCCACGCCGCCCGCCGCGCCGTGCTGCCGCTGGCGGACCAGGCGGCCCGGCAGGCCTGGCGCGACCGCCGCCTGATGGGTCTGCTCGCCCACAAGGCCGGCCAGGACGAGAGCTGAGCGGCACCATGCCCTGCCCCGCGCCCAGCATGACCGCCCCGGTTGCCATGTGCCGCGCCCACGCCTAGGGTTTTTGCCGCGCGGGAAAACGTTCGCCACAGGAGAATAAGATGAAGGTCGGCCAGGCCATCGCGGAAATCATGAAGCGGGAGGGCGTCGAAATCCTCACCGCCTATCCGGTCAACCACATGATCGAACATGCCGCCGAGAAGGATATCCGGCCGGTGATCTGCCGGCAGGAGCGCATTGGCATCCACATGGCCGACGCGATCTCCCGCCTCTCGTCGGGCAAGAAGATCGGCGTCTTCGCCATGCAGCACGGCCCCGGCGCGGAAAATGCCATTGGCGGCATCGCCCAGTGCTTCGGTGAATCGGTCCCCGTGCTGGTGCTGCCGATGGGCTACGCACGGCGCATCGCCCATATCGACCCCAACTTCAATTCCACCATCAGCCTGAAATCCATCACCAAATCGACCGAGCCGGTGATGCTTGCGGCCGAAGTGTCCAACATCATGCGCCGCGCCTTCACCCGCCTGCGCAATGGCCGCGGCGGCCCGGTGGTGGTGGAAATCCCCGGTGACATGTTCAACGAGGAAGTGCCCGAGCCGTTCGAATACGAGCCGGTACTCACCACCCGCTATGGGCCCGATCCGGCCGATGTGAAGAAGGCCGCCGCCCTGCTGGTGGCGGCCAAGTTCCCGGTATTCTACGTCGGCCAGGGCGTCCACTACGCCAAGGCGTGGCCGCAGGTGAAGGAACTCGCCGAGCTGCTGGCGCTGCCGGTGATGACCAGCCTGTCCGGCAAGTCCTCCTTCCCGGAAAACCATCCGCTCTCGATCGGCGCCGCTGGCGTTGCGATGTCGCGCATGGTGCCGCAGTTCCTCGACCGCGCCGATCTCATTTTCGGCCTCGGCTGCTCCTTCACCGAAAGCTCGTTCGCCGCCAAGATCCCGGCCGGCAAGGCGATCATCCACTCCACCCTCGATCCCAACCACCTCAACAAGGACGTCATCGCCAAGGTCGGCCTGGTCGGTGACGCCGCCCTGACGCTCGACGCCATCCTCGCCGAAGTGCGCAAGACGGTGACCGCCAACCGCGATGCGGCCAACATCACCGCCGAGATCGCCACCATCCGCCAGGGCTGGATGGACAAGTGGCTGCCCAAGCTGACCAGCAACGACACGCCGCTCAACCCCTACCGCGTGCTGTGGGATCTGCAGCACACCGTCGATGTGCCCAACACCATCATCACCCATGACGCCGGCAGCCCGCGCGATCAGCTCTCGCCGTTCTGGAATTCGATCACCCCGCTGTCCTATATCGGCTGGGGCAAGACCACCCAGCTCGGCTACGGGCTCGGCCTGGCGATGGGCGCAAAACTCGCCCACCCCGACAAGCTGTGCATCAACGTCTGGGGCGACGCGGCGATCGGCTTCACCGGCATGGACTTCGAAACCGCGGTGCGCGAGCGCATCCCGATCATGTCGATCCTGCTGAACAACTTCTCGATGGCGATCGAACTCAAGATCATGGCGCTGTCGACCGAGAAATACCGCACCACCGATATTTCCGGCGACTATGCCGCGATGGCGCGCGCGTTCGGCGGCTATGGCGAGCGGGTGACCCGTCCGCAGGACATCATCCCGGCGATCAAGCGCGGCATCGAGCAGACCCAAAAGGGCGTGCCGGTGCTGCTCGAGTTCATCACCAGCAAGGAAACCGAGGTCTCCCGCCCCGGGACCTGAACCTGACCAGGCCGGGGTGCGATCACGACGGATCGCGCCCCGGCTCTGCCTGCTCCGCGCCTATGCCTGCTCCGAGTCTATGTCCTTGCCCGGTCGCCGAGCAAAGCGGCGAGGGTGGGTTCATAGGCCAAGGCCATCCGCTCCTGCGCCAGCGCCGTCGGATGCAGCGGCGGCTCGGGAGGGGTGATCAACCCGTCATAGAACTGCCCGGGATCCGCCTTGCCACCCCGCAGGAAGACGCTGCCGACATCCTGGTAGACCGCGCCCGGCACGGCATCGGCCCCGAAACGGCGGGCCAAGCCGGCATTGATGGTCAGCGTTGCGGCGGTCGCCCAGTCCGAGCGGATCGAGGGCAGCACGCCGAGCAGAAGCAGCTTGGTTCGCGGCAGCCGCCGCCTGGTCTCCGCCACCACCGCGGCGATCCCGGCAATGCTGTCCTCGGGGGACCAGTGCAGGCGGCCGAGATTGTTGGCGCCGATCAGGATCACCGCCGCGCGCGGTGAGATCCCGTCGAGCTCGCCATTGATTATGCGCCATAACAAATGCGAGGTCGCGTCGCCGGAAAAGCCGAGATTGACCGGGTTGCGCCCGCCATACAGCCGCAGCCACGTCGGCGCGAAGTTCTGCCAGGCGGGGGGGCCGATCTTTTCCCAGTTCTGGGTGATGCTGTCGCCGAGGAATATCAGGTCCGGCCGGCGCGCCCGCAGTTCAGCGAGTTTCGCCTCGTGCCGTGCCTTCCACCAACCGAGTTGCATCCGCGAAATCGGCACCGCCGCCAACGGCGTGCTGGCCGCAGCCAGAAATGGCGCGGCGATCATGGGCGCAGCAAGCAGGGCGCGGCGCGGGAAGCGCATTTCAGCCACCCAGCCCGGCGATCTCGTCGGCACCGAAGCCCGCCTCCGTCAGCACCTCGGCCGTATGCTCGCCGAGCCGCGGCGGGCCACGGCGCAGGGTGGCGGGCGAGCCGTCATAAGCGACGGGGATGCCGAGCGTGGTCATCCGCCCTTCGCTGGGGTGCTCGAATTCATGGAAGAACCCGCCCCCACGCAGATATTCGTCGCGCAGCAGATCCTCCAGCGAGTTGACCGGACCGTGCGGCAGGTCGGCGGTGGCAAGCAGGGAGAGCCACTCCGCCGTGCTGCGCGCCGTCATCGCCGCAGCGATGGTGCCATAGACGACCTCGACGTTTTCGGCCCGCGCGGTGACTGTGGCGAAGCGGGGGTCGGTGACGAGATCGGCGCGGCCGAGCAGCGGCAGCAGCCGGGCGTACTGGTCATCGGTGACGGCGATCAGGCAGAGATGGCCATCCAGTGTCGCGAAGGGCCGGCGGTGCGGGGTCAGCATGCGGCTGTAGCCGATCCCCTGCTCCGGCTGGTTCACCGAATGGCCCCAGAGATGCTCGGGCAGCAGGAAGGAGAGCATCGTCTCCAGCATCGGCACGTGCAGCGCCTGGCCGCGGCCGGTGCGCTCGCGGCGGTAGAGCGCCATGCCGATTGAGGAGGCCAGCACATGGCCGGTGATTTTGTCCGCCATCACCGTCGGTACGTAGCGCGGCCCCTCGGTGCCGGCGGCGCGGCCGTTGAGGCTGGCGAGGCCGCTCATGCCCTGGATGATGTCGTCGTAGGCCGGCGCATCGGCCAGCTTCGAGTCGCGGCGGAAGCCGGAGGCGGAGGCATGGATCAGGCGCGGATGCGCCGGCCCGAGGCGCGCATAGTCGAGCCCGAGCCGGGCGGCGGCGGCCGGACGCATGTTGTGCACGAACACATCCGCCCCCGCGATCAGCCGCAGCAGCGCGGCCCGGGCCGGAGGGCGCTTGAGGTCGAGCACGACGCTGCGCTTGTTGCGGTTGAGATTGAGGAAATACGCTCCCATTCCGTCCGACACGCGCGGCCCGACATGGCGCACGGCATCGCCGCCGGGGGCCTCGATCTTGATCACGTCGGCGCCTGCGTCACCCAGGATCTGGGTGCCCATCGGCCCCAGCACGGTGCCGGTGAGGTCGATCACCCGCACCCCTTCGAGAGGACCGCTCATTGCGTCAGGCCAGCCACAGCCAAAGGCTGGAGAGGCCGCCGAAGCCGACGCAGTAGTAGCCGAACGGGTTCAGCGCCCAATCCTCGTGCGAGCGGAAATAGCGCATCAGGAACCAGGTCGAGAGCCAGGCGGTGATCCCGGCCACCACGGCGGCGACGCTCGCAATGGCGAGCACGCCCGGTTCCATGGTGGCGTGGAGCAGCTTCGGCGCCTGATGCAATGTCGCGCCGAAGATGATCGGGGTCGCGATCAGGAACGAGAAATGGGCCGAGCTCTCGTGGTTGATGCCGCGCAGCAGCCCAGCCACGATGGTGCTGCCCGAACGCGAAATCCCCGGGATCAGCGCCAGGCATTGGGCGCAGCCGATCACGAGCGCGTCGAGCGGCTTGATATCGCCGAGCGGGCGGGCGCCACGGCCGCGCACGCGCTCGCCGAACAGCAGGATCAAACCGTTCACCACGAGGAAGGCGGCTGCGATCAGCGGCGCGGCGAACAGGCCACGGATCATCTTCTCGAACAGAAGCGCGACGATCACGGCGGGGATCGTGGCGATGACGATCAGCACGAACACCCGGCGGCTCTCCTTGACCTGGTGCGCATCGGCCAGCCCGACGACGCCGGTGCCGATCAGCCACCAGTCGCGCCAGAAGAACTGCAACAGCGCCACCGCGGTGCCGAGGTGGAGCATCACCACGAACGGCAGAAATGCTTCCGACGCCTGGTCGATCGACGAGCGCAGCAGCGACGGCACGATGACCGCGTGACCGAGGCTGCTGACCGGGAACAACTCGGTCGCGCCCTGCAGCACGGCAATGGCGAGAGCCTGGATGGTATTCATGGCGCAAGAACTCCTTGGCGGCCTCGAGTGTGTCGTCGCGCAATCCGCGGCACTTGGCAATCGCGCACACGCCTGCGTTGCATCCCCCGCTTGACGAAACCGCACGGCTCGCCCCCATTTGCCGTTCCATGAGCACGGACGTCGCATGAGCGGAAGCATCGATCTCGCCATCGAAGGCATGACCTGCGCCGCCTGCGTGACGCGGGTAGAGAAGGTGCTGTCACGCGTGCCCGGGGTCACCTCGGCCGAGGTCAACCTGGCGACCAACCGGGCGCGGGTGCTGGGCGCCCCGGCGCTGACCTTCGCCGCACTCGCCGCGGCGGTGGCCAAGGCCGGCTACGGCGCGGCGCCGGTGAGTGCGCCGGCGAAGCCCGAAGCCCCGCCCTGGGCGCTGCTTGCCGCCATCGTGCTGACCCTGCCGCTGCTGGTGCCGATGCTGTTCGGGCACGCCTATATGCTGTCGGGCGGGGCGCAGCTTGCGCTGGCGCTGCCGGTGCAGTTGGTGATCGGCGCGCGGTTCTATGTCTCCGGCTGGAAGTCGCTGCGCCTGGGCAGCGCCTCGATGGATGTGCTGGTCGCGCTCGGCACCACGGCGGCGTTCGCGTTGTCGGTGGTGGAAATGGTGTTGGCCTGGCCGGATGAGGCCGATGCGCTGTATTTCGAGGCCGCCGCGGCGGTGATCACGCTGGTGCTGCTCGGCCGCGTGCTGGAGGGCCGCGCCCGCCGGCAGACGGTCTCGGCGATCGCGGCGCTGGCAGCCCTGCGGCCGGAGACGGCGCGGGTCTGGCGCAACGGGGCGGAGGAGGAAATCTCGGTCGCCACGGTGCGGCGGGGCGACATCGTGATCATCCGGCCGGGCGCGCGCATCCCGGTCGACGGGGTGATCCGCGACGGCGAGGGCGGCGTCGACGAAAGCCTCATCACCGGCGAAAGCCTGCCGGTGGCCAAGCGCCCGGGCGACAAGGTGACCGGCGGTGCGGTCAATGGCGAGGCCCTGCTGCGGGTCGAGGCGACCACGCTCGGGGCCGAAAGCGTGTTGGCCCGCATCATCCGCCTGGTCGAGGACGCCCAGACCGGCAAGGCACCGATCCAGCGGCTGGCGGACCGGGTGAGTGCCGTGTTCGTCCCGGTCGTGCTGGTGATCGCCGCCGCCACCTGCCTGGGCTGGCTACTAGCCGGGGCGGCGTGGCCGGAGGCGGTGATCAACGCGGTCAGCGTGCTGGTGATCGCCTGCCCCTGCGCGCTCGGGCTCGCCACGCCCACCGCCATCATGGTCGGCACCGGACTGGCCGCCCGCCATGGCATCCTGATCAAGGACGCCGCGGCGCTGGAAACCGCCCATGGCGTGACCACGGTGATTTTCGACAAGACCGGCACGCTGACCGAGGGCCGCCCGGATGTCACCGAGGTGATTGCGGGACAAGGGCAGAGCCGGGAGACGGTGCTCGCTTTGGCGGCAAGCCTGCAAGCCGGCAGCGAACATCCGCTGGCCCGTGCCGTGCTGCGCGCAGCCGGGGAACGCGGCGCGGACGCCCCCCCGGCGACCGGGCTCACCGCCCTGCCCGGCCGCGGCATCGCCGGACGGATCGACGGCGCGGAGTACCGGCTCGGCAGCCGCCGGCTGCTCGATGAGTCCGGCGGCGTCCCCGGCGAGCTCTCCGACGCCGCGGCCGGTCTCGCCGCGGACGGGCACACCATCGCATGGCTGATGCGCGCGGATGGCACCGCACTGGGGCTGCTCGGCTTCGCGGACCGGATCAAACCCGGAGCCGCGGCGGCGGTGGCCCGGCTGGCCGCGATGGGCATCACCAGCCGGCTGTTCTCCGGCGACAGCGCCGCCGCCGCCGCGGCCATCGCGCGCACCGCCGGGATCACCGACGTGCGGACCGATCTGCTCCCCGAAGACAAAGCCGCCGCCGTGACGGGGCTGCGGGGGGCAGGCGTCGTCGTCGCCATGGTGGGGGACGGGGTCAACGACGCTCCGGCCCTGGCCGCCGCCGATATCGGCCTGGCCATGGGCACCGGCACCGACATCGCCATGCACACCGCCGGCATCACCCTGATGCGCGGCGACCCGCTGCTGGTTGCCGATGCCATCGATTTGTCGCGGCGGACCTGGGCGAAGCTGCGCCAGGGTCTCTTCTGGGCGATGGCCTATAACGTGCTCGGCATCCCCGTGGCGGCGATGGGCTGGCTCGACCCGACGCTGGCCGGCGCCGCGATGGCGCTCTCCTCGGTGAGTGTGGTGCTGAACGCCTTGTCACTGCGACGCTGGCGCCCGGCGGCCTGACGGCGGCCTCCCCTGTTACGCCGCCGGAGCGCGGCGCGGAGTGGCGGGCATCGCCGTGTTGTGACAGGCTGCGCCGAATACGGAACTTCGGGAGCAAACAATGTCCTCACTTTTCGACCTCACCGGCAAGGTGGCCGTCATCACTGGCGCCTCCAAGGGCATCGGCCGTGCCATCGCCGAGCGCATGGCCGAGCACGGCGCCAAAGTCGTCATTTCCAGCCGCAAGCAGGAGGCCTGCGACGTGGTGACCAACGGCATCATCGCCAAAGGTGGCATCGCGGCGACCAAGACCTGCAACATCGGCCGCAAGGAGGAGCTCCAGGCGCTCGTCGATTTCGCCGTGGCAACCTATGGCGGCATCGATATCCTGGTCTGCAATGCCGCGGTGAACCCGCATTACGGGCCGGGCAGCTCCGTGCCGGACGAGGCATATGACCGGGTGATGAATTACAACGTGCGCAGCAACTTCTGGCTCTGCAACATGGTATTCCCCGGCATGGCGGCGCGCGGCGGCGGGTCGTGCATCATCATCTCCTCGGTCGGCGGGCTGCGCGGCTCGGTCAATCTCGGCATCTACGCGCTGTCCAAGGCCGCCGACATGCAGCTCGCCCGCAACATGGCGGTCGAGTGGGGGCCGAAGAACATCCGCACCAACTGCATCGCGCCCGGCCTGATCAAGACCGATTTCGCAAAGGCGCTGTGGGAGAATCCGGATGTGCTGAAGAAGCGCAACCGCGAATCCCCGCTCCAGCGCATCGGCGTGCCCGACGAAATCGCCGGCGCCGCGATTTTCCTGGCGGGCCCATCGGGCAGCTTCACCACCGGGCAGACCTTCGTGATCGACGGCGGGGTGACGGCGGGGAGCGTGGTGCCGACCGAGGAGGATTGAAGGCAGCGCTTTCTTTTTTTGGAAAAAAAGAAACAAAAAAACTTTATCCGTTCGCGCCGTGGCTGGCCGGGTTTAAACCCCGGCCAGCAGGATATCGATTGCCGCGACGCTGACGCTGCGCTGCTCGCCCAACGAGGCCACGATGTCGCCGAGGTCGAGCCGGCGAACAGCGCCGAGCATGTGGGTTGCCATGACAAAGATCTCGCCTCCGACTTCGAATGGCGGATGAAGGCCGCGTGCCCGCCGCCCGAACATCTCGGCGCGGATCAGCGGCACCACCGCACGGGTTTAAAGATCAGCCAAGAGGTCAGCCTGCACGTCCAACAGATAAGGCGCCTCGTCGCGCGACGGGCGGCGACTGAGATGGACGTCGCGCTGCATCAGAACTGAAGCAACCCGTCGCTCCACAGGCCGTGTTTTGCCAGATAGGCGTTGGCATCGGCGATGGCACCGCGGTTCTCCTCGCGCCAGGCCGCACGCCGGCGGAGGGCGACTTCCTCGCGCAGGCGCTCCTCAAGCAGCGCAGAGAGGTTGAGGCCGAGGCCGCGGGCCTCCTGCATCAGGCCAGCATCGACGGAGACGTTGGCCCGTGTCTTGTCGGTCATCGCGAACCTCGTGTGCATTCCCAAAGCACACAATTGCTTCACACGATGCGTGCCGCAACACCTACCCGATCCGCGCCTTCAGCGCCGCATTCACCAGCCCCGGGTTCCCCTTCCCCGCCATGGCTTTCATCACCTGGCCGACGAAGAAGCCGAACATCTTGTCCTTGCCGGCTTTGTAATCGGCGACCTTGTCGGGGTTGGCGGCGAGGACGGCGTCCACCGCGGCGTCGATGGCCGACGTGTCGGTGACCTGACGCAGACCGCGGGCTTCGACGATGGCGGCTGGGCCTTCGCCGGTTTCGGCCATGATGTCGAAGACCTGCTTGGCGATCTTGCCGCTGATGGTGTTGTCGGCGATCAGGCCGAGCAGGGCACCGAGGGCGGCGGCCGAGACCGGGCTGTCCTCGATGGTACGGCCGGTGCGGTTGAGCAGGGCGAAGAGGTCGCCGGTGACCCAGTTGGCGGCCTGCTTGGGGTCGCGCCCGGCGGCGGCGGCTTCGTAGTAGTCGGCAGTGGCGCGCTCGGCCACCAGCACGGCGGCGTCATACGGCGAGAGGCCGAAATCTCCGATGAACCGGGCCTGCTTGGCATCCGGCAGTTCCGGCAG
The DNA here is from genome assembly GCA_903928895.1 of uncultured Rhodospirillales bacterium. GTDB lineage: Bacteria > Pseudomonadota > Alphaproteobacteria > Acetobacterales > Acetobacteraceae > CAIYPH01. The sequence continues at coordinate 16,747 of CAIYSR010000055.1, read as the reverse complement.
CGCGGCCTTCAATTCGGCGACCCAGGCTTCGTCGAGCACGACCGGCAGCAGGTCCGGATCGGGGAAATAGCGGTAGTCGTGCGCGTCCTCCTTGGAGCGCATTGAGCGGGTCTCGCCCCGGTTCGGGTCGAACAGCCGGGTCTCCTGCTCGACGGTGCCGCCGCCCTCCCAGACCTCGATCTGGCGCTTGGCCTCGGCCTCGATCGCCAGCATGACGAAGCGCACCGAGTTCACGTTCTTGATTTCGCAGCGCGTGCGGTACGGCTCGCCGTGCTTGCGCACGGAGACGTTGACGTCGGCGCGCAGCGAGCCCTCCTCCATGTTGCCGTCGCAGGTGCCGAGATAGCGCAGGATCGAGCGCAGCTTGCGCACATAGGCGCCGGCTTCCTCGGGGCTGCGGATATCGGGTTCGCTGACGATTTCCATCAGCGGCACGCCGGCGCGGTTGAGGTCGATGTAGGACTTGGTGGGGTGCTGGTCGTGCAGCGACTTGCCCGCGTCCTGTTCGAGGTGCAGGCGGGTGACGCCGATCTGCCGCGTGGTGCCGTCGGCGAGCTGGATTTCGATCTGGCCGGCGCCGACGATGGGGTGTTCGTACTGGCTGATCTGATAGCCGCTGGGCAGGTCGGCGTAGAAGTAGTTCTTGCGGTCGAAGCGGCTGACCAGGTTGATCTGGGCGTTGAGGCCGAGGCCGGTGCGGACCGCCTGGGCGACGGCTTCCTGGTTGAGGACGGGGAGCATGCCGGGGAAGGCGGCATCGACGAAGCTGACCTGGGAATTGGGTTCGGCCCCGAATGCGGTGGGGGCGCCGGAGAACAGCTTGGATTTGGTGATGGCCTGGGCGTGGACTTCGAGGCCGACCACGATTTCCCACGGGCCGGTGCGGCCTTCGATGGCGTAGCTCATGCGCCCGCTCCCGCCCGCATCCCCGGTACCGCGGTGAAGCCCGCGGCGCGCTCGATCGCGGCGCCGACGGCGAAGACGGTCTCCTCGTCGAACGGACGGCCGAGGACCTGCAGCCCGAGCGGCAGCCCCTGCGCGTCGAGCCCGGCCGGCACGGAGATGCCGGGAATGCCGGACATATTGGCCGGCACGGTGAAGACGTCGTTGAAATACATCTTGATCGGGTCGTCCATCTTCTCGCCCTGGGCGAAGGCGGCCGAGGGGGCGGTCGGCGTCACCAGGGCATCGACGGTCTGGAAGACGTCGGTGAAGTCCTTGAGGATGAGGGCGCGGATTTTCTGAGCCCGCAGATAATAGGCGTCATAGTAGCCGGCCGAGAGCACGTAGGTGCCGATCATGATGCGGCGCTTGACCTCGGGCCCAAAGCCGGCGCCGCGGGTGTTTTCGTAGAGCTCGTTCAGGTCGGCGCCATCGGTGCGGCTGGAGAAGCGAACGCCGTCGTAGCGCGCCAGGTTGGAGGAGGCCTCCGCCGGCGCGACGATGTAGTAGGTGGCCAGACCATACTTGGTGTGCGGCAGCGTGACGTCGACGATCTCCGCCCCCTGCTCGCGCAGCCAGGCCAGGCCCTGCTGCCACATCGTCTCGATTTCCGGCGGCATGTCGTCAGAGCGGTATTCGCGCGGCACCCCGATCCGCAGGCCCTTGACGCCGCGTTTGCAGGCGGCCTGGAAGTCGGGCACGGGGAGATCAGCCGACGTGCTGTCCTTGGCATCGAAGCCCGACATCGATTGCAGCATGATGGCGCAATCCTCGACCGTGCGCGCGACCGGGCCGGCCTGGTCGAGCGAGGAGGCGAAGGCAACGATCCCCCAGCGCGAGCAGCGTCCATAAGTCGGCTTGATGCCGACGATGCCGCAGAAACTGGCGGGCTGGCGGATCGAACCGCCGGTATCGGTGGCGGTGGCGCCGAGGGCCAGGCGGGCGGCGACGGCCGCGGCCGAACCGCCGGACGATCCGCCGGGCACCAGCGGGCGGTTGTCGCCGTTGCGGGTCCACGGGCTCACCACCGGGCCGTAGGCGGAGGTGATGTTGGACGAGCCCATCGCGAATTCGTCGAGATTGGCCTTGCCGAGGAACACCGCGCCGTCGCGCAGCAGGTTGGCGCTGACGGTGCTTTCATAGGGCGGCACGAAATGATCGAGGATGCGGCTGCCGGCGGTGGTGCGGATGCCCTTGGTGCAGAACAGGTCCTTGATGGCGAGCGGAATGCCGGTCAGCGGGCCGTGTTCGCCCCGCGCGAGCGCGACGTCGGCAGCGTCGGCCTGCTGCAGCGCAAGCTCCGGCGTGGTGGTGATGAAGGCGTTGAGCGTCGGGTTCAGCGCGGCAATGGCGCCGTTGAAAGCAGACGTCAGTTCGCGCGAAGAAAAATCACGCCGGCGCAGGCCCGCGCGGGCCTCGGCCAAAGTCAGATCAAACACCATCACTCGACCACCTTGGGAACGGCATAAAAGGAACCGGCACGATCCGGCGCATTGGCCAGCACGCCCTCGACATCGCCGCCATCGCTCACCACATCCGGGCGCAGCCGCAGCGCCATGTTGGCGGCCCCGGTCAGCGGCTCGACACCGTCGATATTCACCTCGTTGAGCTGTTCGATCCAATTCAGGATGCCGGAGAGCTCATGGCCAAGCGGCACCAGCTGCGCCTCCTCGACCCGGATGCGGGCAAGCCGGGCAATGCGGCGGACGGTCGCGGGATCGAGCGACATGATGTTCCCTTGTGCTGAGAGGCCTGCCCCCGGTCTGGCGGGCGGCGGACCATACCGGCGGCGCGCGCCTCTTTCAACGCGGCCCGCGCGGCGGCGCTGTCGGCATTCTTTACAGTCGGCCGCGCGGCGCCGCGCGCGGCAGCGACAAGCCGCTGATATGGTTGTGACTGGCGGGATGGTCCGCTTTTTGCTTAATGCATCCTATTACAGCCGTCGCTTTCCAGGAATCGGGTTCACATGTCCTTCGCTCCACGCCGCCTTGGCTTCGCCGCCGCCGCCATGATCGCCGCCTCGGCCGCCCCGGCCGCGGCCTTCACCGTCGTGCCCTATTTCGACAGCACAATCACCGGCGCCGGCAACGCGACCGACATCGAGGCCTCCATCAACGCCGCAGTGGCGGTTTACAGCACCATGTTCACCGACCCCGGCACGGTGAACATCGTCTTCAAGCTCGGCAGCACCGGCCTCGCCGCGTCGAGCAACCTGATGTACACGCTGAGCTACGCGAACTTCACCAATCTGCTCGCCATCGACTCCGCGACAAACCCGACCAACACCGTGCTGCCCGTTGCCCTGGCCCATCTGTCGAGCGGCAACGGGGCCGACGGTTCGGTCAACGTGTGGGCGACCAGCGCCCAGCTCCGCGTCGGCCTCGGCGTGAGTTCGGCCCATCCCTGCTTCGATGCCTCCGGTGCGACAGCACTTAATTCCAATTCCACTGCCTGCATCGGCACCTATGACGGCGTGGTGACGCTGAGCAACTCAGCCCCGATCGACTTCCTCCGCCCGATCAGCGGCAGCACCTACGACGCCTTCGCCCTGGTGCAGCACGAGGTCGACGAAGTGCTCGGCGCCGGCGGCCCCGCCACCACGCTCGGGACGTTCGCCCCGACCTGCTCTGCCCTGAACCCCTCCAGGTATGGCGTGCTCGACCTTTACCGCTACTCCGCCCCGGGAACGCCAAGCTACAGCAACTGCGGCAGCGACTCGTCCTATCTGTCGTTCGACGGCGGCACCACCAGCATCGTCGCCTTCAACCAGACCGCCGGCGCCGACTATGCCGATCTCGGCCCCTCCGGCTACGTGCAGAGCGCCTTCGGCTCGCCCGGGTTGCAGCTCGGCATCAGCACCAGTTCGCCCGAATTCCTGATGCTCCAGTCCACCGGCTACGACCCGGTGCCGGAACCCGCGACGATGGCGCTGTTCGGCTTCGGCCTCGTCGGACTCGCCGCCGCCCGCCGCCGCCGCGCCGGCTGAGCCCGCCCGGTTGAGCCTGCTCGACATCGCCGCGCTGCGCGCCCGGCTCACCCAAGGGCAGCGCCTGATCGGCATCGATCCGGGCAGCAAGACCATCGGCATCGCGCTGTCCGACGTCAGCCTGACGCTGGCTTCGCCGCATTCGCAGATCAAGCGCGGCAAGCTCGGCCCCATCGCGGAGGCCATCCTGCGCATCGCCCATGGCGAGAACGCCGCCGGCCTGGTGGTCGGCCTGCCGCTCGAAATGGACGGCAGCTTCGGCCCCGTCGCCCAGGCCGCGCGGGACTGGACCCACGCCCTCGCCGCCGCCACCTCCCTGCCCGCCTGCCAATGGGACGAACGGCTCTCATCGGCCGCGGTCAACCGCTTCCTGATCTCGGAGGCCGACGCCACGCGCCAGCAACGGGCCGAGCGGGTCGACCAGATGGCCGCGGCCTATATGCTTCAGTCCGCTCTCGACGCGAGCCAGCCCGCCTGATACGCCGAGGCGCATGGCGCACGATCCGAACTACCGCCGCGGCGCGATCCTGGTCACCGCGGCCACCATCGTCTGGTCGAGCGCCGGGGTTCTCGCGCGGCTGGTGGCGATCGATCCCTGGACCACGCTGTTCTGGCGCTCCTGCTACGCCACCAGCGCCCTTCTCCTTTACCTGCTGTGGCGCGACGGGCGGGCGGTGCCGGCCGGCTTCCGCCGTCTCGGCAGCGCCGGCGTGGCGATGGGGGTCTGCTTCGCGCTGTCGATGATCGCCTTCATCTACGGGCTCAGCCTGACCAGCGTCGCGACGGCGCTGCTGTTCCAGGCCGCGGCCCCGCTGATCGCCGCCGCCCTGGCCTTCGTGTTCCTGCGCGAGCGCATCACCCGGGCCAAGTTCGTCGCCATCGCCGTGTCTTTCGCCGGCGTGCTCGTCATCGTCGGCGGCGCGCCTGATCTCGGCTCGCTCTGGGCGATCGCGGTCTCCGCCACCTGCGGGATCAGCTACGCCATCACCGTCGTGCTCGCCCGCGCGCGGCCCGATGTGCCGACCACGGAAGCCACCGTGCTGGCGCTGCTGATCGTGGGCGTGACCACGGCGCCCTTCGCCGAACTGTCGCTGCCCCCCGGGCAGATGACGCTGCTGGCGCTGTTCGGCACGTTCCAGATGGGCCTCGGGCTGGTGCTGTTCACCACCGGCGTGCGCCTCATCCCCGCCGCGGACGCTGGACTGCTTTCGGTGCTCGAATCCGTGCTCGGGCCGGCGGTCGTGTGGCTCGCCTTCGGCGAGGATCCTGGGCTCAACACACTCATCGGCGGCGGCATCGTCGTCGGCGCCGTGGTGGCGGTGGGGATGCTGGAGCGGCGCTGAAAACCGTCAGATCAGTTTCAGCACCACGAAGCCGAACACAATGCCCGCGGCAACCAACGTCGTCACCAACGTCAGCCGGCGCTCGATAAAGTCGCGCACCTGCTCGCCGAAAAAATGCAGCAGCGTCGCCACCATGAAGAACCGGGCTCCGCGCGTCACCACACTCGCCGCGACGAACAGCGGGAAATTGAAGCTCGCCGCCCCCGAGGCGATGGTGACGATCTTGTAGGGGATCGGCGTCAACCCCTTCACCAGAATCACCCACAGCCCATACTCGGCATAGGTGTCCTTGAAACGGGCGAACGCCGCCTCGTAGTGATAGGCGCGCAGCAACGGCGTCGCCAGCACGTCGAACAGGGCGTAGCCGATATAGTAGCCGAGAATGCCGCCGAGCACGGAGGCGACCGTGCAGATCGCCGCCAGCCGCCACGCCCGCTCCGGCCGCGCGAGCGCCATCGGCACCAGCAGCGCGTCGGGCGGGATCGGAAAGAAGCTGCTCTCGGCAAAGCTGATCGCCGCCAGCCAGAGCGGCGCGCGAGGGCTGGCGGCGAGGGCCAGGACACGATGATAGAAGCGGCGGAGCATGGCCGGGTCTTACCTAGGGTTTGATCGGCGCAGGTAGACCGTTCATGTTGGGTCCACGTCAAGCCATGCCGGAGAAATCATGCGGATCGCCCTCATCCACGCTCTCAAGCATTCCATCGCGCCGATCGAGACCGCCTTCGCCGCCTTGTGGCCTGAGGCCCGGCTGGCCAACCTGCTCGACGACAGCCTCTCGGCCGATCTCGCCCGCGACGGCATCCTCACGGTGCGCATGACGGAGCGCTTCGTGACCTTGGCCCGTTACGCCGCCGGTTGCGGTGCCGACGGCATCCTCTTCACCTGCTCCGCCTTCGGACCCTGCATCGAGGAATGCGCGCGGCTGCTGGCGCCGCTGCCGGTGCTCAAGCCCAACGAGGCCATGATCGAGGAGATTCTCGCCTCCGCCGGCCCGACCGCCCATGTCGGCTTGATCGCGACCTTCGGCCCCACGCTCGACTCGATGCCTCCGGAGTTCGCCGCCGTCGCCCCTGGCCTGCGGCTGGAGCCTTGCCTCGCCAGCGCCGCACTGACCGCGCTCGACCGTGGCGACGGTCCGGCGCACGACCGCGAGGCCGCCCTCGCCGCCCACGCCGTGGCCGGTTGTGACGTCATCGCGCTCGCCCAGTTCAGCCTCGCCCGCGCCGCCCCGGGAATTGCGGCGGCCACCGGAAAACCAGTGCTGACCACGCCCGACAGCGCCGTGCGCAAACTCAAGCGGCTGCTCGCGCCATGAGCCCGGACGACTTCCGCGCCTCCCTGGCCGCAGCCGCGCCACCCGGTGACCTGTCCCCCGCCCTCGCCGGTCTGTGGTGGGATGCCAAAGGCAACTGGGCCCGCGCCCATGAATGCGCCCAGGCGCAGGACGATGCCGACGGCGCGGCATTGCATGCCTATCTGCACCGCAAGGAGCCCGACCTCGCCAACGCCCGCTACTGGTACGGCGTCGCCGGGCGCGCCATGCCCTCCGGCGGTTTCACCGCCGAGTGGAATGACCTGCTAAAGCTTTTGCTGCGATAATCGCCCGCCGCTCGGCCCGGCGCCACACCCAGCCGATGCCGAGGATCGCGCAAAGCCCGGTCAGCGCCACGAGTTCGACCGCCAGCCGCAGCCCCAGCGTGTCCGCCAGCCAGCCGGCCAGAAGCTGGCCCAGCGGGCCGGTACCGATGCAGCCGGTGATCAGGCCAAGCATGCGCGAGCGCATCGCCGGCGGCGCGCCGTCCAGCACCAGCATCGTCTGCATATTGCTGAACGCCGCCGTCCCGCTGCCGCCGAGCAGCAGGACGACACAGGCCAGCGGGAAGCTCGGGATCAGCGGCATGACCGCGAGGCAGGCGGCGAACAGCGCCGAGCCGCCGATCATCATCGTCCGCGCCGGCAGCCGCGGAATCCCGCGCGCCAGCAGCAGCCCCGCGATCAGCGCGCCGGCCGATTCGGCCGCACCCAGCAGCCCGACCTCGGCGTTGGAGACATGGAACAGCGTCAACGCGATCGGCGCCACCAAGGCCGAATAGCAGAATACGAACGCATTCATCGCGATCGTCACCGCCAGCACCGCCGCCACTTGCGGAATACCGACGGCGGCGCGCACACCCTCCAGCAGATCCCGCACCGCGCCGCCCAGCGCCAGCCGCTGACTCACCTGCCGATGCGCCAGGGGCCAGGCGAGGACGAAATTCATCACGCTCAGCAACAGCGTCACCGCATAGGCACCGGGCAGCCCGACGACCTCGTAGACAACGCCCCCCAGCAGCGGCCCGATCATCCGCGTCGAGGCCCCGGCAAGACTGTCGACCGCGATGACGCGCGACAGCATCCCCGGCGCCGCACGATCCCCCACCATGCGCCGCCGGCTCGACATCTCGGCCGACCAGATCGTGCCGCAGATGAAATTGGCCAACGCGATCTGCCACGGCCGCGCCACACCGGCGACCGCGAGGCCGCAAATCACCGCCGAGGTGCAAGCGGTGATCACCATGCCGGACTGCATGATGCGCGTGCGGTCGAGCGCCTCGGACAGCACCCCGGCGAAGGCCCCGAACATCAGCATCGGCAGGGTGCGCGCGGCGGTCACCGCAGCGACCATCAGGCCCGACCGCGTCAGCTCGTACGTGAACAGGCCCGAAGCCAGCAGCTCCAGCCAGCGAACCACATTGTTGGTTCCCCCGATCACCCACAGCCGCACGATGTCCGGTGCCGCGAAGTGCCGCGTTGTGATGTCTCGCGTTTCCATCCCCTCCCAGTCTGCGGTGCGCGGCCGGGACTGACCAGGGGCACCAGATGCGCTATGGTGACGGGTCTGACGCGCAAGAGGAGGAATCTATGAGCGAGGCCTGCATCGTCGGCTGGGCGCACACGCCGTTCGGCAAGCTGGAAGACCCTGACGTCGAGAGCCTGATCGGCCGCGTCGCGCGGGCGGCAATCGACGATGCGGGTGTAGACCCTGCCGAGATCGACGCCGTGTTCGTCGGCCTGTTCAACAACGGCTTCTCCAAGCAGGATTTCCCGGCCTCGATGGTGATGCAGTCGGTGCCCGAGCTGCGCTTCAAGCGCGCCACCCGCTACGAGAACGCCTGCGCCTCTGGCTCCGCCGCCGTGCACGGCGCGCGCGACTTCCTCGCCGCCGGGCGCGGCCGCTTCGCCCTCGTCGTCGGCGCCGAAAAAATGACCGCGACGCCAACCCCCGAAGTGGGCGACATCCTGCTTGCCGCCTCCTACCGCAAGGAGGAGGGCGACATCCCGGCCGGATTCGCCGGCGTGTTCGGGCGCATCGCCGAGCGTTATTTCCAGAAATTCGGCGACCAGTCCGACGCGCTCGCCGCCATCGCCGCCAAGAACCACCGCAACGGGGTCGACAACCCCTACGCCCAGATGCGGCGCGACCTCGGCTTCGATTTCTGCCGCACCCTGAGCGAGAAGAACCCCTACGTCGCCCCGCCGCTGAAACGCACCGATTGCTCGCTGGTCTCCGACGGCGCCGCCGCCCTGGTGCTGGCCGACGAGGAAACCGCCCGCACTCTCGGCAAGGCCGTGAAGTTCCGTGCCGCCGTCCAGGTCAATGATTTCCTGCCGCTCTCGCGCCGCGAACCCACCGAGTTCACCGGCGCCGCCATCGCCTGGCGCCAGGCGCTGGCCGAGGCCGGGCTGGCGCTGGACGATCTTTCGTTCGTCGAAAGCCATGACTGCTTCACCATCGCCGAGCTGCTCGAATACGAGGCCATGGGCCTCGCCGCACCGGGCCAGGGCGCCCGCGCCGTGCTCGAAGGCTGGACCGCGAAGGATGGCCGCCTGCCCGTCAATCCCTCCGGCGGGCTGAAGGCCAAGGGCCACCCGATCGGCGCCACCGGCGTCTCGATGCACGCCATCGCGGCGATGCAGCTCACCGGCACCGCGGGCACGATGCAATTGCCCAAGGCCGATCGCGCCGGCGTTTTCAACATGGGCGGCGCGGCGGTGGCCAATTACGTCTCGATCCTCGAACCGCTGTAGAGCATCACGGCACTCGTTTGTTTTCGTCGCCGCCGTCGCGGGAGGGGCCATTGGGGAAATTTCGAGCGTAGAGAAATTTCCCACGCGATCAGATTTCCAGATCGCACGCGCACGAATCCGGCGGAATTTTAACGATTCATTAACGCAATTAGATCTTGTCAAAAATCAGGTCTTCGGCAATGAATCGGAAAGAAGACAAATTGCGGAATTTGGAGAGGTATGATGAGTTCGATAGCAAGCTGCTGCCGCATTGCTGTGTCGCTTTCCGTTGCGATTCTGCCGCTGGTTGGCTGTGCGGATTCACGGGGAAAGATGCGGGAATTTGAAGCGCAGTCCGTCAGTGCGCTGTGGCTCGATCAAGATCTATTGGCGAAATCGAATGATTCCACGAAGTGGGCAGGCGATGCCAATCTGAGAAGCACTATCAAACATTCGTTGCTGCAAGACTCTATGAAGAAGTGCTGGGCATTCACTGGGGCGCTTGGTGCAACGGAGAGGACCATCGATACCGGGTTTGATATTGCGACAACGTCGATGGCGGCCCTGGGTGCGGTCTTTACGCCGCTGAACACCGTGCGTGCGCTCTCGGCCGCTGCGGCCATTTCGAGCGGCACGAAAGGTGCGATCGACGCTGACGTCTATGCAAAACAAACCGGTCCGCTCATTGTAAATTCAATATTGGCAACTTATTGGAAGGATATCACCGCTTACAGGGATAATTCAGCGAAGGGTGCTGCCGGCAAGATGTTTGCGGACGCTGATCCCAGCGAAGCTGCTTCAACAATCACGGCTTACCATGTCCAGTGCGGACTTGATGCCGCGCTCGGTCACTTGAACGTACAGTTGGGTGGCTATGACCCGTTCTCATCGACAAAAACGTCCTATGTCGCAATGAAAGACATCAAGGATGCCGCGACGTCCTTGGATAGTTCGGCAATCGGTCAATTGACGACGGCGAAAAAAAGTCTCACCGACCTTGTCACTGCGACGAGCGGACTCGACAAGGCAAAGAGTGATGCCGTGGTGGCGGGAATTAATAATGCCATCGCCATCATTGAAGCCAACAAGAAACTGAAGGAGTCGTCGACTCCTCCTCAGTAGCAATCGAAGGAGCGGCCATCGCCCACCTATTCGGGCAGGCCGGCCCGTGCCAGCCCGTCCGCATAGCGCGCCAGGTCCTCCGGCCGCTGCAGCGGGGTGCGGGCGGCCGACACCGAGATGCGGAAACCCGGCTCCAGCGCCAGCAGCCGGCGGGACATCTCTTTCGCCTCTCCGTGCCGCCCGAGATGCCCCAGCGCGGAGAGCATGATCTTGTAGGCGGAGGTGAATTGCGGGTTCAGCGTCAACGCCTGCCTCCCCAGCATCACCACGGTCTCGAACTCGCCCCGCATCAGATGTGCCAGCATCTGCGCCATATCGAAGAAGAACCCGTGCGGATCGAACGGCGACAGGCGGCGCCCCTGCTCGACGCGACGGATCGCCTCCTCGTGGTGGCCGGCATAGCATTCAGCCAGGCTCGACAGCGCCCAGGCCAGCGGCAGGCAGGGATTGAGCGAGAGCGCCCGCTCGTGCAGCTGCATCGCCTCGTCGATCCGCCCGTGCAGGAAGGCGCGGACATGGCCGGCCACCGTCAGCGCGCGGGCGTCGGAGGGATCAAGCGCCACGGCGCGTTCCGCCAGACGGGCAGCCGCCGCCATGGCCTGGCCTGGGTCCGCCGCCCAGTTCTGCCCGACCAGGAAGATGTGCCAGCAGGCATACCAGGTATGGGCAGCCGCATAGTCGGGATCGATCCGGATGGCCTCGGCCAGGGTCGGCCCGGCCGCACGGAAGGCGTCTTCCTCAAGCCGGTAGATCGCCGGAATCGTGCCCATGGTGAGGCGGTAGGCGTCGGTGGCATCGCGCGGCAGGCTGGCCGCGCGCTCGCCCTCGCGCAGCAGCACGGCCGGGTCGATCTGCGCCACGGTCTCGGCGGCGATCTGGTCCTGCAGGCGCAGCAGGTCCGACGCCGGGCGATCGAACCGGGCGGCCCACAGCACCTCGGGCCCGGCGTGCAGATCGAGCAGGCGCACGGAAACGCGGACCGTCGCGCCGCTGCGCTGGATGGTCCCGTCCAGCAGGAAGTCGAGCGCCAGATCGCTCCATCCCACCCCGCCCGGGACCGGTTCGCCCTCCAGCCGGGCGAGCGACGGACTCGCGACCAGGAAGAACCAGCGAAACCTGGCCAATGCCGTGGTGATCTCCTCGGCGAGACCGAGTGACAGGGGATCGTTCGCGGTGCCGTCGATCCGGCGGAACGGCCGCACCCCGAGCCGCGCCCCGCGCGCCCGCCGTGGCGCCGCGACAACGCGCACCGCGGAGGGCTCGGCCGCGGCCGTGACCAGAGCGCGCGTCGCCGCCGAAGGGGCAATCTTGGCCCGATCGGCAAGCTCGGCCACGCAATGCTGATAGGCCTCCATTGCCGCCGCGCGCCGGCCCTGCGCCAGATGCCCGGCGATCAACACCCGCCACGCCGCCTCGTTGATCGGATCGACCACCAGCAATTGCTCGGCCGCCGCCACGGCCACCGCCCCATCCACCGCCGCATGCGTGCCCGCGACCAGCGCCGCCTCGGTCACCGCGATCGCCGCCCGCCCGAGGCGCTGCCGCTCGGCCAACAGCCAGCGATCGAAGGCCGGATCCAGCCCGTCGAGGTCCCCGAGCAGCGGCAGTGCCGAGATGCTGCCCGGACGGGCATCGATGGCGATACGACGGACATCGAGCAGCAGATGGTTGCGCTCGGCCAGCAGCACCAGAGGATCGGCCGCAAGCGCCAGCTGCAGTTCGTGCACGCATTGGCGCAGCGAGGCGCGGCCCTGGTCGCGGTCGCGCTGGCTCCACAGCAGATTGGCCAGATGGTCGCGCAGCACCGGCTTGGGGGCCGCCAGCGCAAGCGCCGCCAGCACGGCCCGACTCTTGCGGATGCGCGGCGTGACATCGAGGCCGGTCGCATCATGCGCCTGCATCGCCCCGTACAAGGTCAGCCGCAGCAGGCCGGGGTCGCCGGACACGGTGCTCCCCCCCGGATGAAGCCCCGGCGGCGTCTTATTTTCGAGATTATTCAACGGAACGGTCACAATACGAGCGAGACTATTGGCCGTCATCATCGAAAACAAGGAACACAAAATTAACGTTTTTTTGACGATTACCAGAACACCCGCGACCGCCCATTTTGACGCCCGGCTTGTGATGCACAGTTGCATTAAATTAATATTTGCAATGTGTGCGCCCCGCCCCGCTCTCATGCCGGCTGATCGCGCTGGCTACGAATCGGAGGGGTCGGGCAGACTGTCCGTGCGGCAATCCCAAATGTCCGGAATGGATCACATCGACATGTTGAAGTCCCTCGTTCCCGCCTTCGCGGCGGTGCTGCTGCTCGCGGCCTGCTCCGGCCCCGATTCGGCCAATTCGGCCTCCGCCTCGGGCTCCGGCACCGGCGCCGGCGGAGGCGCCGGTATCGGTGCACGCAGCGCCAGGCCGGGCAGCCAGGAGGATCTGGTCGCCAATGTCGGCGATCGCGTGTTCTTCGATACCGACCGCGCCACCCTCAACGGCAGCAGCCCCGCCGCCCGCACCAACACCGCGACCCTCGACAAGCAGGCGGCCTGGCTGAAGCAGTATCCGCAGAACATGGTCACCGTCGCCGGCAACGCCGACGAGCGCGGCACCAGCGAATACAACCTCGCCCTCGGCCAACGCCGCGCCCAGGCCGCGCAGGCCTATCTCGTCGCCCGCGGTGTCGCGCAGAGCCGCATCAACATCATCAGCTACGGCAAGGAGCGCCCCACCGCACTCGGTTCCAACGCCGAGTCCTGGTCGCAAAACCGCAACGCGATCACCTCGGTCCGTTGACCCTCTGCCCTGACGGATAAAAGTTTTTTGTTTCTTTTTTTCAAAAAAGAAACCGCTTTTCCCTAAAAAAGCGCCAGCGCGATCCGTCAGGAAGCTCGCGCCACGTCGGCGACAATGAAACTCGCCGACGTGGCGCCGTTCCACGCCTCGGCGCGAAGCTGGCCCGCAAGATGCAGCGGCGCATTGTCCCGCGCCATCAGGGCATCGGCCACCGCACCTTCGCGGGCTCGGAACATCACGCCCTTGAGCCGCCCGCCACCGCCTTCACCTTCGATGAAAACCCGCACCGTGTTGCCGTCCTTGCCGACCCGGTCCGCCCGCACCACGCGGCAGCGCGGCAGCACGATCAGCGGTTCCTCGTTGCCGTTGCCAAAGGGCGCCAGTTTGCCGATCTGCTGCGCAAGCTCGACCGTGCACCCTGCCACCCCCAGCGCCGCCTCGACGACCAGATCCGCCGCCGACGGCAGCAGCCGGGCCGCCGCCAGACGGGTGTCGAGAAAGTCATGGAAGCGGCCGATATTGCCCTCCGGCAGCGTGAAGCCGGCCGCCATGGCATGCCCGCCGCCGGTCCTGAGCAGGTCATGCTGTCGTGCCGCGATAATGGCCGCCCCCAGGTCGAGCCCGACCACCGACCTTCCGGAGCCCTTGGCGATGCCGTCGGCGATGCCGGCAACGCAAGCCGGCCGGTTGTACCGCTCCTTGATCCGTCCGGCGACGATGCCGACCACGCCGGGATGCCACTGCGCGCCCGCCACCAGCACCACGGCATGCCCCGCCGCGATCTGTTGCCCCGCGGCGCGCAGCGCATCCTCCAGCATCTCCGCCTCCACCGCCTGGCGCTGCCGGTTGACCGCGTCCAGCGCCTCGGCGATGCCGCGCGCCTCGATGGCGTCCTCGCACAGCAGCAGGCGCAGCCCCATGTCGGCCTCGCTGATCCGCCCCGCCGCATTGATCCGCGGCCCCAACGCGAAGCCCAACGTCATCGCCGAGGGTCGATCCTTCACCTGGGCGGCGTCGAGCAGCGCATTGATCCCCACCCGCTCGCGCCGCGCCATCACCTTGAGCCCCTGGGTGACGAAGGCGCGGTTGAGCCCGGTCAGCGGCATCACGTCGCACACCGTCGCCAGCGCCACCAGGTCGAGCAGCGCCATCATGTCAGGCTCGCGCATCGCCCCGAAAAACCCACGCTTGCGCAGCACCCTGGTGGTCGCCACCGCGGTCAGGAAGGCGATCGCCGCCGCGCACAGCATGCCCAGGCCGGATCGGCAATCCAGCCGGTTCGGATTGACCGTCGCCACCACTTCCGGCGGCGGCCCCTCGGCCTTGTGGTGATCGAGCACCACCACATCCGCCAGGCCGCGCACCGCGGCCAGTGCGGCGCCAGCCGCGGTGCCGCAATCGACGCAGACGATGAGGCTCGCCCCGCGCTCGGCCAGGCCGCGCAGCGCCGCCGCGTTCGGCCCATAGCCCTCGGCGAGCCGGTCCGGCACATAGGAAATCACGGAACAGCCCAGGTCGCGCAGGAACCCCGCCATCAACGCCCCGCTCGCGGCACCGTCGACGTCGTAGTCGCCAAACACCGCCACCGTCTCGCCGCGCTGCACCGCATCGGCCAGCCGCGACGCCGCCACCGGCATGTCCTCGAGCACATCGGGGTCCGGCATCAGCGCGCGCAGCGTCGGGTCGAGGAAATCCGCCGCCCGCTCGATGCCGACGCCCCGCCCGGCCAGCAGCCGCCCGATCATGTCGGAGACGCCGAGCCGCTGGGAAATCCCGAGTCCGGCCCGCTCGATTCCCTCCTGCCCGCTGTCATCTCCCGGCGCCTCGCGCCAGACCCAGCGCCGCCCGCTGAGACTGCTGGCGACGCCGAGCGCCGGCGCGCGGATCAGCGGCCGACCCAGGTCTTGGTCGCGAAGTTGTGGTGCGCCTCGATGTAGCGAACGGTGCCGGACTTGGAACGCATCACCACCGAATGCGTCACCGCGCCATGGCCGAACCGCCGCACCCCGCGCAGCATCGCGCCCGACGTCACCCCCGAGGCCGCGAACATCACGTCGCCCTTGGCCATCTGCTCGCAGGTGAAGGCCTGGTGCGGATCGGCGAGCCCCATTTCGCGGGCGCGGGCGATCTGGCTGTCGTCCTCGAACATCAGCCGCCCCTGCATCTGCCCGCCGATGCAGCGCAGCGCCGCCGCCGCCAGCACCCCCTCGGGCGCGCCGCCCGAGCCCATGTAGATGTCGATGCCGCTCTCGGGCTGCGAGGTCGCCATCACCCCCGCGACATCGCCATCGGACAGCAGCACGATGCGGGCGCCGGCCTCGCGCGTCTTGGCGATCAGTTCCTTGTGCCGGTCGCGATCGAGCATGCAGGCCACGAGATCAGAGACCTCGCAGTTCTTGGCGCGCGCCAGGTTGCGCAGATTGGCTTCCACGGTCGCGTCGATATCCACCACCCCCTCGGGCAGACCGCCGCCGACGGCGATCTTCTGCATGTAGATGTCGGGCGCATGGAGGAAGTTGCCATGCTCGGCCAGCGCCACGACGGCCATCGCGTTCGGCCCGCCCTTGGCGGTCAGCGTGGTGCCTTCGAGCGGATCGACCGCGATATCCATCGCCGGCCCGCCGGCCCCCACGCGCTCGCCGATATAGAGCATCGGCGCCTCGTCCATCTCGCCCTCGCCGATCACCACGGTGCCGGAGATCGCCACCGTGTCGAACGCCTTGCGCATCGCGGTCACCGCGGCGCCATCGGCCTCGTTCTTCTTGCCCAGTCCCATCCAGTGGCTGGCCGCCAACGCGGCCGCCTCGGTGACGCGCACCAGCTCCAGCGCCAGGTTGCGATCGGTAACCAGTTCCAGGCGTTCGGCCTGAATTTTCTTGGACATAGGTGCCTCCCTCAGGCGGGTTCGATACGGATCAGCGCGGGCTCTTCCATCACGGCATCCAGCGCCGCGATGCGGGCAAGGGCGGCACGCATGGCGCCCTCGTTGGTCTCGTGGGTGACCAGCACCACCGGCACCGCCTCGCCCGGGCTGCGGCCGCGCTGGAGCATGGATTCGAGCGACACCCCGACATCGCGCAGCACCGCCGTCACATCGGCGATCACGCCGGGCCGGTCGACCACCATCAGCCGCAGATAATAAGCCCCGGCATGGGCCGACATCGGCACCGCCGGCGCGTGCGACAGCGCATCCGCGCCCACCCCCCAGACCGGCGTATGCCGACCGCGCGCAATATCGATCAGATCCGCGTCCACCGCCGACGCCGTCGGCCCCGCCCCGGCGCCGCGGCCTTCCAGCATCACCCGACCGACGAAATCGCCCTCTGCCACCACCGCGTTGAACACCCCGTCGACCCGCGCGATGGGGGCGGATTGCGGTACCATGCAAGGATGCACGCGCGCCGAAATCCCCGCCTCCGTGCGCCGCGCGATGCCGAGCAGCTTGATCCGGTAGCCGAGCTCATTGGCGAACGCGATGTCGACTGCTGAGACATTGCGGATGCCTTCGACATGGAGGTCG
>CAIYSR010000054.1 GCA_903928895.1 uncultured Rhodospirillales bacterium | reverse complement strand
CGCCGGGACCACCGGCCGACCACGCCTATTTCGAACAACTACGCTCGCGATTGAGGCACAGCACTGACCCTTGAGTCTGCGAACTCCGAGAGACTGCCAGACTGCTCCGCGAGCCGGGAAGTCGTCAGGTCGTCAAAGGTTTGTCCGTCGGCGATCAGCACGGCCTTTTCGCCGCTCGTCTCCTGCCACCGCCGCACGATCACGTCGACATACCGAGGATCGATCTCCAGCAGAACTGCCTGGCGCCCGGTGCGCTCCGCCGCGATCATCGTCGTGCCAGAGCCGCCGAACAAGTCCAGCACGGTGTCGCGCTGCTTGCTGCTGTTGCGGATGGCACGCTCGACCAGCGCCACCGGCTTCATCGTGGGATGCAGGTCGTTTCGGGCCGGCTTGTCGAAGTGCCAGACATTCCCCTGGTCGCGGGCGCCGCACCAGTAGTGCTGGCTGCCAGCCTTCCAGCCGTAGAGCATCGCCTCGAACTGCTGGTGGTAGTCAGCGCGCCCGAGGGCAAAGGTGTTCTTGGCCCAGATGATGGTGCTGGACCATTTGCCGCCAGCCTCCTGCCAGGCGCGGTGCAGCGTCGGCCATTCCGACGAGGACATGCAGACGTAACTGGCGCCTTTGGTGACCGCGAGCAGATTGGTGAAGGCCGGCCGCAGGAAGTCGATGAAGCCGCCACCGAGGGCATCGTTGGCGATGGTCATCTTCGCCGCCGTTCCTCCCTCATACGCAACATTATAGGGAGGGTCTAGAAAGGCCATGTCCGCCAACCGATCGGCGCCGAGTGCGCGCTGCACGTCGACGAGGTTGGTGGCGTCGCCGCACAGCACCCGATGGTCGCCACAGCGCCACAGGTCGCCTGTCTTGGAGACCGGAGTCTCCGGCACTGGCGGCACCTCATCGGCGTCACCATCGTCGCCGGCGTCGGCTGCTGCGAGCAACTGGTCGAGTTCGAGTGGCGAGAAGCCGAGCACATCGAGGTCCACGGCGCCGTCGTCGCGGATGCGCGCGAGTTCGGTGGCCAGCAATGCTTCATCCCAGCCGGAATTGAGCGCTATCTGGTTGTCCGCGAGCCGCAGCGCCCGGGCCTGCGCCTCAGACAGATGCGCCAGCTGGATCGCCGGCACGGAGGCCAGTCCGAGCCGCTTGGCGGCCAGCACGCGACCATGGCCGGCAACCAGCACGCCTGCGGCGTCCACCAGCACCGGGTTCACGAAACCAAATTCGGCAATAGAGGCGGCGATCTGCGCCACCTGGGCATCCGAATGCGTCCGCGCATTGGCGGCATACGGCACCAGCGACGCCGTCGGCATCGCCATGACGGCGAGATCATGCTGCATCGGCAACCTCCGTCACGCCGCGCGCTGCGGCGACGGCGTCATACTCCCGGCCGTCGCCGTCCAGCGTGATGGGCAGGTCGGGATGCAGCGACCGGAACCGGGCAATGGCCAAGTCCACGTAGGCTGACGCCAGTTCGATCGCTCGCACCGGCCGGCCGGTCCGCTGGCCGGCCAGGATGGTGGTGCCGGATCCCGCGAAGGGCTCGAACACCAGGTTGCCTTCGTCGGTGAAAGTCTGGATCAGGAACTCCGGCAGCTTCACCGGGAACACAGCGGGATGCTCGGTCTCGATGCCGCGCGCCTTGTGTCGGGTGATGCGCAGCACGTTGTCCGGGATCCGGGTCTCCTGCACGCCTTGGCCGGCATGGGTCCATTCGCCCACCGTGCCGTCCTTCGCACGAAGCCCGCCTTTCTCGCTGTTGACGTGGCCAGCCCAGCGGCACGGGATGATCTTGTTGGCCTGGCGCGCGGCGCGGTTGAAGTGGAAGACGAACTCGAAGGACGGCGCGAGGCGCCCGTTCCAGTCGCCGGGAAGGCCGGGGCCTTGATCCCAGACGTACCAGCCGAACCGTCGCCAGCCGATCGTCCGCATCCAATCGATCCAACCGGACCAGTAGGGCTGCCACTCGGCGTCGCGATGGATCAGGCCGAGATTGACCAGCATCTGCCCGTCCGCGGCGATGGCGGCTTCGAGGTGGCCGCACGCGCCGCGCATCAGGGCGTCCCAGTCACCGATGCCACCGGTGGTGTAGTCGCGCTGGTTGCCATAGGGCGGCGAGGTGAACAGCAGCGCGGCGCGGTCGTCGCCCATCAGTCGCGCCACGGCGGTTGCGTCGGTGGAGTCCCCGCATAGCAGGCGATGCTCGCCGAGCAGCCATAGGTCGCCCGGCCGCGTCACTGCCGCACGGGGCGGCTCAGGCTCGGCGTCGGCGGGATCCTCGGCGTCGTCGGTTGCGGCGGCCGCGCCGCCTCCATTCTCGGCGACCTGATCGGCGTCATCCTGTTCATCCAGCGCATCGCCATCGATGACGGCCTCTTCCGCCGCGGCCAGGATGGCGCTGATCTCGTCGCGCGAGAACCCGATCGCCAACAGGTCGACCTCACCGGCCTCTTGAAGCCCGGCCAGGGCATCGCGCAGCAGCGCCTGGTCCCAAGTCGCGTTTTCGGCGATGCGATTGTCCGCCAGCCGCAGCGCATCTTTCTGCCCCGCCGACAAATGCCGCAGCACGATCACCGGCACCTTGGTGATGCCGAGCGCCGCTGCAGCCTCGAGGCGTCCGTGTCCGGCGATCAGTTCGCCCGCCTCATCCACCAGCAGCGGGTTGGTGAAGCCGAACGCCAGCATGCTGGCCTTGATCTGCTCCAGCTGGTCCGCTGAGTGCAGCCGGGCGTTGCCGGCGTGCGGGCGCAGTTCCGTCACGAGGCGCAGCACGATTTTCGCGGCCATCCATGGGAGGGTCATCAGGGCATCCGTGCTGTGTTTGGGGTGCAAACCGCGAACAGTTCGCAGGAGGCAGGATTGGCGGAAAACCGCCACGCCGAAGTGGCGCGTGCGAACTGCGAACCATAATTTAGGTCTGTCGCTAGCGGGCTATCGCGCTTCCGCTTCCCGCATCGATCCGGCATGGGAAGGAACCATGGCCTTGGCGATGCCGGTGCGCTGCGTCGTCCCTTTGGTGGCGACTGTCAGGATGGTAGTCCATCCGAGATTTAGCGGGGAGTGCAAAGATGTAGCGTTGATCAAGTATTTTTCGAATGCGCGGGCGCCGCGATGGTCCTGGGGTTTCGCGCGCACGGCCATGGAATGACCCTGCTCAAGCGCTACATTCCCGCACATTAGACCATCGCGGCGTGTGCGTTGGGTTCGAAAAGTCATGCCGTAAGCCCACTCCGGCCGAGCCCATAATGTCCGGCGAGCACGCCGAGGGAGGCCAGCAGCACTCCCTGGCTCTGGTTCGGAGCCAACGGGCGGCCACCCCAGCCCTGGCGCAGGGCCCACTCCCGGACGGAGCACTCGCAACCCACGACATGCCAGACGCAGCTTCCAGCGATGCTGTCGCTGCCACCCAACGCCACCATCGCGGCGGCCACCTTGCGGCGGGCGGCATGGTTCTGCTCGGTGATGGTATCGCCGTTGCCACCGGGGATGCGGATCAGCGGCATCGACCGCAGTGTGTCGAGCGCGGCGGCCCGGAACTGCCGACGGAACTGCACGCCAGCATCATGCATCTCGGGCGTGATGGTGCCATTGGTCAGCATCACACCCAGCGTGTCGAACGCGCGATGGTGACTGACCGTCGCGCCGCTGTCCGGATCGACGTCGAGCCTGGCGGCCTCGAAGCCGCCGTGCTGCTTGCGCCATGCGGTGGGTTTCGAGAGATCGTCGGCGGGCTGCGCGGTGGTCTTGCGCTTGCGCTTAACGGCCATGGTTCGATCCTCCATTGCGTGGGCCCCAGCGGCGCACGGCTTCGTTGGTGACGGCCTGGCGGAGCCAGGGGTCGGTGATGTCATCGAGGGCAAGGGAGACCACGCCCTGGTCGCGCCAGACGCGCCGGCGCAGGGCCTCCATCTCGGGGCTCGTGGCGGGGCTGCGTGTGCCGCGGTCGAGGCTGCTGCGGGGCAGACGGGGTGCACCGGGCAGGGTCATGCGCCTACCCCCCGGCCTATTTCACGCCGATCCAAGAACGAATTGAACGATAGACCCCCCAGAACCCCAGGACCTCCTAGGAGTAGAGAGAATAATTCAATAATTATAATTATATTACTATATCTCTCTATGGTACCCCAGCATGTGTATATGTTCGCGTGCGCGCGAAAAATTTGATTTATTGAGCTTTGCGCGCAAACCAGCCTCCGTCCTGGCTTTCGGCGGGTCGGACGCTTCCATTGTGGCGGTGTCGTCATGAACTGAGCCTCCGGTTCCCGGCTCGCTCGGGCGTGGCAGTGGCAACGTAGAAGGTCGTGCTCTTGGTGACCCCAGCCTCGACCTGCGCGATCACCAGGCCGCTCTCGGTGAGGGAGGCCAGGATCTCCTCGCGCTCTCGCCGCGACAGGAACTGGGTCTTGCGGACGAGGTCGGAGCGGGACAGTCGTCGCCCGGCCCGAATGACCTCGAGCATCTTCTTGAGGCGAGCCTCGACCTCGTTGTCAGCGACGCGCCGGTCGGCCTCGCGAAGCAATGTGCCGATGCAGTGCTCCACCAAGCCGGCGGCCCAGATCACGTCCCTGGCGTCGGTGACAGGTGCAGCCGGATTGCGGCTGATCGCGGCCAGCATGGCGAGCTTCGCGGTGTTCTCGGCGTATCGGCCGAACATGGCCGTGGCGTAGGTGCCTCGATTGCTGCGCAGCAACTCTGTGGCCTCCCGGCGCACCGCCGCCATAGCGGCATCGGCGGCCGGCGCCAAAGGCACCGTGTAGGGCTTGATCGGCGTCGTGGCGTCCATGCTATCGGCGATGTTGCCGCCATGATCATGGCCTGGCACGCCGGCGGCAATCGCTTGGAGACTGGCTACGAGTTCCGCGGGTGGGTCGATCATGAGGGGGTTATCGGTGCGCTCCGGGTAGTCATCGTCGGTCAGGAACACCAGGAAGCGGGCGAGCGACCCGTCTGCGAGTGCCCCGCCCTCCAGCGCCGCCCAGAACGGCGCCGGCACGGTGACGCCCCACACGCAGGCACAGGGTTGCTGGATGGTTTTGCGCGGACGTTCCTTCTGATCCGCATACTCGGAGCCGATGTAGGGCTCGGCCGCCGAGGTGAACAGCTTGGTGAACTCGGTCCAGATCGCCGTCTTGTGGAACGGCGAGCGCGGGTTCAGTACCAGCTTCAGGAACTGGCCGAATTCGTCGAGCTGGAACAGGCGCGAAGGGTGGATCTGGAGGGCGGAGAGCAGGCCTGTCGAGGAGGCCAAATCTTCACCACCCAAGTAACGATCAAGTCCAGCTGCGAAGAGCAGGCGCTTCACGCAGCGGCGGGCGTGATCCTTGCCGCCACCGCTGTCGGCGATCCCAATGGCGTACAGATTGCTGCGCAGGTCGGTGGGCGTGCGATAACGGCGCCCGGCGACGGCGCCGATCAGGCACAGTGCCGCGCCCAGGGCCAGGAACGGCTGCGGGCTCACGGCGGTGCTGGTGGCGTAGTCGATGAACAGCCGGAGCGCTCCGTCCACCTCGAGCAGGGCGGGTGGCACCCGATACGGTGTCGGGGCTGGCGGTGTTGCGCTTTGCAGCGCCGCGAGCTTGGCCAGCAAGCCGGAGGCGGGGTGCGGCTGCGTCGCCTGCTCTGCCGCGCCGGCGTTCAGGATTACGTCGGGGGGCGGCACCCAGCCGCGGTCGACGGCCAGGCCGTAGAGGGTGCCGGCGCCGATGCTGTGCGGCCGCAACCGCGACCAGCGGCGCTCCGGCGTGTTGGGCTTGCCGGATGCTCCCGACTTGGTCGATTGGCGTGACCAAGCGCACCAGAGCTCCTTTCCCTCCTCGCCGAGCGCGGCCTTGATGGCATTGCCGATGGTGATCCAGGAAGTGCCGTCGAGGTCTTCGTTGGGGATGAAGGCGAGGGCCGCGGCGATGGCATCGTAGGTGCCGCGCGGATCGGACGGGCCCTTCCACTGCGCTCCGTTGGTCATCTCTCCGATCAGCGATTCCGGCTTTAACTCCGCCGGGATCATGGCGTGGGCGCGATCGAGCCAATCCATCGCCTGCGCCTCGGTGATCATCGGCAGTCGGTCGAGGGACACGTCGATGAGGTTATCCTCGGGCCATGCATAGGGCTGCCCGGTGCCAGGATGAATGGCGTGTGCGACGAATTGCTGACCGCGTGCAAGCACCTCGAGCGGATGGCGCTTGCGGCCGGCAAATGGCCCCTCACTGCGGTAGACCAGGAGCCGTTTGGGCGACTGGCCGATGCGGATACAGGGCGTCGACCCGAGCATCTCCTGCGCCAGGTCCGCCACTTTGATTGCCACTTCAGCGTCCAGCAGGTCGATGTCGATCCCGACAACGGCGCCGCAGGAGACTCCCACCCCGCAGTCAGGCCAGGTCTGCCAGACCTCGACCTCGGTCTCGGTCGTGGCCCGATCGCAGTGACGCGCCCAGTCCGCGTAGGGGCGCCACTCGCCCTGGGTGAACCGGCCCGGGACCTTGGTGCCGGGCATGATCGGTAGCACCGGATAGCCGTTGTCGATCAGGCGTGCGCCGTGCATGGCCATAGCGGATTGCGCCATCAGAACGGCACTCCCGTCACCTTGCCCGCCGCCTCGTTGGCAGCCAGTTGCTGGTAGATCAGCGCGTCGACATATCCGCCGCAGATCGCGGCGATGAACGCCGTCCACTCCGGCTCGGACCAGCCGGCCATGTCGGTGCGGCCTAGGCTATCGATGTAGTCGCCAGCGCGCGCGCCGGCTTGGCGCATGGCGGCGAGCTCAATCGGGTTGGGATCAATCATGCGTCGCCCTTTCCAGAGTTCGAGGCAGACCGGGGAGCAGGCCGGCACCGTCCAGTGGAGCCGAATGCCGCGATAGCGGAGGAACCAGTCCCAGTGGCGGGCGAGGCGAGGACACGTGCGGCATCGCATCAGGTCGCTCCGCATTCTCAGTTGCTGCCTCCAACTGTTTCTTTCGCGCGTAACGCTCGCGTGCCTTGGCCCTCATCCGCTCCAGATTCTGGGCGCGATACTGCCGATCTGCTTCTCGCGCAGCCTCGCGATCCCGCTCGCGTCGCTCCTGCGACCGCAGCCGGGCCGCGGCACGCTCACGGTCGCCCACGGCTTCGTAACGTAATACGTATTTGGCAATGACCTTCTCTGGGTTACGCTCCTTCCAACGCTTCATAGACTGCTCCCGCTGCAGTCGGGCCTTCTCAGGATTTGCAGCGCGGCGCTCCCGTTGAGCGGCCAGGATCTGTTGCCGGTTCGCGTCGCGGTATCGCTGCTGTGCTTCCCGGTTCCTTTGCTTTTTGTCCGCCACTTTCTCTGCGTCCCTCATTGGTGGCGGAGGTGCAGGCATCGACTCTGCGGGCTTTCTCCAAGGTGCAGGCATTATAAGAACCTCGTGTTGACGATCTCGGTGTATTGGCCGGACGGGCGGGTCTGAATGGCAACCGGCTGCCGAAGTGCGTCCTGGTGCTCTAGCGCCTCGCGGACCGTGGCGGGTGCAGGCAGATGCGGTGCGCGGCGTCGCCACCACGCCACAGCTTTCTCTCGCGGAAACCCAGTGTGCTCCAGGCAAACCCATTCACTGTGCCGCGCGAGGCCGCTCTCGTAGGTGACGCGCAGCGAGGTCGGCTTGCCAGGCTTCTCGTGGACTGCGTAGCTGACGCCTTCGACTTTGAACCAGGTGGTTTGGATTTGCGTTGACAGCAGCGCATTGGTTGCAGCGTTCGGTGCCACCTTCACCTCGGGCGGCGGGAATGCGTAGTCGCACTCGACGCAATGACGCACGCTGGCGTGGTTGATGGTCTGGCACTCTGGGCAGACCTTGATCGGAGCCGCGCCGGGTTCCTCGCCGTTTTCCTTCATGCGCCCGTCGACGGTATCGATCGGGCCGTGGCGCGCGGTGTTGCCGGCGAAGTCGAGCACCAAGCAATCGTCCTTCCCTTCGGCGAGGCGAGTGCCGCGGCCGACCATCTGGACATAGAGGCCGACGCTCTTGGTCGGCCGCAGCAGGGCGATGAGGTCGGTTCCTGGCGCGTCGAACCCGGTGGTGAGCACGTTGGCGTTGGTGACGCATCGCAGCCGCCCCGCCTTGAAGGCGGCCAGGATGCGATCGCGCTCGGGCGCTGGTGTGTCACCGGTGACCGTCTCGCAAGAAATGCCGTGGACACGGATCGCATCGCGGACGTGCTCGGCGTGGGCGACGCCGGAGCAGAATACCATCCAGGAGCCACGGCCCGCGCCGTGCTCGACAATCTCTGCGACGGCGGTGGCTGTCACCTCGTCGCGATCAACGGCTGCCTCGAGGTCCTTGGCGATGAATTCGCCGCCACGGCTACCGACGCCGCCGACATCGAGTTGGGTCTCGGTTTGCTTGGGCACGACGGGACAGAGATAGCCCTGCTGCATCATCTCCAGCACCGGCACGTCGTAGGCGATGTCGGTGAACAGCCGGTCCTTGCCCTCGTGCAGCAGGCCGCTGTCGAGCCGATAGGGCGTGGCAGTGAAGCCGACCACCTTGAGCAGGCCGGCGTTGACCTCGTTCAATTCTTTGAGGAAAGCGCGATACATTCCGCTGTCGCTGCGCCCGAGCAGGTGAGCCTCGTCGATCAGCACGAGGTCGCAGCGCTGCACTCGGAGCGCGTGGCGGTGGATCGACTGGATGCCGGCGAACAGGATCTGGGCGCGGATGTCGCGGCGGGAGAGGCCGGCCGAATAGATGCCGGCGGGCGCCTCGGGCCAGGCCCGCAGCAGGGCCATGAAGTTCTGCTGGATCAGTTCCTTGACGTGCGTGAGGACGAGGATGCGGGTGTCGGCGTAGGCGGTGATGGCCTCGCGGATGAACCCGGCAATGCATAGGCTCTTGCCCGTGCCGGTCGGCAGGACAACCAGCGGATTGCCAGTGTTGCCCGCAAAATACTCGTAGAGCGCATCGATCGCAGAGCGCTGATAGGGGCGCAGGGTGATGGTCATGCCGCCACCCCATCCCGCCAGGTGCTGCCATCGGGCAGGCGATAGCTGACCCAGTCCTCGCCGGCATCGACCTGTTCGCCCGGGACCAGGTCGGGGAGGTAAAGATGCGCCGCGCAACCAGCGATCTGGTCGCGGCGCGCCAGCGGCATCTGATGACGGGCGCAATGCCAGGCGCCATCGGCGACCGGTGTGGCGTGGAGGCAGGACCTGCAATGGCGTTCGATCGCCGCGTCGCCGTGACAGACGGCATGGTGATCGCAGAACCGGCACTCGAACCAGGCGGGATCCTCGCTGATCCGCGCCAGCGGGCGGGGCGCCGCGACGATGCGCTGCGCGCGCGCCACGATGCGCATGCCGGCCTCGGCATCGTGGTGGAGGCGCTCCTGGTAGAGCGCATCATTATCCTTGCAGACTGCGAGGTAGAAGCCGCGCTCGATCCCGGCAAGATGCATGTAGGCCTGCATCTGCGCCCAGTGCAGCGGCTTGGACTTCTCCACTCCCTCGGCCTGCAGCTTAGTGAACGACTTCAGGCTGTGGGTCTTGAACTCGCAGACGTGCCAGGCTTTCGGCGCCTCGGGCAACCCGATCGCCACCGCATCCATGCTGCCGCCGAAGTGGCCGCCGGGATCGCGCAGATTCCACTGCCGTCCGGACGCAGGGTCAACGTCCAGCACGGTCACGCCGATCCGGCGCAGGTCAGCGACGAAGCGGGCCTCGGCCAGGTTCCCGGTTTCGAACAGCCGCAGCAGTCGTCCGGTGTGCCGGGCCCGGGTTACCCAGCGGAACGAATACCACAGCGCGCGGTCGCACCCGGTGCCGATCAGGGAGGCACCGAGATGCTCGCGCCAACCGGTGTCGGCCGCCGCCTCGTAGGCAGTGTAGATGGCCGAGACCGTAGGCGTGGAGGGGGTGGGGAGAGTGGCCATGGCCGTGGTGCCTCAGCCCGCCCGGCGCCACGGCGGATCGGCAAGCTGTGTGTTCGCCGCTGTGGTGGCAGGTGCCGCGGTGACGGTAGCCCCTGGCGTGCGGGGCAGCGCCGCTGGGGCCGGTGCCGTCCGCTGTGCCGGCGCTGTCCGTTGCGCCGTCGCCGTCGCCGCGCTGGACGCCTTGGCAAACCCCTTGATCCGGTTCTGCTTACGCCGCTCCTCAAGAGGAAGATTTTCATCCCGCTTGTCCTGCTCGACCGTCACCGTCAGCAGCATCGGCCGGAAGTGCAGTTGCTCGCTGTCGGTGACCTGGATGCGATCGACGGCATGGCAGATCGCCGAGAGCTGCCGCTGCGCGATGTCGACAGTCTGCTGGCTGCGATTGACCAGGTTCAGCCGCTCCCAGAGCTTGAGGCCCTGGTAGGGACCATCGAGCACGTCGAACTCGAGGCAGAGCATCTGCCCGTCGCCCTGCTTGGTCGGCTGCATCTCGCTCTGCACGATCTGCGCGCGGTACTTGCCGGGCGGCAGTAACTCGAACGGAACGGCGGGCTCGACGCCGCTGGCGTCGAAGCTGATTTGTGCCATGGATCAGGCTCCACTGTTGGTGTTGGGGTCGGCGCTGGCCGCGTAGTACGGGATGCCGGCAGCGAGCTCGGCCCAGTTGAGATCGATGCTCTCTTCGAGGCCGAAGCGGTTCTTGGCGAGAAAGGCTGGCCGCTCGATGGTGTGCAGCAGCCGGTCGCCGCCGCTGACGCCGCGCACGACCTTCTTGCCGAAGCCGGCGTCCGACTTGATCGTGCTGACGCGGTAGTTGGCGAACAGCACGGCGTCGACGTGCTCCTGCACCAGCGCTGCGGCGCGGCTATGGAGCTTCGGCTGGTAGCGGTCGTAGGGCTCGGTCTCCGGACTGTCGAAGCGCTTGATGTCGGCGTGCGCGATCAGGATCACCGCCATGCCGCGGTCGTCGCGCAGCAGGGTCATCCCGTCGAGGAAGCCGCGCCAGGTGTCCAATGCCGCGGCATAGCCTTTGCCGTAGCCGGGCTGCTCGATGTCAGTCCACTTGTTGCGCGCGGCCGTCTCCCGCCAGATCAGCGGCTCCAGCCAGTCGAGGCTATCGACCACGACCGTCTGGAAGTCGTGCGGCTGCTCCAGCAGCACGTCGAGCGCATCCTGGACGTCGGCGTAGCTGCGCAGCACCCCGAAGGTGGCCGCACCCAGCTTGCCGAGACCGTCCTCGGTCTGCAGGAACACCGGCGCCGGTGCGTCGGTTGCCAGCTTGGTTTTGCCGACACCAGCGACGCCATAGACCAGCAGGCGCGGAGGCTGCGGCGCGCCGCTGCGGTGCAGGGAGGCGAGGGAGATTGCCATCAGTTGGGCTCCTTTCCATCGGTGGCCTGGGTGGTCGCCGTGGCTTGGGCGGTCCGCGGCTTGGCCTTGATGACGTCGACGCTGATGCGACCGCCTGCGCGGGCAACAGCTTCAGTCAAGGGGTCCAGGGTGGCCTCGAAGGCGGCGACATCCTTGGCCCGGGCGATGGCGTCGCCGGCCAGCGGGATGGCGGCCTCGATGCGGAGTTCGTGCATCACTTCTCTCCCATCATCAGGATGCGAAGGATGTTCGTCAGGCGCTGATCGATTTCCTCGAGGTTAGGCGGCTCGGTCTCGTCACCCAGCGCATCGATAGCCGCGCAGGTCTGCGCCGCGGCTCTGATCAAGATGTCGACCAGCATCGGCACAGCCTGGTCGCCGGCCTCGCGGACGCGCTGGCCCATGGGGACGTATTTGTTCATGGATGAATGCTCCTCAGGGTGTAGGAAGGGCGCCCGGCCGCGACGGTGCGGGCGGGTTCGAACAGCGCGCGGATGCGCGGCGGCCAGGCGGTGAACCGGCTCTCGGGGACGCTCACCTCAGTGGTGACGTAGTCGGCCGGGCTCTCGCCCCAGGCGCGCAGGGTGGCTAGCGCCTCGGCCATGCGGGGTTGGTCCCACGACACTTTTTTCGCGAGATCGGCGATGATCTCGCAGCCGTTCTCGGTGAGGCGGACGCGGCCCGTGTCCTTGCCCTCGGCGTGCCGCAACGTGGCGGCGGCATCGCCGAAGCGCTGGTGCAACGCGAGGCTCATGAGATCGCCGAGCCGCTTGGCTTCGGTCTTCATCTCGTCGACGTCCTCGGCCAGCACGGCGAGTTGGTCGACGGGCAGACGGGCGATCTGCGGCACGTCCATGCCCTGCAGATCGGCCAATCGGGGTCTATTGTTCAACATATGTTCTCCATTCGAGTTGAGGAAAGGCACAGGCGGGGCGGTCCACGGTGTCAGGCGACGTTGCGGGCGATAGCGTCGTTGGCGGGAACCGGGCCCAATTCGAGACCGCGGCGGCGTTCGATGCGGGCACTGTCGGTATCGGCATCGGCACGGGCGCTGCGGCCGGCGATCTCGAGCCAGACATGCAGCGGCAGGACGACGAACGGGGCTGCGCGGTCGCGCCAGAGGAACAGGGCGTCATTGCCGCCGAGCCAGCGCTCCAGGGTGCGAAATCCATCGCCGTCGCCCCGGGCCTTGACCTCGGCCTTCACCGGCGCAGTGCCGCGGACGTAGAGATCGACGTCGGCGCCATTGCCGCGGTAGTGCGTGGCGCCGGACAACGGCACCCTCTCGGCGCGGAGGCCGCATTTGCTGTGCAGGTCGACGATGGCGCGCTCGCGGCGCAGGCCCTTGTCACGTGATGCCTTACCCATGGCGATGGCTCCTGAGCGAGCCGAGTTCGGCGAGCAGGCGCTCGTCGACCGGTCGGTTGCTGAGACGTGCGGCCAGCGCCACGGCGGACCAGTAGCGGGCGGGAATGCCGCGGCGGCGCCAGGCGCGGACGGTGACGGCTTCGACGTCGAGCACCTCGGCCAGTTCGGCCGCACTCGGCCACAGGCCGATGACGGCGGCAAAGCTGACGGGCGGAGCCAAAGGTCGGGAAAGCCCAGTTGAACGGTGCTTGGGGTGAGAGCGGCGGGGTGATGTGAGCTGGCTCATAGGCCAGACAAAAACATAAAGTAGCGTCACAAAATAGGCTTGTTCTGAAAAAAAATAAGCGCTACACACTCCCACGGAAAGCGCTACATAATGCAACGCATGGAACATACATCAGACCGTCTGAAACGCATCCGCGAGGAGAAGGGCATCGGCAGTGGCGCCGAGTTGGCCCGTCTCGCGGGCATCCCTGAAGCCACCTATCGTGCCTATGAGGCCGGGCGACGACCGCTGACGCCGCGGGCGGCGCGCGAGTTGGCGGTGCCGCTGGGCATCACCTGGCAGGCGCTGTTGTTTGGTCATGAGGCCGCAGCGCTGGAGGGCGTGGTGACCACCGCTGTGCAGGCCTCGGCACTGCTCGGCCAACGTGCCAGCCGCAAGCCCGAGGCGGCGACGGCTCTGCCGGGCCGGTCGCTGTCGGCCGAACTGGTGGTGATGGCAGGAGATAGCTGGGCTTTGCTGCCGGTTTACGATGCGCGGGCCTCCGCCGGGCCGGGCCGCGCGATCGACAGCGAGACCGTGCTCTACCGCATCGCGTTCCGGGAGGACTGGCTGCGGTCCATCACCAATGCGCCGCTCGATCAGTTGGCGGTGATCACGGTGGACGGCGATTCCATGGAGCCGACGCTGCGCCAGGGGGATTCGGTCCTGGTCGACTTCGGGCAGAAGCGGCCGCAGCGGAAGGACGGGATCTATGTCATCCGCACCGATGGCGGGCTGCAGATCAAGCGACTGCAGGTCGAGGTCGCGGAGGGCAAGCTCTCCATCCTGTCGGACAACAAGCAGTATGACGCCCAGCGCAGTGTCAGCCCGAACGACGTCGCCGTGGTCGGCCGCGTGATTTGGCTGGGACGACAAATCGGCTCCTGAGGGCAACGCTGTCGCACCAATCGAATTCGGCGTAGCGCTACAAAATAGCACTCCCCGCGAGGCGGAGCGATTTGTATTGTCGCGCGATGCATCGCCCCAGCAGCACCGATCGCGGCGTCAATCCGCATCTCCCACCCGACCTCCAAGAGGTCTGTGCCCTCCTCGTGCGCGGCCTGCTGCGGCTCCGCAGCCGCACCGCCGAGGAAATGGCCGTTGACACCGCCGCGACCGGGGACTGCGGAGAGTTTCGCCTACACTTGGTGCCCTGCCAGCGCGTGTCTGCAAACCAGACCAACCGGAGAGCCACATGACACGACACGCAAGACCTACGGCCGCGGCCCCTGCCGCGGCGACGCCGACCATCCCCGCCATCCCGCCCGCCGACGTGCTCGGCCGTCTCGCGGCGCTGCAGGACGCCGATGCGCCGACGCTGAAACAGCAGTGGCGCGACCTGTTCGGCAAGGAGCCGCCGCCGCATAATCGGGCCTACCTCCAGAGCCGGCTTGGATATCGGATTCAAGAGCTTGCCTATGGCGGACTGAAGCCCGCGACGCTGGCCCGGCTCGAGGCTCTGGGCGAGCAACTCGATGGCGGCAACCCGGTGCTGCGCCGCATTCGTGTCGACGACAAGCCGGTGACCGGCACCCGGCTGATGCGGAACTACCAGGGGGTCGAGCACACCGTCACGGTGCTGGCCGACGGTTACGAGTGGCAGGGGCGTCCGTTTCAGTCGCTGTCCGCCGTCGCGCGGGCCATCACCGGCACCCGCTGGAACGGCTGGGCCTTCTTCGGCTTGAAGAACAACCGAGGTGCCACATGAGCCGGCGTCCGCAAACCACCACGGCCGCGGCGCCGACGGTGCGCAAAATCCGCTGCGCCGTCTACACCCGCAAATCGACCGACGAGGGGCTCGACAAGGAGTTCAACTCGCTCGATGCCCAGCGCGAGTCCTGCGAGGCCTACGTCACCAGCCAGCGCGCAGAGGGATGGGTGCTGGTTCCAGACCGCTACGACGACGGTGGCATCTCCGGTGGCACTCTCGAACGCCCGGCGCTGCAACGCCTGCTGCGCGATATCGAGGCGGGGCTTATTGATTGCATTATCGTCTATAAACTCGATCGGCTGAGCCGCTCGCTGATGGACTTCTCGAAATTGGTCGAGGTGTTCGACGCCAACCAGGTGACGTTCGTCTCGGTGACTCAGTCGTTCTCCACAACGACGAGCATGGGGCGTCTGACGCTCAACATATTGCTGTCGTTCGCGCAATTCGAGCGAGAACTCGCCGGCGAGCGCATCCGGGACAAGGTAGCGGCGTCGAAGGCGCGCGGGATGTGGATGGGCGGGCCGCCACCGCTGGGCTACGAGGTGAAGGACCGAAAGCTCGTCATCAACGACAGCGAGGCGGCTTGGGTGCGGCGGATATTCGCCGGGTTCGTCGAGACGCGGTCGGCCACGAAGCTGGTGCCGATGCTGCAGGCCGAAGGCGTGCGCACCAAGACGGGACGCCCGGTCGACAAGGGAGCGATCTACAAGCTGCTGAACAACAGGCTGCTGATCGGCGAAATCGCCCACAAGGGCAATACCTACCAGGGCGAGCACGCCCCGATTATCTCTCGGCGCGTGTGGGACGAGGCGCACGAGATCATGTCGGAAAGCACCCAGGTGCGCGCCAACGAGAACCGGGGCGAGACGCCGGCGCTACTGCGCGGGCTGATCTTTGGGCCGGATGGGCGGGCGCTGTCGCCAAGCCACACGCGGAAGCACGGCAAGATATATAGGTACTATGTGGCCCAGGCCGTGCTGAAGGGCACCGACAACGGCTGCCTGGTCCGGCGCATCGCGGCCGGGGAGATCGAGACGGCGGTGATTGACCAGGTGCGGGCGCTGCTGCGGCAGCCTGAAGTAGTGATGGGAACGTGGCGGGCGGCGCGGGCGGAGGATCGGGATCTGACCGAGGCGGAGGCCCGCGAGGCCCTGGAGCGGTTGGACCCGCTGTGGGACGAGCTATTCCCCGCGGAGCAGGCGCGGATCGTGCGGTTGCTGGTCGAACGGGTGGATGTCAGCCCGACCGGCGCCGACATCCGGTTGCGGCTTGAGGGGTTGGCCAGCCTGATGCGGGATCTGCGGCCGGCTGGCCTAGATCGGCGGGCGGCATGAGCGCGATGACCAGCGTCATCGTGCG
The DNA here is from genome assembly GCA_903928895.1 of uncultured Rhodospirillales bacterium. Lineage (GTDB taxonomy): Bacteria > Pseudomonadota > Alphaproteobacteria > Acetobacterales > Acetobacteraceae > CAIYPH01. Next base: position 19,596 of record CAIYSR010000054.1, on the reverse strand, counting down.
GGTTCCGATCACCATCCGTAAGAGGGGAGGGCGGAAACTCGTCGTTTCGCCGGATGGCACAGTGGGCACGTTGCCACCGCCACGGGCGCGGATCGACAGCACATTGATCAAGGCCCTCGCACGCGCCCACCGGTGGAAGCGGATGCTTGACGCGGGGCGCTACGGGTCGGTCAGCGAGCTGGCGACGGCGGAGAAGCTGGATCGCGGCTATCTCGGGCGCGTCCTTATGCTGACGCTGCTGGCGCCCGACATAGTGGAGGCGATACTCGACGGGCGGCAGCCAGCGGAACTCGGGGTGCACGTGCTCCGGGAGGGAGTTCCGGTGGAGTGGGGGGAACAGAGGGGTCAGTGGCTGTCCTGCAGGATCGCGTGCAACGCCTCCTGATAGCGGAGACTGCTCTCGCTCCAAGGAAAAGTGGATTCCGACCAGATCGCCGTGCGCAGTACATTGACGCGAACGTTCAGCCGAGCCGCATGCCAAAGAACTCAGCTATTGACTTGAGTTTTGTCGCGAGAGCGCGAATGTGCGAGAGAGAGTTGCATCAAGGATAAGCCATGGGCGTGAACACCTTCCTGTTGGACCGTCGCACCACGGCGCTGGTGATTGGCGGTCGGAAGCAAACGATCGGGACCCTCCGACGGTTCTTCAAGGTGACCGAGCTTGATTCAAAGCGGGCAGGCGAACTTGAAGCGGCTGGACGAATCGCCCCGTCACCGGTCGCCGCCCTGGTCATGGAAATCACCGAACTGCCCCTTGCCGGCGCACCCGACACGCCCGTCGCCGCGCACTTGGTGCTCGGCTGGGACGAGGGGCGGGGCAGTGTGACGGACTTCGGATGGGATCACCTGCCCCGATTGGGCTATGCAGTGCGGAATTCAGAGACCGGAGTATATGTGCTCCATGAGGAGCGGGAGGGCGTCCTGCATCAGATCGGCCCGAAACTGGCGCTGGAACTCGGTTTGGTCGATGCTGCTGGTCGGATCGTTCGCCATGGCCAGCCTCGAATCACGTCTTGCCGCTCGGTCAGTCGATATATTGCCGGGTATGCTGAGGCGGATTGCACGCTTGAGAGTGGCGCAGACGACCGGCTTCTGATAGCGATTGCTGGTGACATGCTGCCGCCAGAGGCATGGCTGATCGGGAAGCGGCCGATGGATGTTGAGCGCTACCCCTGAGGACCAGCCAGGCCGCGCCGAAGGCATTGAGGCGAGTGATGCATTGCGCTGCTGCCCAAATTGGCTAACACTGGGACGCAGATTCTGGAGGGTCAGGCAAGGGTTCGATATGGCAGACACAATTGATCCATTCCAGACTAGGAACGAGACAATTGGTGTCATCGTTGCCACTCGAACCGGGTATGCTCTAGTTGCCGTCATGGCAGCCAACGAAGTGCATGGGACACCTTATAGGCCCAACTTTGCAAATAATAGACGAAGTCGCTCTGAAATGTGGAGCGAGTGAATGCTGGGCAATACAGAAATAAAGACATCCTCTCGAGCAATTTCGGAAAATATAGCGTGCGTCGACCTATTCTGCGGGGCGGGAGGCCTCACTCACGGGCTGATTTCAGAAGGGATCAAGGTTGTCGCAGGTATAGATGTTGACGCTGCCTGCCGTCATCCCTTCGAAGCTAACAATGCAGCGCGCTTCATCAATGGAGACGTGGGGCGCCTAGCCCCAAAACGTCTCAGCGAGATGTTCGGTGATGCTGAATTCCGGGTGCTTGCCGGGTGCGCACCATGCCAACCATTCTCGACCTACGCCCAGCGGTATGATGTCGTTGGGAGCCCGCGTTGGGGCCTGCTCTATCAATTCGGACGGCTGATAAAAGGCACACGACCGGACTTGGTCACGATGGAGAATGTTCCGTCCGTCGCCAAGCACGCAGTGTTCGACGACTTTGTCCAGACGCTTCAGAAACTGGGGTACCACATCAACCAGCAGGTGGTTGATTGCTCCCTCTATGGGCTGCCACAAAATCGGCGACGGTTGGTGCTACTCGCGTCCCGCCTCGGCCACATAGAGTTGATCGCCCCGACACTTAGTTTCCCGATGACTGTCCGCGCTGCGATCGGTGGGCTCGCACCGATCATGCAGGGTGAGGCCCAGCTTATGGACCCGCTTCATGCTGCGTCGAAGCTATCCGATTTGAACCGGGAACGCATTCGTGCCTCTCGCCCCGGAGGTACATGGCGGGATTGGCCGAAGCATCTCGTCGCTGACTGTCATCGGCGAGAGACGGGGCATACCTATCCGGGCGTATATGGCCGGATGGTATGGGATGAACCCGCTCCGACTTTGACGACCCAGTTCTATGGCTTTGGGAACGGTCGGTTCGGACATCCCGAACAGGATCGCGCCATTTCCCTTCGAGAAGGGGCAATCCTTCAAGGCTTTCCTAAGTCTTATTCTTTCCTCCCGGACGGAGCCCCCGTTCACTTCAAGGCGTTGGGCCGCATGATCGGGAACGCGGTTCCCGTCACGCTCGGCGAGGTGATCGGTCAGAGCATCGCAGCCCATCTTGGGATTGAAGCCGAGACGATGAAAAGGAAGAAGGGAGCCATCGTGGATGACGCAAGTAAGTCCCTCGTCGCATGACGCCAGTCGTCGGATGGCCTGCGTGCGACAGAAGGGCACGCAAGCGGAGATCGACCTCCGCAAAATTCTGCATGCCAAGGGGCTGCGCTATCGCCTCCACGTTCCGCTCCTGACGAAGCCCAGACGCGTCGCCGATATCGTCTTCCCCAGCGTGAGACTAGCCGTGTTCGTCGACGGATGTTTCTGGCACGGATGCCCAAAGCACGCTTCCTGGCCGAAGAGTAATGCCGATTTTTGGCGGGAGAAGATCGAAACCAATCGATCCAGAGATGCCGATACCGATCAGCGGCTGAACGCTCTTGGTTGGGCGACGGTCCGGATCTGGGAACACGAAGATGCTCGGAAAGCCGCGGACCGCATCGCCGAGCTTGTCGACTCGCGGAAGCAGAATGGGGTCCATCTATGTCGATGACCGCCGATGAAATGGTGGCCAAGGTCGCTCACGCCACTGCTCCAGAGCCGGGCCAGCTGGTCGAGGCTCGCCGTCGCCAGTGGATAGTCTCCGAGATCGACGGCGGTTCGGTTGCACCAGGACTACCGAAGCGGCACCTCGTTCGGCTTGCTTCAATCGACGAGGACGCGCTGGGTGAAGAGATCGAAGTGCTCTGGGAGCTAGAGCCCGGAGCTCATGTGATCGAGAGGGCGGGACTCCCGCGCATCACCGGACTGGATGACCCCTCGACACTTCAAGCCTTCCTTGATGCCGTCGCTTGGGGGGCTGCAACGAACGCTGACCGGGGCTATCTCCAGGCGCCATTCCGCAGTGGAGTCAGTATCGAAGACTTCCAGCTGGACCCGCTCGTGCGGGCAATCGACATGGCGCGCACCAATCTGCTGATCGCCGATGACGTCGGGCTCGGGAAGACCATTGAGGCCGGGCTCGTCGTTCAGGAGATGCTCCTGCGTCACCGTGCCCGTACCGTCCTCGTCCTATGCCCTGCCTCTTTGCAGGAGAAGTGGCGTGTCGAGATGCAGGAGAAATTCGGGCTCGAGTTCCGGATCGTCGACACGGATTATGTCAAGCGTCTGCGCCGGGAGCGGGGACTGCATGCGAATCCATGGACGTCTTTTCCCCGACTAATCACTTCGATGGACTGGGCAAAGCAAGGCGAAGGCCTGCGTCTCCTGCGGGATGCTTTGCCCCCCCACGTGAGCCATCCCCGAAAGTTCGACCTGCTGATCATTGACGAGGCCCACAACGTCGCGCCGACTGTTGGCCGCTACGCTGTCGAAAGCCTCAGGACACGCTTGGTCCGCCTGGCTGCACCACACTTCCAGCACAAACTGTTTCTCACCGCCACGCCGCACGACGGCTACACAGAGTCCTTCACCGCACTGCTCGAGCTCCTTGATGATCAGCGGTTCGCAAGAAACGTGCTTCCTAGTGACGCGCAGCTTGCTCGGGTCATGGTCCGCCGGCTCAAGAGTGATCTCGTCGATGCGAATGGCAAGCGTATCTTCCCTGAGAGGCGTCTGGAAGCGCTGCGCATTGATTACGCCAGCGGCGAAAGAGATGTGCGGCGGCGGCTCGACGCATACATAAAGAGCCGCGAAAGCGGATCCGAAGGTCGGCGTGCCGTCGATCACTTCGTGCACCAATTACTGCGCAAGCGCCTCGCTTCGTCTCCCGCGGCTTTCGCAGCAACGCTGGAACGGCATATCGCGACGATCGAGGGCCGGGCGACGACTGAGCGCAGCCAGAAAAAGTTCGATGACCGTATCCTTCGCAAGGCTATAGCAAAGACAGAAGAGGACTATTCAGACGACGCTCAGCGGGACGCCGCCGAGGCTGAGGCGATCGAGGAAGCTGGTAAACACTCCCGACCACCAAACGACGACGAACGACGTATGCTCGACCATTTGCGCTCATGGGCACAGCAGGCGGCTCGTCGAACGGATGCCAAGGCCAACGCCCTACTGGATTGGCTGGCCAAACACCTGAAAGACGGCGACCGGTGGACGAACGAACGGGTGATCCTGTTCACCGAATATCGAGCCACTCAGCAATGGATGCAGGAGATCCTATCGGCGCACGGTTTCGGGGCAGACCGCCTAGCTCTGATCTACGGCGGCATGGATCCGAAGGAAAGGGAGGCCGTGAAAGCCGCGTTCCAGGCTGACCCCTCCGAATCCCCGGTAAGGATCCTATTGGCCACCGACGCTGCGTCAGAGGGCATCGATCTACAGAACCATTGTCACCTGATGATCCACCTCGAAATTCCTTACAACCCGAACGTGATGGAGCAGCGGAACGGCCGTATCGATCGGCACGGTCAACGCGCCAGCGAGGTCGTCATTTGGCACCCGGTGGATGCCGAAGGTGGCCACGGTGACGATATCCTGCGCGCTCTCCGCAAACTGGATGCGATGCGTGCCGACATGGGCAGTGTCAATCCGGTCATCGCGCCTCAACTGTCCGACCTGCTCGAAGGCCGCCGCCGCGATCTCGACACGCGGCAAGCCGAGGCCAGGATGGAACGGTCTCGCCGTTTCGTGAAGGTCGAGCGCGATCTTCGCGACCGGGTCGCCAAACTCCACGAGCGGCTGAACGAGACCCGGCGCGAGCAGAGTTTGGTTCCGGACCACATCGAGCGGGCTGTCCGAACGGCGTTGCGGATCGCAGATAAGCCTGATCTGGAGCCGGCCTCGCTTGTCGGGACTCCGGACGGGACCGTCTTTCGTATGCCACCCTTGTCGGGGTCGTGGTCGCGATGCCTAGAGGGGCTCGAACATCCGTACACCCAAAAGATCCGCCCCATCACCTTCGACCACGACGTTGCCAAGGGACGTGATGACGTCGTTCTCGTCCACCTGAACCACCGCCTGGTCCAAATGAGCCTCCGTCTCCTGCGTGCCGAGATTTGGGCGCGCGACGACGTTAAGAAACTGAATCGCGTCACCGTTCGCTCGTTACCGGATGGGCGGATCGAGGGACCAGCCGTGGTCGTGATGTCGCGGCTGGTCGTGACTGGCGGGAACCATAACCGCCTACACGAGGAACTCACGGAAGCGGGAGGCTATCTGCGCGATGCCAACTTCCGACGGGAAGACAGGGTTACGGAGGTTCGCCGTTGGCTTGAAGACTCTCAACCCGCGGCCCTGTCGAGTTCTACTTTCGATGCCCTACGGACGCGCTTCGACAAGCAACGTGACGCCATTCTCGCCGCTGTCGAGGCGCGATCAAAGGAGCGTTTGCGCTTCCTCGTAAACAAGATCGATGCCCAAAAACTCAAGGAAATAGAAGATATCCGACAGGTGCTCGATGATCTCGAGCGAGCGCTGAAGACTGAGCTTGTCGCCGAACGCGCGCCGCAACAACTCGACCTCTTCTCTGATGACGAACGCACTCAGCTGAAGCGAGATCACGCCGCTTTGGAAGCTCGCCGCGCACGTATTCCAAAGGAACGCGAGCAGGAAGTACGGGCGATCGAGGAACGGCATTCCAACGCCGTCGAGCATACCTTCCCCGTGGCCGTGGTGCTGCTGGTTCCGAACTCCATCGCGACGGAGAAGCGCGGATGAGCAACGATCACGAGTGGCTGAACCTCGTCGAAGTCTCTGGGCCGTTTCTGGCGGTGCCCGTGCTGCGGGATGTCTTCCCGCAAGGCCTCGAAGCTCTGCCTTCCGGGCGGCCTCAGCGGCTTCGTAGGACCTATGAGGAATGGCGCGATGCCGTCGACATGGACGACCTCGACCTTCCCGCGCTGCACGCGGCCTGGATCGACGATGTGCTGGTCACTGCCTTGGAAATGGATGAGGCGGTGCTGCGCAGGGGCGCGACACTGCCTGAGCAGTTGACTGTCTCAATGCCCGAACACGGGGTCACGGTCGCGCCCGACCTAGCCGTCGTGAATCCGACGCACTCCGACGAACCGCTCCTGCTCATCCACGTCTACGAGCCCGATACCGATCTGGACGCGACGCGCCGTTTCGATGGCCTCGCGATCACCCCGGCCGACCGGATGGTCGCGCTGCTCCGAGCGACGGGATGCCCCACTGGTATCGTCACCAATGGGGAGCGCTGGATGCTCGTCCACGCGCCCGTCGGCGCCGTAGCAGGCTTCGCGAGCTGGTATGCGCGCCTTTGGGGCCAGGAACTGGAAACGCTGCGCGCCTTCGTCAGCCTGCTGGGTGTTCGTCGTTTCTTCGGACCCGACGAGGGCACGTTGCCCGCGCTCTACGAGCGGTCTCTGAAGCACCAGGGCGACGTGACTGAAGCGCTCGGAGAGCAGGTCCGGCGCGCCATCGAAGTGCTCGTCCAGGCCCTGGATCGCGCCGACCAGGACCGCAACCGCGACCTTCTGCGCGACGTCGACCCACGAGAACTCTACGAGGCCGGCTTGACGGTCATGATGCGGCTCGTCTTCCTGCTCGCAGCCGAGGAACGTGGACTGCTGCTGCTCGGCGATCCCCGCTACGAAGCCTTCTATGCGATATCTAGCCTGCGGATGCAGCTTCGCGCGGATTCGGAGGAGATCTTGGAGCGTCGGCGGTCGTCATGGTCTCGGCTGCTCGCTCTGTTCCGTGGCGTCTTTGGCGGCATCGACCATCCGACGCTTCGGCTCCCGGCGATGGGGGGGTCTCTCTTCGATCCAGACCGCTACCCTTTCCTCGAAGGACGAAAGAAGGGGACCGGTTGGCGGAGCGATCCTGCGGAGCCGCTGCCCATCGACGACCGAACGGTCTTGCTCCTACTGGAAGCGATCCAGACCTTCGAAGGACGCACGCTCTCCTACCGCGCCCTCGACGTAGAGCAGATCGGCCACGTCTACGAGGGTCTCCTCGAACGCACGGTGCAGCGCGTCGATGATGTGACGCTTGAGCTCGAAGGATCGGCCAAGGCGAAGAATGCGCGCGTCACGCTGGGCGAGATCGAAACCGTGCGCCTCGATAGCGCCGCCAGGATCGTCGATCTCCTGAAGGAGCGGAGCGAGCGTTCCGAGCCCGCCATTCGCAACGCCATCGACCGGGAGCCGGACGAGCACGTGGCGGCGCGCCTGCTCACCGTCTGCCGTGGCGACGTGGCCCTGCGAGACCGCATCCTACCCTTTGCCGCACTACTGCGGACGGACCCGTGGGGATACCCGTTGGTCCATCACGCGGGTGCTTTCGTCGTAGTTCTAGGCGCTGATCGGCGCGAGAGCGGGACGCACTACACGCCCAAGAGCCTGACCGAGAAGATCGTCGAGGAGACGCTGACCCCGATCGTCTATCACGGCCCAGCCGAAGGTGCGGCGCGCGAAGATTGGAGGCTCAAGAGCGCCGATGTACTCCTCGACCTCAAGGTCTGCGATCCCGCAATGGGATCAGGTGCGTTCCTCGTACAGGCCTGCCGTTGGCTCGCCGATCGGCTCGTCGAGGCTTGGTCCGACGTGGAAGCGGGTGGCGGCCGGATCGATGCCGAAGGCCGCATGCTTTCTATGGATGACCCGGTCGGGTACGAGTCGCTGTCGCGCGATACCGAGGAGCGCGCGATATTGGCGCGCCGGCTGATCGCCGAGCGCTGCCTCTACGGCGTCGACAAAAACCCGCTCGCGGTCGAACTAGCTAAGTTGTCACTGTGGCTGACCACGCTCGCCAAAGGGCGGCCCTTCGGTTTCCTCGACCACAACCTTCGGAGCGGCGATAGCCTTCTCGGCATCAGCCGCCTTGATCAGCTCACTGAGCTGTCACTTGACCCGGCAACCACGAAGCAGGGCCGTCTGTTCGGCAAGGCCATTGAGCGCGCGGTGGCCGATGCCGTCGAGCTACGCCGGAAGCTGCACAAGATTCCCATTCGCGACATCCACGATGTCGAGGCGATGGCTACGCTGGACGCCGAGACTCGCAAGAAGCTCGAAGCTGCTGAGTTGCTCGCCGACGCCTTCATCGGCGTGGTGTTCGCGGCGGACAGTGGCGACGTTGAGACACGCATCGCTGTACTCGCAGCCGATGCCGACCGAGTGTTGCGGAAAGACCCTCAGGCGCTCGCCGCATTGTCGAGGCGCGCGCTGGCCGACCTCTCAAAAGATTCCACCAGAGGAGAAGCACGCCGCCCGCTCCACTGGCCGTTGGCATTCCCTCACGTCTTCCAGGGCAATTCTGGTTTCGACGCCATTATTGGCAACCCACCTATGCTTGGAGGACGGCGGATCAGTTTCAGGCACTCGGATGCATTACTTTCGTATCTGAAACGGTGGCTTCTCGGTCCAGCAGGCACTACCGACCTCTGCGTCTACTTCCTCCTTCGAGCTGCTATGATTGTCGCGAGGCCTGGATTCATCGGCTTGGTATTGAGCGACATCATCTCTCAAGGGGAGTCTCGAAGAAACGGCCTCGAACGGCTGCTCGGTGAAGGGCTTACCGTCTACTCGTGCGTTCCGTCGCGGACTTGGCCGGGGGCGGCTGGCGTCAAAATCGCCCACGTCCATCTGACAAACTTCTTGTGGACGGGGAAAGTCGTCGTTGATGATGCCGTTGTCGAGGGCCGAATCAGCTCATTCTTGCAACTGGAAACAGAGCACAAGATCGAGTCGCCGCGTGAACTCGTCGAGAACGAAGGGCTGGCTTTTTCTGGTCACTATTTGATGGGTCAAGGCTTCGTTATCTCTGAGGAAGAAGCATCACGCCTGCGTGGCCTCAGGGCAAATAACGCCGACGTCCTGTTCCCGCTGATTCGCGGTGATGACATCAACAACAAAGTGGAGCAGACCTCGAGGAATTTCGCCATCAACTTCTCAATGCGGTCGTTGGAGGAGTGCCGGCAAAACTACCCCGAGTGCCTCGACATCGTTCGCGCGCTCGTCAAACCCGAACGGGATCTCGTCAAGCGGAAAGCGAACAAGGAACGTTGGTGGCGCTACGCCGAAGCGCGCCCTGGTCTTGAGAACGCCGCTCGGCACCTTGACCAAGTCATTGTTCTTCCGTTCACCGCCAAGTACATCTTCCCTACGTTCGTCTCGGCGCGTTCAGTGTTTGCGCATCCTATCGTCGTGGTTGTGCGTCCAAGCCATGGGCTGTACGCATGCTTACAGTCGTCGGTTCATGAACTCTGGGTATGGCAGTTCTGCTCCACGAGCCTGGACTTGATCCGATATACCGCGACGACGGTCCTCTCGACGTTCCCGTTTCCGATTCTAACCGCCGATTTGCAACGCGTTGGAGCCGACTACTACGCATACCGCCAGCAGCTCATCAAAGGCCGTGGAGTTGGTCTCACCGAGATATACAACCTGTTTCATGCAGAAAACGAAACGGCTTCAGACATTCTCAGACTTCGGCACCTTCATGAGCAGCTTAACGCGACGGTCGTTGCTGCGTACGGCTGGACGGACGTTTCCACGAGTATGGGGTTCTTCGCCGCCGAGCGCCTCCCGAAAGGGAAGAACCTTCGGTTCACTCTCTCGGATGCCACACGACGCGAGCTGCTTCATCGCCTTATCGGACTGAATCTGCAAAGGGTCGAAGGCGGAACTGACTTGGCCATTGCAGCGACTTCGGCAAGACCGGCGAAGCGGGGGGCGAAGTCTCCGGGCGCGCAAGGCACCTTCGCTCTTATCGACCCGACCGGGGCCGACCCGAAGGCGTCCAAGACCAATGCCACCGAGCCTGTGAAGAAGTCCCGCACACAGAGGACCAGCAAATGAAACCGAGTGCGGACACCGCTATAGCGGTCCCGACCAAACAGTTCTTCGTCTCGATGCTGACGCGCGACATTAACCTCGCTGATGCGATCCTAGACCTTCTCGATAACTGTATTGACGGTGCACTCCGGCTCGCGAATGGCAACGACGTCGACTACACGCAGCATTTCGTTAAGATCGAACTCGCCGCGGATCATTTTGCGATCGAGGACAATTGCGGCGGCATCCCGCGTGAGATCGCGAAGAACTATGCGTTCAAAATGGGCCGCGACACAGGAGACGAGCGCGATTCGGATACCGAGACCATCGGCATGTACGGCGTGGGAATGAAACGTGCGATCTTCAAGATGGGACACGAGGCGCTCGTGCGGACCCGGCACGGCGTGGACACATTCGAGGTCCCGATCACCTCGGCCTGGCTCGACGCCAAAGGCTGGGAGCCGCTGCCGATCAACGAACCGACAGAAGCAAGTGAAAAGCTCGCCGAACCAGGCACGATCATCCAAGTCCGTGAACTGTATGACGGCGTCTCTAGACACTTCGCCAACGAAGCGTTCGAGAACGAGGTTCGCACCGCCATCTCCGAACACTTCACCATGTTCCTACAGTTGGGCCTCAAGGTAGATCTCAACGGCAAACCGGTTGAGCCAGTGCTCGTCGAGGTACTCGTGTCAAAGCGCGACGATGGACCCGCACCTTTCGTGTTTCAGAAGACGATCGACGATGTACTGGTCTCGATCACGGTCGGCTTGAACACCGGGCGCAGCCTCGGCACCGACAAGGAGGACGACGCGGATTTCGAGGGTGACCGCTCTTCGGCCACCGCCGGCTGGACGGTCCTCTGCAACGATCGCGCGGTGATCGTCGGCGACAAAAGTCGTCTCACTGGTTGGGGTGACGGAATTCCGCTGTACCACCCGCAGTTCGCCATCATCACCGGCATCATCGAGTTCCGCTCGAAACGAGCCGACAAGCTCCCGGTCACGACGACAAAGCGCGCGCTCGACACGTCGTCGAACGTATGGCTCGAGTCACTGGTAAAGATGAAAGAGGGTATGCGAATCTGGATTTCGTATACGAACCAGTGGAAGAATCACCCCCGTGCCGACCAGTCGAACTACTGGGAGGATGCACGTCCACTTCCGTTGAAGGCAGCAATCGCTGCAGTCGTATCGCGCGATGAGGTCAGGAAAACGGGCGACCAGGTCGAGTTCAATCCACAGAAGGCGCGAGTACTGCCAGAACCACCAGGTAAGACCCCCTCGTCGCGGAGGATCGTATTCTCGCGGCCCATCGAGGAAATACGGCTCGTCTCCAAGATGCTGTTCGACGTGGATGATGAGAAGCCGGGAATCATAGGTGAAAAATGTTTCGAGCTAACGCTCACCAAAGCCAAGAAGCGGGACGGCTGATACATGAGCACCGGATCGTCACTCCCGTATCGGTTGAGGCCCAATAAGGCCGTTGACCGTGAACTGTTCCTGTCGCTGCTGATGCGGCTGGCTCCCAGTCTGTCGCTGGAAAAATACCAGTACATCGGACTCGGCGGCCCCTTTCTGGAGGATTTCAGATTGGTGCACGCCCGGCTCGGCGTCAGTCGGATGGCATGTGTGGAAACCGAACTAGAGGTTCACAAGCGGCAACTCTTCAATCGTCCGATCGCATCGATCGAATGCGTCCACGCGACGCTCGAAGATTATCTGGACGGACAAGAATTCGAAGCGCCTGCGATCATCTGGTTTGATTACACGGAGCCAAAAGGCATCACCACGCAGATCGAACGCTTCGCACGAACCATCGGAACGGTTCCACTCGGAAGCGTGCTGCGCGTGACGCTCAACGCAAATCCGGAGTCTCTCGGAAAGCCGACCACCAACGAAATATCTGTTGAAGTCGACGACTCGGCGTCGGCTGACCGTAAGCAAAAGCCGACGACACAGGAGTGGCGACTCGCTCGCTTCAAGGAGCGGGTCGGGCACCTCTTCCCGAGCGGGCTGCCCGCCGACTGCATGACACACAAGAACTACGGTTTGAGCTTGCTCCGCGTCCTCAAGCTGGCGGTCGAAAAGGAAGCGCTCAACTTTCGTGATCGTCGGATGGTGTGGGCGCTGGCGACCCACTACAAAGACGGTCAGGCGATGGTGACCGCGGCACTCGTGATATGCGCCCCCAACGAGAGATCAATCGATGATCTTCTGCAGGGGTGGGAATTCCACTCGATACCAGACTCCCCCCATCGTCTCGACCTGCCAGCCCTTTCCACCCTGGAGCGGTTGACGATGGAGTCGAGCGAAGACGCTCGGGCGAAACTGTCCTTCGATTTGCCTAAGTCCGACATGGGCGAGGATCCATTCTTGGTTTTCAGGAAGTTCTATCGAATCTACCCGCACTTTTCTCGCGTCGAGCTATAGAAGCTCAATGGGGGCGACACATGACCTCGATCATTGATCCAAGCGGACAAGGATGGCTCACCAAGGAACCGACATGGCTTGGCCCTCACGTCATTCGACTAGACGGAGCGCGTTCGACCTTCGCTGCTTTGGACGAAGGGCATTGGGTCGTCGCGGCTGAAGCCAACGGCGCCCTGAAGTGCGTCGGTCGGATTCTACGTATACGTTCCGATCTTGCGACAACGACGATCTATTTCGACCGAATGCACGCAGTCTGTCCGCAAACCTCCGTCATCGACATCGGTCTGAGGCTACCTTCCGGCCCCATCGGACGACTCCGTCCCGAGGACCTTGCAAAAATCATCGCGCTAGGCGGTACCGCAGTCGCTGACGTTCCACTCATCCAGAATGTCGCCTATGTGCGCGATCTGCTCGAATTAGCTATCCGCGACGATCTTCTCGGCCCCGCCGGTGGACCGCACGAGCAGATAAAGGACATGAGCGTTCGCGACCGCTATCTTGTCGGGAAGCTGGCCCCGCGGCGGCCGGACGACGACCAGGAAGCTCGGGTTGAGCCTGCCTCGGCGGCCGAGGAAAGCGGCGACCTGGAGGATGAGCGAGCAGCGCCGCTCCACGAGCCCGGCGCCGAATTCGCGAGCGCATCGGGCCGAGTGGAAACCGAGGATGACGCCCTTGACGAGATCGACACCACGAACAACCAGTCCCTTGTCCCATCCAGCATGGGCCTCACCTTCTGCGTGGCACCCGACGTCGCGAAATTGACCGTCGACGCACGCTGGGGGCGCTATGAACGTGTTCCCAATGGCGAGCATAAGGTCGTCAAGACCCGTAAGAACCGCGCGACGGGTCACGAGGAAGAAGTAAAGGTCCGAGTCTGGCAACGGATCCCCTGCGGCGGTGTGGTCACGCTGCCCCTCGTCGATGGCCAGATCAAGCCGTCCACCCCCGATCGAGACCAGCCGGACGTCCGCTTGCAGGGCACGGTGCGGACGAACAACAAGGGCGAACGGCTCGTCACTCTGTTCCTGGTGAATGGCCAACTGGAGCCAGACGACAATAAGGACCGCGCATGGCTGTTCCAGCCAAAGATCAGCGTCCAAGCCGCCGAGGGCGATACTGACAAAGCGGTTTTCCGGCGGCGCCCGTCCAATGAGGTAGTGGTCGACGACCCGGAACGCGACCGGCTTGCGCTCATATATCGCAGCCGTCTGGAATACGCCGTCGGACACGGGGTGTCAGTCCATGCCGAAACGACACGCGATGACTCGGCGAAAGCGCACCTCGTCCGAACCGAGATCGTGCCCCGATACGAAGTCGCCGTAACGGAAACCCCAGGCCTCGACTCGAGAGACCGTCCCGCCATGCGGCGCATGCTCGATGAAGGGTGGCTCGACATGACACGTCTGGCCGAAATGGGCCCTGACGGTCTCCGCGAGGCGCTATCCTGCCTGATCGACGATTACGCTGTCTGGATCGACGAGCAAAAGAAGCGGTTGGGAACCGAGATCACCGGTTTCGACGATCCTGGCAAAGACGTAATTGCGCGCTGTGAGGAGATCCTGCGCCGCCTTCGGGAAGGTCAGGATACTCTTTTTACCGATGTGAACGCGTTGGAAGCTTTCCGCTTCGCCAACCGGTCCATGGCGATGCAGCGCGTGCGAAGCATATACTCGCTCAAGCGCAGGCGAAACGAGGAAGTCGACGTCGCTACACTGGACGTCCCGAAGAACAGATCGTGGCGCCCGTTCCAGCTCGCATTCCTGCTTCTGTCCATCCCATCGCTTGCTGATCCCGCCCATCCGGACCGAACGAAGCCCGTTGAGGCATTCGCCGATCTCCTCTGGTTTCCGACCGGTGGCGGCAAGACCGAGGCCTATCTCGGCGTGGCCGCCTTCGCCATGGCGATGCGACGATTGAAGAATGATCTGGGTGGTTTGGACGCGACGCGCGGCCTCGCCGTCATCATGCGCTACACGCTGCGCCTTCTGACCCTGCAGCAGTTCCAGCGGGCGACTACCTTGCTCTGCGCGATGGAAGTCATCCGCCGCGCGGATGACAAGACCTGGGGCAAGGAGCCGTTCTCGCTAGGCTTATGGGTCGGCAACCGTGTCACGCCGGGCACGACCGAAGCGTCTCATCAAGCCGTCGACGCCATTCGCAACAATGATCGGAATAAGGCGGGGATAGCTTCGCCCGCACAGCTGACTAGCTGCCCGTGGTGCGGCTCTGAAATCTCCGGCGGACGCGACATCGAGGTAGACAGGATCGCCGGCCGAACCCTGATCCACTGCGGAGACAAGCTCGGTGGATGCGACTTCTCGAAAGCAAAATCGAGTGGCCAGCCTCACCCCGGCCTGCCGGTGAAGGTCGTCGACGAAGAGATTTATCACCGTCCTCCGACTATGATGATCGCGACCGTGGACAAGTTCGCCATGATGGCGTGGCGCCCGGAAGTGCGGAATCTTTTCGGCCGGGTCGAGCAGGAGTGCGGACGCCATGGCCTGCTTTGGCCGAGCCATGACTGTGGCACCGGGCATCGAGCGCGAGGCTCATATCCAGCCGCCAGTGTGAAGCCAGTCCGCGCCATCAGGCCGCCAGACCTGATCATTCAGGATGAGTTCCACCTCATCAGCGGTCCACTGGGTACGATGGTGGGCCTGTATGAGACGGCCGTCGATGAGCTGAGCAGCTGGACCCTCGGCGGCACTAAAGTTCGACCGAAGGTCGTCGCATCAACAGCAACCGTGCGGCGTGCCGATGATCAAGTGCGAAACGTGTTCATGCGGAGGATCTCTGTGTTTCCTCCGACCGGACTTGACGTCGAAGACAACTTTTTTTCCGTTCAACGTCCGATCAGCGAGAAACCCGGGCGGCGCTACATGGGCATCTGTGCGCCTGGTAGCTCGCGTCCAGCAGTTCTGATCAGGACATACACGGCATTCCTCACTGCCGCCCAGGCCCTGTTCGATCGGTTCGGCCCGATAGCGGACCCCTATATGACGCTCGTCGGCTATTTCAACTCGCTCCGAGAGCTCGGTGGCATGAAGCGGTTGGCGGAAGACGACGTCCAGACGCGTTCTTTCCGCGTCAATATGAGCTTGGTGGACCGGCCGGGGCTCTGCCAGCGACGCGTTGAAGAAGTCAGCGAATTGACGTCGCGCGTCTCCAGTCAGGACATTCCTCGATACCTAGATCAGCTCGAGGTCCCGTTCGACGGGACCTATGACTCTGCGCAAGCCAAATGGGTGACCAACAGGAAACCCGGAGACGCAAGACCAATCGATGCCGTCCTTGCGACCAACATGCTGTCAGTCGGTGTGGACGTGAACCGCCTTGGGGTGATGGTCGTCAACGGCCAGCCCAAGGGAACTGCCGAATATATCCAAGCGACAAGCCGCGTGGGCCGCACGCCGCCAGGACTCGTGGCGACGGTGTTGACTTGGGCGCGGCCGCGCGACCTGTCGCACTACGAGACGTTCGAACACTACCACGCGACTTTCTACCAGCACGTCGAAGCCCAATCTGTCACGCCATTCTCGCCGCGTGCGTTGGACCGAGGACTTACGGGCGCGATGCTTTCGATTATGCGCCACACCTACGATCCATTCGCCGCGAACGACGGGGCCGGCGCCATGAATAGCCCAAGCCTCCACGAGATGCTTGAAACGATAGCCGCGATTACCGCCCGAACCTGGGAAGTGACCGAGGATTCGGGAAAGAAGGCGCTAGCCGAAGCCGAAATGAAGAGCCGTGCCGACGAATGGGCCAGTGAAGCAGGCGTTGGCGGGCGAACGCTCGTCTACCAAAAGTATGGCGCCGGCCCCACCGCCTATCCGCTCCTATCAGCACCCGGCATCAAGCCCTGGACCGACTGGACAGTCCCGATGTCCATGCGCGAGGTCGAGCCAGGCGTAAGACTTGTGATGGAGGACGACCGCTCGACCACTGATCCGACTTGGCGACCGAAAGTGACCAGAGCCGAGGAGGATCGGCAATGAGCAGGACACCTGTAGGCGAGATCCGACCGAGCCAGCTTCTATGGACCTATGGTCCGGGAGCTTTGATCGACCTCCCCAACATATCGGTGGTCACGATGGGCATCGATCGCTGGGAGAAGGACAGATGCCAGCCGATTCAAGAGGGGCGGCTACTGGCCAATGTTCGAAGTGTCCTTGGACCACAGGTCGATTCATTGCGCATGCCCCCGATAGGCGAGAGGGATATCGTTGATCCCTTTTCTGCCGCGGCACTGATAGGCGTCCCCGTGAAGCCTTTTCCGCGGTGGCTCCGCTGCGTGAAATGCGGCTTGCTGTCACCCTATGATGCCGGATTGTTCAAGCTGAAGGAGAACCGGTACCGTCCAGAGTCGACACGATTTGTGCATGAAGGCTGCCGGGGATCAAGCAACACTGGACGGGCCAGGGATGCCGATGCCGTTCCAGCTCGCTTCCTCATGGCCTGCCGTGCCGGCCATTTGGATGACTTCGCCTGGCACTGGTTTGTCCATGGCGGGCCGGATCCATGCCGCGCAACACTACGTTTTTTTGAGAGCGGCGCATCGCTTCAGACCGAGAACCTTTGGGTCAAGTGTGACGGCTGTAGCAAATCGAAGAACATGGCGCAGGCGTTCGGACAGGCTGGTCGAGACAATCTACCGGGGTGCCGCGGACGGCATCCGCATATCGACAGATTCGAAGATGATTGCAGCGAAGACCCTCGCGCCATTCTTCTCGGAGCGACGAATGGCTGGTTTCCCGTAACGCTATCGGTCCTCGCCATCCCGCAGACGGGAAGTCCCTTGGCTCAACTGATCGCGGACGGCTGGACGTTCTTCGAGGACGTTTCGTCTGTCTCCGAAGTGTCATTCGTCGTAAAAACACTGAAGAAGACGGCTCAGCTGCCCGGCATAGACCAATTCACCGACGAGCAGATCTGGACGGCGGTAGAAGCCCACCGCAATGGCGGACCCAAGGTCGAGCAAAGCGATTTGAAGGGTCCCGAATGGGATGTGCTCACAGCTGCCAACCCTCCCACCGACTACCCGCACTTCATGAGCAAGAAAGTAGGCGTCCCTTCCGGATTCGATCCAGCGATCACGCGCGTGCTTTTGCTAGAGCGTCTTCGAGAGGTGAACGCTCTCCTCGGATTCACGAGAGTCGAGTCCCCTGATGAGGGCGCTGGAGACGATGCAGCTCCACGGGCACCACTCGGACGTGCCGCGCCGAACTGGGTGCCCGCCACCCAAGTCCACGGAGAAGGCATTTTCATCAGTTTCAATTCTGATGCTTTGAAGATTTGGGCGGAAAAGGCCCCCGTAAAGGCGATTGATGCAAGGCTCCGACAGGGGCACCGAGGATGGCGCCACAAACGAAACCTTGATCCGAACGAAGGTTATCCGGGTGTCCGCTACGTCATGCTCCATACCCTCGCGCATATGCTCATCCGCGAACTGGCCCTGGAGTGCGGATACAATGCTGCGAGCGTTCGTGAGCGAATATACGCAGATGTCGACGACGGCATGGATCAAGCCGGATTTCTTATCTACACGGCCGCTGCAGACTCCGATGGAACGCTGGGGGGGCTGGTCGAGCTTGGGAACCCCGAAAATCTCGGCCGACTTCTGCGCCAGGCACTAGACCGAGCCCACATTTGTGCATCCGATCCGCTCTGTGCGGAACATGACCCGAGCAAAGATCAGTCGCTCCACGGCGCAGCGTGTCACGCATGTTCTTTTGTGTCGGAGACCTCATGTGAGCGCGGCAATCGCCATCTGGATCGCTCGCTGGTCGTGCCCACGCTAGAAAACCCCGATGCAGCCTTTTTCGAGACCGTCTGATGACTGCGATGCTGATCGCCGCTACGGACCTCGTGGCCCTTCTGTCTCCGCTGAGGATTGACGCACTTGCTGATCGTATCCGAGGCTCACCGTCGGCCGAGAAGGATGTGGGCCTTCACCAGCTTGTCACCACGCCCGCTGCTCGCACTGCGCTTGATCGCATGATCGCCGCTTGGAAGAAGACGAAAATATCAGGCGAGGTATTGGCTGGTATCTTAGTTGGCGCGGCCTACGCCCGCCAACAGGCACAGCGGGAGACTAGTGTCGAACTCGTCTGGACGGGCCCTACGACTCCCGCCGTCGCCACCCGTCGCACCGAGCAGGTGCTTCTGGATCTCATCGATCATGCGAAGAGCGACCTCTTCCTCGTCAGTTTCGTCGCATATGATGTCTCGTCGGTCGTCGACGCACTGAACGCCGCAGCAGGGCGCGGCATCAAGATTCAAATTCTGCTGGAAACCTCCTCAAACCACGGTGGCAGCTTGTCGGTCGATCCCATCGCCACAATGAGGACCTGTGTACCTTCGGCGGAGTTGTACGCCTGGACGGACCGGCCAGCACCATTCACCAACGGTCGGGTTCACGCAAAGTTGGCGGTTGCCGACGGAAGAACTGCATTCCTGACCAGCGCAAACCTGACCGGGCATGCCCTTGAGAAGAACATGGAGGCTGGCGTCTTGATAACCGGCGGCGATTTGCCGTTTGGCCTACGGGCGCATTTGTGCGCGCTTATTGAGACCCGGGTGATTAAGAGTGCATAGTCCGCGCGCTTTGGGCTCTATGGCATTGTGCGCATTCACCCTTGGGCGCATTGGTCATGATGCCATAGAGACTTGAAGTGGCCTGGGACCGGAGATTCGCTCCCGGTTCCCCAACCCACCCAATCAAATCTCCAACTTACGGTGCGATATAGCACCGATAATTCGATATATTTCAATGCACTATGACCTGGGGCTAAAACACCCCTAGTCCCAGGTCGCGGAGAGAATTGGCCCTTTGGAGAGAGATTCTGGCATTCGTTACGACCTCGGAGCCCCGGGTCGTCCCCGCAAAACCGCAGGACTCGTGCGCTTTCCAGCCCCCACGACTCCGCCGGATAGCAGATTCGCAGAAGGGTGGTGGTGTAGG
>CAIYSR010000053.1 GCA_903928895.1 uncultured Rhodospirillales bacterium | reverse complement strand
CAAGGCTGCAACCCCCTCAACGCCCTTGCAGCCATGCCGCTCGCGCTCATCCTCGCCTTCGCCGGCTAACGCCGCATCAAACGAAACCTCCACCGCTGCCGCGCTTGCTCACACGGGACGCCCTTGGGAGTTACTCTTTTTTGGAAAAAAGAAGCAAAAAACTTTTATCCGTTGGCATCGCGGGAATTGGCGAAAGGGAGCGGCGAAGCCAATAGATTATTGCTTCGCACCTCCCCCTCGCCAATTCCCGACGAACCCAACGAGTAAAGTTTTTTTGCTTCTTTTTTTTCAAAAAAAGAAGCGCTTCCTTACCCTCCGACGATGTCTTCCAACCGATACCCCTGCGCAAACAACAGCGCGCGCAAATTCCCGAACCGCACCTGGGCGCGCGCTTCCGCGGCGACGATCGGTTTGGCGTGGTAGGCGACGCCGAGGCCGGCTTCGCGCAGCATGGCGAGGTCGTTGGCGCCGTCGCCGACGGCGAGGGTGGCGCCGAGTTGGAGGCCGCGGGCGGCGGCGAGTTCCTTCAGGGTGGCGAGTTTGGCGTCGCGGTCGAGGATGGGTTCGCCCACTTCGCCGGTGAGTGCTGTGCCGTCGTGGAGGAGTTCGTTGGAGCGGTGGATGTCGAAGCCGACGCGTTCGGCGACGCGGCCGGTGAACCAGGTGAAGCCGCCCGAGACCAGGGCGGTGGTGGCCTTGTGCGCTTTCATGGTGGCGACGAGTTCGCGCGCGCCGGGCATCAACTGGGTCGCGGCCCAGGTTTTTTCGAGCGCGTCGAGCTTCAGGCCTTTGAGCATGGCGACGCGCCGGCGCAGGGCTTCGGCGAAGTCGATCTCGCCCCTCATGCTCTGCATGGTGATGGCGGCGATTTCGGTTTTCAGCCCGGCATAGGCGGCCAGTTCGTCCAGCGTTTCGGAGGTGACGATGGTGCTGTCCATGTCGGCGACCAGCAGGCCCTTGCGGCGGTTGCGCGGGCGGGTGGCGATGGTGTCGATGGGCGCCCCTTCGAGCGCGGCGTCGAGGGCGGCGGCGAGGGGGACGTTGCGGCAGGGGATGTCGGCAGCCTCGCCGGGGGAGAGGATGCGCGGCGGGCCGCCGTCGATGGCGAGGCGGACGCGTTCGATCACCGCGGGCGAGAGCGTGGTTTGGGTGCGGTCGGCGATCAGGGTAAGAATGTGGCTCATCGGTGCCGTATGGGGCGCCGGCAGCCGGGCCGCAAGAGATGGATGAGATGCCGCATGCCTTGATCGTCGCCGGGCCGACCTGCGGCGGCAAGTCGGCGCTCGCGCTGGGGCTGGCGCAGGCGGTGGGCGGGGTGGTGATCAACGCGGATTCGATGCAGGTCTATCGCGAGCTGCGCATCGTCACCGCCCGGCCGGATGCGGCGGATGAGGCGGCGGCGGAGCATGTGCTCTATGGCGTGCGCCCGGCGGCCGAGGCGGGCAGCGTGGCGTGGTGGCGTGGGGCGGCGCTGGCGGCGATGGCGGCGGCGCGGGACCAGGGCAAGCTGCCGATCCTGTGCGGCGGCACCGGGATGTATTTCGCGGCGCTGACCGAGGGGATCGCCGAGATCCCGCCGATCCCGGAGGCGGCGCGGGCCGAGGCGCGCTGGCTGCTCGCCGAGCACGGGCCGAAAGGGCTGCACGAGGCG
The DNA here is from genome assembly GCA_903928895.1 of uncultured Rhodospirillales bacterium. Classification (GTDB taxonomy): domain Bacteria; phylum Pseudomonadota; class Alphaproteobacteria; order Acetobacterales; family Acetobacteraceae; genus CAIYPH01. The sequence continues at coordinate 4,213 of CAIYSR010000053.1, read as the reverse complement.
CTGGCCAAGGTCGACCAGGCGACCGCGGCGCGGCTGCGGCCGCAGGACAGCCAGCGGGTGGCGCGGGCGTGGGAGGTCTGGCGCGGCACCGGGCGCGGGCTGGCGGCGTGGCAGGCGGAGGCGGCGGTGCCGGCGCCGTGGCGGTTTTCGGCGATCCTGGTCGATCCGCCGCGCGAGGCGCTGCGGGCGGCGATCGGCGGGCGGTTCGCTGCCATGGTGGCGGCCGGCGCGCTGGAGGAGGTGCGCGCGCTGCTTGCCCTCGGGCTCGATCCGGCGCTGCCGGCGATGCGGGCGCATGGCGTGCCGGAGCTGGGGGCGCATCTGCGCGGCGAGATCGGGCTGGCCGAGGCGTGCCGGCGCGCCGAGATCGCGACGGGGCAGTACACCAAGCGCCAGGCCACCTGGTTCCGGCACCGCAAATTGGCGCCTTTGGGGCGCATGCATATGATCCATGCGCGGGTTGCGGGTCTAGCGCAATTTTCGGAAAGAGAAATGGGGGAAATCTTTCGGATTGTTCAGGGCGCGGGTTGACCCTCGCTGCGTTGCGGCGTAAGGGAGCGCGCATGAGCCAGACCCATGCCGCCCCCCAGGAGACCGTGCAACCCGAGATGCAAGCAGGCGCCGAAGTGCTGCTGCGCGCGCTCAAGGAGCAGGGCGTCGAGGTGATTTTCGGCTATCCCGGCGGCGCGGTATTGCCGATCTATGACGCGATTTTCCAGCAGAACGCGATCCGCCACATCCTGGTGCGCCACGAGCAGGCCGCGGTGCATGCCGCCGAGGGCTATGCCCGCTCCACCGGGCGCGTCGGCTGCGTGCTCGTCACCTCCGGCCCCGGCGCCACCAACGCGGTGACCGGGCTGGTCGATGCGCTGATGGACAGCATTCCGATCGTCTGCCTGACCGGGCAGGTGCCAACCCACCTGATCGGCAACGACGCCTTCCAGGAGGCCGACACCACCGGCATCACCCGGCCCGCGACCAAGCACAACTACCTGGTCAAGCGCAGCGAGGACCTCGCCCGCGTGGTGCATGAGGCGTTCTACGTCGCCCGCTCCGGCCGGCCCGGCCCGGTGGTGATCGATCTGCCCAAGGACATCCTGATCAACAAGGCGCCCTACACCGCCGCCGCCACCACCGAGCACCGGTCGTACCGGCCCGTCACCGCGCCCGATGCCGGGCAGATCGCCAAGGCCGTCGCCGCGCTCAAATCCGCCCGCCGGCCGATGATCTACACCGGTGGCGGCGTCATCAATTCCGGGCAGGCGGCGTCGGACGCGCTGATCAAATTCGTCCGCAAAACCGGCTTCCCCATCACCAACACGCTGATGGGGCTCGGCGCCTACCCGTCCAACGACAAACAGTTCCTCGGCATGCTCGGCATGCACGGCACCTACGAAGCTAATCTCGCGATGCACGGCTGCGACGTGATGCTGAACATCGGGGCGCGGTTCGATGACCGCGTGACCGGAAGGCTCAACGCCTTCAGCCCCAATTCGCGCAAAATCCACATCGATATCGACCGTTCCTCGATCAACAAGAACGTGCCGGTCGAAATCCCCATCGTCGCCGATGCCGGCCTCGCCATCGAGGCCCTGCTCGCCGCGTGGGACAACGAACCCGCCGAGGTCGATACCGCGTCGCTGGCCAAGTGGTGGGAGCAGATCGAGACCTGGCGCGCGCTCGACTGCCTCAAATACACCCAGGTGCAGACCAAGGGCGGCATCATCAAGCCGCAATACGCGATCCAGCGGCTCTACGACATCACCCGTGAATCCGGGCGCGAGACCTTCATCTCCACCGAGGTCGGCCAGCACCAGATGTGGGCGGCGCAGTATTACCGCTTCGACCGGCCGAAGCACTGGATGACGTCCGGCGGCCTCGGCACCATGGGCTACGGGCTGCCGGCCGCCATGGGCGTGCAGGTCGCCCACCCCGACGCGCTGTGCATCGACATCGCCGGCGAAGCCTCGATCCTGATGAACATCCAGGAGATGTCGACGCTGGCGCAGTACCGCCTGCCGGTGAAAGTGTTCATCCTCAACAACCAGTACATGGGCATGGTGCGGCAGTGGCAGGAACTGCTGCACGGCTCGCGCTATTCCGAGAGCTATACCGCCGCCCTGCCCGATTTCGTCAAGCTCGCCGAAAGTTTCCACGGCGTCGGCCTGCGCGCCACCTCGGTCGATCAGCTCGATGACGTGATCCGCGAGATGATCGCCTCCGATCGCCCGGTGATCGCCGATATCTGCGTCGATCAGAAGGAAAACTGCTTCCCGATGATCCCCTCGGGCGCGGCGCACAACGAAATGATCCTCGGCGCCGAGCACGGCAACCGCGCCCCCGGCGTCACCGATGACGGGATGGCGCTGGTCTGACACCCGGCGCCACCCCCCAGCCAGAATCGAAGCATCCCATGCCCATCGACACCACCCTGCGCTCGGCCACGATCTCCGTGCTCGTCGAGAACGAGCCCGGCATCCTCGCCCGCGTCGTCGGCCTGTTCTCCGGCCGCGGCTACAACATCGACAGCCTCACCGTCGCCCCGGTCGAAGACGGCCGCAACCGCAGCCGCATCAACATCGTCACCTCCGGCACCGACATGATCATCCAGCAGATCAAGGCCCAGCTCGATCGCCTGGTGCCCGTCCACCGCGTGTCCGACCTCTCCACCGACGGCCCCCACATCGCCCGCGAAATGGCGCTGATCAAGGTGCTCGGCACCGGCGAAAAGCGCGTCGAGGCGCTGCGCCTCGCCGAAGCCTTCCGCGCGCGGGTGGTGGACGCCACCACCGGAAGCTTCATCTTCGAGATGACCGGCGCCACCGACAAGCTCGACGCCTTCCTCGACCTGATGCGCCCGCTCGGCCTCGCCGAAGTGTCCCGCACCGGCGTCGCCGCCATCGCGCGCGGCACCCGCATCATCTAACCGCCTCACCCAGTACCGAGAGACAAGGAGCCACCCCATGCGCGTCTATTACGACAGCGATGCCGACGTGAACCTGATCAAGTCCAAGAAGGTCGCCATCATCGGCTACGGCAGCCAGGGCCACGCCCATGCCAACAACCTCAAGGACTCCGGCTGTACCGATCTCGTCGTCGGCCTGCGCGCCGGCTCGTCCGCCATCGCCAAGGCCCAGGCCGCCGGCCTGCGCGTCATGGCCGCCGCCGACGCCGCCCGCTGGGCCGATTTCGTCATGGTGCTTACCCCCGACGAGGGGCAGGGCGACCTCTACCGCGATGACCTCGGCCCCAACATGAAGCCCGGCTCCGCGCTCGCCTTCGCCCACGGCCTCAACGTCCACTTCAACCTGATCGAGCCGCGCGCCGACATCGACGTGCTGATGATCGCCCCCAAAGGCCCCGGCCACACCGTGCGCTCCGAATACCAGCGCGGCGGCGGCGTCCCCTGCCTTATCGCCATCGCACAGGACCCCTCGGGCAACGCCCATGAAGTCGGCCTCTCCTACGCCTCGGCCATCGGCGGCGGCCGCGCCGGCGTGATCGAAACCACCTTCAAGGAAGAATGCGAAACCGACCTGTTCGGCGAGCAGGTCGTGCTCTGCGGCGGCCTCGTCGAACTCATCCGCGCCGGCTACGAAACCCTGGTCGAAGCCGGCTACGCCCCGGAAATGGCTTATTTCGAATGCCTCCACGAAGTGAAGCTCATCGTCGACCTGATCTACGAAGGCGGCATCGCCAACATGAACTACTCGGTGTCCAACACCGCCGAGTACGGCGAATACGTCACCGGCCCGCGCATCATCACCGACGCCACCAAAGCCGAAATGAAGAAGGTCCTGGAAGACATCCAGACCGGCAAATTCGCGCGCGACTGGATGCTCGAAAACAAGGTCAACCAAGCCAGCTTCAAAGCCATCCGCCGCCGCAACGCCGCCCACCCGATCGAAGAAGTCGGCGAAAAACTGCGCGCCATGATGCCGTGGATCGCGAAGAACAAGCTGGTCGACAAGACCAAGAACTGAACCCCTCCGGCGTCCGTGCCTGGGCTCGTTCCAGGCACGGATAGGGTTCTCCGAAGGAAGCGAAGCGCTTCTTTTTTGAAAAAAAGAAGCAAAAAACTTCGCTCTTATTGCATAGCTTGTTGATACGGCCCCAACCCAGCGGCTGCCATGATCCAGAGGTTGGGAGCAGGCGCTGTCGGGAGGGCCTCGATGGCTCTGCGCCAGCCTAGGTAGTTTGGCAGATTGGCTGT
>CAIYSR010000052.1 GCA_903928895.1 uncultured Rhodospirillales bacterium | reverse complement strand
GCGCGCGCACGCGTTGTGTGGCATCCAGATCTCCGATCACGGCAAGCCATCGCGCGAATGCCCCATTCTCCATCCGGCCGTCCTCCCCAAGCGCCAACGGCAGAATCGCAGGTCTCAACAGGTGCCGCAATAAGAGCGAATTTTTTTCCAGTCAGAGTGGCTGAATCAAATGTTTGGATATAAGATAAAACTGATTGCATTATCGTTTTTATTTCTTGACACCCAGATATCAGTGTATTGTCTATAAATTTTTGCGTATTTTCAGAAATTATTGATAGAACCCAAATCAAAAGACACACTTTAAATGTGTCATCTCTCGGAATATTTATTGCGAGCGCATATCTTCTAATTGCATTGCCGTTAAAAGGAAATGTATAAGCATTTGAAGGGAACATTTTTCTGAAATTTTCTGTGGTCGCTTTCCAATTTTTCTCCGTCCCTTTCACGGGGGTAAGACCAATTACTGCTAACCGAAGAGCGTTCTCATAGCCAGGACGTTCGAGGAAAGCCGCAAGAGGCGCAGTGATCTTTGAGATCTCGCTCGGCTTAGCGGCCAGCTCATCAATTTTCGTTGTCATTTCGACCCTAATACATTTGTCCTCTGTCACTCTGTCATATGAATGACACTGACACAATACGACATTCAACGACATTTCACGACGTCTGGCTCAGCGAGAGGCCGACTGCTGGCGTGGAACGTAGCGAAGCGTCGTTAATTCGATGAAAAAAGGCAGATTTTTCTGTTGTATGTAGTGGTTTGCCGGGTTTTTCTATGCGCGCAACCAAGGAAGTGACCAAAATGGCATCCCATTCAGCACCGACCGCCCCGGTCAGCCACGCCACGGCCACGCCGGTCAGCCACGCCACGACCGCCCCGGTTAGCCACGCCACGACCACCCCGGTCAGCCACGCCACGACCGCCCCGATTAGCCACGCCACGACCACCCCGGTCAGCCACGCCACGACCACCCCGGTCAGCCACGCCACGACCGCCCCGATTAGCCACGCCACGACCACCCCGGTCAGCCACGCCACGACCACCCCGGTCGGCCACGCCACGACCGCCCCGGTCAGCCACGCCACGACCGCGCCGGTTAGCCACGCCACGACCGCCCCGGTCAGCCACGCCACGACCGCCCCGGTTAGCCACACCACGACCGCCCCGGTTAGCCACGCCACGACCACCCCGGTCAGCCACGCCACGGCCACGCCGGTCAGCCACGCCACGACCACCCCGGTCAGCCACGCCACGGCCACGCCGGTCAGCCAAGCCACAGAAACGAAATCTCCGTCGAAAATTGCGCCGTCGGACGTGATTGATGCATTCGGTTCGACAGCTGACTACCTCGGGCGTGGGCTTGCTGCGAATATCCTTACGGGCGGCCCCCAAAGGAATCTCCCAAATTTCATCTCGAACGCGGACGCGATTTTGGTGAAAGGTAAGGAAGGTCTGAAGTTTGCCAACACTGCAGCCTCCTCCAGAGTCATGAATACTCTCGGTACCACAGGTAAGGTATTCCAAGGCGCTGCGGCGTTCATGGAAATTGGCAAAGCGGCCAGCGAGGGGTGGAATTCGGCGCAGGGCAACGACACTGAAAAACTCGGTGAAGCGTCCAAATCGATCTTGAAAGCCGATTTGACCGGATTGAGCACTCTAGTTGTTGGCGATTTGACCGGCTCCGCCACTGCATGGGGGATTGGGGCGTTCGCCGCAGCTGCGGGGATCGCTGTTTCACCATTCGTCGTCTCCGGAGCGGCATTGGTGGCAGCGGTGGGTGTCGGGTACGCTCTCAAGCCAGAGATTCAGACCCTTTTCGGAACTATTGTTGACCATATCGTGCCTTCGAACCATGCGGGCGGTGGATAGCCCATCTTCTTCATCGCGCAGCGGGGATTCGCGAACGGGTATGGCACAAGTGCCTCGAACCACTTTGAGGGGTGGTGTGAGGAAACGGAACTATAGCACGCCAAGCAGTGGCGGCGGCTGGTATCCAGCTCAATGAGCCTCATTTGGATCGGAAATTCTTGACTTACACGCTCGGCCAGCAGGCCATCTAACCCGCTCCCCCCCGCCATCGTCGTCAGCGACTCCGGCAGCGCCGCCGCGGCCAGCGGCCACGATTCCGATTGACGCGATCGCGCGCCATTTTTATAACCAACACAAATGACATTTCTCGCCTCCCTCTTCTGGTCCCTCCTCTCCGGCCTCCAGGCCGCCATCGCCCCGAGTGCGCGCGCCGAGCGGTCGCGCGCCGCCCTCCCCGAGCCGGACGCCGCCGAGATCGATCGCGCCATCGAGCACGCCTTCGCCCGCCTCGAATCCCTCTTCACCCTCTGGCGCAACAACGCCCTCCCCGCGCCCAGCCCCGCCGAACCCCGCCCCACCCACCACGCCGCCACCTTGCGCGCGGCCACCGCGCCCGCCGGCCCGGCCGAACACCCCCCCGCCCCGCACGCCCTCCACAGACCCGCCCCCAAACCACCCCGCTCGCCTTTCCCCCTGGCCGGAGCGCCCACAGGCGCGCGCCGGGGCCAGGACGCCCATCACCCCCGTCCCGCGCCGCCTTGTTTTTCAAAACCCGCCATCTCCCCGCCCTCTTTGCACGCCCTAATTGTTCCGTTTACGTAAATAACAGCCTCCGCCTTGACAAACCGCCCCCAACCCCGCCTTTCCCGCCCATGATCGTTCCCCTCCTCGCCATCGCCCTCGGCGGCGGCGCCGTCATCGCCCTCGCCGCCTGGGCCGGCCTCGCCGCCATCGGCACCGAGGTCTGGCAGGCCGCCTGGGTCGTCCCCCCCGCCGTAGCCCTCATGTTGATCCAGCTCTATCTCTCCGCCATCGCCTGGCGCATCTCGGTCGGCGCCGGCCCCCGCCTCGGCCGCTATTTCCGCATCCGCTGGATCCGCGAGGCGGTCAACGGCATGCTCCCCGTGGCCCAGCTCGGCGGCAATATCCTCGCCGTCCGCATGCTCGCCCAGCGCGGCGTCCCCGGCACCACCGCCACCGCCGGCACCACGCTCGACATCACCGTCGAGGTCGTGACCCAACTGATCTTCACCATGGCCGGCTTCGGCGTGCTCGGCCTGTGGGGGCCGGCCGGCGCCGCCTCCTGGGCCGGGCTGATCATGGCGCTGATGGCGCTCTCCGTCGGCGGCTTCGTCCTGGCCCAGCGCATCGGGCTGTTGCGGCTGGTGGAGCTGCTGATCCGGCCCATCGCCCGGGTGTTTCCGGGAGTCACGATCGAAAGCGTGCGCGGCCTCCACGCCGAACTGATGCGCCTGCACCGCGACCGCCGCGCGCTGCTGGAAGCCGGCGCGCTGCACCTGCTGGCCTGGCTGCTCGGCGTGCTCGAAACCTGGATGACGCTCTGGGCCATGGGCCTCGGCGGCGCCCTGGCGCCGGCCTTCGTCATCGAGAGCCTCGGCATGGCCGCCCGCAGCGCCGGCTTCATCGTCCCCGGCGCCCTCGGCGTGCAGGAGGGCGGGCTGGTCGTGGTCGCCGGGCTCTACGGCATCCCGGCCGATGCGGCGATTGCGCTGTCGATGGTCAAGCGCGCGCGCGAGGTCATCGTGGGGGTCGCCGGTCTCGTGATGTGGCAGTGGTCCGAGGGGCGGCGCGTGCTCCGCCGGGCTAGACCAGATTGAAGGCAACCGCGAGGCCGCCCGCCGCCGCGCCGGCGCCAAGCACGCCCGCCAGCCAGGCCAGCGGCTTCATCCGCGAGACGATGGAAACCGAGGACAGCACGATGGCGATCTGCAGCGCGCCGACCACGAATTCATAGAGATGGTAGCGATGGAACGCATGCTCGCGCGCCTCCTCGCTCTGCCGCGCCCGCTCGCCGGCCTGTTTGCGGCCGCGGGTCTTCTCGTCGTCGTCCAGCCGCCGCGCCTCGCCGCGCGCGGCCTCGATCTTTTTGCGCAGCGCCGGGTCCGCCGCGGGCGACAGGCTCTCCAGCAGGTCGGCATGGAGGCTGTAGAGATTGGAGCGGATGTTCTTGGCCTGGTAGAACGCCCAGTCGTCGCTGGCGGTCACGTGGTGGGTGAGATAGGCATTCTGCGCTGCCTTGCCGCCGATCTCCGCAATCGCCAGGGTCGCGGCCAGCACCGCGACCATGATCGCCACGTTGCGCGGGAAGGTGTCGTGCGGCTCACCATGCTGCGACAGATGGTGGGCGTGCTCCATGGCTTCCTTGGCGTGTTCGAGGGCCTCGGTCATGCTGGTCTCCGCGGGTGTTGTATCCGGGCCGAGAGGTGGCCGGAGGGGCGACTTCCTGCCCGCCGAAAATGGCGGAAAGGGCGCAAGATTTTGATGCAATCGAGAGCCCGGAATGGTGGGTGCGACAGGGATTGAACCTGTGACCCCCGCCGTGTGAAGGCGATGCTCTCCCGCTGAGCTACGCACCCATTCCAGACGAAGTGTGATAGGTCTGAGCGCTTCCCCCTGTCAAGGCACTCGCGATGCTCTTCCGACTTGCCGCCGCCGCCACGCTGCTGGGCTTCGTGCATGTCGCACGGGCCGAGCAGGCCACGGTGACGAAGCTTTCGTACGCGGTCTACGCGGCCGGACTCAACGTGCTGATGTTCGAGGCCAGGGTTGACCTTGATCCCGCGGCCTACCGGATCGACCTGAATTTCCGCACCGCGGGAATGTTCGGGTTCCTGTTTCCGGCTCATTCGGACAGCTATGCCCACGGCGTCTGGGCAGGTCTGCGCCCGGTGCCGGTGGGCTATGTGTCGCGGGGCATGGGGCGCGGCAAGGAGCGACGCTCGGTGATCGACTTCGCCAACGGGCAGCCCACGGTGCGCACGCTGATTCCCGAGCTCGACGAGGACCATCTCGCGGTTCCGCCGGGGCAGGCACGGGACAGCATGGATACCTTGTCCGGTCTCGCCTACATCATCCGCAGCGTGGCCCGGACCGGGCGTTGCGACGGGCAGGCGCGGCTGTTCGACGGGCGGCGGGTGATGGAGCTGGGCTCGACCACGATCGGGCGCGAGACGCTGGCGCGGGACGACCGCTCGGTGTTCGCCGGGCCGGCGCTGCGCTGCGACCTTGCGGGGCGGGTCACGGCCGGGTTTGTCAAGGACGACAGCGCGGAGGAGCGCAACCGGCTGCACGAGAGCCAGGCATGGCTGGCCGAGGTGGTGCCGGGGCATCCGCCGCTGCCGGTGCGGATCGTCTTCGAGACAAGGTATTTCGGCCACGCCACGGCCTATCTGACGGCGGCGAGCCCGGCGAGGTGACAGAACGAAAAGGGCCAGCGGCGAACCGCTGGCCCTATCCGTTCGCCGGGCGCTGGGTTACCAGCGCAGGCGCAGGCTGGCCATCACGAGGTGGACCGAGTAGCTCGCATTGGAGTCACCCGCGAACAAGGCGTTGGAGAACTGGGTCGCCCCCACCTGTGTCGCGTAGTCCTTGTAGTTGAAGCGCTCGAAGGTGTAGCCGAACCAGAGCGAGGCATTTTCGGCCAGCTTGTATTCGGCCCGCAGCGAGACGCTGTTGAGCATGGAGCGGACGTCCGGGATCGGCGAAAGCTGGAGGCCGGCCGTGCCCGCGGGGGTGAAGGAGTAGATGCCACCGTCCATGATCGAGTACGAGTTGCGGCCGTAGCTCCAGCTGTAGTCGGCGCTGACCTTCAGGGTATCGGGAAGCACCTGCCAGTCGAGCCCGATGCCAGCCGAATGGGTGTCATCGGTATTCCGCCCGGTCCAGACGCCCGCGTTCATGCAGGGTGCGGGGCCGGTGGTCAGAGTCGCGCCGTTGCCGTTGCAGGATGCGTTGGTGACGGCGTTGTTCTGGTTGAAGTAGATCAGCTGGTAGTTGTAGTAGGCGTGGGCGCTAAGGGCGGGCGAGAACTGATAGTTGATGTCCGGCCCGATGGTGAAGTTGTTGTTGGTCTTCAAGCCGAGCGGAGAGTTCGGGTAGAAATCGTAGTCCGCTTTGGCGAAGAGCGAGGCAGACATGTTCGGCATCGGCGAGAAGTCGAACATCAGCTTGGCTTCGTCACGGGTCCGCGAGGCCTGGTAATAGTTCACCATGCCGAAGAACTCGCTTTCGGCCAGAACCAGCGCGTTCCACGCGTTGTTGCGCTGGTAGTTCGCCGCCTTGCGCTCCTCGTGGAGGAAGGACACCGAGCCGTAGGCATCGGTGAACAGGTTGGTACGGACCTTGGCGTTGACCGTGTTCTGCGTCACCTCGCGGGTGGCGGTGTCGTTGCGCACGGTGGAGTCATAGGCGTAACCGACCGACACCTTGGTCTGCGGCATCACCTTGTAGCCGAGCTGCACATCGAAGGTCTGATGGTTGTAGTTCAATGGCATGTTGTAGGCGGTGTACTTCTTGTTCAGTGCATCCAGGTACCACTGGGTGTAGGCGTTGCGGTCGGTGATGCTGTGCCGGTCATCCACGGTGTAGCTGACCCGCAGGTCCGACTTTTCGATCGGCTGGGCGGTCAGGGCGATGTTGCCGTGCATGGTCTGCACCGCACCGTCGAGGCTCGATTTCGGCAGCGGCAGGGCCGCGAGATAGGGGCTGCCGGTGGTCGAGGGGTAGGGATCGTTCTGCAGCATCAGGCCGTATTGCAGGTTGGCATTGACCCGCATGGTGGGCGTGAAGTTGTAGCCGAGCTGGGCTTTCAACTGATGGGCCGAGTTCGACGGCGGCAGCGAGTAGCGGCTCGAAATCAGGGCGGAGCCGGCCCCGGCGGTCCCGGCAACGCCGGTCACGTTGGCACCGGTGAAGACGAACGGGTTGACCCCGTTCCAGGTCGAGGAGTTGTCGGTGAACTTGTGGTAGGTGTAGCCGACGAGGCCTTGCAGTTTGCCGCCGTTGTACTGCGCGGAGATGTCGTAGCGATCGGTGTCGTAGTTGATCGGCTCGGGGAAATACCCGAGCGCGCTGGAGGTGACGTTGGTGTTGCCGAGCAGCGGGGAGGGCGCGGAAAGGATCGCGAGCGAATTCTCCTTGATGCCTTCCTTGTGCTCGTGGCGGAGCTGGGCGGCCACCGTCCAGTCGCCGACCTGATACTTGCCACCGCCGCTGAAGATGTCGCGCCTGGTGAAGACATCCATCACCGCGATCTGCCCGGTGAGCTGGGTGGTCGCGTTGGTGATGCTGCCCGGCTGGATGCCGTTCAGCAGGCCGCCGCCGGTGCCCCAGACCGAGTGGAACGAGTTGGAGTAGTAGTCCGGGATGCCGTCATAGCCGAAGTTGATGCCCCAGGTGCCCTGGTTGCCCAGCTTGAGGGAGAACGACCGCGAGTCGAGCCCGAGATCGGTCGCCTGCGCCTGATAGTAGCTGGCGTCGTCGGAGTCCCACTTGTAGCCGCCGCGGAAGGTGAAGCCGCCGAGGCCGAAGAGCCCGTCCTTGGCGAGCCCGGTGAACCGGCCGTAGCGGATGCCGGTGTTGCTCTGCCAGCCGCCGCCAATGATCACCTCGTTCTGCAGCGGCCCGGACGAAGTCGCCGGAACCGGCAGCGGAAGGATGGTGATCCCGTTGTGGGTGGGCGTGACCTGCACCGCATTGGCGGGTGCATCCGCCACGTCGAAGTCATCGGCTGCCGCCGCGATGGGCAGAAGGCAGCTCCCGGCCAGGGCGATGGCCCTGAGCGAACGCATGGTGTTCATGTCCGCTTCCTCCCTTCTACCGTGTGAACCACATACCGCCGGGGCTGTTCGACCCGTGGATTTGCGAGTGGCAGGTCACGCAACCGCGCGAGAAGGCGCGGAAGTTGATGCCGATCGTGCCGTTGAAGTTGGTCTTGCCCGGAAGCTGCTGGCCACTCTGCGGATTGGCCTGGTGGCCCGAGTTGGAGTGGCATTCCTGGCAAAGATACGGCGAACGCTGGATCAGCAGGCGAGGCTGGTTGGAACCGTGCGGGTTGTGGCAGGTCAGGCAGTTCTCGCGAACCGGCTGATGCTCCCACGCGAGCGGGCCGCGCTTCTCGGCATGGCAGTTGTAGCAGGTCTCGTTGACGGTCACTTCCTTGAGCAGTTTCGGACCGGGCGAGCCATGCGGGTTGTGGCAGTCGGAGCAGGTGACTTTGCCCTCGCGCACCGGATGGTGCGAGAAGCGGAAGATCTGCGAGCGCTGCTCGGAATGGCAGGTGAAGCATTTCTCGGCCTGGGTCTGCTTGACCAGCACCGGGTCCTTGTGGACATGGGTCTGATGGCAGTTGGTGCAGGCGGCGTCGTTGGCGTCATGCTTGCTGCCCTGCCAGTTCATGCGCAGGCCGGACTGGTGGCAGGTGAGGCAGACCTCGTTGCGCTCTTTCACGGGCGAGATGTTCTTGCCCTTGAAGACCACTTCCGGCGGGTTCTGCCGGCTCTGCACGTGCGCCGCGCTGGGGCCGTGGCAAGATTCACATCCCTGCTGGGCGAAGGGCGTGTGCTGGTCGCCCTTCATCGCGTGCGGGGTCTGAAGGATCGGGTTGACCTTGGCGTCATTGTGACACTTCAGGCAGGTTTCGGCACCGCCACCGGCGAAATTCGCCGGCGTCTGGGCCGATGCCGCGCTGCCCACGAAGGCACAGAACACGGCGGCCAGCAACCCGAGGATGAAATGCTTCCTCATGTTTCTGCTCCCTCTCTCGGAGAATTAGAATGTCTCATTTCTTCACCGCCACGAAGTCGGCGGCACCGCTGTCGAGCACGAGCGAGCGCTCGAACGAGACATAGTGGAAACGCTGCGCGGTGTGGCCGGCGTGGATGGCGATGCCGACCTGGTATTTGCCGCCGGGCGCGAAGCTGATCGCGTCGGCACCGCCGGCCAGTTTGCGGGTCAGGGTGACCGACCAGGTGCCGTTGGCGAAGGTCGCCTCGGCGGTCACCGGGCTCGGCTTGGTCTCGGTGCGCTTGTCGAAGACGGTGCCGGCGGCGGCCTGGGCGGGGGCGCCCGGGTTCACGCGGGCCTGCCAATATTCGAGGAAGTAGCCGTCGGCCTTCATCGCGGCGAGTTCGGCGGCGGGCTTGAGGGCGTCACCGCCGCCCTGGCGGCTGAGCTTGGCATGGGTGTTGGGGAGATACTTGGTGCGGGCGGCGCCAGCGGCGCTCGCCATCGAGGCGGCGTCGTCATGGCAGGCGGACCAGCAGCCCATGCGGTTGAACTGCGGCACCTTGGAGGCGCTGAACATCACCGTCACCTTGGTGGCGAAGGCGGGGTCCTGCTTGGCGTCGGGCTGGGTGCCCTCCTTGAAGTCGATATGGACCATCAGGTTGGTGCCGTCGTTGGCGAATTTGACGGTGGCCGGGATCGAGCCGGGCTTGCCGGCGATGGGGGTGGGTTCGATCGAGGGCTTCTCGCCGGTCTTGAAGGTGCGGGCCTTGTTGACCACCGTGTGCTCGCCCATGTCCTTCTCTTCGCCGATATGGCAGGCGGCGCAGTCCTTGCCCTCGGTGCGGAAGGCGGTGGCGCCCGACATGTCGCCGGCGGTGAGCGCCCATTCGTAGGAGGACTGGCCGGGATAGAACAGCGCCACGTCTTTGCCCGGCACGCTCGCCCAGTCGACCGCTGCGTGGGCCGAGCCGGCCGCCAGCAATGCGGCCAAGGCGGGAATCACGAACGTCGGCATCCGGTAGAAATTGCGGGTCATCATCGCATCGCTTCCTTTACTCGACATCGAAACTGTCAGTGGTGGCGGCGGCCGGCAGCACGCCAGCCGGGAGCCGGTGGGTAATGCCCTTGTGGCATTCGACGCAGTTGCGGTTGACCTTCGAAGCATCCGCATGGGAGACGCGGGCGCTCGGCTTCTGCTCTTCGGAAATCATGTTGTTGTAGTCGTGGCAGTGACGGCATTCGCGGGCATTGGTGCGGGCGAATTTTTCCCAGGTGTGCTTGACCAGCTTGGGCTTCTCGGGCTCGAACGCCTCGGCGGTGGTGATGCCGCGGACGAAGAAGGCGTAGAGCTCACCGACGGTGCCGACCTTTTCCAGCGCTTCGTCGATCCAGCTGTAGATCGGCACGTGGCAATCGGGGCAGCCGACATGGACGCCGAACTTGTTCTTGTAATGCGATGACTTGAGGTAATCCTGATAGACGGTGTCGCGCATCACATGGCAGGTGATGCAGAATTCGGTGTGGTTGGTTGATTCGATGATGGTCTGCCAGGTGGCGAAGGCGCCGACGCCGACGAACATGCAGCCGACCATGGCGACCGCGATGCGCCAGTGCTCCCGCAGCAGCGCAAACCAGTGCTTGATCCGGTTGCAGAAGAGGGCATCGCGACGATTGTTCTCAGGCATTTGACCTACTTCCGTCGAACCTGGCCTTGCCGGGCTGGCAATGCGGGGTGGGGATCCCACGCCGTGTCAGACACGCGCAAAAGCTGCAGCTCGACTCCTTTGCTGCTTCATCGTGCCGGATACTCGGCGCGAACGGGAAAACCTTGTAGGCCCAGGATTAACGGAAATTCATAGGACCAGTCCACCACGGGGAGGCTGGGACACCTTAATCTCAACGAAAACTGCCCCATCGGGCGGGGCGCATAACCGTCGGGTAATGCCGGAGGCAGATAGACTGACACGGCTGCAACCCGGGTGGCCATCAGTCCGCGGCCACGCCGAGCATCGGCTCCAGCCCATCCGGCCAGCGCACGGGGCGGACCGCGACGGCGAGCGCGCGCAGGGCCGCGTCGAGGCGGGCTTCGTCGATACGGGCGGCGTCGATCAGCACCAGGCGTTCCAGCGGCACGCCGCTGGCGCCGGGTGCCGGGCCGATTGTGGCCGCGATGAGGCCGGCGCGACGGGCGGCGTCGACGAAGGCGGCGGGTTGTCCGTGGTCCTCGGGCAACAGCCAGGCCTGGTGCAGCCCGGTGTCGGCGCCGAACAGCCGGACCTCGGGCAGATGCAGCAGCCGGGCCTCGGCCAGGGCATGGCGCCGGGCGGCGTAGGTCTTGCGGGCGCGATGGACATGGCGGGCGAAGGCGCCGCCTTCGATGAATTCGGCCAGCGCCGCTTCCTCGAGCCAGGCGGCGTGTTCGTCGAGCCCTCGGCTGGAAGCTGTGGCCTGGGCGACCAAGGCGGGCGGCAGGACGATGAAGGCGAGCTGCAACCAGGGCGCCATGGTCGCGGCGAGACCGCCGATGTAAATCACCCGCGGCGCCCCGGGTCCCGCGGCGAGCGGCGGCACCACGGCGGCGTCGGTGCGCAGGTCGGCATCCTGGTCCTCCTCGACGATGATGGCGTCGGCCCGTTCGGCCCAGCGGAGGAGGCGCTCCCGGCGCGGCGGCGTGAGGATGCCGCCGAGGGGCGTCTGATGCCCGGAGGTGACATGGACGAGGGCCGCGGGCTCATCGGGCAGGCGGGCGGTGCGCATGCCGTCGCCATCGACGGGGACATGGACAAGCCGGGCGCCGGCGGACGCATAGGCGGCGGCGACGGTGGGGTCGCAGGGCGCCTCGAGGACGGCGGCGCGGCCGGAGGGGCGCAGGAGCTGGGCCACCATGTCGAGCGCCCGGCGCCGGCCGCTCAGGATCAGGATCTGATCCGCGGCAACATTGAGGCCCCTGGTGGCGGCGAGCCAGCCGCTGATCGCGGCGCGCAGCGCGAGCGCGCCGGCGGGGCTCTGCTCGGGCGGGCGCGGCCCGACGCGATCCAGGGCATGGCGCAGGGCGGCGCGCCAGCGATTGGCGGGAAACAACTCGGCGTCGGGCAACCCGACGGGGCCGGCGTCGCGGCGCCCCGGATCGCCGATGGCGGTGCCGGCGGCGCCCTGCGCACATTGCCCGAGGGCGCAGGGCAGCGCGCCGACGAAGGTTCCAGCCGCCGGCAGAGTATAGAGTACGCCCTCGGCGACCAGGCGTTCATAGGTGAGGATGACGGTGATGCGGGAGATCGCGAACTGCTCGGCCAGCATCCGGGTGGACGGCATGCGCGCACCGGGCTGCAGACGGCCCGTCGCGATCAAGGCGCGCAGCTGGTCGTACAGCTGCTGCTGCAGAGGTTGTCCTCGAACCAGTTTCAGGGGGATCAACATGTGGCCCGCCCGTTCCCTATTGCGATCATGTTTCGCATTAAGCGGGGTGCGGGGGAAGCCGCCTTGATCTAGAACAAGGCTCACGGGCTGCTCACCCCGCATACCGGCGCCGGGCCGGTGCTGGACCGGTCCAGGGCGGTCCCCTATCGTCCGGCAAAGGGCGCGTGCTGAACAATGTGTTGTTTTATCGATGACTTCATGACACCGACCGGCACGTCGAACGATTCTTCTCGCAAAGGGCAGCCTCAATGATCATCGAGCTTGGCCATTTCGCCCTGATTCTGGCGCTGGCGGTGGCGCTGGTGCAGTCGGTCGTGCCGGTGATCGGTGCGGCGCGGCACGATCATGCCTGGATGGCGGTGGCGCGGCCGGCGGCGCTGGCGCAGTTCCTGCTGGTCGGGCTGGCGATGGCGGCGTTGACCTTCGCCTATGTGACGTCGGACTTCACGGTGATCAACGTGATCCAGAACAGCCATACCGACAAGCCGCTGCTCTACAAGGTGTCGGGGGTGTGGGGGAACCACGAGGGCTCGATGCTGCTGTGGGTGTTCATCCTGGCGCTGTGCAGCGCCGCGGTGGCAATTTTCAGCGGAAATCTGCCGCGCGAACTGCGCGCCCGGGTGCTGGCGGTGCAGGGCATGATCAGCGTGGGGTTCCTGCTGTTCATCCTGTTCACATCGAACCCGTTTCTGCGCACGGCCAATCCGCCGATGAACGGGCATGGGCTGAACCCGGTGTTGCAGGACCCCGGGCTCGCCTTCCATCCGCCGTTCCTCTACCTCGGCTATGTCGGCTTCTCCGTTTCGTTCGCCTTCGCGGTGGCGGCCCTGATCGAGGGGCGGGTGGACGCGGCCTGGGCACGCTGGGTGCGGCCGTGGGCGCTGGCGTCGTGGTGCGCGCTGACGGTCGGGATCGCGCTCGGCAGCTGGTGGGCGTACTACACGCTGGGCTGGGGCGGCTGGTGGTTCTGGGACCCGGTCGAAAACGCCTCGTTCATGCCGTGGCTGGTGGGGACAGCGCTGATCCATTCGGCGATTGTCGTGGAGAAGCGGGACACGCTGAAGAGCTGGACGATCCTGCTCGCGATCATCACGTTTTCGTTGTCGCTGGTCGGCACCTTCCTGGTGCGCTCGGGTGTGTTGACCTCGGTGCATGCCTTTGCGGTCGATCCGGCGCGCGGGACGTTCATCCTGCTGCTGCTGCTGGTGGCGATCGGGGGCTCGCTGTCGCTGTATGCCGCGCGGGCGCCGGCGTTGCAGTCGGGCGGCGTGTTCGCGCCGATTTCGCGCGAGGGGGCGTTGGTGCTGAACAACGTGCTGCTCACCAGCGCGGCGGCCACGGTGTTTCTGGGCACGCTGTATCCGCTGTTCCTCGATGCGGTGGGCGGGCCGAAGATCACCGTGGGGCCGCCGTATTTCGACACCACGTTCGGGCCGATCATGGTGCCGGTGCTGATCGCGGTCGCCGGCGGGCCGCTGCTGGCGTGGAAGCGGGGGGACCTGCTCGGGGCGATGCAGCGGCTGTGGATCGCCTTCGCGGCGGCGCTGCTTGTGGGACTCGGCTGCCTCTATGCGACCTATGGCGGGCCGGTGCTGGCCGTGCTCGGGCTCGCGCTGGCGGCGTTCACCGCGATGGGGGCGGTGGTGGAATGGACGGACCGGGTGAAGCTGTTCCGGATTCCGCTCGGCGAGAGCGCCCGCCGGGCGCTGCATCTGCCGCGCTCGGCTTATGGCATGACGCTGGCGCATATCGGGTTGGCCGTGTCGGCGGCCGGCATCGCCGCGGCGGCGTTCAGCGTCGAGCGGATCGAGGTGGTCAAGCTCGGAGCGACGCTGGATATCGGCGGCTACACCATGCGGCTGGCGAAGGTGGATGAGATTCCGGGGCCGAATTTCGTCGCCGAGGATGCCACCGTCGAGGTGACGCGCAACGGGGCGCTGGTCTGGGTGGCGCATCCGCAGCGCCGGTTCTTCGAGGTCCAGCAGCAGACGACGAGCCTGACTGCCATCCGCTCGGGCGTGTTCGCCGACCTGTATATCGCGGTGGGCGAGTCGGACGGCCAGGGCGGCTGGACCATTCGGGCCTATCACAAGCCGCTGATTTCGTGGATCTGGCTGGGGGCGTTGATCATGGCGGGAGGCGGCATCGTCAGCCTGTCCGACCGGCGCTGGCGGATCGGTGCGGCGGCGCGGCAACGCGGGGCGGCCGTGGCCCAGGCGGCGGAGTGAGTTCGATGCGCAAGACCCTCTATCTCCTGCCGGTGCTGCTGTTCCTCGTGATTGCCGGCTATTTCGCGTTGGGCTTGCAGCCGGGCCGGGATCCGCACGAGTTGCCCTCGGCGCTGATCGACAAGCCGTTGCCGGATTTCGACCTGCCGGCGCTGGCCGGCGGCCCGAATATCTCCAACGCCTCGCTCAAGGGGCAGGTCGCGGTGATCAACTTCTTCGCCTCGTGGTGCGTGCCGTGCAAGATCGAGCACCCGGTGCTGATGCGGCTCGCCACCAAGGAGAAGCTGCCGCTGATCGGCATCGCCTATAAGGATGCGGTCGAGGATTCGCAGCGCGAACTCGCCAAGGGCGGCGATCCCTATGTCCGCATCGGGGTCGATCGGAAGGGGGCCGCGGGGTTCGATTTCGGCGTCTATGGGGTGCCGGAGACCTATGTGGTGGACAAGTCCGGCCATATCCGCAAGCGTTTCGTCGGGCCGCTCAACGCCGACACAGTGGAGAAGGAGTTGCTGCCGCTGCTCCGGGAGTTGAACCGCTCGTGAGACCGCTTCTCGCCGCGCTCGCCTTGGCCGCGAGCCTCGCCTTGCCCGCCATGGCCGTGGAGCCGAACGAGCGCCTGGCCGATCCGGTGCTGGAGGCCCGCGCCCGGACCCTCAGCAAGGGGCTGCGCTGCATGGTGTGTCAGAACGAATCGATCGACGAATCGGGCGCGGACCTGGCGCGGGACGTGCGGCTCAAGCTGCGCGAGAGGCTGACCGCCGGCGACAGCGACGCGGCGGCGATGCAGTTCATTGTGGCGCGCTACGGCAAGTTCGTGCTGCTCAATCCGCCGGTGGAGCCGGCGACCTATGTGCTGTGGTTCAGTCCGGTGGTGATCCTCGGACTGGCCGGCACCGGGATCGCGCTGACCATCCGCCGGCAGCGCCGCGCCGCGGCTGCGGCGGCGCCTCTCGATCCGGCCGAACAGACGCGGCTCGCCGCGCTCATGCAGGAGAGCGATTCGTGATCGCGCTTGTCATTGCCTGTCTTGCGCTCGCGCTTGTTGTGCTGGCCGTGGTGTTCTGGCCCATGCTGCGCGGTGTGCGGGCGATCCCCGAGCGGGGGCAGTTTGATCTCGCGGTGTATCGCGACCAGTTGAAGGAGCTCGATCGCGACATCGCGCGCGGACTGCTCGCGCCGCAGGAGGCGGCGGCGGCGCGGCTGGAGATCCAGCGCCGCATGCTCGCGCCGCAGCGGGGCAAGGATGCGGTGGCGCGGGCGACCGCGAGCCCCGGTCTCGCGGCTGTTCTGGCGCTCTTGGTGATCGGCGCGGCGGGGGGCGTTTATACCTGGCTCGGCGCACCCGGCATTCCCGACCAGCCCGCGGCGACGCGCGTCGCCTCCACCACCCAGGGGGAGCAGAAGGCGCCGCACACCAATCTGGAAGGGGCGGCCGCGACGTTGCAGGCCAAGCTCAAGGACGATCCGAACAACGCCGAGCGCTGGCTGCTGTTCGCCCGCACCACCGCCGAGCTCGGACGCTGGCCGGTGGCGATCGATGCCTATCAGCATGTGATGGCGCTCGAGCCGGACCAGCCCGACGTCATCTCCGCCTATGGCGAAATGCTGGTGATGGCGGCCGAGGGCATCGTGACGCCGGCCGCACGGGAGGCCTTCGCGCAGACCGTGAAGCTCGACCCGAAGGAGCAGGTGTCGCGCTTCTATCTGGCGCTGGCGGATCTCCAGGCGGGGGAGCCCCGGTTGGCGATCGATGCCTGGATGAAGCTCGCTGCCGATGCCGAGGACGGCTCGGAGCTGCGCACGGAGGTGGTGCGGCGGATCGCCGATACCGCCAAGCAGGCAGGGCTTCCCGCGCCGGTTCCGCCGCCGCCGGCACCAAAGCAGATCGCCGCCGCGCCTGCGGCCGGTGGCGCGGCGGGTGCGAGCGGGCCCGATGCCGCGGCCATGGCGGCGGCAGCCAATATGACGCCGGAGCAGCGTTCCGCGATGATCAGCGGAATGGTGGCCCAGCTCGCGGCCAAGCTGGAGGCCAATCCATCCGATACCGAGGGCTGGCTCAAAATCGCTCGTGCCTATCTGGTGATGAACGAGCCTGACAAGTCGGCCGACGCGTATGACCGGGCAGCGAAGCTGCGGCCAAACGATGCGGGAATTCCGATGCAGGAAGTCCAGGCGCTGCTCGACAGCAGGACGCCCGAGGCGCCGGTGCCGCAGCGCGCCATCGCCTTGTTGCGCCGCGTTGAGGCACTCGACCCGAAGAACCCGGAAGCACTGTGGCTGCTCGGCGTCGGGGCGGCACAGAGCAATCGGCCCGATGAGTCGCAACGCTACTGGCAGCGGCTGCTCGACCTGCTGCCGGCGAGCGGCCCCGACCGGAAGATGGTGCAGGACGCGCTTGATTCGCTTAAACCGAAGTAAGCGGCGCTCGGACCGCAAGAGACGCGGCATAGCGGGCGCAAAGGAAAGGCTGGCGCGCCCTGAAGGACTCGAACCTTCGACCCACAGCTTAGAAGGCTGTTGCTCTATCCACCTGAGCTAAGGGCGCGTGTGGACAGGATATAGCAAGGAAGTGATGTCGGGCCTACCGGGCGGCGGCCATCAACGGTGCGCGGCTAGCCGGTGAACGCCACGAGTTTGCCGCGTGGCGCGCCCAGCACTTCATCCTCCCGCATCACGGGCTGGCCGCGCAGGATGGTGGCGACCGGCCAGCCGGTGACCTCCATGCCGGCGAAGGGAGTCCAGCCGCAGGGGGAGACGATCCAGCTTTCCTCGATTCTCCGGCGCTTTTTCATGTCGACAATGGTGAAATCAGCGTCGTAGCCGGCGGCGAGGCGGCCTTTGCCGATGACTCCATAGACGCGGGCGGGGCCGGCGCACATGAGGTCGACCATGCGGGTGAGGGACAGTCGGCCGGCGTTGACGTGGTCGAGCATGACGGGGACGAGGGTTTGGACGCCGGTGAGGCCGGCGGGGCAGTCGGGCCAGGGTTTTTCCTTGGCGGCGCGCGGGTGGGGAGCGTGATCGGAGCCGATGGTGTCGACCGTGCCGTCGCGCACGGCGGCCCAGCTCGCCTCGTAGTGACGGCGGCCGCGGATGGGGGGGTTCATGACGCCGAAGCCTTTGAGGCGGTCATAGACGTCGGGTGCCATCTGGGTGAGGTGGTTGACCAGGACTTCGACGGTGGAGATGTCACGGAAGTCTTTGAGGTAGAGGAGTTCCTCTTCGGTGGAGACGTGCAGGATGTGGGCGGGGCGGGCGGTTTTGCGGGCGAGGGCCATGAGGCGGCGGGTGCCGAGGAAGGCGGCTTCCTCGTCGCGCCATTCGGCGTGGCTGCTGTAGGGGTCGCCGGATTTGAAGAGGTGTTTGCGGGATTGGAGGCGGTATTCGTCCTCGGAGTGGTAGGCGATGCGACGGCGGCCGGAGCGCATGAGTTTTTCGAGGTTTTCGTCGTCTTCGACCATGAGGTCCCCGGTGGAGGAGCCGGCGAAGACCTTGATGGCGCAGACGCCGCGGCCAAGCTCGAGGCTGGCGAGGTCAGGGATGTTGGTTTTGGTGCCGCCGACGTAGAGGCCCATGTCGCACCAGGCGGATTGTTCGACGTAGCCTTGCTTCCAGTCTAGTTTTTCGGCGTCGACGATGGAGGGGGTGGTGTTGGGCATGTCGAAGACGGCGGTAAGCCCGCCGAGGATGGCGGCTTTGGTGCCGGTGGGGATGGTTTCGACGGCGGCGTTGCCGGGGTCGCGGAGATGGACGTGGGGGTCGATGAGGCCGGGGAGGATGTGCAGGCCGGTGGCGTCGATGGTTTCGGCGGCCGTGGCGTCGGGGCCGACGCCGAATGTGGCAATGCGGCCGTTGCGGACGCCGATGCTGGTTTGCTCCATGCCCCAGGGCAGGACGCAGGTGCCGCCACGAAGGATCAGGTCAAAATGCGCTGGCATGGGGGCTCCATTTGAATACCGGAGGGTTTTCTCGCCTAGGGGGGTATATCGTCAACCGGGAAGCTTATGGGTAGAAAGTTTTTGCTTCTTTTTTCAAAAAGAAGCGCTTTCTTTTTTGAAAAAAAGAAACAAAAAACTTTTATCCTTTTAGATTCAGGCCCGTGCTGGCTCGGATGATGAGCTCAAAGGCGAGGCGAGTGGGGGGTGCGCCGTGGAGGAGCGCGGCGACGGCGGCGTGGCCGAAGGCGCGGCGGGGCTGGCGGATGGTGGTGAGGGGGGGGTCGGTGAAGGCGGCGAAGCTGATATCGTCGAAGCCGACCACGGCGATATCTTCCGGCACGCGCAGCCCTGCCATTCGGATGGCCTTGAGGGCACCGATGGCCATTTCGTCGTTGGCGCAGAAGACGGCGGTCGGGCAGGGGGTGGCGACGAGGAGGCGTTGCATGGCGGCGACGCCGGAGGTGATGGTGAAATCGCCGAAGATGGGGGGGATAAGGGGCTCGCCATCGAGCCCCAGACGCCAGCCGCGGGCGCGCTGGGCGGTGAGGACGTTGCGTTCGGGGCCGGCGATGTGGGCAATGTGGTGGTGGCCGAGGGCGCGGAGATGAGCGACGGCGGCCACGGCGGCGGCTTCGTTGTCGATGGCGACGGTGGGCAGGGTCTGGCCGGGGATGGTCTCCGAGACGGCGACGACCTGGCCGCGGGCGACATGGGCTTCGAGGGTGGCGGGGATGCGGCCGGTGAGGAGGATGAGGCCATCGACGCCGCCGGTGTGGAGCTGGCGGGCGAGGACGGCTTCGCGGGCCGGGTTGCCTTCGGTGCTGCCGACAAGCACGCCGTAGCCGGCGGCTTGGGCGGCCTCGTCGACGCCCTGGACGATTTCGCCGAAAAAGGGGTTGGCGATGGTGGGGAGGAGGACGAGGAGCTGGCGGCTGCGCTGGAGGCGGAGGCCTTGGGCAACCTGGTTGACGACGTAGCCGGTAAGTTGGACGGCGGCTTCGATGCGGGCGCGGGTGTCCCCGGTGACTTTGGGGGAGCCGGCGAGGGCGCGGCTGACGGTGGAGACGGAGACGCCGGCGAGGCGGGCGATGTCTTCCATTTTGGTGCGGTCGGCGGCCCGCTGAGGTCGCTGGTCGCTCGGCTGGCGGCGAGGTGGCGGAGTTGGGCGGAGTAGCGTCATGCGGTGTTCCTTGCGCCCTGGCGTTGCCGCTCGCAAGGGCTTGACGGAGGCGTGCAATCGTTTGTATGTCGCCAATGTGCCTTGGATCGAATATATCTGCCAGGGCCAGCCAAATTTGCGACAACAAAAAACCGCCTCAAGAAACCATCCAGGGAGACGCGCCGTGATCCGACGCCACCATCTGCTGTCCTGTGCCGCAGCCCTTGCGCTTGCAGCCGCAACGCCTGCCATGGCGCAGACCGCCGAGGTCATCCATTGGTGGACGTCGGGTGGGGAATCGGCCGCCGTGAAGGTGTTTGCCGATCAGTTCACCAAGGCCGGCGGCACCTGGGTCGACACCGCGATCGCAGGTGGGCCGAATGCCCGCACGGCGGCGATCAATCGCACCATCGGCGGCAATCCGCCGACGGCGATGCAGTTCAACACCGGCAAGCAGTTCGATGAGCTGGTCGAGGGCGGCCTGCTCGCCGATGTCGATGCCGTCGCCGCGCAGCAGAATTGGAAGGCCATCGTGCCGCCGGCGATCCTGTCGGCGGTGACGCGCAACGGGCATGCCTACGCGGTGCCGATCAACATCCATGGGCAGAACTGGTTTTTCACCTCCAATGCGGTGATGGCCAAGGCCGGGGCGACGGAGCCGAAGAACTGGGACGAACTGTTTGTCGCGCTCGACAAGATCAAGGCGGCCGGGTTTATTCCGCTAGCGTTCGGAGACCAGAAGGGGTGGGAGCGCAACATGTTCAACACCACGCTGGCCGGCGTCGCCGGGGCCGAGGGGTTCACGGCGTTCTGGGGCAAGCGTGATCCGGCGTTCGTGAAGTCGGCCGAGTTCCGCAAGGTTGCCGAGACCTATCGCCGCTTCAAGGCCTATGTCGATCCGGGCGCGCCCGGGCGCAACTGGAACGACGCGGCGGCCATGGTG
Source organism: uncultured Rhodospirillales bacterium (assembly GCA_903928895.1). Classification (GTDB taxonomy): domain Bacteria; phylum Pseudomonadota; class Alphaproteobacteria; order Acetobacterales; family Acetobacteraceae; genus CAIYPH01. The sequence continues at coordinate 49,868 of CAIYSR010000052.1, read as the reverse complement.
ATCCAGGGCAAGGCCGGGATGCACATCATGGGCGACTGGGCAAAGGGCGAGTTCACCGCCGCCGGGCAGACGCCGGGCAAGGATTATGGCTGCTTCGTGCTGTCTAACCATGGCGGCGGCTATGTGATGGGCGGCGATGTGTTCGCCTTCCCGAAGCCGAAGAACGCTGAGGTTGCCAAGGCGCAGGCGCTGCTGGCGACCACGATGATGGCGCCGGACACGCAGATTGCGTTTGCGCGGAAGAAGGGCTCCATCCCGTCGCGGCAGGATGTTGACAGCAAGTCGCTCGATCTCTGCGCGCAGAAGGCGATGGGGTTTGTGGCCGACAAGTCCAAGCAGATTCCGGCCAATGAGCTGCTGTCGCCGCCCGCCGTCACCGGCGCCGCCGAGGACGTGATTTCGGCCTACTGGAACGACGCGACCATGACGACCGATGCCTTCGTGGCCAAGCTCGTCACCGCGCTGACCCAGACACTCTGATCTGGCCGGGGCGGCGGGGCGACCCGCCGCCCGGATTCGCCCACTGCCTGGATTTGCCCACTGCCTGGATTTGCCCGCTGCGTGGATTTGGAGGCGTTTTCATGGCCATCGGCTCGCGCCTTGCCGCCCAGACCGCGCTGATTCCGGCGATGCTGATCGCGCTGGTGGTGTATTGCGGCTCCACCGGCTGGACCATCTGGATTTCGATGACCAGCTCGCGGATGTTGCCGAACAACAATTTCGTTGGGCTGCGCCAGTATGAAATCCTATTTGCCAATGAGCGCTGGCAGGTTTCGGTGCAGAACCTGGCGCTGTTCGGGGTGTTGTTCATTACGCTGGCGCTGGCGCTGGGGTTTTTCCTGGCGGTGCTGATCGACCAGCGCGTCCGGGCGGAGGATCTGCTGCGCTCGGTGTTTCTGTATCCGTTTTCGATGTCGTTCATCGTTACCGGGCTGGCCTGGCGCTGGCTGCTCGATCCGACGCTGGGGATTGCGAAAATCGCGCATGACATCGGTTTCGAGGGCGTGCAGTTCGACTGGCTCGTGCGGCAGGACCGGGTGATCTACACGCTGCTGGCCGCGGCGATCTGGCACGCCGCGGGGCTGGTGATGGCGATCATGCTGTCCGGCTTACGCGGCATTGACCAGGAGATCTGGAAGGCGACGCGGATCGACGGGATTCCGGCATGGCGGACGTATATCTTCGTCGTCATCCCGATGCTGAAGGGCAGCTTCGCCACCGCGACCATCCTGATGGCCACCTCGGTGGTGCGGCTGTACGACTTGTCCGTGGCGATGACCAATGGCGGGCCGGGGATTGCCTCGGAAGTGCCGGCCAAGTTCGTGATGGACAATTTGTTTGAGCGGCAGAATATCGGGCTCGCAACCGCGGCGGCCACGTCCATGCTGATCACCGTCGTGGCCGTCGTCGCGCCGTTGCTTTACGCGCAGAACCGGGCGGCAGCGAGGGTGGCGCGATGAGGAGAAATGCGAAGTGGCTGAGCGCGGCTCGGATCGGGCTTTATGCGTTCCTGGTGATTTCGGCGGCGTTTTTCCTGCTGCCGCTCTACGTGATGCTGGTGACGTCGCTGAAGGGCATGCCGGAGATCCGCGAAGGCAACATGCTTTCGCTTCCGCATGCGCCGACGGTGGCGGCCTGGGTGAAGGCATGGTCGTCGGCCTGTACCGGGCTGTCCTGCAACGGCATCCAGGTGGGGTTCCTGAATTCGCTGAAGATCCTGTTTCCGTCGGTGACGATGTCGATCGCGGTGGGGGCGGTCACGGGGTATGCGCTTTCGCTGTGGCGGCCGCGGGGTGCTGCGTGGTTGTTCGGCATCCTGATGGCGGTGGCGTTCGTGCCGTATCAGGTGTTCCTGTTCCCACTGGTGCGGATGTTCTCCTATGTCGGGCTGAATTCGTCGCTGCCCGGGATCATCGTGGTGCATACGATTTTCGGGCTGCCGACGATGACGCTGATTTTCCGCAACTACTTCGCCGGCATTCCGCTGGAACTGATCAAAGCGGCGCGGGTGGATGGGGCCGGGTTCTGGCGGATTTTTGGCGCCATCATGCTGCCGATGGCGGTGCCGATCATCGTGGTGGCGATCATCCTGCAGGTGACAGGCATCTGGAACGACTTCATTTTCGGGCTGGTTTTCGCCGGGCGGGAGAATTTCCCGATGACGGTGCAGCTCAACAACATCGTCAACTCCACGCAGGGCGAGCGCGAATACAACGTCGATATGGCGGCGACCATTCTGACTGCCCTGGTGCCGCTCGGCGTCTACTTCATTTCGGGCCGCTGGTTCGTCCGCGGGATCGCCGCCGGCGCGGTGAAAGGCTAGTCGATGACAGGCGTTTCGGTTTCCTCGCTGACCAAGGCCTATGGGGCGTTGCGCGTGCTGCACGATATCGATCTCGACGTGCAGCCGGGGGAGTTTACCGTGTTGCTGGGGCCGTCGGGGTGCGGCAAGTCGACGCTGCTCAGCGCGATCGCTGGGCTCGACGAGATCGATGGCGGGACCATCACCATTGCCGGCGAGGATGTGACGGAGCGCGAGCCGTCGCAGCGCGGGATCGCGATGGTGTTCCAGTCCTACGCCCTGTACCCGACGATGACGGTGCGCGGGAACATGTCGTTCGGGCTCAGGGTGAAGCGCCTTTCGGCGGCCGAGATCGCGTCGCGGGTGGCGTGGGCGGCCGATCTGTTGCAGCTTACAGCGCTGCTTGAGCGCAAGCCGGGCCAGTTGTCGGGCGGGCAGCGGCAGCGGGTGGCGATCGGGCGGGCGCTGGTGCAGCGCGCCCGGTTGTTCTTGTTCGACGAGCCGCTGTCCAACCTCGATGCCAAGCTGCGCACGGAAATGCGGGTGGAGATCAAGAAGCTCCACAAGGAGCTCGGCATGACGATCGTCTATGTGACACACGACCAGATCGAGGCGATGACGCTGGCGACGCGGATCGCGGTGATGCGGGGGGGCAAGATCGAGCAGTATGCGGCGCCGGATGAGCTTTACGAGCGGCCGGCGACGCTGTTCGTGGCAGGGTTTGTGGGGGCGCCGGCGATGAATTTCTTGCCGGGGATCGTGCGCGCCGGCCATGTTGAGATCGACTCACTCAGCCTGCCGCTCGATCGCGTCGCGGTTGCCGGCCCGGTCGCCGACGGAACCAAGGTGATCCTCGGAGTTCGTCCCGAGCATATCGGGCTTGCCGACGATGGAGCGCCCGGCGTGGTGGTCGAGGCGGCGACTGATTTTCTGGAGCCGATGGGGGCCGACACGCTGGGCTGGTTTTCGGTCGGGCGCCATCGGATCTCCGCCCGCCTTGCCCCGCAGCGCGCCCGCAGTGTCAGTGGGCTTGTCCGTCTCGCGCTCGATCTTCGCCATGCCTCGCTGTTCGATGCCGACAGCGAATGCCGTTATTGATGACCTAAGGAAACTCCCATGTCAGACCTGATTTCGATCCAGCTCTATACGTTGCGCAACCTTGGCGATGTCGACCTCATCCTCGATACCGTGGCCGCCGCGGGCTACAAGAATGTGGAGGGCATCGGCTCGCACCTCGATGATGCCGCGGTGGTGGCACCGAAGGTGGCGGCGCGGGGGATGAAGATGACCTCGTGCCATGTCGGCCTCGCCGCCCTGCGCGAGCGCCCCGATGCCATCATTGCCGCCTGCAAGACTTTCGGCTTCATCGACCTGTATATGCCGGCCGTGCCGCCCGACATGCGCCAGATGGATGCCGCCGGCTGGCGCGCCGTCGGCAAGGAGCTCGGGGATCTGACCGAGCGGTTCGCCAGGTCGGGGATCGCGCTGGGCTATCACAACCATCACTGGGAGATGGACAAGAAGGACGGCGACACGACGGCGCTGGAACTGCTGTTCACGGCGGCAGGGTCGTCGGGGCTGGCCTGGCAGGTGGACGTGGCGTGGCTGGTGCGGGGCGGGGCCGATCCGAAGGCGTGGATGACGCGCTACAAGGCGATCGTCACCGCCGCGCATGTGAAGGATATCGCGCCGGCGGGGCAGAACCTCGACCAGGACGGCTGGGCCGATGTCGGCGCCGGCGTGCTCGATTGGAAGGACCTCTGGACCGCCTGCATCGCCGCCGGCGCCCGGCATATGGTGGTCGAACACGACAAGCCGTCCGATCCCGGCCAGACCGCCCGCGCCTCGCTCGCCTACCTCCGCGGCATCACGGGCTGAACGCCCATGCAACCCATCAACATCGGCATCATCGGCTGCGGCGTTATCTCGGACTCCTATCTGAAGGGCGCCGCCCGCTCGGCCTATATCACTGTGAAATCGGTCGCCGACATGCGTCCCGAGGCAGCGGCGGCGAAGGCCGCGGAATATGGTGTGAGTGCCGCCGCCTCGCCCGAGGCGCTGTTGGCCGATCCTGACATCTCCATTGTCATCAACCTGACGGTTCCCCTCGCGCACGCCGCGGTCAACCGCGCCATCGTGGCCGCCGGCAAGCATGTCTACGCCGAGAAGCCGCTCTGCGCCTCCTTCGCCGAGGCCAAGGAACTGCTTGATCTCGCGGCGAAGGCCGGCGTTCGCGTCGGCGGGGCGCCGGACACCTTCATGGGCGCCTCGCACCAGGCCGCCCGCCGCGCCATCGATGAAGGCCGTATCGGTCAGGTCATCGCCGGAGCCGCCACTGTGCTGTCGCACGGGATGGAGCATTGGCATCCCAATCCCGACTTCTTCTTCATCAAGGGCGGCGGACCCATTCTCGACCTCGGGCCGTACTACGTCACCGATCTCATCCAGCTCCTCGGACCAGTCGCGCGCGTCGCCGCGACCACCTGCATTGGCAATCCGGTCCGCACCATCACCAGCCAGCCGCGCGCCGGCGAGCAATTGAAGGTCGAGATCGAGACCACCGCCACCGCCCTGCTGTCCTTCGCTTGCGGCGCCACCATCGTGCTCACAGCGTCGTGGGACGTGTGGAAAAACAAGCGCCTGCCGTTCGAGCTCTACGGCGTCGACGGCTCCATGCTGGTGCCCGACCCCAATTTCTTCGGCGGCTCGCTGGAGATCTCCGAGAAGGGCGGCGATTGGGCTGCGGTGGACATTACCGGCCATCCGTTCCATCTCGCCAACCGGGAACTGCGCGACGGCCGCCAGGTCGCTGACTACCGCATCATCGGGCTCCTCGACATGGCCGCCGCCATCCAGCAGAACCGGCCGCACCGCGCGAGCGGCGAACTCACCACCCATGTGCTCGAAGTGCTGGAAGCGATCGGCACCGCCGGCGCCGAGAAGCGCTGGGTCGACCTGACCACCACCTGCGAACGCCCGGCGGCGGTGCCGCAGGGCGTCGGCGAGGAGGTTTTTGCCGCATGAAAGCCAACGTCAAGGGTCCCGGGATTTTCCTCGCCCAGTTTGCCGGCGACGAGGCTCCGTTCAACTCCCTGGCCGGCATGGCCGAATGGGCTGCCGATCTCGGCTACACCGGGCTGCAAATCCCGACCTGGGATGCCCGTCTGTTCGACCTCGCCAAGGCGTCGGAAAGCCAGACCTACTGCGACGAGATCAAGGGCACCCTGGCTGAGTTCGGCCTCGAGGTCACCGAGCTGTCGACCCATCTGCAAGGCCAGCTGGTCGCGGTGCATCCGGCCTATGATGCCGCCTTCGACGGGTTTGCGCCCGAGCGCGTGCGCGGCAAGCCCGCCGCCCGCCAGGAATGGGCGGTCGATCAATTGCTCCAGGCCGCCCGTGCGTCGGGGAAGCTTGGACTGAAGGCCCATGCCAGCTTTTCCGGTGCGCTGGCCTGGCCCTATCTCTACCCCTGGCCGCAGCGCCCAGCGGGGCTGATCGAGACCGCGTTCGATGAACTCGCCAAACGCTGGCTTCCGATCCTGGACGCGTTCGATTCGCACGGCGTCGATCTCTGCTACGAAATCCATCCGGGTGAGGACCTGCACGACGGCGTCAGCTACGAGATGTTCCTCGAGCGCGTCGGCAACCACCCTCGTGCCCGCATCCTCTACGACCCGAGCCACTTCGTTTTGCAGCAGCTCGACTATCTCGCCTTCATCGACTTCTACCACGAGCGCATCGGCGCGTTTCACGCCAAGGATGCCGAATTCAATCCAACCGGCAAGCAGGGCGTTTATGGCGGCTTCCAGTCATGGACCGACCGTGCCGGCCGCTTCCGCTCGCTCGGGGACGGGCAGGTGCAGTTCGCGCCGATCTTCTCCAAGCTGGCGCAGTACGGCTACGACGGCTGGGCGGTCCTCGAATGGGAATGCTGCCTCAAATCGCCGGAAGCTGGCGCCCGTGAGGGCGCTGAGTTCATCGCAGCCCATATCATTCCGGTGACGGACAAAGCGTTCGATGATTTCGCGGCTTCGGGCACGGATGAGGCGGCGAACCGCCGGATGCTGGGGCTGGATCGGTGAGCATCGGGGCGGTCAACGACGGCGGGAGTCACCGCCGGCTGCGGTTGGGCATGGTGGGCGGGGGCGAAGGGGCCTTCATCGGCGCGGTGCATCGGATTGCCGCGCGGATTGATGACGAGTGGGAGCTGGTGGCTGGAGCCTTGTCGTCGGACCCCGAGCGGGCGCGCCGCAGCGGGGCGCTGCTTCGGCTCGATCCGGCGCGGAGCTATGGCAGCTTTGCCGAGATGGCGCGGGCCGAGGCGGGGCGGCCGGACCGGGTGGATGCGGTGGCGATTGTCACGCCCAATCATGTCCATCATCCCGCGGCGAGCATGTTTCTCGCGGCCGGGTTCGATGTGATTTGCGACAAACCGCTGTGCCGGACGATGGACGAGGCGCGGGACCTGGCAGCGCGGGTGGCGGCTGCGGGCGGGTTATTCGCGATTACGTATAACTATACCGGATATCCCATGATCCGGCAGGCCCGGGAGATGGTGGTCGCGGGGGAGCTGGGGACGATCAGGACGATCCAGGCGGAATATGCGCAGGAGTGGCTGTCGACGGACCTTGAAGCGTCCGGACAGAAGCAGGCGGCGTGGCGGACCGATCCGGCGCGGTCTGGCGCGGGTGGCGCGATCGGAGATATCGGGACCCACGCGTTCAACCTGGCGGAATTCGTCGGCGGGCTTGAGTGCGTTGAGCTGGCGGCGGATTTGCAGAGCTTCGTCGCCGGACGGCGGGTGGATGACAATGCGCAGATGCTGCTGCGCTTCGAGGGGCGCGCGCGGGGGTCATTGTGGGCGAGCCAGGTGGCGCCTGGCAATGAGAATGGGCTGGCGCTGCGCATTCATGGGGAGAAGGCGGCGCTGGCGTGGCGGCAGGAGCATCCGAACCAGCTGGTGTTTTCACGCCTGGGTCAGCCGCCGCTGACGCTGACGCGGGGCGGGCCGGGGAGCGGGGCGGCGGCGGCGCATGCGACGCGGATTCCGTCGGGCCATCCGGAGGGGTATCTCGAGGGGTTCGCGCAGCTGTATTGCGACATCGCGGCGCAAATCCGGGCGCGGCGGGCAGGGGTCGCGGCGGATCCGTTGACCATGCTGGTGCCGGGAATCCGTGCGGGTGTGCGCGGCGTGGCCTTCGTCACGGCGGCCGTGGCGTCCTCGGCAGCAAATGGAGCCTGGACGCCGCTTTCCGACTAGCTGTCGGACCGCTCCGCGGCGGGGCTGTCAGGCCCCTCCGGGGCGGGGCCGTCAGGCCGCGCGGCGGCGGCGCAGCGCGGCAACGAGGCCGATCGGGCCAAGAACGAGAGCCATCGTCGCGGGTTCCGGGACGACGGTGGAGACATTGGCGGCCAGGGAGCCGACAACGCCCTGGTTAGCCCCGTTTTTCACCTCGGCCGAGAACAGGAAGGTGCCGACAGCGGTGAACATGCTCATCGACAGCGCGGTGCCGGAGGTGCAGGTGGTGGAGCAGATCGTGAAATTCAGCGTGTTGGTGCCGGTGGTGCCGAGCGGCGTCACGTTGATGCCGTTGTTATAGGCGGTGGTGGTGGCGCCGGCAGAATTGATGCCGACGACGGTGCCGTCGGAGTCGGCGCCGTAGCCGCTGCTGATGCCGGAATAGCTCAGGCCGGCGATCGAGGACTTGAAGGCGAAACTGTCAGGGTTCGAGCTGCTGGAGGTCAGCGAGAGGAAGCTGTAGCCGGTGACGAGGGTGATGGCGACGTCGATCTGGAAGATGCCGGATTGCGACATCGTGATGGTGCCGTAGTTGCTGACCTGCGTGCCGTTAAAGCCGCCGTTCCCTGTGGTCTGGTTGCCGTCGAGCGTCGCGGTGATGCTGCCATAGGCGGCCTGCGCGGTCGACGGCAGCGCGAAGATGCCAACGCAGGCGGCAATGGCGAGGGAGGGGAAGATCTTGGTGAGCATGTCCATGTCCTCGAACGAAAACAGTCCCGGTCGCACAACGTGCCGGCATTGCAGTCTAATAAGCAATTCCCATGCCATCAATTGGAATCTTGTCGAATCAACCTGTTCTGTTGGCCGATCGGACAAGTCTCTGGGCACGTGTAAAGAATCCCGACAAATTGGCGCCGTCCGGCAATGTTCTGAAGTCAGTCTGATTTCAACGCCAATCCGCGAGCCGTTTCGCCGCCTCGGCCATATCTGCCTCCGGCCCGCAGTAGCTGAAGCGGAGGAACTGGTGGCCCCGATCGCGGTCGAAATCCACCCCTGGCGAGGCCGCCACTCCCGCCTGCGCCAGCATCCGGGCGCAGAATGCGCGGCTGTCGTTGGTCCGGTCCGAGATGTCGGCATACAGGTAGAACGCCCCTTCGGCCGGCGACAGGCGCGCAAACCCGGCATCAGGCAACCGCGCCAGCAGCAGGTCACGCGAGCGGCGGTAGCGCGCGACGTTCGCATCCAACTCTGCGGTGCAGTCGAACGCGGCTTCGGCGGCGACCTGCGCGATATGCGGCGCGCTGATGAACATGTTCTGCGCCAGGCACTCCACCGGGCGGACCAGGTCCTCCGGCAGCACCAGCCAGCCGATGCGCCAGCCGGTCATCGAGAAATACTTGGAGAAGCTGTTCACCACGATCGCCGAGGGGCTCAGCGCCGCGGCGGTGGCGAGCGGCGCCCCATAGTGCAGGCCGTGATAGATTTCGTCGGAGATCAGCCGTACACCGTTCTGATGACACCAGCTTGCGATTGCTGCGAGTTCGTCGGGGTGCAGCATGGTGCCGGCCGGATTGCAGGGCGAGGCCACGATCAGGCCGTCGGGCGGCGGATCGAGCGCCTCCAGCATCGCCACGGTCGGCTGATACCGGGTGCCGATCCCAGCCGGCAGGATCATCGGGGTGATGCCGAGGGCGGTCAGGATGTTCACATAGGGCGGGTAGAACGGGGCCGCCATCGCCACACGGTCGCCCGGGTCGAACGCCGCAAGGAATGCCAGCGGAAACGCGCCCGATGCCCCCACCGTGACGGCGACGCGACCCGCTGACACCTCGGCGCCGTACCAGGCCGCATAGTGGCCAGCGATCCGAGCCCGCAAGCTCGGGATGCCGAGCGCCTCGGTATAGCCGAGCGAACCGCCCGCCGCCAAAGCCCGCTGCACCGCCGCCACCGCACCTTGCGGCGCTCCGCTGCCGGGCTGGCCAACCTCCATGCGGATGACATGGGGCGCACCCGGCGGCAGCGCCGCCTGCCGTGCATTGGCGGCGCTGATCACATCCATCACGATGAACGGGGGAGCTGCCGCCCCCCGCCCCGTTTTCAACACGTCAGTTGCTGCCGGTGGCGAGGCCGAAGCCACGCGGGTCCGTCGTCCAGGCGCAGGTCTCGGGCGCGGCCGCGCTGCCGTTGCAGGCGATGACATTGGCCCGCCCTGGCTCGGGCGCGCCGGCCGGGTCCAGCCGCGCCACCTTGCCCTTGTCGGCCAGCGCCGCCGCGAGCGCCCGCGCGACCGCGACCGGAGCCCCGTCCTGGCCGGCACCGCCGGCCACCACGCGCATGGCGTTGTTGCGCCGATAGGTCACCATCCCGGCCGCGAGCAATGGCGGCGGCAGCGCCGTCGGCGAGGCCGCCAGAAGAATGCCGGTTCCTGGCGCCATCCGCCCGGTCCCGAACAGATTTCCCATGGTGAGCGCGCAGCTCACCGCATTGCCCTCGCGGTCCAGCACGGCGAAGCTGGTGCTGGCAGGCAGCGCCGGCAGCGTGGCGGTCGGCGGATTGCCGTTGAGGATCGCCTCGGCCATGGCGCCGGTCCGGCGGTATTCGGCCGCCGCGGCAATCCCACGGGCCTTTGCGGCATCGAGTGCCGCGGGATCGGCCGCCAGCACACGATAGGCCGCCGCAGCCGCCAGCCCGCCATCAGCGGGCAGCGGGAGGAACGACACCGCCGCCTCGTTCGGCCCGTCCAACAGCAGCGGCGTCATCACCTTCGGCAAAGCCGCGCGCAGATCGGCCGGGGAGATCGCCCCCCCGGCCTGCGCCACCGCGGCGACGAACTGTGCGGCAAGCGCCCCGCTGTAGAGATCGCCTACCCCGGCCCGCCGCAGTTGCCCGAGCATCCCGGCGAGCTCGGGCTGCACCATCGTGGCCCCCTCGGCGATCAGCCGCCCGCCGGGGAAGAACACCGATCGCGCGCCCGGGTCGGCCGCGAGCGGCCCGGCGACCACGGCGAGATCGCGCACCAGCGCACGGCTGGCCGGCGTGCCCTCGCGCGCCATCTGCTCGGCCGTGGTGAGGATGGATTCAAACCGGGCCCGCCCGAACCGCGCATTGAGCAGGAACATGCCGCGCGCCATCATCGGCACGGCGGCCGGCCGATCCGCCCCTGCCGTGCTGCCCGGCGCCTGAGGCAGGAACATCACCGCATCGGGCACGCCCTTGCCGCCCCCGTCCCCGCGATGGACCAGACAGGCCCCGCCGCCGCCGATCCCGGCACGGGACGGCAGCGTTACCCACAATGCGCTCGTCATCGCCACAGCGGCGTCGGCGGCATTCCCGCCCGCCGCCAGCATCTGCCGGCCCACCACCGCCGCCTGCGGCTCGTCGGCCGCCACTGCACCGAGGAACCCGGTGACGAACCCGGGCTTGCCCTCTGCCGCCTGGTCGCCGCCACCCCACAGCCCCGATACCGTCGAGCAGCCGGACATTAAAAGACCGAAAGACAGCAGGACGGCCCGCCCGGGAGTGGCTATCCTGCTGGCCATGAAGCGCTCGTTCGTCCGCATTGTTTCAGCCATCCTCGCGCCCATCCTGTTTGTCGCCTTGTTCCGCGCGCCGCCCGCACTCGCGCAATCCGGTCCCGGCGGCCCCCGCCTGATGCTCATCCGCGATGCGGAGACCGAGTCGCTGCTGCGCACGTTCGCCAACCCCTTGTTCCGCGCGGCCGGGGTTGATCCCAACCTGGTCCGCATCGTGCTGATACGGGACAGTGCCATAAACTCGTTCGTCAGCACCGGCAACATCATGTTCATCCACACCGGGCTGATCGTGAAGGCGGAGTCGGCGATCGAGCTCATCGGCGTGCTCGCGCACGAGACCGGCCATATCAAGGGCGGCCATCTCGCCCGGCTGCCTGAGGCGCTGCGCGAGGCGATGATCGAGAGCATCGCCGCCATGCTGGTCGGCGCCGCCGCCGGCGTCGCCAGCCGCAGTGGCGCCGGCATCGGAGCCGGGGTGGGCGCGCAACAGATGGCCCAGCGCAACTTCCTCTCCTTCACCCGCGGCATGGAGCGCGCGGCCGATCAGATCGGCGTCGAACTGCTCGATGCCAACGGCTGGTCCTCTCAGGGACTCCTCCAGCTGTTCCATCATCTCGAGGGCCAGGAGATGCTCGCCGTCGGAATGCAGGACCCCTACATCCGCACCCATCCGCTCACCCGCGAGCGCATTGCCTTTGTCGAGCAGCAGGTCGCCCGCAGCCCCAACAGCGCCAAGCCGCTGCCGGAGGCATTCGAGAGCGGGTTCCGCATGGTGCGTGCCAAGCTCACGGGCTTCCTCAATCCAAGCTCCGAGACCCTTAGGGTGACCAAGGGCGACGACGCCCCGGCGCGTTACGCCCGGGCCATCGCACTTTACAGGCTCGGGCATCTGGCCGAGGCCTTGCCGATCGTCGACCAACTTCTCGCGGAACAGAAGACCAGCCCGTGGCTGCACGAACTCAAGGGGCAGATCCTGTTCGAGAACGGCCGCGTGCGCGAGGCCATCGCCCCCTACCGCGAAGCCGTCCGCCTCGCCCCCGACCAGCCGCAGATCCATATCGGCCTCGCCCACACCATGGTGGAAACCGGCGACCCGCTTCTGCTTCGCCCCGCCATCCACGAGCTGCAACCCGCCCTCGACCGCGAGCACGACAACACGATGGGCTGGCGCACCCTGGCCACCGCCTGGGGCAAGCTCGGCGATATCGGCCAGGCCAACCTTGCGCTGGCCGAGGAGGCGCTTGAGAACGGCCAGATTCCCCTCGCCCGCGGTCTTGCCGCCAAGGCGCAGAGCCAGCTCCCGGCAGGACCCGCACTGCTCCGCGCCGTCGATATCAGCAATGCCGTGAAAAAGGAGAACCGCACCGGCTTCTGAGCTATAACCCGCCGCGCCCGCAAGGAATCGACCGACATGCTCCGCCGCCTCGCCGCCCTGCTGCTCGCCGCGCTTGCCGCGCTGCCCTTCGCACCGACCGCCGGCGCCCAGACCGCAACGCCGGTGCCTTCGGCTCGCAGCGGCTTCACCCAGGCCCAGCGCGCGGAAATCATCGATATCATCCGCAGCGCGCTGAAGACCGACCCCAGCATCCTGGGCGAGGCCGTGATGGCCCTGCAAGCGGCCGAGAGCGCACGCGAAAATACCGCCGCCCGCGATGCGATCGGAAGCCTCGGTCCAGCCCTGACCCGTACGCCTGGCGACCCGGTGGCCGGCAACCCCGATGGCGACGTGACGCTGGTTGAATTCTACGATGTGCGCTGCCCGTACTGCCGCCGCATGCTGCCCGCCATGGCCGAACTGCTGCGCCACGACCCGAAGCTGCGTGTCGTTTACAAGGACATCCCCATCCTCGGTCCGGGCAGTGCCATCGGCGCCCGTGCGGCGCTCGCCGCCGGCAAGCAGGGCGCCTATCTCAGGATGCGCGAGGCCATGATGACCGGGCCCGCGGATATCACCGCCGAGACCGTCAAGTCCGCGAGCGCCCACCTCGGCCTCGACTGGGATCGTCTGCAACGCGATATGGCGGAACCCGCGATCCAGACGCGGCTCGACGAGAACCTCAAGCTTGCCCATCGGCTGGGCATCCAGGGCACGCCGGCCTATGTGATCGGTGAACAGCTTCTGCCCGGCGCCTTGCCGGTAGCCGATCTGCAAGCCGCGATCGCACAGACCCGCCAGCGCTAAGCAGGCGCGGCCCCGCCGCCCGCACCCCGCCCCCCACCAACACGCCACAACCCGGGATCGACCATGTCCGAAGCCTCCGTCATCGCCACCCGCCGCGGCCGCATCGGCCATATCCTGCTCAACCGACCCAAGGCCCTGAACGCGCTTGACACGGCGATGCTGCACGCCATGACGGCGGCACTGGTCGAATGGCGCGACGATCCGTCGGTGCATGCCGTGGTGGTCGAGGGCGCCGGCGGTCGTGCCTTCTGTGCCGGCGGTGACATTCGCGCCATCCGCGGCTTCGCGATGAACGGCGAGCACGACAAGGTGGCGGCGTTCTTCGGCACCGAATACGCGCTCAACGCCATGATCGACGAATACAGCAAACCCTACATCTCCATTATCGATGGGGTCTGTATGGGCGGTGGGATCGGGCTTTCCGTGCACGGCGACATGCGCGTGACCTCCGAGGCCAGCCTCTTCGCCATGCCGGAGACCGGGATCGCGCTCTTCCCTGATGTCGGCGCCACCTTCATGTTGCCGCGCCTGCCCGGCGCGCTCGGCATGTATCTCGGGCTCACCGGCGCGCGCCTTAACGGCGCCGATGCCGTGCATGCCGGACTTGCCACCCACTACGTTCCCAAGGCCGCGATCGCGACCCTCGCCGATGCGATCGCCGAAGACGGACCGGCCGCCGTAGCCGCCCACGCCCAGAGCTTGCCGCCATTCAGTCTCGCCCCACATCGTGCCGCGATCGACCGCTGCTTCAGCCTCGACAGCGTCGCTGCGATCGAGGCCGCCCTGCAGGCCGAAGCCGGTGAATGGGCCAACGAGACCCTGCACGCTCTGCATCATGGCTCGCCCTCGGCGGTACTGTGGTCGTTCGAAGCGATACGGCGCGGCGCGAAGCTCAACCTGCGCGGCGCGCTGGCCGCCGAGCTCGCGCTGACCCGCGCCATCTCGGTGCATCCGGAATTCCACGAGGGCGTCCGCGCGATGCTGGTCGACAAGGACCGCGCACCGAAGTGGAACCCGCCACATCTCGCCGATGTCGACCTCGGCGCCATCAAGGCGCTGTTCGCATGACGCTCCAAGGGCTTGCCCTCGGCCTGCTGCTGGGACTTCCGACGGCGGCGCTTGCGCAAATTCCCGCGGCGGCCCCCGGCCAGGCCGGCTGGACCCAAGCGGCTGGCGACTGCTTCGTCTGGAACCGCGCGCCCCAGATCGGCGAAACCGCGGTCTGGTCAGGCCCGTGCAAGAACCGGCGCGCCGAAGGCAAAGGCAGCCTGACGTGGCGAACCGGTGATTCGACCCAGAGCTACGAGGGCGAAATGCGTGACGGCCGGATCAATGGCCATGGCGTCTACACCTTCTCGCTGACGACCCGCTACGAGGGCACTTTCAAGGACGATGACTTCGACGGAAGCGGCGTCATGGTGGAGCCGGGCGTGCGCTACGAAGGCCAGTGGCGCGCGGGCAAGCGGCACGGCCGCGGGCTGCTCACGACCGTCAATGATGATCGCTACGATGGCGAATTCCAGGACGGCGCCATAACCGGGCGCGGCACGCTCGCACTCTCCGACGGACGCAAATATGAGGGACTGCTGCTCGACGGCAAACCCAACGGGCAGGGCACACTGACCGACCCGACCGGGAGCTACAACGGCGTCTGGAAAAACGGCTGCTTCAACGACGGAGTCCGCCGCGCTGCCTTCGGCACAAGCTCCGACACCTGTCCCTGACCAGCGCGTTCATCATCCCGGCCGTCACTCCGCCGCTGTCAATCGCGGGCTATGCCGCTTTCGGCTTGCGGGCGCGCATCAGGCGAGGTGCCGTTCGGGGCGCCACGAGCGCGCGGCCAGTGATGCGCGCGATCAGGGCCTCGTAGTTCGCGATATAGTCGCCCAGGTCGAGGTTGGCCTCGGCGAAGGCGCGCGCCCGGCGACCCAGCCCGGCCGCGAGTTTGCGGTCCTCCAGCACCTCCAAGAGGCGGTCGGCCAGGCGTTTGGGGTCCAGGCATGGAGTCAGCAGCCCGGTCTTTCCCTCGGCAATGAACTCGCGCACAGGGTCAACGTCGGCCCCAATGATGGCGCAACCGCAGGCCAAGGCCTCACGCAGAGACCAGGACAGGACGAACGGATAGGTAAGATAGACATGGGCGTCCGAACGCTTCAGCAGCGCGACATGCACGTCGTATGGTACCTGCCCCGGCATCATCACCCGGCTTGAATCGTACTGTCCGGCGAGCTCGCGCTGCATATGCTCGCGCCACATACTGTTCGCGAGACGCGCACCGTAGCTCACCTCGTCGCCGCCCAGCATCACCACCTTGGCATCGGGCCGCGCGCGCAGAATCTCCGGCAATGCCCGCATCATCACATGGAAGCCGCGATATGGCTCCAGATTGCGGGCAACGTAGGTGATCAGCTTGTCCTTCGGCGCGACCGTGAAGGGACCGATGGTCAGCGGTTGGCCCCGCACCGCGGCATCCGGCTTGCAGATGTCGAGCGGCACACCCTCGGGCAGCAGATGGATCTGCCGTTGCGCCCAGTCAGGATAGAGCGACCGCTGCCAGATTGTGGGTGACTGGCCGTGCTGGTTCAGCGCCAGCGCCATCAGGTTCACCGCGTTCATTGCCCGGATGCGTGGGAACTGATCCTCGGAGGTCGGGAACTCCGCATCGAAACCGACATCCGTGCCGGCGGTGGCATAGTAGAACTCGAAATACCCGAGGACCGGCACGCCCGGGAACACGTCCACCAAATTGAGCAACTCGCCCCAGCCATGATGGCCAATGATGATGTCCGGAGTGAAGCCTAGACCCTTCAAGGTCCGCCCCATGCGACCCACGGCCTCGGCGCGGATCATCGCGAGATTGAGGTCACGGATGGTCGGGTGGGTCGACTCCTTCCTGGTTTCCTTGACTTGGTAGTTGAGCCGGCGAACGCCGGGGATGTTGTTCTTGTTGGGCTCCGAGATGAACGCCACCTCGTTGCCGGGTTGGGCAATCAGGTGCCGGATGATGTGGAGGTACTGGCCAGGAAAGTTCTGGTGTACAAAAAGATATTTCACGCGCGCGTCTCGTCGGCTAGAGCCCGGCCCGGAAAGGCTGCGGCGGCATCAGCTGACCGGCCTCGCCTCACTTGGGTTTCGCCGAGCCCCGCCTCGGCTTGTTCGACGCGGGCTTGTTGGTCGCAGGGCTCGCGAGTTCGGCCTTCTTCGGCTCAGCGTGCTTTGGTTCTGCCTTCTTTGCGTCGGCCTTCGCCGGAGCCGGCTTTTTCGCCGCCGAGGCCTGGGCCGCAACTGGAGCCGGGGCCGGGACCGCGCCCCGCGGTGTCACCGTGACGAGCACCGATTCGAGCGCCGCGAGGCTCTCGGCCTGACAGGCCGCTCCGGCCGCGACCGGACCGCAACTGCTGCCATCCACGAACGTCGCCTCATACGTGCAATCGTAGGCCTCGGCCGCCTTGCCGCGCAGACGCAGCCGGAACCCGAGCAAGGGCAGCGCCATGCCGCGGCTGCCGCAGAACTGCCCGCCGTCAACCCAGGGTGACAGCCAATCACGCCCCAGTACCGCTTGGTATTCGATATCCTCGACCGCCACATCCGTGGTCGGCGCGATCCCGAACCCTTCGATCCAGCGGCCGCTGCCGGCTTCACCGAGCCGTTCACCCAGCATCCCACCAACGTCGCCGCGCCCTTGGATATGGGCGACCATGTCCATCACCCGAGGTGCCACGGCGGGTGCCGCGACCGGCGCGGCAGGGGCCTCAGTCAGACGGATGACCTGCACGTTCGGCGCCCCGCCCTCCGGCGCGTCCGGCGCCTGGTAGACGGTGATCATCACCACCGCAGGTCCGCCGACCACACGGACCAGTGCGGCATCACCGAACGGGCCGAGCCAGCCATCGTCCCGAAATGTCGAAATACTGACCGCCTCGGGCCGTCCGGCTGGACCCGGCGGCAGCGACACCCGCACACCAGGCAAGCCGGTCACCGCATTGGCCGCGCGCGACGGGTTGCAGACAATGCAGAACAGCCCATTGTCCAGCGTCATCAGATTCGCGGTGGCGCGCAGTTCGTTGACCAGCTTCTGTTGTCTCTCGGCAGCGGATTCCGACATGCTCGTCTCGATGTTCCTGATGGGCCGTTCTGGCGCGGTGGCTATACGGTATTCGTCGCGCGCTGATAAGCGCTGTGGACCTGCGTTTCTAGACCGCCCGCCCAGCGCAGGCCAAGCAACAGTGAGTTGATCGCAGCCGCCGGAATACCCAGCGGCATGAGCCAGCCACGCCCGGTCCTTCGGATCCGTTCGGCCGGCGCGCCGATATCGAACGCCGCGACATGCAATCCCGCACGCCACGCCAACCCGAGCGTGAAACACCACGTCTCCGGCCAGATCGAGGGCTGCCAGGCGAGCTGGACATCGGTGTTGCGGATCAAGGCCACGGCGTCCGATTCCTGATAGGGACCGCTCACGAACACCCGCCCGGTCTCGAGCAAAGTGTCGTCATCGGTGGTATGGCCAAAGACAGTGAATACCAGATTAAGATCACGGGCCGCGGCATCACGCGCGCAAGCCAGCAACACATCGTAGCCTTTTTCTACCCCGATCGCGCCGATCACCGCCACATGGCGAGGCGCCCCGACAAAGCCGCGCGCCGGTGGGTAGGCGTCATCGCCTTCAAGCGGCCGGATCTCGGGAGCGATCCCTGGAAAATGCCGCCGCAGGCGCGCCGCGGTGTCGGCCGAGGGCACGATCACCTGCCGCGCCCGCGCGAAATCCGCCGCGGAACGTGCCCGCAATGCCACCGCAGCAATCGGCGCCGAGAGATGATGCCCCCCCGCCGCGACACAGGCATCACACACCGCCGGATCGGCGGGCTCACCGCAATACCGCCCGTTCCCGGTCACGAGGCTGATGCGCGGGCAGAACGCGGCGTAGTCATGCACATGCACGTCGAGCGGCAATCCCAGCCGGCGCGCCAGGTCGGTGACCAAGTGGTCATGCCCGACCAGATGGTGCAGCTCGATCCAACGCGGCCGGTCCGCCACCAGAAGCCGAGCGAGCGCGCCGAGTTCGCGCGGGAGGTTGAAACGCAGGTTGGGGAACACACCCTCGGTCCCCGCCTCTTCGACCTGGCACATCCCGTGGATATAGGCCGCGACCCCGTCCCGCGCGATCACCGAACGCAACACCACCGGCCGCAGGCCGCCCGCCCGGAGTTCCGCCCCGCGCTCCCGCACCACCCGTTCCACTCCGCCGCCGCTGCCATGGCTGATGAGCAGCACCGCCCCGGCCCGCGTTCCCGCCCGCCAGCGCTGCGCATCCATCCGCCGCCGCGCCGCCGCCAACGGATCCCGCCGCTGGAACCGCGCGATCATGCGGTGATAGCCAGGATGCAGCACCTCGAGGATCTCCAGATTGCGCGCAATCAGCGCCGCCCGCCCGCCGCCGAACGTCTGCCCGCCGGCATGCGCCACGAACACGCCCGGTGCCGCCAGATGGCGCCAGCCAAGCGCCGCCGCGCGCCGGCAGAAATCATTCTCCTCGCCGTAGCCTTGCGCGAACACATCCTCGCGGAACAGCCCCGTACCGACGAGACACTCATGGCGGATATACATGCAGAACCCGACCGCCGTGGGGATCGGCACGGCCCGCCCATGGTTTGCCACCGCCGCCCACGCCGCCCATCGCGCCGGCTCGGCGGGCATCGGATTGTCGCCGCGAACATCCGGATAACTCAGGATCGTCGCATCGTTGGACATTGGCGTGGCCGTCCCCGCCGACCCGTCCGCGTGGATCAGGCCGCGCAGTTCCTGGAGCCATCCGGCCGTCACCTCGGTATCACTGTTGAGCAGCACCACGTCATGCCGGCGCCGCAGCGCCAATGCCGCCCGCAATCCGGTATTGGAGCTGGCGGGGAAGCCACGGTTCTCGGCATGCCGGATCAGCCGCACCCGGCGCCCAGCGAAGCCTGCCAGCATGGCCTGCGTCTCCTCATCCGGTGACGCATCGTCCACCACGATCACCCGGCAATCTCGGGGCACCGTCCGCAGCACGGAGTCCAGGCAGGCAGCCAGCAGCGCAGGTTGCCCGAACACCGGAACCACCACCGCCACCGGCCGCGAGGGCGCCGAAACCGCGGGCCCCGTGCGCTCGACGCCGCTCGTGCAGGGCTGCGGCACGGCCAACGCAAGCGGACTTCCGAGCAGCGGCACCCCGTCCGCCGCCGCGACCTCAATGGGACCGACGACACCGGCCAGAACCTCCGCCGCCACCGCAAAACCTCGTGGCCGCGCCAGGGCGGACACCGCCATGATATCCCCCCCGGTCGCCGTGAGCCGCGCTACCACGCGCCCTTGGGCGCGCACGCTCAACGTGGGGTCGAGGTCAGGCGCCCCAGGATGCCATGCCCATCCCGTGAGCCCGCCGTCGCGCGCCTGCACGATGCCCTCGACCCGACGCATCCGCGCCACCAGCAGCGGACTGCCGAGCAGTTGCGCCCCGCCCGCCGTGACCTCGACTTTCTGGATGCCGGCCGCCACGCGCCGTCCACGCATCGTCACCCCGTCGGCCCGCACCCGCACTCCCGACGCACGGACCACGAGCTCCCCTCCGGACGTGACGCCGCACCAGCCGGGAAACCCCGCACCAAGCGCGATATGCCCCGCAAGCTCCTCCAGCGTCGGCGTCCCTGGCCACGCATGTCCCGACAGCGCCCGGCCCAGCGCCACTGCTGCTGCGTCAAATGCCACTTGGCGGTGCCGCACCGACGCGAGCGCGAGCCAGATCTCCCGACTGTCCTGCCGATCCGACAGCCGCCGCAACAGCGTCGCCGCCCGCCCAAGCTCGCCCACCCGGATCAAAATCAGGGCAAGGGCCAGTCCGATTCCGACATCGCGCGGAGCGATCCGATGCGCGCGCTCGAGCCAGCGAAGGGCTTCGGGGCCATTCCCGGCGGCTTCGGCCGCCTGCCCGCGCCGCAGCGCCGCCTCGGCTTGCCGGGCGAACCACGCCGCCTGAGTGATGGTCGTCGCCTGCGTCGTTGTCGCGGATGGCGTGTCGGACCCGGCCGGCGCCTCGGTCACGCCCGGATTATCCTGCGTTCAGCCCGGCCGGCGCCGGCTGATCCGCCTGCGGCAGCGCCGCCAGGTCTCCCTCGGCCTCGCCCAGCCCATTGCCGAGCGCCTGGGTGAACCAGAACCGTGCCTCATCGACGTTGGCCGCCTCGGTCAGCCCGCGGGCGAGGTAGCGGCCCAGCATCAACTGGGCATAGGCGTGCCCACGCTCGGCGGCCTTGCGGAACCACGCCTGCGCCGCCGGGCGATCCCACGGCACGTCATGCCCACCACCCAGCATCGCGCCGACCGCGAACATCGCGCCGACATGTCCGGCCTGGGCTGCCCGCTCGAACAATTCGAGCGCCCGCGGATGGTCCTTCTCGCCGCCAACGCCGTTGACCAGGAACTCGGCCATCGCCACCAGCGCCTCCAGCATGCCAGCATCGGCCGCCTGGGATATCCACTTGCGCGCTTCGACCGGATCGGCGGTCGTGCCACGTCCCTCAGCCAACAGCCGGCCATACCAATAGCGCGCATTGACCACGCCTTCCGCGGCGCGGCGCAGCCAGACCAAAGCCTGCGCCTCGTCCCGCGCCACCCCGACACCCTCGGCAAGGCAGATTCCATAGTTGTAGGCACCGACCAGATCGCCGCCAGCCGCTTCCTGCTCGAACCATTCCCGCGTCCGTGTTGCCTCCGCCGGCGCGGCTTCATGTGCCAGCACGAGGGACGCCAGATCGTAGCGCGAAGCCGTGTCCCCCGCCTCCGCCGACAGCCGGAACCAGCGCGCCGCCTCTTCGGGGTCGCGCGGCGTGCCGAGACCGTTGAGATGCATCAGTCCAAGCGCTCGCGCCGCCGCACGATGCCCGCCCTCGGCCGCCCGGCGGTACCACATCGCCGCCTCGGCATGATTGGGTGGCAGGTCGCCGCCCCGGGAATAGAGGTCGCCCACCAGCGCCGCCGCATCGACATCCCCCTGCAAGGCCGCGCGCCGGAGCCAGGATTCGCCTTCCTGCACATCCTTCGCGACGCCCTTGCCCTCAAGGAGCGCAAGCCCATAACGACCCTGCGCGGCCCGCAGGTTGCGAACCGCCGCCTCGCGGTAATGTCCCACCGCCGCGGCCAGGTCGGCCTCGACGCCACGGCCCTCCTGGGTCATCACCCCGAGCAGATAAAAGCCGGTGGCGAGATTGGCCGCCGCCGCGAGGCCGATCCAGCGGAACGCCTCGCTGTTCAGCGCCGGGTCGTTCTTGCGCAGCAGCGCGAGCCCGTAGCCCAGGCAGCCTTGCGGACATTGTGCCTCGGCAGACAACCGATAGAGACGCTCCGCCTCCTCGGCATCGCGCATCTCTTCCGGCCCAGCGGTCAGGATATAGGCCAGCAGCGCCTGCCCGTCCGCCGTGCCGGCGGCGGCGGCACGCCTGGCCCATACCAGCGCCTGGTCATAGTTGGGAGCCACGGTATCTGCCACGCCGAAGAGCGCCGAGGACGCGCCATTGGCCGCCAGCCCCGCGGCATCGTCATCGCGCGAGGCATGGGCTCCGATAAGGCCCTGCACATGCAGCGCGGCCAACAGCCCCGGCGCCTCGGCATCACCATGCTCGGCCGCGCGCTCAAGCCAATACGCGCCGTCCCGCACCGCGCGCGGGACGCCGTTGCCCTCCAGATAGGCTCGCCCGACCAGGAACTCGGCCCTCGGCAAGCTCGCCTGCGCCAGCGGAACCAGCATCTTGAAGGCAGCGAACCCGTCACCGGCCAAAATCAACGCCTCCGCACGCCGGAGCTTGGCCGCGTTGGAGGCGAAAACCCCGCCGAGCCGCCCGAACACGCCGCTCATGGCTCGCGGAAGGCTTCGGTGGTGGCGGGAATCACGCGGGCGAACATGTATTCGATGAAGGTGCGCCGCCCGATCAGGATATCGGCACCGATCTGCATGCCCGGCACCGGCTTGAAGTCGGGCGGCACCCCGACCAGCCCGAGCGTCTCCATGCTGACCCGCGCCTTGTAGTAGAGCATCCCCACCGCCTGCTGCGATGAAGTCAGCGAGGCCTGGGTCTGAATCGAACCGAACGGCTGGCGGCTCGCATCGGGGCTGATCACCCGCACTCGCCCGGTTCCGCTGCCATGGGTTACGTAGGGGAAGCTGTCGAACTTGATCGAGGCGCGCTGGCCCGGCCGCACGAAGCCGGCGTTGGCACCATCGATCAGTACTTCGTATTCGAGGGCGGAATCCTTCGGCGTGAGCGTCATCAGCTGCGTGCCCGAGGTTGCGATGGTGCCGGCGTTGATCGGCGCGATATCCAGCACAGTCGCGTCGAACTGGGCGCGCAACTCCACCATACTGAGCGCAAGCTTGGCCCGCTCCAGCGCGTCGCGTGCCTGCGACAGCTTGTCGCGCTGATCCTTCAGCGCCTGAGACGCCGTCGCCCGCCACTGTTGCAGGGCGGCGTCGCGATCGGCGATCTTGGCGGCGAGCGTGCCGCGGGTCTGGCCAAGCTGTCCGCGCGCCGCTTCGAGCGCGCGCTGCATCTCAGTCCGCTGGTCGGCCGCCGACATGGTATTGAGCTCACTGCCGACGCCGAGGCGGCCGAGCTCGCGTCGCTTATCCTCGACCTGACTGGCGATGGCAAAGCGCCCGGTATAGGCGCGGACATCGGCCTCGCCCTGGCTGACCTGCGATGTCAGGGCGGCGATCTGTTGGTTGAAACTCTCGACCTGGAACGTCAGCTCGGCATGGCGCTGGGTGTAGAGGGACGCCTGCAACTCGCCGTGGCGCGAGCCGTCCGACAAATAGGTGCGGCCGGAGAGTTCGGCCTCGAGCCGGCGGATTTCCTCGGTGAGCGCTTCCACCTGCTCGGTATAGTTTGCCTTGTCGGCAGTGGCATTGGTGGGGTCGAGCGTCATCAGCAAGTCGCCCTTGCGCACCGCCTCGCCTGGCCGCACCAGGATCGAGCGGACGATCCCGGTTTCCAGCGCCGCGACGCTGGTTTGCGGCTCCACCGTCACGATCTGACCGGCCGCCGAGACCACGCGATCGATCGGCAGCAGCAGCGCCACGGCGAACAGGGCAAAAAACATCGAGAAGATGACGTAGATCGTGTAGCGCGACCGCATCGGCACCGGCAGCGCCAGCTGGGCCGCAGCCGGCGATTCGTATTCGAGCAGCAGCTGAGACGATCGCTCTGCATCCTCGTTGCGCATCAGCTCGCGCCCACTCTTGCGGACCGCGACCGACTGCGCGCCGGCCGGGCTGATCTGCCCGATCGGCGTCGAGCGCGAGGGGGTAGGGGTTTCAGTGGGTGTGGTTGCCATGCGTCCTGCTCCCCCTTAGCCGCCAGGCACCAGCGCGGACGACTTCTTCCCCGACTTGAAGGATTCCATGTGCCGGTTCTGTTGCTGCCAGAGTTGACGATAGACCGTGCAGGTCTCCAGCAACTGCGCGTGTGGCCCGATATCCATCACCTTTCCCCGATCCATCACCAGGATCTGGTCGCTGTCGACCAGCGACGAGAGCCTGTGCGAGACGATCACCATGGTTCGGTTGGCGGCGATGCGGGAAATGTTCGCGTTCACCAACGCCTCGCTTTCGGGGTCGAGCGCGCTGGTTGCCTCGTCGAGGATGAGCAGCCGCGGATCGTGGATCAGCGCCCGGGCGATCGCCAGCCGCTGGCGTTGACCGCCGGACAGGTTGGGCGAACCTTCCTCGACGATGGTTTCATAGCCCATCGGCATGCGCTCGATGAACTCCTCGGCCCCGGCCAGCCGCGCGGCCCGCACCGCATCGATCAGGGTAAGCCCGGTCCGCCCGGCCAGCAGGTTCTCGCGGATCGAACCGCGGAACAGGAAGTTCTCCTGCAATACCACGCCGAAACTGCGCCGCAGATGGCCGAGGTTGATCTCGCGCAGATCCACCCCGTCAATCTTGATCTGCCCTTCGTACTCGCGGTTGATTCCCTGCAACAGCCGCGTGATCGTCGACTTGCCGGACCCGGAGCGCCCGACCAGACCGAGAATTGTGCCCGCCGGAACGTCGAACGCGACACCGTCGAGCGCGCGGGCCTTGGTGCCGGGATAGCTGAACTTGACGTCGCGGAACGAGATCGCGCCGTCGAAACGCGGCCGCAACCCGGCGCCGGGATTGGCCACCTCCGGCCGGTTGTTGAGCACCATCCCGACCATGCCGACGCCCGCACGCACCTCTTCGAGATCCTGCAACAGCTTGGCCATCGAGGTCAGCGGGCCCGAGACCCGGCCCGAGATCATCATGAACGCCATCAGGCTGCCGACACTCGTGGTCTCACCGGTGAGCGCGAGATAGGCGCCCACCATCAGCACGCCGCGGGTAATCAGCGCGTCGATCGGCGTCACCAGCGTTTCCGGCCAATTCGAGATATCGTCGAGCTTGCGCCGCCAATGCGCCGCCTCAGCCGCCCGGCGGTCCCACGCGTCGCGCTGCGACGGCTCCAGCGCCAGCGATTTGATGGTGCGGATGCCGTGCAGGGTTTCCACCAGGATGGTGCCCTTCTTGACCTCCGCCTCCATGTAGCGGGCATAGACGCGGCGCACGGGGCCGATGAACAGCGCGATCACCACCGCCATCACGCCGCTGAGCGCCAGCACCATCCAGGCCAGCGTCGAACTCATCCAGAACAGCAGAGGCAGCACGACGATGAGGTTCACGAGATCGAAGATCGTGCTCATCATCTTGCCGGTCACGAAGGCACGAACCTTCTGCGACTGCCCGATCAGGTAGCCGATCTGGCCAGTCGGCGTCCGCTCGAAATAGTCGATCGACAGGCCGAGCAGGCGGCGGAAGACGAACAGACTCATCTTGAGGTCGAGCCGCAGCGCAATCACCGCGGTCAACTGCCGGCGGACATAGCCCAGCACGGTCTCGTAGATCATCGCCACGATCAGCACCGCGGAGACCATGACCAGAGTCGACATCACCTTGTAGCCGACCACCTTGTCGATCACGATCATGGTCAGCATCGGCGGGACCACCGAGAGGAAGGCCATCACCACCGAACCCAGCGTGATGTCGCGGATGATGGTGCGTTCGGCCATCACCACGCGGGCCAACCACATGAAATTCCATGGTTCGCTGTCCGCCTTGCCCTGCCGGTCCGGCCGGATCAGCAGGGCCTCGCCCGACCACAGTTGCGCGATGCGCAGTTCGTCGACCGGCACGCCGTCCTGTTCCGTCTGAACCGAAGGGTCCTTGAGCCAAACCACGTTGCGCACCGCGTCCGGCCGCGCCATCTGCGCTGCCGAGCCGTCCTTCATCAGCAGGACGACGGCGCCGTTGGCATTGAGCTTCAGCAGCGCCTTCCAGTTGGTCCGCACCGCGCGGCACCACAGTCCCGACAGCGCAACCCATTCCGCCAACGCGGCCGGCGAGGGGGTCTGCCCCGGCTGCAAACGCAGATCGTCGCGGTCGAGATCGACACCCTGCTCACGTCCCGCCATCATGATCGCCTGTAGCCGCAGTTCGAGCGGCGTTTGCCCCTGGGGCGCCCCCTCGGGAACCGGGGCGGTCAATTTGCGGGTATCAGAATCCAAGAGATCATCCTCTCACTTGCCGCACGCACCGGGTCCGGCGGCTGCCGTTCCGCACGCGTCTGGCCGCCGCGGCTCCACATCCCAGGCCATGTCGGGGCGGCTTATACAGACACACACCCACATGCCCAAGCATGCCGATCACCTGAGGCTATAGCATATGCGTGAACCAATTATTATGAAAACGCCTACAGTTTCGATGTAGGGTCGTTATGTGTCCGCAGGGCCGCGATTGCATAGCCCACCGCCACGTGGCATGGACCGACCATGAAGACCCTGCAATCCGGTGACAGCGGCCGCGATGTCGAAGTCTGGCAGCGGTTCCTTGCGCGGATCTGGATCGGCGAGCTCGACACCATGATGCTCGGCACGTTCGACGAAGCGACCGTGGATGCGACCCGTATTTTCCAGGAGCGCCAAGGTGTCGAACCCAGCGGCCTGGTTGATCGCGAAACCATCGAGCAGGCCGAACTCCTTGGCCTTGGCAACGTCGAGGCATTGATCCCCAAAGGCTTTTCCAAGACCGCCGGCCTTGCGCTGGTCGTCCTGATCGTCGCGGCCAGCTTGCTGTCACAATGCATGCTCTCCCCCCGCGGCCACCAAGTGGACGGCCGCCCGTTCGACAACCCACGCACCCCCGGCGCCCCGCCGCGCAGTGCCTGCCCGGGCTGGTTCTGCTAGCGCCACATCGGCCTGACGGGCGACAATCCGGGCAATGCAGCTCGATCTCTTGAGCAGCTAGACTGCGACGAACCGCGCCGCCAGAAACCGGTCCGAACGCAGCAGCGCGCGCAAATCGTCGGCCCGCTCCGCATCCAGATCCGCAACCACACCCGAAAACGCCGGCCGCTTCCCACCCATCGCCGCCACGAACAGCGCTGCCAGCACCCCTGCCCCACCAGTTACACAGCACCGACACTTCGCCGCGTGTCCCGCCTCACCCCGCCAAACCACCGCGCCCAACCCAAGGGCCGCAGCACCCCCGGCGAGCACCAACACAACCTCCCCCGGCTGAGCTGACTCTCCAGGGCCAAAGCGCACAGGGATACGGACCTCGTTTTTACCCATTATTATCTAGACATAAGGATGTCTTTATGCGATAGCAAGCCATGGAAAACCTACTCATCGCGCTGCGCGCCGTGGCCGAGCCCACGCGGTTGCGGTTGTTGGCACTGGCTGCGGGGGGGCAGTTCTGCGTGATGGAGTTCGCCGAGATCCTGGGACAGTCACAGCCGCGGCTGTCACGGCATTTGCGGCTGATGGACGAAGCGGGGCTGTTGGACCGGGCGCGGGAGGGGGCGAATACCTGGTTCACGCTGCCACCAGCGGCATCAGTCGGGGGCGGTTTGGCGCGCGTGATCCTGGCACGGGTGCCCGAGGATGACGCCCTGCTGGCGGCCGATCGGCGGCAGGCGGCGCGGGTATTGGCGGAGCGGGCGCGGGCGGCGTCGGAGACGTTCCAGCGCGCCGGCGCGGACTGGGATGAAATGCGGGCGTTGAGTCTGCCGGCCGAAGCGGTCGAGCAGGCGCTGCTCGCGGCCCTGCCGACAAAGATCGACCATCTGCTCGACATCGGCACCGGGACCGGCGCGCTGCTTGAGCAAGTCGCGCCGCGTGCGGCCGCGGCGCTGGGGGTGGATGCGAGCCGGACGATGCTGGCGCTGGCCCGGACGCGGCTGGCCGGGCCCGGGTTCGGGCATTGCGCGGTGCGGCTGGGCGACATGTACCGGCTGCCGCTGCCGGATGGCGCGTTCGACGTCGTGGTGATGCAGATGGTGCTGCACTACGCCGAGGACCTCGATGCCGTGCTGGCCGAGGCGGCGCGGGTGCTGCAACCGGGCGGGCGGCTGGTGATCGTCGATCTCGCCCAGCACGCCGACCAAGACAGTTTCGCCCGGCTGGCGCATCGCTGGGCGGGATTCGCCGATGCGGCGCTCATCCCGCTGCTCGCCAAGGCCGGCCTCATCCTTCATCGAGCGGAAACAGTTCCCGGGCCATTGGATGTCCGCATCTGGTCCATCGGCCATGCCCCTCTGCCCCTCGCTCACGATCTCGATCTGGAAGCCCCCTCATGAGCCGCCCCCATCTTCTTGACGCCCTGCGTGACCGCGTTCTGCTCGCCGATGGCGGCACCGGCAGCCACTTCCAGGCCGTTGCCCTCGACACCGAGGCCGACTACTGGGGGCGCGAGAACTGCACCGACATCCTGTGCCTGTCCCGCCCGGACATCGTGCGTGAACTGCATCGCAGCTACTTCGCAGCCGGGGCCGACATGGTGGAGACCAACAGCTTCGGCGCATCCCCGATCACGCTCGCCGAGTTCGACCTGTCCGATCGGGCCTTCGAGATCAACCGGCGGGCCGGGGAACTGGCGCGCGAGGCGGCGGAGCAGTTTTCGGACGGGCGCCAGCGCTGGGTGCTGGGCTCGGTCGGGCCGGGAACGAAGCTGCCCAGCCTGGGAAACATCACATATGATGACCTCGAGGACGGGCTGGCCGAGCAAAGCCGCGGACTGATCGCCGGCGGCGTGGACGCCATCCTGATCGAGACCTGCCAGGATACGTTGCAGATCAAGGCGGCGGTCAACGGCGCCAAGCGCGCGCGGGCCGCGGCGGGGACGGATACGCCGATTTTTGTCAACGTGACGGTGGAGACCACCGGGACGTTGCTGGTCGGACCCGATATCGCGACGGCGGCAACCATCGTGCATGCGCTCGACATCCCGATGTTGGGGATGAATTGCGGCACCGGGCCGCAGGAGATGGCGGAGCATCTGCGCTGGCTGTCAGCCAACTGGCCTCGGCTGCTGGCGGTGATGCCCAATGCCGGGCTGCCGGAGCTGGTGGATGGGCGGACCCACTATCCGCTGGCACCGGCCGACATGGCGAGCTGGCTCGAACGCTTTGTCGCCGAGGACGGGGTGAACCTGATCGGGGGCTGTTGCGGCTCGACCACACAGCATGTCCAGGCGCTCGACGCGATGCTGCGCAAGCGGGGCGGGGTCCGCCCGGTGCCGGTGGCGCGCACGGCGATCTGGGTGCCGTCGGTGGCGAGCCTTTACCAGCCCGTCGCGCTGCGCCAGGAGAACGCCTATTTCTCCGTCGGCGAACGCTGCAACGCCAACGGCTCCAGGAAGTGGCGCGAGTTGCAGGAAAAGGGCGACTGGGACGGTTGCGTCGCCATGGCGCGCGAGCAGATGGAGGAAGGCTCCAACAGCCTGGATATCTGCACCGCCTTCGTCGGCCGCGATGAGACCTACGAGATGAACGAGGTGATCCGCCGCTTCACCGCCTCGGTCAACGCCCCACTGGTGATCGACAGCACCGAAACTCCGGTGATCGAGGCCGCACTGAAACTGCACGGCGGCAAGGCGATCATCAACTCCATCAACTTCGAGGATGGCGAGAAGGCCGCCGCCGACCGGCTCGTCTTGGCACGCCGTTTCGGCGCCGCGGTGATCGCACTGACCATCGACGAAACCGGCATGGCCAAATCCCCGGAAGCGAAGCTGGAGATCGCGGCGCGGCTGGTGGAGTTCGCCTGCGCTCGCCACGGGTTGCCGCAAGCCGACCTGATGATCGACCCGCTGACCTTCACCATCGCCACCGGCAACGAGGATGACCGCAAGCTCGGGCAGTGGACGCTGGAGGGGATCAAGCTGATCCGCGAGCGGTTCCCCGACGTGCAGATCATCCTCGGGCTCTCCAACATCTCCTTCGGACTCAACCCGGCGGCCCGCGCGGTGCTGAATTCGGTGTTCCTGGACCATGCGGTGAAGGCCGGGATGACCGGGGCGATCGTGCATGTCTCGAAAATCCGCCCGCTGCATCTGATCGCGGCCGAGGAAGTTCAGGTCTGCGAGGACCTGATTTTCGACCGCAGGCGCGAGGGCTACGATCCGTTGCAACGGCTGCTGGAGCTGTTCGCCGATCGCAAGCTGGCCGACGCGGTGAAGAAGCAGAAGTCGGAAACCGTCGAGGGCCGGCTCAAGGACCGCATCGTCGACGGCGACCGCAAGGGCCTCGGCGAGGAGCTGGACGAGGCGCTCAAGGTCCATAAGCCGCTGGATATCATCAACAATATCTTGCTCGACGGAATGAAGGTGGTGGGCGAGCTGTTCGGCGCCGGCAAGATGCAGCTGCCCTTCGTGTTGCAAAGTGCCGAGACCATGAAGGCGGCGGTGGCGCATCTGGAGCCGCTGATGGAGCGGGTGGAAGGCCAGGAAAAGGGCACCATCGTGCTCGCCACGGTGAAGGGCGATGTGCATGACATCGGCAAGAACCTGGTCGATATCATCCTGACCAACAACGGCTACCGGGTGGTCAATCTCGGCATCAAGGTCCCGCTGGCCGACATGGTGGCGGCGGTACGCGAGCATCGGGCGCATGCCATCGGGATGTCAGGATTGCTTGTGAAGTCCACCGTGGTCATGCGCGAGAACCTGGAGGAGATGTCGCGCCAGGGGCTCGATGTGCCGGTGCTGCTCGGCGGTGCGGCGCTGACGCGAAACTATGTGGAGGATGATTGCGTGCGGGCCTATGCCTCCGGACGGGTGGCCTATGCGCGCGACGCGTTCGACGGGCTGCATTTGATGGATCGCGTCACTGGCAACGGGTTCGACGACTATCTGGCGGCGACCCAGGCCAAGCGGGCCGGCAAGGCGCGCAATACGGCGCGCACACTGGGCCAGGCCGATGCCAGGGCATTCCGACCGGTGGATGTCGCGGCCGTGCAGACGCGGCGCCGGCGGTTGACCGGCGATGTGGCTCCGTTCGAGCCCCCGTTCTGGGGGCCGCGGGTGGTCGAGGCGGCGCCCAAGGCGATCGTGCCCTTCGTCAACGAGCGCAGCCTGTACCAGTTCCAGTGGGGATTCCGCAAAGCCGGGCGGTCGCTCGATGAGTTCCTGGGCTGGGCGCGCCAGGAGCTGCGCCCGGTGATGCGGCGGATGCTGGCGCTGTGCGACGAGCAGGACATCCTCAAGCCGCAGGCGAGCTATGGCTACTGGAAGGCGGCAGGGATGGGCAATGACCTGGTCATCTTCGAGCAGGACGGCACCACTGAGGCGACCCGCTTCACCCTGCCACGCCAACCCAAGGAGGACGGCGAATGCATCGCCGACTTCTTCCGGGATGTCGACGACGCACAGCGCGACGTGATCGCGCTTCAGGTGGTCACCGTGGGGCAGAAGGCGTCCGATACCGCGCGGCTCTGGTTCGAGGATAACCGGTATCAGGACTATCTCTACTTGCACGGGCTGTCGGTCGAGATGGCGGAGGCGATGGCGGAGTACACGCACAAGCGCATCCGCGCCGAATGCGGCTTCGCGAGCGAGGATGACCGCGACATGGAGAAGATGCTGGGGCAGGGGTATCGGGGGAGCCGCTATTCGTTTGGCTATCCGGCCTGTCCGCGGCTGGAGGACCAGGCGCCGATCCTGCGGCTGCTCGGGGCGGAGCGGATCGGGGTGTCGCTGTCGGATGAGTGGCAGCTGCATCCGGAGCAGTCGACGAGTGCGGTGGTGGTGCTGAACCCGCGGGCGAAGTATTTTTCAGTGTGACACCTACATCGCAGCCGGCTGAAAGCCAGTTCGAGCAGGTGACGGCCGGCATGCGCCTCCTCTGGTGCGCGAGATCGGCGCGCGGTTCAGACCGGCGCCTGCCCGTCGCTCCGCGCGGCCTTGAAGAACAGCCGTGCTGACAGGATGAAAGCGAAAACAAAAAACACCGTCCTGCCGAGTGCGAGAAGCTTGGTCGCGTCCGGCGGCAGGACCGAGATTGCCACACCCAGTGGAACATAGATCCACAAGCTGATAGCCGTCAGTCGGCCCAGCATCCCGAGTCGGAACAGCCCGAATGAGAACAGGAGCACCGCGAGGTAGCTTGCATGAAATTTGATCTGCGAGGCCATCATCTGAACCTCGCCATCGGCGGCCATGACCGGCAGCCCGGTCTCGATCGCATGGATCATCTCCATGATATGATTGTTTTCGAGCGCGTCGAGGCTGGCCGTTACGAGCATTGCAGTGAGTGCCACCGTCAGGATGCGCGCTTCGAGCAGGCCGCGCAGGCGCGCTGCCAAGAGCACGAAAAACGCCGCGTAGAGGATCAAAAACAGGTTATCGAGACCAAGGTTTATCGGCAGCCCGATCCCGCGCAGAGGCGTTTCGGCAAGGTAGGCAGCATAGGCCTGCACCGGACGTGCGGTCTGGAAGAAATCCTGGGAACTGCGCGTGACGACAATGGCGACAACCATCGCGCCCACCGTCACCGCGCACAACGTTGCCAAGGCTGCCAGCGTCTTGTCCAATGAGCGCGTGTTCATGGAGGTTCCTTTCGTGGGACGTGCGTCGTATTTCCCATTAAGATATCCAATGATATTCGAATATCAAGTGATATTTTACGAAGGTGGCGCACCGTCGTGCCGCGCTTGACCCGTGAAGAAAGCCGGGCCCGTACCCGCGGCCTCCTGGTGGAAGCGGCAGGCAGCGAAATCTCGCGCAAGGGCTATGCCAATGCCTCCGTGCGCGACATCGCCGCAGCGGCTGGGTTTTCCCAGGGTGCGTTTTATTCGAATTTCCAGGGCAAGGACGACATCCTGCTTGAGGTCGTGCGTCGCCATCAAACCGAGGAACGCGGACGGGTCCAACGCGTGCTGGACGACGCGTCGGGCGACCCTGCGGCGGCTTTGGCGGGGCTGCAACGCTGGGCGGCCACGCTCAACCCCGACGACGGCTCGGTCGCGTTGACGATCGAGCTACAATTGCAGGCGCTGCGCAATCCGGTATTTGCTGAAGGATATCAGGCGTTAAACAAAGTGCACATGAGTGAACTCGGACACCTCATTGTTCGTTTGCTCGGCTTGTTCGGAAAGCAAATGCCTGGCGACCCGGTCGAGATCGCAACCGGATTCATTGCGCTGGGTCGGGGAATGGCTCTCATGGCGCGCGATATGGCGCCGGGTAGCACAGGCCGAGTTGCAATGATGTTCCTCCGCGCGATGATTTCCGCCGCCCAAGCGGGCGCCGCCTAGGTTCTGGGTTCCCGCGGCGTGTTCCGTCGTCATCCTGCACCCGCGGGCGAAGTATTTCTCGGTCTGGGTTTCACGGGTTGTCAGGCTGGGCCCGCCACGTCATCATTCCGCTATGCACATATATCGCGTGGCCGGCATGGCCCTCCTGGCTCTCCTCTCCGCCTGTGCCCAGCCATTGCCGGACAGCCCTGAGGCCTGTCGGCTGGAGCGGCGGGGAGAGTTCCATCTGACCTTCGGCCACGGTGTGGCGACGGTTCCGGTGGTGCTGGATGGGCGGACGGCAGCGATGTTGTTCGACACCGGGTCGACCGGCACGGCGGTCACCAAGCCGGCGGCCGAGCGGCTGAACCTGCTCGGCAACGGCAATGTGCGCATCACGACGACCGGGCTCGGCGGCGAATCGAAAAGTTTCCCGGCGGGGATCGGCCGGTTCGAAGTTGGTGGGGCGGCGATGGTCAATCAATCCGTCACCGTGCTGCCCTTCGACTTGCGTGGCCACGGCGCGCATCCCCCGGACGGATTGCTGGGCATGGATTTCCTGTCCAATTTCGATATCGAGATCGATCTGCAAAGCGGTGAGGGCGTGCTCTACAGCCCCCGCAACTGCCCTTCGGCGCGACCGGACTGGAAGCTGCGCAGCACGATGCTGGTCTTCCCGCCTTCCGGCGGTGGCGTGCGGTTGCGAGTGGAGACCGAGCTGGAGGGGCGCAAGCTGATCGCCACGCTCGACACCGGAGCGGCGTCGACGATCGTCAGCACCGCGGTTGCCCATGCGCTCGGCGTCACCGACGAAATGCTCGCCAAGGGCCGGGCGATCAAGGCGGCGGGCATCGCAGAGGCGGATGCGGACATGCGCGTTCGTCGCTTCGCGACGTTGCGCGTCGGCACGGAGACCGTGAACAATCCCGAGTTGGCGGTCGCTGACCTGCCGCCGACCGTGGGCGATATGTTGCTCGGCATGAACTTCCTGCGCAACCGCAAGCTCTGGATCACGACGTCGTCGCGGCAGGTCCACATCAGCGCGCGGCAGCCGGCCCGGCCGGGGCCATAACCCATGGCGCGGAGCGGTTCGCCGCCTATCGGCCGACACGGGATATGACGAAGGGGAGAACTGCCCTTGTGACCCCGGCGCTCCTGCGCTAAAGCCCCGCCTTCACGGTCGCGGCCGGATTAATCGCGAGCGGGCGTGGTGGAATTGGCAGACACGCCAGATTTAGGTTCTGGTGGCGCAAGCCGTGGGGGTTCAAATCCCTCCGCCCGCACCACCGCGACCGGGTCTGGACGTTCTTACTGAAGGTTTTCCGAGACATGCAGGTCACCGAGACGCTTTCCGATGGGCTCAAGCGCGCGTGGAGCGTGGTGGTTCCCGCCGCCGACATCGATGCCCGCCGCGATAAGCGGCTTGCCGAGATCACCAAGACGGCCAACATCCCGGGCTTCCGTCCGGGCAAGGTGCCGGTCGGCGTGATCAAGAAGCGCTATGGCAGCGCCGTCATGGCTGAAGTGCTGGAAGAGAGCGTCAATGGTGCCACCCAGCAGGTGATGACCGATCGCGGGCTGCGCCCTGCGGTGCAGCCGAAGGTCGACGTGGTATCGCTCGACGAGGGCAAGGACCTGGCGTTCAACGTCGAGGTCGAGCTGCTGCCCGAGATCAAGCTGCCCGATTTCGGCGCCATCGAGCTGACCCGGCTGAAGGCCGCGCCGGACGAAGAGGCGATCGTCAAGGCGCTGACCGAGATCGCCGCGCGCAATGCCGACCTGGTGGCCGTCGACGAGGTTCGCCCGGCGGTGAAAGGCGACATGCTCGGCGTCGATTTCGTCGGCAAGGTCGACGGCGTGGCGTTCGAGGGCGGCACCGCCACCGATATCGATCTGGAAGTGGACGGGCCGGGCTTCATTCCGGGCTTCACGGAGCAGTGCGTCGGGCTCGCCCCCGGTGAGAGCCGCACCATCGAGGTGACCTTTCCCGCCGATTACGGCGCGGCCGATCTCGCCGGCAAGACCGCGACGTTCGATATCACCGCCAAAACCTTGAAGACCAAACAGATTCCGGCCCTGGACGACGATCTGGCCAAGAAACTCGGCTTCGAGGAACTGGCGCGGGTGCGGGACCTGATCAGCCAGCAGATGCAGCGGGAATATGATCAGGTCTCGCGCAGCCGGATCAAGCGCCAGCTGCTGGACGCGCTCGCCGGGCTCGCCGCCTTCCCGGCGCCGGAAAGCATGGTGACGGCCGAATTCGACACCATCTGGCAGCGCATCGAGGCCGACAAGGCCAAGGGCGAGCTCGACGACGAGGACAAGGCCAAGGACGACGAGACGCTCAAGGCCGAGTATCGCGCGATCTCCGAGCGCCGGGTGAAGCTTGGCCTGCTGCTGTCAGAGATCGGGCGGGCCAACAACATCCTGGTCGCGCCCGACGAGATGAACCGGGCAATGCGCCAGGAGGCGTCGCGCTACCAGGGCCAGGAACAGATGGTCATGGATTTCTTCCGCAAAAACCCGCAGGCCGCCGAATCGCTGCGCGGGCCGATCCTGGAGGAAAAGGTGGTCGACTTTGTGATCGAGCTCGCCAAGGTGACGGAGACCCTTGTTTCCATTGAGGAATTGACGGCGGAGCCGGCGACGGCCGGCTGAGCCCTCGCCCGGTCAAACGGCCGGGCGAGGCCGCGCCGGGCTGACAGCGCGCCCACGCCCGCCTATTTACAATGAATTGATACCCTCGGGTGCAGGCTGTGCTGCATCTGAGTGGATCGGGTGGAGTGAGGGGTATGAGCATGCGGGATCGTGATCCGGTCGAGATCTACAACAACGGGCTCGTGCCGATGGTGGTCGAACAGACCGCCCGCGGCGAGCGTGCCTACGACATCTATTCGCGCCTGCTGAAGGAGCGGATCATCTTTCTCACCGGGCCGGTCTACGATCAGGTCTCCGCACTGCTCTGCGCGCAGTTGCTGTTCCTCGAGAGCGAGAACCCGAACAAGGAAATCTCGTTCTACATCAACAGCCCCGGCGGGGTGGTGTCGGCCGGCCTCGCAATTTACGACACCATGCAGTATATCCGCAGCCCGGTGTCGACCGTGTGCGTCGGCATGGCCGCCTCGATGGGAAGCCTGCTGCTCACCGCTGGCGCCAAGGGCAAGCGTTTCGCCCTGCCGAACAGCCAAGTGATGATCCACCAGCCCTCCGGCGGTGCCCAGGGCCAGGCAACCGACATCGCGATCCAGGCCCGCGAGATCCTCAAGACGCGGGAGCGTCTGAACAAGATGTACGTGCACCACACCGGTCAGTCGATCGAGGAGATCGAAAAGAACATGGAGCGTGACACCTATCTCACCGCCACCGAGGCGCGTGATTTCGGGTTGATCGACGAAGTGGTGGAGAGCCGCCCGGTGCCGGCCGACGCGGATACCAAGAGCTGAACCAAGTGAATTTTCCGCGTCTTGTCGCCCCGCATATGGGGCGGCTACACTCGCCGTCTTGCGTGCCCGGGCTGCCGGGCCAGGGGTTCCCATGAGCAAATCCGGCGATTCCAAAAACACTCTCTACTGCTCGTTCTGCGGCAAGTCGCAGCACGAGGTCCGCAAGCTGATCGCGGGCCCGACGGTGTTCATCTGCGACGAGTGCGTCGAACTCTGCATGGATATCATCCGCGAGGAGCACAAGACGCATCTCGTGAAGTCACGCGACGGGGTGCCGACGCCGAAGGAAATCTGCAAGGTTCTCGATGATTACGTGATCGGCCAGGCGCATGCCAAAAAGGTGCTCTCCGTCGCGGTGCACAACCACTACAAGCGGTTGGCCCATGGCGCCAAGAACAACGACATCGAGATCGCCAAGTCCAACATCCTGATCCTGGGGCCCACCGGCTCGGGCAAGACCCTGCTGGCACAAACCCTGGCCCGCATCATCGACGTGCCGTTCACCATGGCCGACGCGACCACGCTGACGGAAGCCGGCTATGTCGGCGAGGATGTCGAGAACATCATCCTCAAGCTGCTCCAGGCCGCCGACTACAACGTCGAGCGCGCCCAGCGCGGCATCGTCTATATCGACGAGGTCGACAAGATCAGCCGCAAGTCGGACAATCCGTCGATCACGCGCGATGTGTCGGGCGAAGGCGTGCAGCAGGCTCTGCTCAAGATCATGGAAGGCACCGTTGCCTCGGTCCCGCCGCAGGGCGGGCGCAAGCATCCGCAGCAGGAGTTCCTGCAGGTCGACACGACCAATATCCTGTTCATCTGCGGTGGCGCCTTCGCCGGGCTTGAGAAGATCATCTCTGCGCGCGGAAAGGGTGCCGGCATCGGCTTCGGCGCCGAGGTGCGCAGCGAGGATGAGCGGCGGACCGGCGCTATTCTGCGCGAGGTCGAGCCCGAGGACCTGCTGCGCTTTGGTCTGATCCCCGAGTTCATCGGCCGCCTGCCGGTGATCGCCACGCTCGAGGACCTCGACGAGGCAGCCCTGATCGAGATCCTCTCCAAGCCCAAGAACGCACTGGTAAAGCAGTACGGACGCCTGTTCGAGATGGAAGGCGTCAAGCTCAACTTCACCGACGATGCGCTCTCCTCGGTGGCGCGGCGGGCGATTGCGCGCAAAACTGGCGCGCGCGGCCTGCGGTCGATCATGGAACAGATCCTGCTCGGCACGATGTTCGATCTGCCAGGTCTGGACGGGGTCGAGGAAGTGGTGATCAATCGCGAAGTGGCAGAGTCGCGAGCCAACCCCGTCTTCGTCTATGGCAAGGAGCGGGCCGAGGAGAGCGCCTGACATCGCGTGATCGCTGGGCTGCCGCCCGTTCCGGAGGGCAGCGGTCAATGTTTCAAGGTCTTGCGGCGCGCACCGGGCGTGCCGATATCCGGACTGTTCCTGCCGGTGGTGGCAAGATCCGGCGTGCCCTGCGGGGGCGCCGGGAGTCTGCACCCCGGAACGCGGTCCGCGCCTGATGGCAGGGCGGAGGTAGCGTGGACGGTCCCGTTGGAGGTCTAAATCATGTCTGATCCGAAGAAGCCAAAGCCCGTTATCACCGTCACGGTGCCGGTCGCCAAGGCCAAACCGGCCCGCGCGCCGCGGGCGAAGGCCGCAGTGGCCCTGCCGCATACCCTGGCACCGGCCGAGATGATGGCAATCCTGCCGCTGCGCGACATTGTCGTCTTCCCGCATATGATCGTACCGCTGTTTGTCGGCCGCGAGAAATCGGTGCGCGCTCTCGAAGCCGTGATGAAGGACAACAAGCAGATCCTGCTCGTGGCGCAGAAGAATGCCGCGCAGGACGACCCTTCGATCGACGATATCTATCGCGTCGGCACGGTCTCGACGATCCTCCAGCTCCTCAAGCTGCCCGACGGCACCGTGAAGGTACTGGTCGAAGGCAGCCGACGGGCCCGGATTGTCGACTTCAAGGAAACCGAGAGCCATTTCGAGGCCTTCGTCGAGGAAATGCCAGATCTCGGTGGCGAGCCCAAGGAGCTCGAGGCCCTCGGCCGTACGGTGGTCACCCAGTTCGAGCAATACATCAAGCTCAACAAGAAGATCGCGCCCGAGGTGCTGGTCTCGCTGAACCAGATCGAGGAGCCCTCCAAGCTCGCCGACACGGTCGCCTGCCACCTCAATCTCAAAATCAATGAGAAGCAGGACCTGCTCGAAGTCCCCGGCATCAGTGACCGTCTGGAGAAGGTCTTCGGCCACATGGAGGCCGAGATCGGCGTTCTCCAGGTGGAGAAGCGCATCCGCAGCCGGGTCAAGCGGCAGATGGAGAAGACGCAGCGCGAGTACTACCTCAACGAGCAGATGAAGGCGATCCAGAAGGAGCTGGGCGAGGGCGAGGAGGGCAAGGATGAGATCGCCGAGCTCGAAGCCAAAATCGCCAAGACCAAGCTTTCCAAGGAAGCCCGCGAAAAGGCGATGGGCGAACTCAAGAAGCTCAAGGGCATGAGCCCGATGAGCGCCGAAGCCACGGTCGTGCGCAACTACCTCGACTGGATCATTTCGATCCCTTGGAAGAAGCGCAGCAAGGTCAAGAACGACATCAACGAGGCCGAGAAGGTGCTCGATGCCGACCACTACGGCCTCGAGAAGGTCAAGGAGCGCATCCTCGAATACCTCGCGGTGCAGTCGCGCTCGGACAAGCTGCGCGGCCCGATCCTGTGCCTCGTGGGCCCACCCGGCGTGGGCAAAACCTCGCTCGGCAAGTCCATCGCCCGGGCGACGGGGCGCAATTTCGTCCGCATGTCGCTCGGCGGCGTCCGCGACGAGGCGGAAATCCGAGGCCACCGGCGTACCTATATCGGCTCAATGCCGGGCAAGGTGGTCCAGGGGATGAAAAAGGCCAAAACCTCCAACCCGCTGTTCCTGCTCGATGAAATCGACAAGCTCGGCGCCGACTGGCGTGGTGATCCGTCCTCCGCGCTGCTTGAAGTGCTCGACCCCGAGCAGAACAGCACCTTTGCCGACCATTATCTCGAAGTCGACTACGACCTTTCTGACGTCATGTTCGTCACCACTGCCAACAGTTTGCGCATGCCACAGCCGCTGATGGATCGCATGGAGATCATCCGCATCCCCGGCTACACCGAGGACGAGAAGGTCGAGATCGCCCAGCGCCATCTGGTCGCCAAGGTCAGCGAGGCGCACAGCCTCAAGACCGACGAGTGGTCGGTCAGCGAGGAAGCCCTGCGTGACCTGATCCGCTACTACACGCGCGAGGCCGGGGTGCGTAACCTCGAGCGCGAAATCGCCAATCTGGCGCGCAAGGTGGTCAAGGAGATCGTCACCACCAAGACCCGCAAGATCGCGATTACCGTCAAGAACGTCGAAAAATTCGCCGGCGTACGCAAGTTCCACTACGGCGAGGCCGAGTCGGAAGACATGGTCGGTGTCGTCACCGGCCTCGCCTGGACCGAGGTCGGCGGCGAGATTCTGACCATCGAAAGCGTGCTGCTGCCGGGCAAGGGCAACGTCAAGCACACCGGCAAGCTCGGCGATGTGATGCAGGAAAGCGTCTCCGCCGCGCTCTCCTATGTCCGCAGCCGCTCGATCAGTTTCGGCATCAAGCCGACCCTGTTCGAAAAGCGGGATATCCATGTCCACGTGCCGGAAGGCGCCACGCCGAAGGACGGCCCGTCCGCCGGTATCGCCATGGCCACCTCCATCGTCAGCATCCTCACCGGCATCCCCGTCCGCCGCGACGTCGCGATGACCGGCGAAATCACCCTGCGGGGCCGGGTGCTGCCGATCGGGGGGCTGAAGGAAAAGCTGCTCGCGGCGCTGCGCGCAGGGATCAAGACGGTGTTCATCCCCAAGGACAACGAGAAGGACCTGGCCGAGATCCCGGACAACGTGAAGAAGCACCTGCAGCTGATTCCCGTCGCGCATGTCGACGAAGTCATCAGCCAGGCCCTCGTGCGCAAGCCCGAGGCGATCGAGTGGGTGGAGCCGGCAGAGCCCACACCCGCCAAGCCCGAGGGCGCCGCCTCGGCGCTGCCGCACTGAACGCATGGCAGCCCGCGTCGAAACGGATGCGGGCTGCTACTCGCGGTTGTAATATCCGCCGCGATTGGCGATAAGGATCGAACTTTAACACTGGCTTGACCACACGAGGGGGCTTCACCGTGAACAAAATGGATTTGATCGCTGCCGTTGCGGCGCGTACCGAGATGCCGAAGGCCAAGGCCGCCGAAGCGGTCGGGGCTGTGCTCGGCGCCGTCGAGGGCGCGCTGAAGGATGGGGAGGAAGTGCGGCTGGTCGGCTTTGGCACCTTCGCCATCACCCACCGCAAAGCCTCCAAGGGCCGTGATCCGCGCACCGGCGCCGAGATCGACATTGCAGCGACCACCTCGGTTCGCTTCAAGGCCGGCAAAGGCCTGAAGGATGCGCTGGGCTGAGAACCGGCCGCTTCGGCGGCGACCGGATGCCGCCGACATAAATGGCTCGCTGCATGACCTCCGTTCGCCGGCATCCACCCCGGACGAACGCGCTTTGTGGGCGGTTAGCTCAGCGGTAGAGCGTCTCGTTTACACCGAGATGGCCGGCGGTTCGATCCCGTCACCGCCCATACGCGAGACACAAATCCGGCCGGATCACTCCGGCCGTTTTGCATTTCGCCGTTCTACGTTTCGCGCCGGCCTTCAATCGGCGGCGTCCTGGTCCTTGCGGAACTGCGCCGTCGGATAGACGCCCATGATGCGGCACTCGCGGGAGAAGAACGTAAGCTCCTCCAATGCGCGGCGTAGCGCGGGCTGCTC
Organism: uncultured Rhodospirillales bacterium; assembly: GCA_903928895.1. Taxonomy (GTDB): domain Bacteria; phylum Pseudomonadota; class Alphaproteobacteria; order Acetobacterales; family Acetobacteraceae; genus CAIYPH01. The sequence continues at coordinate 8,737 of CAIYSR010000052.1, read as the reverse complement.
TGGATGGCCCTCCACATCGCAGAGGAACTGGGTGGCGGCGAAGTGGCCGCCGACCATGTAGCTCTCCAGCTTTGTCATGTTAACGCCATTGGTGGCAAAGCCGCCGAGCGCTTTGTACAGCGCCGCCGGCACATTGCGCACGCGGAACACGAAGGTCGTCATCAGGCCGGATTCGCCCTGAGCATGCTGCTGCGGCTTGGCAGCCATCACGTAGAAGCGCGTGGTGTTGTGCGCTGCGTCCTCGACGTTGTGGCGCAGGATCTCGAGGTCGAAAATCTCGGCGGCCAGCGAGGAGGCGATGGCGCAATCCTCGGGGTTGCCCCATTGCGCGATCAGTTCGGCCGACCCCGCGGTGTCGGCCTCGACGATCGGCTGCAGCCCGAGTTCCTTGACGATCTTGCGGACCTGGCCGAGAGCGACGACATGCGAGTGGGCGCGCTTGAGGTTTTCGATCCTCGCGCCCTTGAGCCCGATCAGGCAGTGCTCGACGCGCTGAAAATGCTCGCCCACCACGTACAGGCCGCTATCCGGCAGAAGGTAGTGCACATCGCCGACCCGGCCGGCGAGGCTGTTCTCGCAGGCGATCATGGCGAGTTCGGCGGCACCGCCGCGCACCGCTTCCATGGCGGCATCGAAGGTGTCGCAGGGCAGGGTCGTCCAGCCCGGATAAGCTTTGCGGCAGGACAGGTCGGAATAGGCCCCGGGCCGCCCCTGGAAAGCGATGGTCTTGGTCATGGGTCTTGATCTCTTCAAGCGGAGGGAAGGGCGACTCGGGCACGTTCGAGGTCCGCCGGAGTGTCGACGCCGAACGGGGCATGCTCGACACGGGCGCACGCGATCCGCATGCCGGCCTCCAGCGCACGCAGTTGTTCGAGGCTCTCGCGCTTTTCGAGCGGCGATTCCGGCAGGGCCACGAACCGTGCCAGGGCCTGCCGGCGGAAGGCATAGATGCCGATATGGTGCCACAGCGGGCCCGGGCCGGCGGGGATCGCGGCCCGGGAGAAATACAGCGCCGGCGAGACCGCGCGGCCGCCATCAAAGGCACAGGCGGCTTTCACGACACTGGGGGAATGGGCCTCCTCCTCGGTCGTGATGGGGGCGACGAGCGTGGCGATGTCGATCGCCGGATCGGCGAGCGGCGCCAGCACCGCACGGATGTACTCGGGTGGGATGGTCGGCAGGTCGCCCTGGAGGTTCACCACCACGTCATGCGTGCCGTGCGGATCGAGCACCGAGAGCGCCGCCTGAACCCGGTCCGAGCCCCGCGGCAACGAAGGGTCGGTCAGCACCGCGACGCCGCCCGCCGCCCGCACCGCGTCGGCGATCACCTGTTCGGCGCAAGCCACCGCCACCGGCCCGATTTGTGCCTCGCGGCCGCGGTTCAGCACATGGACGATCATTGGGGTCCCATTGATGTCGGCCAGCGGCTTGCCGGGCAGCCGCGAGGCCGCCATCCGCGAAGGGATCACAACGATCGGGTTCATGCCTGCGCGCTCATTCTTGGTCCCTGTCCAGTCCGAAATGCGACAAAACAACGGCCACGGGTTGATGCCCGCGCCCGGCTTGCCTATGGTGCGCCGCACCTTAGGTACCCGGCCCGCGTCGCGCAACGTGACCGCCGGGGACACATGGGCTGGGTTCGATCTCGCGCGGGGTATACGTCGTATGGATAGCATGGAGTTCAACAAGCTGACGGCGGCCGTGCTCGTGGCTGGCATCACCTTCTTCGTCTGCGGGGTGATCGGTCAGAGCCTCGTGCGCCCCGAACACCTGCACGAGAGTGCCATCAAGATCGAAATGGCCGAGGCCGCCCCGGCCGCCGGCGCCAAGGCAGAGGTGCTGGCCCCCATCGGTCCGCTGCTCGCCACCGCCGATGCCGCTGCCGGCGAAAGCCGCGCCAAGGCGCTCTGCGCCGCCTGCCACACCTTCACCGATGGCGGAAAAGCCGGCGTCGGCCCGAACCTCTACGGCGTCGTCGGGCATGACCGCGCCGCCGCCGCCGGGTTCGCTTACTCCGCTGGGCTCAAGGGCAAGGCTGGACCCTGGTCCTTCGAAGAACTGAACGCCTGGCTCAAGAAGCCCGCCGCCTTCGCCGCCGGCACCAAGATGGCCTTCGCCGGTATCAACAGCGACAAGCAGCGCGCCGACGTGATCGCCTATCTGCGCAGCCTGTCCAAATCCCCCGTCCCGCTGCCGTAATTTCCTGGTGGAGCTTCCCGATCTCGAGCCGCTGATCCGCACCGCGGTCGCGGCGGCGGACGCGGCCGGATCGGTGATCCGGCCGTATTTTCGTGCCGGACTGGCCGCCGATGACAAGGCCGATGACAGCCCGGTCACCATCGCCGATCGCAATGCCGAGCAGGCAATCCGCGCACTGATCGCCGCACGGCATCCCGATCACGGCATCCTCGGCGAGGAATTCGGCCTCGACCATCCCGCTGCCGGGCTGCGCTGGGTGCTCGACCCGATCGACGGCACCCGCGCCTTCATCACCGGCCGACCGATCTTCGGCACCCTGATCGCGCTGCTGGCCGATGGCGTTCCCGTGCTGGGCCTGATCGACCAGCCCATCACCGGCGAGCGCTGGATCGGCGTCACCGGTCGCCCCACCACCTTTCGCGGCCCGTTCGGCGGCGCCGCCGGCACGCGCCGTTGCGCCGGCCTCGCCGCGGCCGAACTTTCCTGCACCAGCACCGAAATGTTCGAAGCCGCCGACCTTCCCGCCTGGTCCCGCCTCCGGGCAGCGACCCGGCGCACCACCTATGGCGGCGACTGCTACGCCTACGGCTTGCTGGCCCTCGGGCAGATCGACGTGATCCTCGAATCGACCATGAAGGTCTGGGACTGGGCCGCCATCGTCCCCGTGATCACTGGCGCCGGCGGCAGCGTGACGGACTGGCATGGCCACCCGCTGACGCCCGACAGTACCGGCCATATCCTCGCCCTGGGCGACCCGTCGCTGCTGAATGCGGCCCTTACCCGCCTCGCCGCTTGACCTGAGGGCACCGGCAATGGCCACCTTCGTCGCAACATCCCGAAGGAGGCGAACGGTGCTTCATCTGGCCATGGCCCTGCTGCTGCTGGCCGGACTTGCCCCGTCGGTCCATGCCCAGCGCCCGAGCCACGGCGTCTCGCTATCCGGCAGCCTCGCCTTGCCGCCGGGCTTTTCGCATTTTCCCTACGGCAATCCCGATGCCCCCAAGGGCGGCGACGTCACCCTCGGCGCCATCGGCAGCTATGACAGCTTCAACCCCTTCATCATGAAGGGCGTTCCGGCCGGCGAAATCACCCGCATCTACGACACGTTGCTCACCGATTCCGCCGACGAGGCCTCAACCGCCTATGGCCGCATCGCCGAGACCTTGACCATCGCCGCCGACCGCCGCTCGGTCACCTTCGACCTCTACAAGGACGCCCGCTTCCACGACGGCCATGCCATCACCGCCGAGGACGTGGCCTGGACCTTCAACACCCTGCGCGAAAGCGGCCGGCCCAACTACAAACAATACTACGCCGACGTCACCGGCGTCACCGTCGACAGCCCCACCCGCGTCACCTTCAGCTTTAAGACCGCTGAAAACCGCGAACTGCCGCTCATCCTCGGACAGCTCGTGGTGCTGCCGAAACACTGGTGGGCAAGCCGCGACTTCACCCGCTCCCTGACCGAACCGCCGCTGGGCTCCGGTCCCTACCGCCTCGCCGAATTCGAGCTCGGCCGCAGCACCAGCCTGGTCCGCGTGACCGACTACTGGGGGCGGGAGCACGGCTTCGCTCGGGGCCTCTATAATTTCGACCGCATCCGCACCGAATACTATCGCGATTCCACCGTCGCGATGCAGGGCTTCAAAGCCGGCAAGATCGACTTCCGCCGCGAAAACATCTCCAAAAACTGGGCCACCGCCTATGACTTTCCCGCCGTCGACAAGGGCCTGGTGAAAAAGCAGGTCTTCAACCACCGCCTCCCCACCGGCATGCAGGCCTGGATGATGAACACCCGCCGCCCGGTGTTCGCCGATCCCCGGGTGCGCCGCGCGATGGCGGAGGTATTCGACTTCGAGTGGACCAACCGCAACCTGTTCTTTGGTGCCTACACCCGCACGCAGAGCTGGTTCAGCAATTCCGATCTCGCCTCGACCGGCCTGCCGCAAGGGGCGGAACTGGCACTGCTCGAACGCTTCCGCGGCAAGATCCCAGCCAGCGTCTTCACCGAGCCCTTCCGCCTGCCCGTCACCGACGGCTCCGGCAACAACCGCGAGGGGCTGCGCGCCGCCCTGGTGCTGCTGAAACAGGCGGGCTGGGAGGTCAAGGAGCGCAAACTGGTCAACCCCGCCGGCCAGCAAATGCGCTTCGAGATCCTGGTGGCCGACCCGAGCTACGAGCGGATCGCAACCCCCTATTCGCAGTGGCTCCAGCGCCTCGGCATCGATGTCAGCGTCCGCACCGTCGATGCGGCGCAGTACCAGCACCTCACCGACGCCTTCGATTTCGACATGACCCTCTCCTCGGTCCCCCAATCCGACTTCCCCGGCAACGAGGAGCGCCAGTACTTCACCTGCGCCAGCGCCAAGACCGAAGGCAGCGACAACGTCCCCGGCATCTGCGACCCCGTGGTCGACGCCCTGGTCGACGGCGTCGTCAATGCGCCCGACCGCGCCCGGCAAATCACCGCCACCCGCGCACTCGATCGGGTGCTGCTGCACAACTGGTACGTGGTGCCGCAATGGCATCTCGGCGCCATCTGGGCGGCCTACTGGGATCGCTTCGGCTTCCCCGGCGTGCCCGTCCGCGCCGGCCTCGTCTTCGACGCCTGGTGGGTCGACCCGGTCCGCGCCGCAACGACCGACGCCGCACGCGACATGAACTGATGGCGGGATACCTCCTCCGCCGCCTGCTCCTCGTCGTGCCGACGCTGTTCGGCATCATCGCCATCAACTTCTTCGTCGTCCAGTTCGCCCCCGGCGGGCCGGTCGAGCAGATGATCGCCGAGATGCGCGGCAAAGGCGGCGACGTGGCCGCCCGCATGACCGGCGGCGGCAACGAGACCGCGAGCGCCGACCCCGGCTCCTACCGCGGCGCCCGCGGGCTCGAACCCGGCATGGTGGAAGAGATCAAGAAACTCTTCGGCTTCGACAAGCCGCCGCTGACCCGCTTCGGGATCATGCTGTCGGACTACCTGCGCTTCGACTTCGGCCGCAGCTTCTTCCGCGACCAGACCGTGATCGGCCTGATCGGCCAGAAACTTCCCGTCTCGCTCTCCCTCGGCCTGTGGTCGACGCTGCTGATCTACTTCGTCTCCATCCCGCTCGGCATCGCCAAGGCGGTGCGCGATGGCAGCAGTTTCGATGTCGCCACCTCGGCCGCCGTCCTCGTCGGCTACGCCATCCCGGGCTTCCTGTTCGCGATCCTCCTGGTCGTGCTGTTCGCCGGCGGCAGCTTCGTGCAATGGTTCCCCCTGCGCGGACTGACCAGCGGCGGCGCGGAAACCTGGAGTTGGCCGGCCCGCATCGCCGACTACCTCTGGCACATGGCGCTGCCCACCGTGGCGCTGGTGGTGGGCGGGTTCGCCAGCCTCACCATGCTGACCAAGAACAGCTTCCTCGAGGAAATCCGCAAGAACTACGTGGTCACCGCGCGGGCCAAAGGCGCTTCGGAGCGGCGGGTGCTCTATCGCCATGTCTTCCGCAACGCCATGCTCCTGGTGGTGGCCGGCTTCCCCGCCGCCTTCATCGGCATCCTCTTCACCTCCTCGCTGCTGGTCGAAATCGTCTTCTCGCTCGACGGCCTCGGCCTGCTCGGCTTCGAGGCCGCCATCCGCCGCGACTACCCGGTGATGTTCGGCACCCTCTACATCTTCACCCTGCTCGGCCTCGTGATGCAGATCGTCGGCGATGCGCTCTACACCGTGGTTGACCCGCGCATCGACTTCGACAAGCGGTCATGACCTTCTCGCCACCCACCCGCCGCCGCTTCGCCGCCTTCCGCGCCAACCGGCGGGGCTGGTGGAGCCTGCGCGTCTTCCTCGCCCTGTTCACACTCAGCCTGTTCGCCGAAGGCATCGCCAACGACCGCCCGCTCGCCATCCGCTACGCCGGGCATTGGTACTTCCCCGTGCTGACCGACTACGCCGAGGATGCCTTCGGCGCCGACTTCATGCCCGTCGAAGCCGACTACACCGATCCGATGCTGGCCGCGACCATCGCGAAAGACGGCTGGATGCTGTGGCCGCCGATCCCGTTCCGCTACAACACCCTGGTCAAGAACCTCCCCGTCCCCGCCCCCGCCCCCCCCTCGGCGCGCAACCTGCTCGGCACCGACGACCAGGCGCGCGACGTGCTGGCCCGCGTCATCTACGGCTTCCGTACCTCCGTGCTGTTCGGCTTCTCCCTCACCATCGTCTCCTCCGTCATCGGCATCGCCGCCGGCGCCATCCAGGGTTTCAAGGGCGGCCTGACCGACCTGCTGTTCCAGCGCTTCATCGAGATCTGGTCCGGCATGCCCCAGCTTTACCTCCTCATCATCCTCTCCTCGATGATCACGCCGGGCTTCTGGGTCCTGCTGCTGTTCCTCCTCCTGTTCAGCTGGATGTCGCTCACCGGCGTGGTCCGTGCCGAATTCCTCCGCGGCCGCAACCTCGAATATGTCCGCGCCGCCAAGGCCCTCGGCGTCTCCGACCTGGCCGTGATGTGGCGCCACATCCTGCCCAACGCCATGGTCGCGACTCTGACCTTCCTGCCCTTCATCCTCTCCGGCTCCGTCACCCTCCTCGCCAGCCTCGACTTCCTCGGCTTCGGCCTCCCCCCCGGCTCCCCCTCGCTCGGCGAACTCGTCGGCCAGGGCAAGAACAACCTCCACGCCCCCTGGCTCGGCATCACCGCCTTCTTCGTGCTCGGCGGACTGCTGAGTATGCTGATCTTCATCGGCGAAGCCGCGCGCGACGCCTTCGATCCGCGCAAAGCGCACAAATGAGCCTGCTCCGGGTCGAGCACCTGACCGTCGCCTTCGGCGCGAAAAAAGTCGTCGACGACGTCTCCTTCGCCGTCGCCGCCGGCGAGGTGCTGGCGCTGGTGGGCGAGAGCGGATCGGGCAAGTCGCTCTCCGCGCTCTCGGTGCTCCAGCTCCTGCCTTCAGGAGCAACCTGCACCGGCGCCATCACGCTCGATCGGCTCGACGTCCTCGCCGCCCCCGAGACCGACTTGCGCCAGCTCCGCGGCGGATGCGCCGGCATGGTCTTCCAGGAGCCGATGACCAGCCTCAACCCGCTGGCGCGCATCGGCCAGCAGATCGCCGAAGCCATCACGCTGCATCAGGACCTGCCGCCCGGCGCCACCCGCGCCCGCGTCGCCAGCCTGCTCGCCGATGTCGGTTTCGCCGATGCCGCCAGCCGCCTCGACGCCTTCCCGCACCAGCTCTCCGGCGGCCAGCGCCAGCGCGTGATGATCGCCATGGCGCTCGCCAACGACCCCAAGCTCCTCATCGCCGACGAACCCACCACCGCGCTCGACGTCACCATCCAGGCTCAGATTCTCAAACTTCTCGCCGCCGAGAAGGCCCGCCGCGGCCTGGCCCTGCTCCTGATCAGCCATGACCTCGCCATCGTGCGCCGCTATGCCGACCGCGTGGCCGTCATGCGCCACGGCCGCATCGTCGAAACCGGCCCCGTCGCCGACGTGTTCGCTGCGCCCCAGCACCCCTACACCATCGAACTCCTCGCCGCCGAACCCTCCGGTCTGCCACCCCCTTTGCCCCCGGCGCCGGAAACCCTGATCGAGGCCGACCGCATCAAGGTCCATTTCCCCATCCGCCGCGGCGTCCTGCGCCGCACCGTCGGCCATGTGAAGGCGGTCGATGACGTCAGCCTCACCGTGCGCGCCGGCGAAACCGTGGCGCTCGTGGGCGAAAGCGGCTCCGGCAAATCCACCCTCGGCTACGCCCTCGCCGCCCTCCAGGACGCCGAAGGCGCCATCCGCTTCCGCGGCGAACCCTTCCCCTGCCCCGACCGCAAGCGGATGCGCCGCCTGCGCGCCGAATTGCAGATCGTCTTCCAGGACCCCTTCGGCAGCCTCTCCCCCCGGCTCTCGGTCGCCGAGATCATCGCCGAAGGCCTCGCCGTGCACGCGAAACATCTCGCCCGCCCCGAACGCGAGGCCCGCGTCGCCGAAGCCCTGCGCCAGGTCGGCCTGCCCCCCGACATTGGCGGCCGCTTCCCCCATGAATTCAGCGGCGGCCAACGCCAGCGCATCGCCATCGCCCGCGCCATCGTCCTGCGTCCACGCTTCCTGGTGCTGGACGAACCGACCAGCGCGCTGGACATGTCGGTCCAGGCCCAGATCGTCGATCTGCTGCGCCGCCTGCAAACCGAGCACGGCCTGGGCTACCTGTTCATCAGCCACGACCTGCGCGTCGTGCGCGCCCTGGCCCACCGCGTGATCGTGCTGCGCCAGGGCCGGGTGATGGAAGAGGGGCCGGCCGACGACATCTTCGCCCGCCCGGCCCACCCCTATACCCAGGCCCTGATGGCCGCCGCCTTCAACCTTGAGGCGGACGAGAGCGGCGTGGTTGCAAGCTAGAAAAAAGAAGGCTGTTCTTTTTTGAAAAAAGGTAACTCCCAAGGGCGTCCCGTGTGAGCAAGCGCGGCAGCGGTGGAGGTTTCGTTTGATGCGGCGTTAGCCGGCGAAGGCGAGGATGAGCGCGAGCGGCATGGCTGCAAGGGCATTGAGGGGGTTGCAGCCTTGTTTTC
>CAIYSR010000051.1 GCA_903928895.1 uncultured Rhodospirillales bacterium | reverse complement strand
TTTAATAATTCTATAGAAATTGTGAAGTATGACGAAAAGACGTCATGGAATTTATTCAAATTCGGAAAAAAGGAGCGCGTCCGAAATCGAGTGGGCCTGACTGGCTTTCCAGGCTGGTCCAAACAAGTCGCAAAATCTGATATTAAGAAAATTCGTCAGATGACGGGCCTTCGCTATGCTGATGGTGTCGACTCGGCGTCGTTTTATGGGAAGCTAGACTCGATGAAGTCGCTCATTACAACCTATCAGGAGCCGCTGCGACGTCTGGCCAGCCGCTGACGTCGGCGATTTTTTTTGGCGGTTCTCCAAGCGATTAGCGGAGGTGTTGGCTTGGTTGGCGCTTCGGATTAAGGGTTCAGACCGGGTGGGCGTAGGCGGTGCATTTTTGGCGGCCTTCGGTCGCTGGGTGGAGTATTCTTGATTTGTTGGTTTGGGTGGATGGGCTTGATTTGCCGGGGAGGGTGATTGGGTTGGTGCGGGGGTGAGGGGGCGCACGGGGGTCGAGCGAGGGGTTTTGGCTTGGTTATTCAGGGTGGGTACGGCGCGTTTTATTGGTGGATATTGATCAGCCGCGGCCACGCCCCCCTCACCCCAGCCCTCTCCCCCCGTAAGGACGGGGGGAGAGGGAGCCTTGCCCCATGGGTGGGTTTTGTCGCGGGTTGGTGTGGCGCTTTGGTTGTCTGCCGACATCCTTGATGGATGAAAGTTTTTTGCTTCTTTTTTTCAAAAAAGAAGCGCTTGCTTTCTTCCTGGGTCGAGATGATGCGTCGCGCTTCGCTTACGCATCCTTGTCGTAGCTGTTTCTGCTAGATTTGTGCTGTTCCGAAGGGAATGCCCTGCCCCGGGTTGGCGCCCGGGGCAGGGCGGCTGGCGGCGGATCGACGCATCCTTGGCCGTTACGGGCCGTACCGTAGCTTGATCGCGCCAGCCTCTTCGTCGGACCCGGATGGTTGCCGGAACTTCAGGTTCGTCTGACAAGGAAGGGTCGAAGAAGATGACACAGGATAGCACACTGACGGCGGGAATCGACACATCGAAGAGCAAACTCGACGTGGCCATCCACGGGCAGGCCGGGACGATCAGCGTGGTCAATGCGCTGGCCGGATGGAAAGATCTGGCCCGCCATTTCGCGGCGCACCGCGTACAGCGCGTGGGAATCGAGGCGACCGGGGGGTATGAGCGCGGCGTGGTGCGTCATCTTCAGGCCGCCGGGGTCAGGGTGATCCTGTTCCAGCCGCTGCAGGTCAAGGCCTTCGCCGCCGCTCGGTTGCAACGCGCCAAGAACGATCGGCTCGATGCCACCCTGATCGCGGCTTGTGCGTTCATGCTCGATGATCCCGGCAGGATCGCGCTGGACCCGCGGTTCGACGCGCTGGCCGATCAGCTCACTTTCATCGAGCAGGTCGAGGAGGACATCGCGCGCTGCAAGACCCGGCTGGAACATACGCCGGCAGGGCGGCTGGCGCGGATCGTCGCCGCGGACATCAAACGGCTTGAGACGCGCCGCAAGGAGCAGTTGCGGCTTCTGCGAGCCGCGGTTGACGCACACGCCGACCTCGCGCGGCGGCTGCAACTGCTGCTCAGCATCCCCGGCATCGGCGAGCGCACCGCGCTTTCGCTGCTGGTGCGCATGCCCGAACTCGGCCAGGTCAGTCGCGAGCAGGCGGCGGCGCTGGCGGGGCTGGCCCCCTTCGTCCGCCAGAGCGGCACCTCCGACGGCAGGCGCCACATTGGCGGCGGGCGCGAACGGCTGCGCCGGGCGCTGTATGCCGCGACCTTGCCGGCCGCCTTCCACTGGAACTCGGCGCTGAAGGCGTTCTATGCCCGGCTCGTCGCCGCCGGGAAAGGCCACAAGGTCGCCATGGTCGCCTGTGCCCGCAAGCTGTTGATGTTCGCCAACACCGTCGTGCAGCGGGGAACCCCATGGGTCGCCGCCGGCACGGCAGCGCCCGCCGAGCCGGGTTTCGTGACGTAACGCTTCGGAGTGGAACATGCCCAGACCGACACTCTCCGACACAGCCATGAGCGCCGCCGAACGCCAGGCCCGCTACCGCGCGGCACGGGCCGCCGGCACGCCGGTGATCCGCAGATTTCGACCAGCCCAGCCGCAGAGCCGCGCCAGGCGATGGCACGATGCCGTTGCCGAACTGCTCGCCCTCCAGGCCCAGTATGCCCAATGGCTCGACGCCATGCCCGACAGCCTCAAAAGCACTGCAACCGCAGAAGCCCTCAACGCCATCTGCGACCTCGACCTCAGCGAACTCCAGGCCATCGAACCGCCAAAGGGGTTCGGAAGAGATTGAACCCTCCCGGAATGATCCTAATGGTTGCTACGTTTTCGAGGGGTGGTGTGGGGGGGGGAATGGGGCGATGATCGGCGGGGAATGGAGGGCTGGGCGCGATGCGGGCGTATGATTTGATTGTGGTGGGTGGGGGGTTGGTGGGGGGCGCGATTGCGTGGGGGGCGGCGCGGTTGGGGGCGGCGGTGGCATTGTTGGATGAGGGGGATGTGGCGTTTCGGGCGGCGCGGGGGAATTTCGGGTTGGTCTGGGTGCAGAGCAAGGGGGCGGGGAATCCGGCTTATGCGCATTGGTCGCGGCGGTCGGCGGAGTTGTGGCCGGGGTTGGCGGCGGGGCTGGGGGGTTCGGTGGGGTTGCGGCAGAACGGGGGGTTCATGTTCTGCCTGAGCGAGGAGGAGTTGGCGGCGCGGGGCGAGATGGTGGCGCGGATGCATAATGAGAGCGGGGGGATCGGGACCCGGATGCTGGATCGGGCGGAGGTTCGGGCGATGGTGCCGGCGGTGGGGGAGCGGGTGGTGGGGGCGGCGTATTGTCCGGCGGATGGGCATGCCAATCCATTGTTGTTGTTGCGGGAGTTGCAGGCGGGGCTGGTGGGGCTGGGGGGGGATTACTGGCCGGGGCGGACGGTGGATGGGATTTCGTATGACGGGGGGTTTTCGGTGTCGTGCGGGGCGGAGCGGTTTGTGGGGAAGAAGATCGTGATCGCGGCGGGGTTGGGGAGCCGGCGGCTGGCTGGATTGGTGGGGTTGTCGATGCCGGTTTCGCCGCTGAAGGGGCAGATATTGGTGACGGAGCGGGTGCGGCCGTTTCTGGACTATGCGACGCATATCACGCGGCAGACGGAGGAGGGCGGCGTGATGATGGGGGATAGTCTGGAGGATGTGGGGTTCGATGTTTCGAGCACGCACAAGGTGATGTCGGGGATTGCGGCGCGGAATCTGGCGGTGTTTCCGCTGTTGCGGGATGTGAATGTGGTGCGGACGTGGGCGGCGTTGCGGGTGATGTCGCCAGATGGGGCGCCGATCTATGAGGAGTCCGCGACGTGTCCGGGGGCGTATTCGGCGACGTGTCATTCGGGGGTGACGTTGGCGGGGGTGCATGCGCTGGAGTTGGCGCCGGGGATTTTGCGGGGGGTTTTGCCGGCGGGGGTGGCGGCGTTTGGGTCGGGGCGGTTTGCGGAGGGGGTGCGGGATGTTCAGGCGTTTTGAGGCGGGGGAGGTGGGTTTTTTGTTCGAGGGGGGGGGAGATGACGGCGCGGGAAGGGGAGACGGTGGCGGCGGCTTTGCTGGCTTCGGGGATGGGGGTGTTTCGGGAGACCGCGGTTTCGGGGGCGGCGCGGGGGCCGTGGTGCATGATGGGGGTTTGTTTTGATTGCCTGGTGGAGATCGATGGGGTGGGGAACAGGCAGGCGTGCATGGTGGAGGTGACGCCCGGGATGGTGGTGCGGCGGATGCGGGGTACCAGGGGTGTCTGATTTCACGTTCGATGCGGTGATTATCGGGGCGGGGCCGGCGGGGATGGGGGCGGCCGGGGTGGTGATGGCGGGGGGTGGGTCGGTGTTGGTGTTGGATGAGCAAGGGGCGCCGGGGGGGCAGATCTATCGCGGGGTGGAGGCGATGGCGCCGGGGCGGCGGGCGGGGTTTGG
>CAIYSR010000050.1 GCA_903928895.1 uncultured Rhodospirillales bacterium | reverse complement strand
TGCCGGCGTCCTATCGGTGCGACTACAGCACGACCCGCTACCAGGCTTCGGCGCTGCTGACCTTCAAGTTCAACAGGACCGCCATCCAGTCGCTGGTAGAGAAGGCGGAGGGCATCCCCCACGCGGTAGCGGCATGAGCCACCATGAACGCTATCTTCACTTCCGCCGACCGGCACCGGATGTGGCACCCGCGCTGGGTGCTCTGCGCCGTCTGCCGGCGGCCGGCGCATGGCTTTGGCTGGTTACCCCCGCGGCAGGCGAAGCCGCGATCATTGCAGCGCTGGTTCTGCTCCATGTCCTGCCAGGGCTTCTGGGCGCGCTTGGCGCGCAGGTCGGCCGGCATGGTTGATCTCACGCCCCAAGAGCGCGCCGCCATCGCCGCGGCAATGAAGCCCGTCGCGGAAATCATCGGCGAGATCGGCTGGCAGGCCCGGTTCTGCGACCTCACCGAGCAACAGGTGCTCACCCTGATCGAAGTTGCGGTGACCGGCTTCCAGGACGCCATGCACGCCACCGCCCAGATCCAAGAGTCGGAGATCCCGTTCTGATGCTGGATTACAACAGCACCTCCCGCGCCGCCGAAGCCGTCAACGCGGCGATCGACACCGCCTTGCAGGCGGCCAACACGGCAACACCGCCGCGGGACTATCTCGGCGGCTCCCGCCTTGGCCATGCCTGCGAGCGGGCTCTACAGTTCGAGTTCACCCACGCCCCGAAGGACGAGGGGGCCGACTTCTCCGGCCGGCTGCTGCGCATCTTTGGGATCGGGCACGCGCTGGAAGACCTCGCGGTGGCGTGGCTGCGAGCGGCTGGCTTCGATCTTTACACCCGCAAGGGCGGCCGCGCCGATGGCGAGCAGTTTGGCTTCGCCGTCGCCGGCGGACGCATCCGCGGCCATGTCGATGGCATCATCGCCGGCGGACCGGCCGTCCCTGGGCTGGGCTTCCCGGCGTTGTGGGAATGCAAAACCATGAACGCGAAGTCCTGGCGCGAGACCGCCAGCAAGGGCGTGACCGTCTCCAAGCCGGTCTATGCGGCGCAGATTGCGGTCTACCAGGCCTACATGGACGGGTCAGTTCCCGGCATCGCCGACCATCCGGCGCTGTTCACCGCCATCAACAAAGACACCGCCGAGCTCCACCACGAGTTGGTGCCTTTCGACGCCGCCCTGGCGCAGCGCATGTCGGACCGCGCCGTGCGCATCCTCCAGGCCACCGACGCCGGCAATCTGCTCCCGCGCATTGCCCAGCAGGCGGACCATTTCGAGTGCCGGATGTGCCCCTGGGCGCAGCGCTGCTGGAGCCTGCCGGGATGAACGCGTGGCGCGACTTCAACGATGCGCCGCCGCTGCCGGACGATGGCGCGAGCGACGTCCCCGCCGCCACGCCGATCGCTCTCGATCGACTCCCCAGTGGTGGGCAGTCGATGCCTCCCGCTGGGGGAGCGATCGTGCTGGACACCCGACAAATCGCGACCTTCCTCGACGTGGTGTTCGGCTACTGCGACGGCCTCATCCCCGTGCGCGGCTTCGTCGATGTCGGCCAGGGCCATACCACCCGCCCACACAATATCTGGATCAACGCCGACGCCAGCGCACCCGGCCTGCTCGCCACCTACGCCGCTTGGGCGGCGAAGGAAGGCAGCGCCGTCTACGTCATCCCAGGCACGGTCGCCGAGCACGGCCATGCACGCGCCGAGCATGTCCAGCAGATGCAGACGGCGCTGGTCGATCTCGACAGTGGCGATGTCGAGGCCAAGCTGGCCCACCTCTCGTTCCATCTCGACGAACCGACCCTGGTGGTAGAAAGCGGCGGCCGCACCGCCGAGGGGCAGACCAAGCTGCATGCCTGGTGGCGCCTCAGCGAGCCGGCGACCGGGGCGGACCTCGCCCTGCTGTGCCATTTGCGCGGCGACATCGCGGCCAAGGTCGGCGGCGATCCTCATTTCCGGTCAGCGCACCAGCCGATCCGTGTTCCCGGCACCATCTATCGCAAGGGCGGCGTGGAACGGGTCGTCACCATTCGCACCCACAACCCGCGGCGCGAGATCGATCTCACCGCCCTCGCCGAGGCCGTGGGCGTCATGCCCGCCATGCCCGGCCAGGAAGCCGCCGTGTCGCCCCGGCAGGCGAAGGCGGCCAGTCTCGACACCATGCTCACCACGCCAGTCCGGGCCGGCGCTGTGGATGCCTGGACCCGCTTCGAGGGTGCCAGCGCCGCCATCGGCCACTTTGTCCGCCAAGTCCACGATGGACGCATAACCGCCGACGAGGGCTGGAAGGCCATCTGCGACTACAACGCCGCCTGTCTCCAGCCGCCCTGGCCGCTCGACCGACTCAAGACCGAGGCCGACGCCATCTGGGCGCTGCATGTCGAGCGCAACGGCCCGCCGCTCGAACGCGTCCCCGCCGCCGCCCCGATGACCACCATGCCGGCCTTCACCCTTGGTGCCCTGCTCGACGACACCAGCCCGATGCCCGACGACATCATCGGCCCGCGCCTGCTCACGCCAGGTGGCATGCTAGTGCTCGGCGGCGCGCCCAAGGTTGGTAAGAGCGATTTCCTCATCAATCTCCTGGTCCACGCCGCCGCCGGCGTGCCGTTCCTGCGCTTCACGCCGCCGCGGCCGCTGCGCGTCTTCTACCTCCAGGCCGAGATCCAGTACCACTATCTCCGCGAGCGCCTGCAGACCCTGCGGCTCGATCCCGCCACGCTGCACCTGGCCCGCGACAATCTGGTCGCCACGCCGAAACTGCGCATGCTGCTCGACGAGCACGGTGTCGCCCTCACCATCGCCGCCATCCAGGCGCACTTCCCGACCGATCCGCCCGACATCATCTGCCTCGACCCCATCCGCAACCTGTTCGATGGCGGCCCCGACGGCGATGGCGAGAACGACAACACCGCCATGCTGTTCTTCCTGCAAAGCCGGGTTGAGGGCGTGCGCGAGGCCGTGGCGCCCGACGCCGGGCTGATCCTCTGCCACCACACCAAGAAGGTGGCGAAGAAGGCGCTGGGCGAAGACCCCTTCATGGCGCTGTCCGGCGCCAGTGCGCTCCGCAGCTTCTACACCTCCGGCATGATCATGTACCGGCCCGAGGAAGATCAGCCGGAACGGCGCCTGGAGATCGAACTGCGCAACGGGCCGGCGCTGGACCCCATGGTGATCGACAAGCGCAATGGCCGCTGGATCGAGCTCGACGCCCGCGGCGAGCGCCTCGTCCGCCAGCATATCGGCAGCAAGCTCGATGCCGAGCGGTCCCGCCGTCAGGACCTCATCCTCGACATCATCGCCAACGAGGCTCTAACCGGCCGCGTATTCACCGGCGCCGCCTTCGCCGCCCAGTTCGAGAACACCCATGGCCTCGGCGGCGAGGACACCATCTCCCGGCGCATCAACGTCCTCGCCAACAAGGGCTACATCAAGTTCCTCCGCGCCGCGCCCGATCTCGGCATCCCCCCGAGCAGGTCCAGCAAGGGCTACCTCGTCGTCCAGGACATGCTGTTCGCCACCGACCAGGAAGAGGTTGATCCGGACACCGGAGAGGTCACCCGGCAGCAGGTGCGCCTCCTGCCGACCCATTATCAATCCGAGACGAACCATGCGGTGCTGCCGGTCGAAAACCCCGAGGTGTGGGTGCTCACCGACCCCGATCTGGATGGGGGTGCGGCATGACCAAGATGGCAATTCGGCGTGCGGAACTTGCTGCGGAACTTGGAAGTTCCGCAAGTTCCGCAACCCTGCGGAACTTGGTTGCGGAACTTGAATCCCCCTTCAAGATCAATGGGTTGGGCAAGTTCCGCAAGTTCCGCAGCGAGACTTTGCGGAACTTGGTTGCGGAACTTGAAAATATCTCCCGAATTCAATGGATTAAGGGTGCTCGGCAAGTTCCGCACAGAACCACCCCCCTACGGGGGGTGTGCGTGCGCGTCCGACAGACGCGCGCACACCACACCCGTGGTGCCGTAGGGCGGGCTCGTGATCCCCCTCCGGACGATCCGCCAAACCGCCTGGGCGGGCGACGCCGGCAAGCTCCGCCAAGAACCATGCCGACGTCGCCCTGACCACGAAGCTCCCCCTCTCCGGAGACCATCATGGCTTCCACGACTCTGAACGCACTCGCGCCCTGCGCAAGTGCACCCGTCGCGCCGATCAAATTTGCACCCGTGCTCATCGCCTTGCCGGTCATCCTCGCCCTCGATCTCGGCTCCACCACCGGCTGGGCCCTGCGCAGCCGCGACGGCTCGATCACCTCGGGCACCATGACGTTCCGCCCCAGCCGGTTCGAGGGTGGCGGGATGCGCTATCTCCGCTTCCGCGCATGGCTCGACGAGATTGCGAAGCTGGGCGGACCGATCGATCGTATCGCATTCGAAGAAGTCCGCCGGCACGTCAGCACCGACAGTTCCCACGTTTACGGTGGTCTGCTGGCCACCCTCACCGCGTGGGCCGAGCAGAACGTCATTCCGTACCAGGGCGTGCCCGTCGGCACCATCAAGCGGTTCGCCACCGGCAAGGGCAACGCCGGCAAGGACGCGGTCATCGCTGCCATCAAGGCCCGCGGCTTCCACCCAACCGACGACAACGAGGCTGACGCCCTGGCCATCCTGCTGTGGGCGCTCAGCGCCCAGGGCGGTGCGGCATGAGGCTGCCCGGTGCGCCGCAATCCCCACGGTCGTGTCTGGACATGGCTCGTAGCCCGTCCACGCCCCAGGA
>CAIYSR010000049.1 GCA_903928895.1 uncultured Rhodospirillales bacterium | reverse complement strand
TAGCGTTCCCCGACTTTGAGCGGTTCTGCTCCGCGGGTTTCCCCACGGGCACTCCAATTGAAGTCTGCTGCGTCTACCGATTTCGCCACGTCCGCGATGTTCCAATCCTGCCACAGCGCCTTGCTTCGCGCGATGGCTGAGGTCGGATCCGAAATTTCTGCGCTGACCTCCTCTTCCCGGCTGTTATTCCATCCCCGCGACGCGCCGCGCAATATCGAGGGCTCGGCGAAGCAAGGTTTCGCTCGCTTCCGGCGTGCGGAAGGCGCTGTGCGCCGTGAGCGTCACGTTGTCCAGGCCGATGAAGGGACTTTCCGCCGGCAGCGGTTCGGTGACGAACACGTCGAGTGCGGCGTGGCGGATATGTGCGCTGCGCAGCGCCGCGATCATGGCGGGTTCGTCGATCACCGCCCCGCGCGCCGTGTTCACCAGGATCACGCCCGGCCGCAGCCGCGCGATCCGCTCGGCCGAAAGAAAGCCGCGCGTCTCGTCGTTCAGCAGCAGATGCACGCTGAGGACCTGGCTTTCGGCCAGCAGCGTGTCGAGATCGACGAAGCTGACCCCCTCGGCTGTTTTCGGTGTGCGGTTCCAGGCCAGCACCTTCATTCCCGAACCGCGCGCGATCCGTGCCACTTCGGCTGCGATCCCGCCGAAGCCGAGCAGGCCGATGGTCTTGCCGGTGAGCTGCATGCCTTCGCTGCGCGGCCAGGCGCCGGCGCGAATGCCGCGATCCATGCGGCCGACATCCCGCGCCGCCGCCCACATCAGCGCGATCGCATGCTCGGCCACCGCGGTGTCGCCATACCCCTTGATGATGTGCACGGTGATGCCGATCTCGGCCAGTTCCTCGGGATTCATGTAGCTGCGCGCGCCGGT
The DNA here is from genome assembly GCA_903928895.1 of uncultured Rhodospirillales bacterium. Taxonomy (GTDB): domain Bacteria; phylum Pseudomonadota; class Alphaproteobacteria; order Acetobacterales; family Acetobacteraceae; genus CAIYPH01. The sequence continues at coordinate 4,506 of CAIYSR010000049.1, read as the reverse complement.
GCCGAGGAAAATGACGTGCTTCAGCCCGGCGCAGTGCCGCATTGCCGCCGTCGGCATGTGGGTATGATCGTTGAGCACGAAGTCGTATCCTGCCAGGAGTGATGGCAATGCCCCCGCTTCCACCTGCTCGGCCCGGTTCAGATCAACCGGCGGATCATCCGCCCGCACGACCGTGCCGAACACATCCGCGAGTTCGGTCCCCGCATCGATGAAAATCCCCTTCACGCCCGCCCCCTTGATGGTTGTGCTGCTCGCCGTCTTTGTGGCCTCCCCCGTCGCCGCCGCCAAGCCCCCACCGCTCGACGCCACCCCCGCGCCGGCACAAACCCCGGCGCCGCAGCGCAGTGGCGCCCGGCCGTCGGCGACCGGCAGCGGCTTCATGGTCGCCAATGGCGTGGTGATGACCAACGCCCATGTGGTCAACGGCTGCGCCCGCATGACCGCGCGCAACGCGACAGGCGCCACCGTCGCGGCCCGGGTGCGTGCCACCGACACGCGGCGCGATCTCGCGACCCTCGTGGTGCCGGCCGATTTTGCACCCCCTCTGGCATTCCGCGAATCGCCGCCGGTGCGGCGCGGCGAAAGCGTGATCACCTATGGTTTTCCGCTCACCGGCCTGCTCTCCTCCGGACCGACGCTGACCACGGGCGACGTCAGCGCCCTGACCGGCCTGCGCGACAATCCCCTGCATTTCCAGATCAGCGCGCCGGTGCAGCCGGGCAACTCGGGCGGGCCGCTGCTGGATGCCCAGGGCAACGTGGTCGGCGTGGTGACGAGCAAGCTCAATGCCGCCAAGGTGGCGGAGATGACCGGGGGCGACATTCCGCAGAACGTCAATTTCGCGGTCAAGGGCAGCGAGGCGCTGGCCTTTCTGCAGGAGCAGGGGGTGCCGGTCTGGCGCGGATCGAGCGCCGGGGCGGAGCGGCGGGCGAGCGATGTCGGGGATCTCGCCAACCCGTCGGTGGTCTTCCTGGCGTGCTACCGCTGAGCAGACACGGAGTTCCGCCCGGGGGCTGACGAGGGGGTACCGCGCATCCGGGCTGCCCTGCGCCGCTGTCACGCGCTTTTCCCTCGCTTCATCAGCGCCGTTCGCCTATGGGTGCGCTGCAACATACCCAATCCTCAGACACGACCGGACCCACGATGGACATCCGCAACATCGCGATCATCGCCCATGTCGACCATGGCAAGACCACCCTGGTGGATCAGCTGTTGAAGCAGTCGGGCACGTTCCGCGAGCACCAGCAGGTGGCCGAGCGCGCGCTCGACCGCAACGACCTCGAACGCGAGCGTGGCATCACCATCCTGGCCAAGTGCACGTCGGTGATTTGGAAGAACACCCGGATCAACATCGTCGACACCCCCGGGCATGCGGATTTCGGCGGCGAGGTCGAGCGCATTCTCGGTATGGTCGACGGCGCCATCGTGCTCGTCGCCGCCGCCGAGGGGGTGCTGCCGCAGACCAAGTTCGTGGTCGGCAAGGCGTTGCAGCGCGGCATCAAACCGATCGTCGTCGTCAACAAGATCGACCGCCAGGACGCCCGCGCCGACGAAGTCCACGAGGAGGTGTTCGACCTTTTCGCCGCTCTCGATGCGACCGACGAGCAGCTCGATTTCCCGATGCTCTATGCCTCGGGCCGCCAGGGCTGGGCCGTCGTCAACCTCGATGACGAACGGGTCGATCTCGCCCCGATGTTCGATCTCGTGCTGCGCCACGTCCCGGCGCCCGTGCTCGACAAGGATGCGCCCTTCGCCATGGTCGCCTCCATCCTGGACTACGACAACTTCCTCGGCCGCGTGCTGACCGGGCGCATCGAGCAGGGCACCGCGCGCCTCAACATGCCGCTCAAGGTGCTGCGCCGCGACGGCACCGTGGTCGAAACCGGCCGCCTGTCCAAGCTGATGGGCTTCCGTGGACTCGAACGCGTCACCATCGAGGAGGCCCATGCCGGCGACATCATCGCCATCGCCGGTCTCACCGAGGCGACGATTCCGGACACCATCGGTACCATGGAACTGAGCGCGCCGCGCCACGCCATCCCGGTCGATCCGCCGACGCTGGCGATGACCTTCCGCGTCAATGACGGCCCGCTCGGCGGCCGCGAGGGCAAGAAGGTCACCTCGCGCCAGATCCGCGACCGCCTGCTGCGCGAGTCCGAGGGCAATGTCGCCATCAAGATAACCGAAAGCAACGAGAGCGAGGCCTTCGAAGTTGCTGGCCGCGGCGAACTCCAGCTTGGCGTGCTGATCGAGACCATGCGCCGCGAAGGCTTCGAGCTCACCATCGGCCGGCCGCGGGTGCTGACCCGCGAGAACCCGGAGACCGGCGCCCGCGAGGAGCCGATCGAGGAAGTGCTGGTCGACGTCGACGAGCCCTATACCGGCATCGTGGTGGAGAAGATGAGCAAGCGCAAAGCCGAGATGCAGGACATGCGCCCGTCCGGCGGCGGCAAGGTGCGTCTGACCTTCATCATGCCGAGCCGCGGCCTGATCGGCTATCACGGCGAATTCCTCACCGACACCCGCGGCACCGGCATCATGAACCGCCTGTTCCACGGCTACGGCCCCTGGCGCGGCACGATTGAAGGCCGCCGCAACGGCAGCCTGATCTCCACCGAACCTGGCGAGGCCGTCCACTACGCCCTGTGGTACATCCAGGAGCGTGGCACCCTGTTCGTCGATCCCGGCGACAAGGTCTATGAGGGCCTGATCCTGGGCGAACATTCCCGCCAGTCCGACCTCGACGTCAATCCGGTCAAGGAAAAGAAGCTCACCAACATCCGCGCCGCCGGCAAGGATGACGCGATGCTGCTAATCCCGCCCCGCCGGATGAGCCTCGAACAGGCGATCGCCTATATCGAGGACGACGAACTCGTCGAAGTGACGCCCTCGGCGATCCGCCTGCGCAAGCGCTACCTCGATCCGCATGAGCGCAAGCGCCACGAAAAGCGCAGCGCGGACTCCGAGGCGGTTGCCTGAGGCAACCGGATCGTTTGGCTTGAGGGCAGGGGCGTCAGCCCGGTGGGCAAACCCACCGGGCTGACGCCCTTTTTCGTTTCTGCCTGACGTGCGGCCTGTTGGTTCGCGGCGCCAATTCCGCCAGCATGGGCGCGACAGGGAGAGACCCGCATGACACGGCCCGCCGCCTCCGGTGTGACGATCACCGGCATCGAGATCAGCCATCACCGTCTGCCGCTCGATCCGCCGTTTCGGGCGGCCTGGGATACGGCGCCGCGGGTGAAGTTCGATTCCACCATCGTGCGGGTGCATACCAGCGCGGGGGTGACGGGGATCGGGTCGGGCGATCTGATGCTGGGGTTTGCCGGGCACGAGCATTTGTTCGTCGGGCAGGACCCGATGGCGATCGAGCGGCATTACCGGACGTTGAGCCATTTGTCGTTCCATTATGGGCGGTGCTGGCCGCTGGACCTGGCGCTGTGGGATCTGGCGGGCAAGCTGACGGGGCAGCCGTGCTGGCGGCTGCTGGGGGGGCTGTCGAACAAGGTGCGGACGTATGCCTCGTCCGGGACATTGCGCGATCCCGGCGGGATGGCGGAGGTGGCGGAGCGGTTTCTGGCGGCGGGGTTCCCGGCGATGAAGATCCGGTTCCAGCGCGGCGACTGGCGCGAGGATATCGCGGCGCTGGCGGCGGTGCGGGCGCGGGTGGGGGATCGGCTGGAATTGATGGTGGATTGCAACCAGGGGTGGCGCCTGCCGCAGGATACCTATGCACCGTGGACGCTGAAGGAGGCGGTGACGGTGGCGCGGGAACTGGAGCGGCTCGGGGTGTACTGGATGGAGGAGCCGCTGCATCGCGGCGATCGGGCGGGGATGCGGCGGCTGCGCGAGATGGTGGATGTGCGGGTGGCCGGGGGGGAGATGACGCGGGAGTTGTACGAGTTCCGCGACCTGATCGGCGAGGGGTGTCTGGATGTGTTGCAACCCGATGTGACCCTGGTGGGGGGGATCACCGGGTTGCGGCGGGTGGCGCTGATGGCGCAGGAGCATCATCTGGTGTTCACGCCGCATACCTGGGGGAACGGGATCGGGGTGGTGGCGAACGCGCATCTGGCGGCCGGGGTGGCGGATTGTCCGTATCTGGAGTTTCCGTTCGATCCGCCGGAGTGGAGCCTGGAGCGGCGGGATTTCGTGCTGACGGCGCCGGTGGCGGTGGACGGCGCGGGGTGGCTGGTGCTGTCGGAGGCGCCGGGGTTCGGGGTGGAACTCGACGAAGGGCGGCTGGCGGCGACGCGGCTGTAGGGGGCTGGCTGATAGTTTTTATTACGTAACAAAAGGGACGTGAGAGAACAGGGTGGAGCCAGAGGCTGAAAATTGAATGGCGGCGGGGGCGGTTGCCGCCGCGCCGGCTGGGGCAAGGCGGGGGCGGGATGAAGGGGATGCGGCGCAGCGCGGGGGCGGCGCGGATTTCGGTGTGATCGGACGGGGTGGCGCTTCCCTGTGGGGGGGCGGATAGGTGTTGATGTTGTGCTGATCGTGCGGCCGGGG
>CAIYSR010000048.1 GCA_903928895.1 uncultured Rhodospirillales bacterium | reverse complement strand
CGCCGCAAAAAACGTTTTCCCGTTTGGCCGGGGCGGGAATTGAGCCGAGGGAAGCGGCAAGGCCCATGTTCTTTCAGCCTCGCAATTTCCCGCGCGAAGACCCTGCACGGTAGACGTTTTTTTGCTTCTTTTTTTTCAAAAAAAGAAGCGCTTCCTTCACCCTTCCTGCCGATAATTCGGCGCCTCGCGCGTGATGGCAACATCATGCACATGGCTCTCCCGCAGGCCCGCCCCGGTGATGCGGCGGAAGCGGGTGTTGGTTTGCAGGTCCGCGATGGTGGCCGCCCCGGTATAGCCCATGCCGGCGCGCAGGCCGCCGACGAGCTGGTGGATGACGCCGGCGACCGGGCCCTTGTAGCCGACCCGGCCCTCGATGCCTTCGGGGACGAATTTCAGCGAGTCCTTGATTTCCTGCTGGAAATAGCGGTCGGCCGAGCCGCGGGCCATGGCGCCGATGCTGCCCATGCCGCGGTAGGATTTGTAGCTGCGGCCCTGGTAGAGGAAAACCTCGCCGGGAGCTTCGTCGGTGCCGGCGAGGAGGCTGCCCATCATGGCGCAGTCGGCCCCGGCGGCGAGCGCCTTGACCAGGTCGCCCGAGGTGCGGATCCCGCCGTCGGCGATGGCGGGGACGCCCTGGGCGCGGCAGAGTTCGGCGGTTTCCAAGATGGCGGAGAATTGCGGCACGCCAACGCCGGCGACCACGCGGGTGGTGCAGATCGAGCCAGGACCGATGCCGATCTTGACGGCGTCGGCGCCGGCGGAAATCAGGGCGGCAGCACCTTCGGGGGTGGCGACGTTGCCGGCGATGATCTGCACGGCGTTGGAGAGTTTCTTGATGCGTTCGACCGAGGCAAGCACGCCGGCGGAGTGGCCGTGCGCGGTGTCGACGACGATGACGTCGACCTCGGCATCGACCAGGGCGCGGGCACGGGCGTGACCGTCCTCGCCGACGCCGGTGGCGGCGGCGACGCGCAGGCGGCCGAGCGGGTCCTTGTCGGCATCGGGATGGGCCTGGGCCTTGTCCATGTCCTTCACGGTGATCAGGCCGACGCAGCGATGCTGTTCGTCCACCACCAGGAGCTTCTCGATGCGGTGGCGGTGGAGCAGGCGGCGGGCTTCCTCGCGGTCGACATCGGCGGTGACGGTGACGAGGTTTTCGCGCGTCATCAGCTCGTAGATGCGCAAATTCGGGTCGGTGGCGAAGCGGACATCGCGGTTGGTGAGCATGCCGACGAGGCGGCCGGTCTCGCGCTCGACGACGGGAAAGCCGCTGATGTGGTAGGTCGCCATCAAGGCGCGGGCGTCGGCGAGGGTCTGGTCGGGGTGGATGGTGACGGGGTTGACCACCATCCCGGACTCGAACTTCTTGACCCGGCGGACATGGGCGGCCTGCTCGTCGATGGTGAGGTTCTTGTGGATGACGCCCATGCCGCCGAGCTGGGCCAGCGCGATGGCCATCGGCGACTCGGTCACGGTGTCCATCGCCGCCGAGATCAGCGGGATGTGGAGCGAGATTTCGCGGGTCAGGCGGGTGCGCGTATTGGTCGCCCCCGGGAGCACCTGCGAATAGGCCGGCACCAGCAGCACGTCATCGAAGGCCAGGGCCTCGATCACGCGCGACATCGACGCGGCGGTGGAGCGGGTGGGGGATGTATCTTGCGGTGCCATGGTCCGACTCTCCGAAACCTTGACGCCCCCAATTAGCGACACGGGCACCGGGTGGCAAGGAAAGACCGGTGACGATTCTGCGTCGGGGACCTGCCATGCGTGCCGAAATTCGATCGATCGCGGAAGCCTTATCGGTCGCGGAAACCCTGGGCGACCACGTAGAGCTCGCTGCTCTCCTTGCGGCTGGCCGGCGGCTTGACGTGGCGCACGGTGGCGAAGTGTTTCTTGAGCGGGTCGAGCAACTGCTTTTCGGCGCCGCCCTGGAACACCTTGGCGATGAAGGCGCCGCCGGGGGCGAGCACCTGGACGGCGAAATGGATCGCCAGCTCGGCCAGGGCGACGATGCGGATATGGTCGGTCGCGGCGTGGCCGGTGGTGTTGGGGGCCATGTCGGACATCACCAGGTCGGCCTTGCCGCCGAGTTCGGCCATCAGGCGATCCGGCATGCCGGGGTCGTTGAAGTCGCCTTGCAGCATGGTCGCGCCGGGAACCGGGTCGACCGGCAGGAGGTCGAGGCCGATCACCTTGGCGGCGCCGCGATGCACCGCGACCTGGGTCCAGCCGCCCGGGGCGGCGCCGAGATCGACCACGCGCAGGCCGAGATCGAGCAGTTTGAAGCGGTCGTCGAGCTCGATCAGCTTGAAGGCGGCGCGCGAGCGCCAGCCCTGGGTCTTGGCGGCGGCGACATAGGGATCGTTCAACTGTCGCTTCAGCCAGACGGCCGAGGCGACGGAGCGTTTCTTCGCGGTGCGGACATTGACGGTCAGGCCGCGATTGCCGCCGCTGGGAGAGGTGGGTTTGGCCATGGGCGTGTCATACGCCGCCGCGCCGGCCGCGGCCAGAAGGATCAGGTGGTGAGTTCGATGACGCTGATATGCCCGTCCCTGGTGGGCCAGGTGCGGGCGGGAATGGTTTCGTCGTTGAAGCTGGCGACGACGCTGCGGCCGGGCTCGGTCAGCAGGCGGCTGGTGGAGACGGTGGCGACGCCGGGCGGGATGTCGGTGGGGGCGACGCCGTTGATCAGGATGCGGTCGCGCCCGGCGCCGAAATAGCCGCGCGGGCGGGAGAGATAGAGCGCCGCCGCCGCGTCGGTATCGCCCTTGGCGAAGGGCTGCGGGCGGAGATGGACGAGGGTGGAGCTGCGCGGGAACGGCGAGCGATAGATATGGGTGGTGGGATAGCCGGGGGCGGCGACGACGAATTCGTAGCAGGCGGCGGGGTCGGCGGTGAAGGGTCCCCAGATGCCATCGTCCCCGGTGATGCGGTCATGCAACGCCGCCCCCTGGCGTTCGCCGGTCGTGGGGTCGACCCGGTAGAGGGTGATGCGGGCGCCGTCGAGGCCGATATTGGTGGGGGCGCCGGCCTCGAAGCCGCTGACCTTGCCGTCGAGCACCGGGGCGGCTTCGGGCGTGATGGACTGGGTGGACGGGGCAATGCCGGTGATCGCCCGGAACAGCGGGGTCAGGGTGATGAGGCCGTAGCCGGCCTCGCGGTGGTCGGCACCGGGCAGCACGATGTTCTCGGCGCCGGCCAGCGCCGGCCCCTCGAAGCCCACGCCGGTGGGGACGCCTTTCAGGCCGAGATAGGCGCCGTCGGGCTGGGCATATTTGTCGTTGCTGTCGCTGCGCAGGGTGACGGTGCGGACGCCGGCGACGACTTCGCCCGGGGGAGAATTGAGATCGCGCATGAACGGCGAGGCGCCATTGAACTCGCTGCCGATCAGCACCTTGTCGGAGACGATGACGCCATGGTTGACGGCGCCGCAGGTGACGACAAGGGCGACATGGGCGGCACCGCCGCCGTTCTTGACGTAGTTGCGCACCGTGTTGCCGCCGCGCGACTGGGCGACGAGGACGACCTTGTCCATGCCGGTCAGCGCCTTGACCCGGACCACTTCGGCGGTGAGCTGCTGCATCACCTCGCCGGCGGTGGAACGGCCGGGTTGCGGCTGGTCGAACACCGCGCTGGCCTGGGGGTAGCGCAGGTCGAGGGCGAAGAGGCGGTGGCGCGGATAGCCGTTGCTTTCGAAGCGCCACAAGGTGGTGATCCAGAGGCCGGCCGTGTCGCCATTGCCGTGAACGAAGATGACGGGCAGCGGATCGGCAGCGTCCGCGCGCGCGGGGATGCCGGCGGCGGCGAGGACGGCGAGCATCAGGGGGCGGCGTCCGATCGGCATGGCGGGTCCTTCCCGGTTTGGGAGGAGGATTGCCCAGGAGACGCGGGAAAGGAAGGCCCCCGCCCGGCGTGGTGGTCGGGCGGGGGCGGTCGCGTACAGGAGGTCAGGCGACCCGGAAGTTGCCGAACTGCCAGGGGCAGGTGGTGTCGAGGTCCTCAGCGAACAGCGTGCCCCGGCCGTCGAGCGGGGTCCAGGCGGAATAGGCGCCGGCCATTTCGCCGAGATAGGGCAGCGCCACCTCCAGCACGCGCGCATGGTCGAGCTGGTCGGCCTCGACGACGCCGGCGGACGGGTTCTCCAGCGCCCAGACCATGCCGCCGAGCACGGCGGCGGTGACTTGCAGCGAAGTGGCGTTGTTGTGGGGGGCGAGGCGGCGGGCGTCGGCGATGGAGAGGCGCGAGCCGTACCAGTAGGCGCCGCGCGCGTGGCCCATGAGCAGGACCCCGAGCTCGTCGATGCCGCTGTCGATCTCGTTCATCATCAGGCGCTTGCTGGCCTGCATCGCCCAGTTCTTGCCGGCCAGCTCGTGCAGCGAGAGCACGGCGTCGTCGCAGGGGTGATAGGCGTAGTGCACCGTGGGGCGGTACAGCACGCGGCCGCCCTCGGCCAGGGTGTAGTAGTCGGCGATCGAGATGGCTTCGTTGTGGGTGATCAGGAAGCCGTGGAACGGGCCTTCGAGGGGGGTCCAGCTGCGCACCCGGGTCGCGGCGCCGCGGCGCTTGAGATAGATCGCGGCACCGCCGCCGAAATCATGGCGGGCGCCGTCGGCGGGGAGGGTCTTCTCGTGGCTGCCCCAGCCAAGCTCGGCGGGCTGGTTGCCCTCGCCGACGAAGCCGTCGATCGACCAGGTGTTGACGAATTCGCCGGGCCGCTTGGCTTCGGTCGCGGTCTGGGTGTCGCGCTCGGCGATGTGGATGACCTTGACCCCGAGGTCGTGCGCGAGGGCGGCCCAGCCGTCGCGGGTGGCGGGGGCGGCCACCGGCGTTCCGGCATCGGCGGCGAGGTTGAGCAGCGCCTGCTTGACGAAGTGGGAGACCAGGCCGGGGTTGGCGCCATGGGTCATCACCGCGGTCGGGTCGCCGGCGCCGGGGCGGGCGAGGGCCAGAGCGCTTTCACGCAGCGCATAGTTGCTGCGGCCGGAGGCGGAAAGAGCCGGGTCGGTGTAGCCGCCTTCCCAGGGCTCGACGCAGGTGTCGAGATAGAGCGCGCCCTGGGCGCGGCAGAGCTCGACCAGGGCGACGGAGGAGACGTCGACGGAGAGGTTGAGCAGGAAGTCGCCGCGGCCGAGCAGCGGCGCGAGGATCGCGCGGTAGTTCGACCGGGTCAGCGGGCAGACCTCGTGGGCGACGCCGAATTCGGCGGCGACCGCGGCGCCGCGGTCATCGGCGCTGAGGATGCGGATGTGCTCACGCGGCATGTCGATGTGGCGCAGGATCAGGGGCAGGACGCCCTGGCCGATGCTGCCGAAGCCGAGGATCACAAGGCGGCCGGTGAAATGGGCGTGCGTCGTCATTGCGGGTCTCCTGGAGCTAAAGTTTGGTGGTGGCTGAAGAGCGGGTGGCGGCGGATCAGGCGGCGCGGGCGCGGGCCGAGGTCAGGGCGTCGTCCTCGACCTCGACGATGCGGGCGCGGTCGAAGCCGTTGAAGCCGGTGCGCAGGCAGGCGCCGTAGGCCCCGAGCTGGAAGATCTCGATCCAGTCGCCCTCGGCCACGTCTTCGGGCAGGAAGAACGGGCCGCGCATGACATCGGCGCTGTCGCAGGTCGGGCCGAAGAAGCCAAAGCCGCGCAGCGTGGTGGAGGGCGCGGCGCCGTCCGGGCGGATCAGGCGGGCGGGATAGCGGAAGCCCAGCGCACCAGCGTCGGCGAGGCTGCCATAGACGCCGTCGTTGACGTAGAGCATGGCGTCGCGGCGGGCCTGGACCTGGACGACCACGGAGCCGCCGGCAGCGACCAGGGCACGGCCGGGCTCGGCCCACAGGCGCGGTGCGCCGGCATCGCCTTGGACCAGGTTCATGCGCTCGAACCCGTCCTCGATCTCGGCCATGAAGGCGCCGAGGGCGGGGACCTTGACGTCGGGATAGGCCACCGGGAAGCCGCCGCCGACATCGACGATCTCGATCGGCACGCCAGCGGCGTCGATCACCTCGGCGGCGATGTCCATGGCTCGGCGCCAGGACAGCGGCTCCAGGCACTGGGAGCCGACATGGAAGGCGATGCCGAGGCGGGCGGCGTGCGGGCGCGCGGCGCGCAGCAGGGCGGCGGCGGCGGCGGGCTCGGCGCCGAACTTGCCGGACAGATCGAGCACCGCCTCGCCCTTGGGCAGCGCGAGGCGGACGACCAGGCCGAGCGCCCCGGCAATGCCGGTGGCGGCGGTTTCGGCCAGGATCTTGGCGAGCTCGTCCGTGCTGTCGAGCACGAAGTCGCGCACCTCATGCCGCGCCCAGGCCTCGCGGATGGCCGCACGCGCCTTGATCGGATGCATGTAGTGGATGGTGGCCGCGGGGAACATCGTGCGCACGAGGGCGATCTCGTTGGGCGAGGCGCAGTCGAAATGACGGATGCCGCCGCGCCACAGGGCGCGCAGCACCGCGGGGTCGGGGTTGCACTTCACGGCATAGAGCGTGTCGCCGGGAAAGGCGGCGACGAAATCGCGCGCGGTCGCGGCCAGGGTGGCCGGGCGCAGGCAGTGCACCGGGTCCTGCGGGCGCAGGTCGGCGATCAGGGCATCGACCCGGGGAAGCGGGACCTCGGCCGCGGGCTGGCGGCGCAGCGGGGAGACGGCGGAACGGACACGGAGCTGGGACATCGCAACAATCCTCGCGACAGCAAGCCGCCACACCGGATGAGGGGCGCGGCGACAGGACCATGGGAGAAAAGACAGAGGAGCCGCGGCGCGAGCACGCCGGCGGCAGGCTCAGGCGATGCGCGGACTTCGCGTCGCCACGATCATGCAAGCAAACATAGGCAGCTCCCTAACGACCCCGCCCCACATGGGCGGACCGGACGAAAAGGACGCTTACGTCGTTGCTGTGCTCGTCCCTGGGATGGTGGGACGGAAGCTCGCGGCACGTGCGATGCGTCGGTGAAACGCCTGCCCCGGGGGGGGCGAAGCGGAGGGGGGTAATAGGCCCCCTCCCCCCCCCTGTGTATTGCGCATTGCGGACCCGAGGCAGGACCTCAGCGCATGGTTCGCTTCATCCGCCGGCGTGCAGCACGGCGAGGTATTCCCACACCAGGGTGGCGCCGGCGAGGGCCGTGATTTCAGCGCTGTCGTAGGCCGGAGCGACCTCCACCAGATCCATGCCGGCGAAGCCGATACCGCCGAGCCGGCGCAGGATGGCCTGCGCCTGCCAGCTCGCGAGGCCGCCGATTTCCGGGGTTCCGGTACCGGGGGCGAAGGCAGGGTCGAGCGCGTCGATGTCGAAGCTGAGATAGGCCGGCGCGCTCCCGGTGACGGCGCGAATTCGGGCGGCGACGGCCTCCGGGCCCATCATGTGGACATCGAGGGCGGAGAGGATGGTGACGCCGTGGTTCACTGTCCAATCCCAGACCTCGCGCTGGACCGGCGAGCGGATGCCGATCTGGATGGTGCGGGTCGGGTCGATCAGGCCCTCGTTGATGGCGTGGTAGAACACCGAGCCGTGGCCGTAGGCCTGGCCGAAATTATCGGGCCAGGTGTCGACATGGGCATCGAAATGAACCAGCGCGAGGGGCGAGCCGAGTCGTCGCTTGAGGGCGCGCAGCAGCGCCAGGGTGACGCCGTGTTCGCCGCCGAGTGCGATGAGATGGGCGAGCCCCTCGGCCTGCTGCTCGATCAAAGCGAGGGAACCGGGGATGTCGCCGAGGGCAATGGCGAAATCGCCGAGGTCGGAGAGGTCGATGGCGGCGGGGTCGACCCAGGACCCGGGATGGGCGCCGTCGAGCAGCATGCGGCTGGCGCGGCGGATCGCGGCGGGGCCGTCGCGGGTACCGCTGCGGTTGGTGGTGCCGATGTCGAGCGGGATACCGGCCACGGTGAAGGCGGCGGCGCGGTCGGCACGGGACATGCCGAAGAAGCCCGCGGGAGTGGCGAAGGTGGGGATGCCGGCCATGGGTGGGTCCTGTCGGTTGGAGGCACTTGAGCGGAAAAGATACAGTTTGGCCACGGGATCGGGTGTAGGATACGGCGGAGAGATGGAGACACTACGATGACACCCGAGACCCCGGGGGCGCCGACGGGCGAGCCCGGCATCGCCGCCGGCCATATCATGGCGCTGCGGCTCTTCGATATCGCCTACGCGATCGATCTGGCGAAGGCCGAGACCTTGTGGGCGCGCCATGCGGCCGGGCGGGCCACCCGCGCGCGTCTGGCGGTGACGCCGCCCAAGGCAATGGCGTTCGGCGTGCCGCCGCTGGCGATCGGACTCGATCCGGTGGTGCTGGAAATCGAGGGGGTGGCGACGGCGGCCACCGTGACGGCGCGGCTGTATGATTTCGGCGCGGTGACGCTGCTGCTGCGGGTGCAGGCCGCCGGGCTCGGGTGGCGGGACTTCGCGCGACGGATGAACGCGATGGAGGATGCGCTCGAATCCGAGGATGGCGAGTTGCTGTGGCGCGGCTGCCTCGACCATGTGCGTGGCATCATTGCCGAGGCGCTGGAGCGGCCGGCAGGGTCGGGACTGACCGAGGACTACCTGATCGGCGTGGTGCACGCCTTCGACCGGCCGATGACGGCCGCACAGGTACTGGCGCAGGCCGATCTGGTGCCGCTGCTGTCGGGCGAGCACCGCACCTTGTCCGAGGCCTCGCGCAACGACCTGCTGCGGCGTCAGTTCTCCTACTACGAGGACGATCTGGTGGTCCTGACCTGGGATCGTGCCTTCATCTTCGAGCCGCGCGGCGATTCGGACGTCGCCGATGTACTCGAAGTCGCCAATGTGCAGCTGCTCGAGATGCGCTACTACGACGAGCTGCTCGACGACGAGCTGCCGCGGATGAACGACATGGTCGAGACCGCGCGGGGCGGGATGAACATGTTCGCCTCGCGCCGCTACGCCGCCCTGGCACGCAAGCTCTACACCCTGGTCGCCGATGTGACGGAGCTGGCGGAGAAGGTCGACAACGCGCTGCAGGTGACCGAGGACGTCTACCTCGCCCGCGTCTATGGCTCCGCGCTCGATCTGTTCCGGGTCGGGCTGGTCAACGCGGCGGTGAGCCGCAAGCTCGATATCGTGCGCGACACCTATACCGCGCTGTACGACGAGGCCTCGAGCGCGCGCACGGAGCTGATGGAGCTGGCGATCCTGGTGCTGATTTTCGTCGAACTTGTGGTGGCTTTGACGCGGCATTGAAGGAAGGGGTTCTTTTTTGAAAAAAAGAACCAAAAAACTTCTATCCGTTGGCCGGGTTCTCCCCCGGGAAAGTCCAGAATCAAATGGATAGAAAGTTTTTGCTTCTTTTTTCAAAAAGAAGCGCTTGCTTACTCATCGCTCCCCGGCTTGCGCCCGCGCTTGATCGTGGAGCGGTGGGATTTCGCATCCAGCCGGCGCAGGCGCGAGGCGTAGGTCGGCTTGGTCGGGCGGCGCGGCACCGGGGGGATGGCGGCGCGGCGGATCAGGTCGATCAGGGCGTCCAGGGCGGCGGCGCGGTTGCGCTCCTGGCTGCGGAACGCCTGGGCGGTGAGGATCAGCACGCCCTCGTTGGTCAGGCGCTGGCCGCAGAGTTTCTCCAGGCGGGCACGCACCGCTTCGGGCAGGGAGGGGGAATTGCGGACATCGAAGCGCAGCTGCACCGCGGTCGAAACCTTGTTGACGTTCTGCCCGCCGGGGCCCGAGGCGCGGATGAAGCTTTCCTCGATCTCGGTCTCGTTGATGCTCAGCCGGTCGTCGATGCGGATCATGGGGCTCGCCTCGGGTGGCGCGAAGTCGCCGGGGCGTCGTAATACGTGGTCCGGACCGACGAGGGAAACACGATGACCCAGCGCCCACCGCCCAGCCTGCCGCCAGGGGGCTTCAACGACATCGCCATGTGCCGCGGCGGACCGCTGCTGTTCAACCGCCACGACCAGTACGTCGGCGCCTCGCTGCGCAAATATGGCGAATTCTCGCCCGGCGAGGCCGAGTTGTTCCGCAAGCTGCTGCACCCCGGCGCAATCGTGGTGGAGGTCGGCGCCAATATCGGCGCCCATACGGTCGAATTGTCACGGATGGTCGGGCCGCAGGGGGTCGTGGTGGCGTTCGAGCCGCAGCGCATCGTGTTCCAAACCTTGTGCGCCAATCTCGCGCTCAACTCCTGCGCCAATGTCCATGCCTTCCCCTTTGCCATCGGGGCGGCGCCGGGGCAGATCATCGTGCCGGCGCTGCCGCCGGACCAGCCGGCCAATTTCGGCGGTGTTTCTCTGCTCGGCGCGACCGCGGGCGAGACGGTGCCGCTGCGCGCGCTCGACGAATTCCAGCTGCCGCATTGCGAGGTGATCAAGCTCGACCTCGAGGGCATGGAGGTCGAGGCGTTGCGCGGCGGCGCGGCCTTCATCGCCCGCCACCGGCCGATCCTCTACGTCGAAAACGATCGCGAGGAGCGCAGTGCGGAGCTGATCGGGCTGCTGCGGTCCTGGGATTACCGGCTCTATCCGCACACCCCGCCGCTGTTCGCGCCGGGCAATTTCGCCGGCGACGGCGAGAACATTTTCGGCGCCATCGTCTCCATCAACCTGCTCTGCCTGCCCGCCGAGCGCAACGTGACGGTGGAGGGGGTGCCCGAGATCGCGGCTTGACCGGTCGCCGCTTGGGCCGCAAAACGCGACCGCCCGCAGCGAGGAAATGCCGCCATGTCCGCTCCGCCTGATCACTCGACCGCCCAGCAGCAGGCCGAAATCCTGGCCCAGGCGCTGCCTTTCCTGCGCCGCTACGCCGGGGCCACCATCGTGGTGAAATACGGCGGCCATGCGATGGGCGAGGAACACCTGGCGCGGATGTTCGGCTCCGATATCGCCCTGCTCAAGCAGGTCGGCATCAACCCGGTCGTGGTCCATGGCGGCGGGCCGCAGATCAATGCGATGTTGAAGCGGCTCAATATCCAGTCCAGCTTCGTCGACGGCCTGCGTGTCACCGATGACGCCACCGTCGAGGCGGTCGAGATGGTGCTCGCCGGCACCGTCAACAAGCACGTCGCCGGGCTGATCAACCAGGCCGGCGCCCTCGCGGTCGGTATATGCGGCAAGGACGGCGGGCTGATCCGGGCGCGCAAGGTGACCCGCATCAAGAAGGACCCGGACAGCAATATCGAACGCGTGCTCGACCTCGGCCATGTCGGCGAGCCCGAGCATGTCGACGTCCGCGTCATCCACGCGCTCACCGGCGCCGGGCTGATCCCGGTGATCGCCCCGGTCGGCGTCGACGCCAGCGGACAGACCTACAACATCAATGCCGATACCGTGGCCGGCGCCATCGCCGGGGCGCTCGGCGCCACCCGCCTTCTGATGCTCACCGACGTGCCGGGCGTGCTCGACGAAAACAAGCAGATGATCCCGGAGATGACGGTCGAGACGGTGGCTGCCGGCATCGCCAGCGGCATGATCTCGGGCGGCATGATCCCCAAGGTGGAAAATTGCGTCGACGCGGTCCAGCGCGGCGCCAAGGGTGCGGTGATCCTCGATGGCCGCCTGCCCCATGCCTGCCTGCTCGAACTGTTCACCGAAGGCGGGATCGGCACCATCATCCGCGCCTGACCCGGGGGGAGTGCGGGATGGTGCACGGCCTGCGCGTGCGTGATCGCCCGCGCGGTGGCCAGGCACCGACCAGCCTTCCACGCCTGCCGGTCTTTTCCTTCAAAAGAAACGAAAAACCGCCTACCCGTTCGCCTTCAGGCAGGCGACCGGCCACGGCGCCGGGTGAAGTGGCGGGATGGTTTCCCGGCAGGCGACATCGGCAATCCGGCAGCGGGGATGGAAGGCGCAGCCTGGGGGCGGGTTGAGGGGACTCGGGAGTTCGCCGATCACCGCGGCCTCGCTGCCGCGGCGGCCAGGTTTGACCATGGGGACAGCGCGGATCAGGGCCTGGGTGTAGGGGTGGCGCGGCGTCGCGAAGAGCTCCGCGGTGGGGCCGATTTCGACGATGCGGCCGAGATACATGACCGCGACGCGGTGGGTCATGTGGCGCACCAGGCGCAGGTCGTGGGTGATGAACACCAGGGTCAGGCCGAGGCGGTCCTGCAATTCCATGAAGAGGTTGACGATGGCGGCCTGGACCGAGACGTCGAGCGCGGAGACCGGTTCGTCGGCGATGATGAGTTGGGGCTCGACGGCGAGGGCGCGGGCGATGCCGATGCGCTGGCGCTGGCCACCCGAGAATTCGTGAGGGTGGCGTAGGGCGGCGTCAGCGGGGAGGTGGACGAGGTCGAGCAGCTCGCGGACGCGGGCGGGGATGGCGGGTTTGGGGACGATGGCGTGGACGTGCAGCGCCTCGGCGAGCGTGTCGCCGACGGTCATGCGGGGATTGAGGGAGCCATAGGGGTCCTGGAAGACCATCTGCACGCGCCGGTTGAAACTGCGGCGGGCGGGGCCCTTGAGGCTCAGGACGTCGGTGCCGTCGAAGGTGATGGCGCCGGCGTCAGGGTCGTGCAGGCGCACCACGCAGCGGGCGAGGGTGGATTTGCCACAGCCGGATTCGCCGACGATGCCCAGGGTTTCGCCCTTGTGGACGTCGAGGCTGACCTGTTCGACCGCGTGGACGGCGAGCTGGGGACGGCCACGGATCATGTCGAGCAGGCCGCGGCGGGCGGGGAAGCGCTTGGTGATGCCGGTGATGGAAAGCATGGCGGTCACGAGGCGGCCTCGGCGACGCGGGCGGCGGCGTGGCAGGCGGCGGCATGACCTTCCCCCTGGGGGGTGAGGCGCGGCCGCTCGGTGGCGCAGCGGTCCTCGACGAAGGTACAGCGCGGGGCGAAGGCGCAGCCGGGGATCTGCCGGTCGACGCGGGGCGGCTGCCCGGGGATGGGGACGAGCATCGAGCGGGCCGCGCCCTCGCCGGGCATCGAGCGCAGCAGGGCCGAGGTGTAGGCGTGGCGCGGGCGGAGGAAGACATCGTGGACGGAGCCGGTTTCGCAAAGGCGGCCGGCATACATGACGGCGACGCGATCGCAGGTTTCGGCGATGACGCCGAGATCGTGGGTGACGAGGACGAGGGCCATGTCGAGTTCGGCGACGAGGCGGAGCAGGAGCTTGAGGATCTGGTCCTGGATGGTGACGTCGAGCGCGGTGGTGGGTTCGTCCGCCAGCAGCAGGGCGGGGGCGGCGGCGAGGGAGATCGCGATCATGGCGCGCTGGCGCATGCCGCCCGAGAATTCGTGGGGGAACTGGCCGAGGCGGGTGGCGGCGGAGGCGATCCCGACGAGGCCGAGGAGCTCGGTGGCGCGCTTGCGGCGGGCGGGCGTGTCGAGCGTGGTGTGGGCGGTCAGCACCTCGTCGATCTGCAGGCCGATGGGCAGCACCGGGTTGAGGGCGGACATCGGCTCCTGGAAGACGACGGCGATCTGGCCGCCGCGGATTTTGCGGAGCTGCTCGGCGGGCATGGCGTGGAGGTCGGCGCCGCGCCAGCGGACCTGGCCGGAGACGGCGGCGTTGGCGTGGAGCAGGCGCGGAATGGCGCGCAGGGTGACCGACTTGCCGGAGCCGGATTCGCCGACGATGCCGAGCACCTCGCCGGCACCGACGCTGAAGCTGACGCCGTCGACGGCATGGACCGGGCCGCGCGGAGTGCTGAAGGTGACGTGGAGCCCGTCCACCTCGAGCAGCGGCGCGCTCACCGCTTCACCTCCAGCAGGTCGGCCAGCCCGTCGCCGGTCAGGCTGAAGCCGAGCCCGGCGATGACGATGACGGTGCCGGGGAAGAGGGCAATCCAGGGGGCGGTGGTGAAAAAATTCTTGCCGTCGGCGATCAGCACGCCCCATTCGGCTTCGGGCGGCTGCGCGCCGAGGCCGAGATAGCCGAGCGAGGAGCCGAGCAGGATGGCCAGCGCCATGGCGGTGACGGCATAGACCAGCACCGGGCGGATGGCGTTGGGCAGGATGTGGCGGAACAGGATGCGCGGCGTGGAATAGCCCAGCACCTTGCAGGCGGCGACGTATTCGCCGTTTTTCTGCACCATCACCTCGCTGCGCATCAGGCGGGCGTAGGACACCCAGCCGACGATGGTGACCGCGATATACATGTTGGCGAGGCCCGGGCCGAGGATGGCGACGATGGCGATCACCAGGACGAGGAAGGGGAAGGTGACGACGAGATCGACCAGGCGGCCGAAGATGGCGTCGGCGATGCCGCCGTACCAGCCGACGAGCAGGCCGATCAGGGTGCCCAGGGTGCCGGGAAAGATGGTGGCAAAGAGGGCGATCTGCAGGTCGATCGCGGTGGCGGCAATGGAACGGGAGAGCAGGTCGCGGCCGAACTGGTCGGCGCCGAAAGGGTGTGCCCAGGAGGGCGGCGCGAGAAGGGCGGTGAAGTCGAAGGCGAGCGGGTCATAGGGGACGAACAGGCCGGGGGCCACGGCAAAGGCCACCATGGCGCCGAGAATGGTCAAGCCGCCGAGCAGCGGCGCGGGCGGGCGCTTCATCGGCCGACCATCCTCATCGACCGACCCGGGGATCGAGCCACATCTGGACGATGTCGGTGACGAGGAAGGCGAGCGAGACGAACACCGCCAGCACCAGCGTCAGGGCCTGGATCACCGGGTAGTCGCGGGCGAAAATACTGTCGACCATCAGCCGGCCGACGCCGGGCACGGCAAAGACGGTCTCGGTGATGACGGCGCCGCCGAGCAGCGAGCCGATTTCGAGCCCGACCAGGGTGACGGTGGCGATCAGGGCATTGCGCATGACGTGGCGCAGCAGCACGACGCTGCCGCGCAGGCCCTTGGCGCGGGCGAAGTCGACGTATTCGGCATGGATCACGCCGAGGATGGAGGCGCGCAGGTTGCGCATGACGATGGCGGCGAAGGACAGGCCCAGCGTCATCGCGGGGAGGAACAAATGGTAGATGTGTTCGCCCAGCGTGTCGCCGTAGCCGCCGACCGGGAACAGCCGGAGCCAGGCGGCGAAGACGGTGAGCAGAACCAGGCCGACATAGAAAATCGGACTCGACAGCCCGACCTGGAAGACGCCGCGGATCAGCAGATCGGGCCAGCGGTTTGCGTTCAGCGCCGCGACGAAGGCCAGCGGCACGGCCGCCGTGAGCGCGAAGGCGACGGCGAGGCCGGTCAGCATCATCGTCACCGGCAGGCGCTCGCCGATGAGCCGGGTGACGGGGATGCGGAAGGCGAGCGAGTCGCCGAGCCGACCGGACATCACCCCCTCCAGGAAGGCCATGAGCTGCGCGAAAATCGACTTGTCGAGCCCGAGGCGGGCCGTGAGGCGGGCGACCGCCTCGTCCGTGCCGCGCTCGCCGAGCATCGCCTCGACCGCGTTGCCTGGCAGCAGGCGGGCGAGGACGAAGACGGCGATGCCGATGAGCAGGAAGGTCGGCAGCATCTGCAACAGGCGCGAGATGAGCCAGGTCCCCCGGCTCACTCCGAGACCCTCATGGACGGGTGCTCCGCGCCGCTACTTCGAGATCTTCTCGAAGAAGTTGTTGCCGAGCGGAATCTGCACGAAACCGGTCACGTTCTTGCGCCAGACCACCGGATATGGGGTCTCGAACAGGAACAGGATCGGGGCCTCCTCGATATAGATCTCCTGCAGCTCCTTGTACTGCGCCTTGCGCTTGGCGGGATCGACTTCCTCCTGGCTGGCGAGATAGAGGGCGCTGACCTTGTCGTTCTTCCAGCCGGAATGCAGGGAATGCACGTTGGGGAAATGGGCGAAGTAGGAGGTGATTTCCGAGGGATCGGCGATATCGTCGGTCCAGCCGCCATGGCGCATCTGGAAGTCCTCGGCACGGTAGCGCTTGGTGTTGGTCGGGTTGTCCAACTGTTCGATTTTCAGGCGGACGCCGATCTGGCTCCACATCTGCTGGATCGCGGTGAGGTTGTTGGTACTGTCCTGGTTGCCCGCTGTCATCATTACACTGGCCTCGAAGCCGCTGGCGAACCCGGCCTCGGCCATCAGCGCCTTGGCCTTGGCGAGGTTGTACGGATAGAGCGGGCCGCCCATGATGTTGAGCGGCGTGGCCGAGGACATGAAGGATTGCAAGGGCTTGCCTAGCCCGAGGGTGGTGATGGCGATCACCGCCTCCTTGTTGACGGCGTAGTTCAGCGCCTGGCGGACCTTCTTGTTGGACAGCGGATTGTCCGACCCGTTCCAGAGCTTGTCCTTGCACATCAGCACCACGTAGACGACCTTGGTCGACGGCCACAGCTCCATGCGCAGGTTGCTGTCGGCCTGCAATTCCTTCACCCGGGAGAACGGCACGAACTCGGTGCCGTCGATCTCGCCGGCCTTAAGTTTGAGCAGGCGGGTGGAATCCTCGGGGATGATCTGGAACTCGATCTCGTCGAGCAGCGGCAGCTTCTGGCCGTCGGCGGCGGTGGCCCAGTAGTGCGGGTTGCGCTTGAAGGTCATCTTCTGGCCGCGCTGCCAGGCGGTCATCATGAAGGGGCCGGTGCCGATCGGGTGCTCGGCGAAGGCCTTGTAGCGCTCCTCGTCATCCTTGCCCGGGGTCGCCATGTAGGGGCCTTCGGGCAGGATGCCGGTGTTGAACATGGCAAGCGCCGGCAGCAAGGTCGGGTCGGGGTGCTTGAGCTTCAGCACCACCGTCGACGGTTCCTTGATCTCGATGCTGTCGATCGAGCCGACCATGTCGGCCCAGGCGCCATTCTTCGGATTGCGGGCGCGGTCGAGCGAGAACTTCACGTCCGCCGCCTTCATCGCCGCGCCGTCGCTGAACTTCACACCGTCGCGCAGGGTCAGCGTGATGGTTTTGCCGGCATCGGACAGCTCCCATTTGCTGGCGAGGCCCGGCTTGACGTCCCTGCCGTCATCGGTGGGGAACAACAGGGTCTCGTAGATGCTGCTGCTGACCCAGATGTCGACATTGGCGTCAGTCCAGACCGGATCGAGCAGCAGGCTGTCGGCATAGCGCGCATAGATAAGCTTGCCGCCGCGCGTGGCAGCGCCCGCGCCGCCGGCGGAGAGCGTGGCGAAACTCGCCAGCCCCGCGCCCATCGCCATCACGGCACGCCGCGTCAGACCGTTCGTCCGCTGCATGAAAATCCCCTGTTCCGTTGTGGTGCATTTTATCGAAACAGCGTTGTCTGCCGCGTGCGCAGTGTCAACCGCCGATGCGGGGTTCAACCGGGCAATCGGGTGAACGCAAGGCATGGCAAGCAACGCTCCGCGGGCGTCGTGCGCAGCGCGCCTTCGCGCGACGGGGCTCGCCCCTTGGAACCCATTACATTTGTATGCGGGGTCGGCGCGGACATTGAATGCGTGGGGCGATTGCATGCGTCAGGAGACGGGCGAAGCCCATCAATTCGATCTCACCCGACGAGAACGCGGGGCCGCAAGCGATTGATTGTCTGCGGCGCAAGCAAAGAACTGGTCCAAAGCTGAAGGCCATTCCCCCAGCCGCAAGCAGTGATGGGTTCCAAGGGCCTATGGCCCTTGGCCCGCGGAGCGTTGCTTGCCTTGCATTGCCTTCCCCCCGATCGCCCCACGGGTTCAGTGCGCGTAGCGGGCTGCGGTGGCTTCGTCGCGGCGGGGCAAATAGGTCAATGGCTTGCGGGCGGCCCAGTGGATGACCTGCCAGTAGAGCGGCAGGATGGCGGCGTCGCCCATCGCCGTGGCGGTGGCTTCGGCGAGTTTGGCATTGCGGGCGGGTTCGTCGAAGTCGGCCAGCGCATCGGCGAGCTGGCGGTCGAAGGTCGGGTTGCTGTAGCGGGCGCGGTTGAAGGCGCCAATGCCGCGGGCCGGGTCGTAGGTGGCGAGGACGCTGGTCAGGCCGTCGGCGGAGCTCGACGAGGTTGTGCCGAAGCTGAAGAGGAAGAGGGAGTAGGCTTGGCGGGAGGCGGCGGGGGCGAAGACGGCGTAGGGTTCGGCGACGACGGCGTTGATGGTGATGCCGCCGCGGCGGAGCATCTGGCCGATGGCCTGGGCGACGGCGCCGTCCTGGGGGAGGCGGTCGGCGGAGCTGTGCAGGGTGAGGCCGAAGCCGTTGGGGTAGCCGGCGGCGGTGAGGAGGCGTTTGGCTTCGGGGAGGTTGGCGGGTTCGGGCTGGAGGGCCGGGGCGTGTCCGCCGATGCCGGTGGGGACGAACTGG
This sequence comes from uncultured Rhodospirillales bacterium, assembly GCA_903928895.1. Lineage (GTDB taxonomy): Bacteria > Pseudomonadota > Alphaproteobacteria > Acetobacterales > Acetobacteraceae > CAIYPH01. The sequence continues at coordinate 1,404 of CAIYSR010000048.1, read as the reverse complement.
GCGGCGGGTTCGGCGGAGCCGTCGAGGAGGCGGGTGGCGAGGGCGGCGCGGTCGATCATGAGGGAGAGGGCGTGGCGGACGCGCGGGTCCTGGAGGGGGTTGCGGTCGAGCGGGTGGCCGGCTGGGTCGGTGACGAAGGGGCTTTGGGTTCGGGCGCTGTCGAGGGCGAGGTAGACCAGGCGGGTGGCGGCGACGGAGAAGAGGGTGGCTTTGGGGGAGGTGGCGAGTTGTTTGGCGTCGGCGGGGGGGACCTGGTCGATGAGGTCGACGTCGCCGGAGAGGAGGGCGGCGACGCGGGCGGCGGGCTGGCGGATGAAGCGGAGGCTGACTTTGTCCCAGGTGGGCGGGGTACCCCAGTAGGCTTGGTTGCGGGTGAGATCGAGGCGGCTGCCTGGGGTCCAGCCGGTGAAACGGTAGGGACCGGTGCCGGTCATGCCCCGGCCGGCGTTGAGGTCCGAGGTGGCGAGGCCGTCGGCGGCTTTGGCGGAGAGGATGTAGATTTCGCCGAGTTGTTCGATCAGGCGGGGGACGGGGCCGTCGGTGTTGACGAGCAGCGTGGTGGGGGATTCCGCGATGACGGAGAGGATGCCGCGGCTGGCGCGGGTGAAGGGGGCGGGGCTGTTGGGCATCGCCTTGGCGCGGGCGAGGGAGAAGACGACGTCGTCGGCGGTCAGCGGGGTGCCGTCGTGGAAGGTGACGCCGGGGCGAAGGGTGATTTGCCAGGTGGTGGGATCGAGCACTTTCCAGGCGGTGGCGAGGGCGGGGTGAAGCTGGTTGTCGGCGTCGCTTTCGATCAGGCGGTCGAAGATGTCGGTGGCGTTGTCGCCGTTGGGACCGGTGCCGGCGAAATGGGGGTCGACCGAGGAAGGTTCGGCGGCGCGGCCGATGGTGACGTCGGCGGCGTGGGCTGCGGGGGAGAGGAGGAGGAGGGTTGCGAGGAGGAGGGATCGCATGGGTCAGCCTCCGAGGAACATGCGCCGGGTTTCGGGGTCGGCGGCGAGGGTGGCGGCGGGGCCGACGCGGGCGGTGCGGCCGTCGACGAGGATGACGCCGGTGTTGGCGATGGCCAGCGCCTCCTGCGCGTTTTGCTCGACCATGGCGATGGCGGTGCCTTCGGCGTGGATGGCGGCGATGCTGTCGAACAGGCCCTCGGCGGCCTTGGGGGAGAGGCCGGCGGAGGGCTCGTCGAGCAGGAGCAGGCGGGGGTGGACCATGAGGGCCATGGCCATGGCGAGGATTTGGCGCTGGCCGCCGGAGAGGGTGCGGGCGGCGGCACGGCGTTTTTCGGCGAGCATGGGGAAGCGTTCGAGCAGGGAATCGATGCGGGCGGGGGCGGAGTTGGGTTCGAGGAAGCCGCCCATTTCGAGGTTTTCGCGGACGGTCATGGTGGGGAAGATGTTGGCT
>CAIYSR010000047.1 GCA_903928895.1 uncultured Rhodospirillales bacterium | reverse complement strand
TGCGCCAGATCATCGACGACACCGAACATTTCCCCGGCCTGTTCCTTGCCGTCCTCGCCGACGATGCCCTCCTGGGCGACTCGAACCGGGCGCTCGGCCGATACGACGCCTTGAAGATGCGCCTGTTCGACGACGTGCCCCTGCGCGGGCGCGACAATCCGATGGCCCCGCTCGTGAGGCTCGGGTCGTGACCGGCGGCGAGGCCCATGCCCGGTTCGAGGCCCGCGTCGCGATCGAGGCCTTGCGCGCCGGGGTGCCGAACCGGGCCGCCATCCGCCTCCTCGGCGACGGCGAGGACGCCATCGAAGCGGCATTCGATCGCGGACTGGATGCAAGCGACCAGCCCGAACCCGGCCGGCAGGAACCCGGGCTGCTGGTTGCCGGCGGCTTCGGCACCGGCAAGTCGCATCTGCTGGGCTACCTGCGCGAAGTCGCCTTGCAGCGCAATTTCGTGGTGAGCACGGTCACCATCAGCAAGGAAACCCCGCTGGGGACGCCGCGCTTCGTCTTCGCCGCCGCCCTGCGCAACAGTCTCGTGCCCGGCCGCAACGATGATGCCATCACCGTGGCGCTCGGCGAGGTCCAGCGCATCCAGGGTGCGGTGCAGCGGCTCGAACTCTGGGCCAGCACGCCCGAGGCCGGCCTCGCGCCGGTTTTCGCCGCCATCCTGCATCTCCTCAACCGGCAGCTCGACCCCGAACTGCAACGCGGCATCGAGACCTTCCTCGCCGGCGGCAAACTCCCGCTCTCGCTGCTGCGCAAGGCGCTTTCCCAGGGCGGCGCGCGCGGCATGTTCGACCTGCGGGTGGCGAGCGAGGTGCAATTGCTGCTGCAACGTCAGCGCTTCCTGCCGGCCCTGTTCCGCGCCGCCGGCTTCGCCGGCTGGTGCGTGTTGCTCGACGAAATCGAACTGATCGGCCGCTACGGGCCGTTGCAGCGGGCGCTCGCCTATGCCGAGCTGGCGCGCTGGCTCGGCCTTGACGCGGAATCCCGGGTTGCCGGCCTGTTCGTGGCCGGCGCCATCACCGATGATTTCAGCCAGGCGGTGATCCAGACCCGCCAGGACGACGAGAAGCTGCCCGAACGCCTGCGCCTCAAGGGCCTGCCGCGCCAGGCCGAACAGGCGCTGACCGCGATGCGCGCGATCGAGCAGGCCCGGCTGCTGGCCCCGCCTGATGGCGACAGCCTGCTGCGCCACGCCGCCCGGCTCCAGGATACCTACGGCCGCGCCTATGGCTGGACCGCCCCCACACTCGCGCCCCCGGTGCGCCAGGCCAACCGGACCCTGCGCCATCACATCCGCGGCTGGATCGCGCAGTGGGACGTTCTCCGTCTCGAAGGCCAGCGCGCCGAAACCGACATCATCGCCCAGGCCGCCTCCTACGAGGAGAACAACGAACTCGCGACGCCGCCCGACGACGAGGACTGAGCGATCAGCGGGCAACCCGCCGTATTGGCCGCGCCTGCTGCCTTGGCCCCGCCTGGTGCCTTGGCATGGCGGCATCCCCTGCATCCCTACCAGGAAGCCGGGATTGCCCGGCTGCGCGCCGCTCCCCACCTGCTGCTGGCCGACGAGATGGGCCTCGGCAAAACCATCCAGGTCATCGCCGCGCTGCGCCTGATGTTCCGCGACGGCGAGCTCGGCAGCGCCCTCATCGTGGTGCCCTCCGGCCTGGTCCTGCAATGGCGGCGGCAACTGCGCGACTGGGCGCCGGAGCTGGGCCTCGCGACCGTGGCCGGCACCCGCGATGAACGCATCGCCGCCTGGCAGCGCGCGGCACCGGTTAAGATCTGCTCCTACGACGTGCTGCGCAACGACCGCGTCCTGCCCGCCCCCTATGGCCCGGCGCGCCAGCTCTGGGGCGTGGTGGTGGCCGACGAGGCGCAACGCTTCAAGAACGCCCATACCGACCTCGCCGCCACCATGCGCCAGCTCAAGCGCGAGCGCGCCTGGGCGCTGACCGGCACGCCGGTGGAAAATCGGCCGGACGACGCGGTCTCCATCCTCGATTTCGTCGCCCCCGGGCTGTTCGACCCCGATACCATGATCGCCGGCCTGCGCGCCGCGCTCGCCAAGGTCCAGCTCCGCCGCCGCCGTGCCGAGGTCCTTCCCGGCTTGCCGCCCAAGACGGTCTTCACCATCGGCATCGATCTCGCCCCCGTCCAACGCGCCGCCTACGACCGCGCCGAACGTGAGGGGCTGGTGTGGCTGCGCGAACTGGGCGCGGCGATGACGGTGACGCACGTGCTGGAACTGATCCTGCGCCTCAAGCAGATCTGCAACGCCTGTCCCGAAACCCTCGAATCGGCCAAGCTCGCCGACCTGCGCGCGCGGCTCGCGGCGGTGACGGCGGATGGCGCGAAGGCCCTGGTGTTCAGCCAGTTCGTCCGCGCCCCCTTCGGGATCGAACGGCTGGCCCGCGCCCTGGCCGACTACCAGCCGGTGGTGTTGACCGGTGCGCTCTCCTCGGTGGCACGCGAACGCGCGATGGCGGATTTCGCCGCCGATCCCGCGCGCCGGGTGATGCTGCTGTCGCTCAAGGCCGGCGGCGTCGGCCTCAACCTGACCGCCGCCTCGACCGTGTTCCATTTTGATCGCTGGTGGAACCCGGCGGTCGAGACCCAGGCCGAGGATCGCGCCCACCGCATCGGCCAGACCCGGCCGGTGCAGGTCTTCGCCTATCTCTGCGCCGACACCATCGAGGCCCGCATCGCCGAGATCCTGGAGCACAAGCGCGCGATCTTCGCCGACCTGATCGACGACGTCGCAATCTCCGGCCTGCGTCGCCTGACCCTGCCCGAACTGCTGCGCAGCGTCGGCGTCTGACCCGAAGGCGCCGGACGCAGGGTCATCCCGTGCTCCCGCCCCGCGGATGCGTCCGGTGGAACACCTCCAGCAGCCCCGCCGCGTCGACCGAGGTATAGCGCTGCGTCGTGGAAAGGCTGGCATGGCCGAGCAGGTCCTGGATCGAACGCAGATCGGCCCCGCCGGCCAGGAGATGGGTGGCGAAGGAATGCCGCAGCGCGTGCGGCGTCGCATGTTCCGGCAGCCCGTTCAGGCGGCGGAACGCCCGCAGCACCCGCTGCGCCACCCCGGCATTGAGCCGCTCGCCGCGCGCGCCCAGGAACAACGGCCGGTCCGGTGAAGGCGCCGGATGCAGCTTCAGCAGCTCGGCGAGCGCGCCCCGCACCACCGGCAGCAGCGGGACCAGCCGCTGCTTGGACCCCTTGCCGGTCACCCGCAGCGCCCCCTCGCGCGGCACGTCGCGGATATCGAGCGCCAGCGCCTCGGCGATGCGCAGGCCGCCGCCATAGAGCAGCGCGAACAGCGCCGTGTCGCGCACCTGCAACGCGGCGACGTCATGCATCTCGCCGATGTCCCGCGTGATCGCGCGCGCCTGGTCCGGACTGAGCGCGCGCGGCAGTGGCTTCTTCACCCGCGGGCCTTTGACGATGGCGATCTGCGCGGTGTTTGTGCCATGCCGGCGCGCCGCCCATTTGTAGAAGCTGCGCACCGCGGCGAGATGGGTCGCCCGGGTCGCCCCGCCCAGCCCCGCCTTGGCCTCGGCGGCAAGCCATGCCCGGAAATCCGCGACCCGCAGCGCACCAAGCTCGGCAAGATCGGGCTCGCCGCCGCGATGGCGGGTCAGAAAGCCGAGAAAGAACGCGATGTCCCGCCCATACGCCGCCACCGTCAGCGGCGAAGCCCGGCGCTCATGGGTGAGCCAGTCGAGAAACGCCAGCCGGAGCGCCTCCCCCTGCATCAGCGCCCCCTCCTCATCGCCGCAGCGCCACCGCCAGCGCCCGGCCAAGGAACGCAAGCCCGCCTTGCCCGCCTTCGAGCACCCCCCCGTCACGCGCGGCCAAAGCCAGCAACGCCGGCGGACCGTCGCCGGGAATGCGCACCAGCGCCTCATGGGCGGCAAGCCGCATCGCCTCGCCGTGCAGGCCGACGTCAGCCAGCGCCCCGCTGCGCACCAGCACCGCGCGGCCACCGAGCAACGCGTGGACCGTCCCGCGCGGCAGCCGGCGGAAGCCCGGGATGCCCTCGCCACACAGACACGCGGCATCGACCGCCAACGCCGCCGGAAACGCGCTCGCCACGCAATCCACCACGTCGCCGGCCGCCAGCAACAGCAGCACCGCCTCCTGCACCCGCTGCCCCAGCCCCGCCGCGGCCCGCCCGGCCGCCAGCACATCATCGGCCCGCGCCGCCTGGGCACTGGCCTCCGCCCGCGCCGCAAGCAGCATCGCCGCCATGTGATCGGCCAGCACCGCGCCATGCACCCGCTCCGGCGGCACCAGGTCCCGGTAGAGCGCCGGATTGGCCGCCAGGAACGACAGGTTCAGCCGCAACCAGGCCGCCACCTTTGCGTCATCGAGCGCGTCAGGCCGGGGCGCGATGGCGGTCATGCGATCGGACGCCGGCGATCAGGCGATGGTCTGCCCGGTCTTCTTCCAGTCGGCCAGGAAGCCCTCCAGCCCCTTGTCGGTCAGCGGATGGTGCACCAGCATCCGCAGCACGTTGGGCGGCAAGGTGGCGACATGCGCCCCCATCTTGGCGACCTGCAACAAATGAATCGGATGGCGCACCGAGGCCGCCAGCACCTCGGTTTCGAGGTTCGGATAATTCGCATAGATCTCCAGGATGTCCGAAATCAGCTCCACCCCGTCATGCCCGATGTCATCCAGCCGGCCGATGAACGGGCTCACGAACGTCGCCCCCGCCTTGGCCGCCAGCAGCGCCTGCAGCGGCGAGAAGCACAGCGTCACGTTGGTCATCACGCCCTCGCCCGACAGCGTCTTGGATGCCCGTAACCCGTCCGTCGTCAGCGGCAGCTTGATCGTCACATTGTCAGCAATTTTCCGCAGCACCGCGGCCTCGCGCATCATCCCTTCGTAGTCGAGCGCCGCCACCTCGGCGCTCACCGGCCCCTCCACGATGCCGCAGATCTCGGCGATCACTTCGACGAACTTGCGGCCCGACTTGGCGATCAGCGACGGATTGGTGGTCACCCCGTCCAGCAGACCGGACGCGGCGAGGGATTTGATCTCCGCGGTATCGGCGGTGTCGACGAAGAATTTCATGGTGGGATGTCCCGTTGCGGTTGGGTCTGTCGCATTGGCGCCAGTTCGTGCAGACCTTACAGGATGCGGGCCATGGACAGGAAGCCGGACGAACACCCCGATCTGCTCGGCGAGACACGCAACCGCCGCGTGCCCGTCCTGCTGCCCTACCCCTTCGCCGGTCCGTTCGACTATCGCGTCCCCCGCGAGCTCGACCCCCAGCCCGGCGACATCGTCATGGTGCCGCTCAACCGGCGCGAGGAAATCGGCGTCGTCTGGGACGGCGCGCCCGACCACAGCGTCGGCGACAACCGTTTGCGCGCGATGATCTCGGTGCTCGACCTGCCGCCCATGCGCGCCGACATCCGCGGCCTCGTCGACTTCATCGCCAGCTACACGCTCACCCCCCCGGGCGAGGTGCTGACCATGGCGCTGCGGCCGAGTGCCTACCGCGCCGAGCCGGTGCCGATGGGTTGGCGCCGTGCCGACCCGCAACCCGAGATCCGCATCACCGAACCCCGCCAGCGCGTCCTCGCCGCACTCGCCGGCGACACCCCGCGCGCCGGTGCCGAGCTCATGCGCGAAGCCGAGGTCTCCGCCGCCGTCATCCGCGGCCTCGCCGACGCCGGCGCCCTGCTCCCCGCGATCCTGCCCGCCGCCCCCCCTTTCCCGCTGCCCGATGCCGACCACCCCGGCCCCATCCTCTCGCCCGACCAGGAAGCCGCCGCCGCCACCCTGCGCGCCGCCGTCACCGCCCGCGCCTTCTCCGTCACCCTGCTCGAAGGTGTCACCGGCTCCGGCAAGACCGAAGTCTATCTCGAAGCCATCGCCACCTGCCTGCGCGAAGGCCGCCAGACCCTGATCCTGCTGCCCGAGATCGCCCTCTCCTCGCAGTGGCTCGATCGTTTCAGCCGCCGCTTCGGCGTGGCCCCGGCGGTCTGGCACTCCGACCTCTCCTCGCGCACCCGGCGCCTCACCTGGCGCGCCGTCGGCGAGGGCGAGGCCCAGGTCGTGGTCGGGGCCCGCTCCGCCCTGTTCCTGCCCTTCCCCGACCTCGGCCTGGTCATCGTCGACGAGGAGCACGAGACCGCCTTCAAGCAGGAGGAGGGCATCATCTACCACGCCCGCGACATGGCGGTCGTGCGCGCCCGCCTGTGCAACGCCCCCGCCGTGCTGGTCTCCGCCACCCCCAGCCTCGAATCGGTGGCCAATGTCGATGCCGGGCGCTACCGCCGCGTTCACCTGCCCGACCGCCACGGCGGCGCCAGCATGCCCGAGATCGCCCTCATCGACCTGCGCGCCACCCCCCCCGAGCGCAACCGCTTCCTCGCCCCGCCGCTGGTGGCGCAGATCGCCGCCACCCTCGCCCGCGGCGAACAAGCCATGCTGTTCCTCAACCGCCGCGGCTACGCCCCGCTCACCCTGTGCCGCGCCTGCGGCCACCGCATGCAGTGCCCCAACTGCACCGCCTGGCTGGTCGAACACCGCGCCCGGCGCGAGCTGCAATGCCACCATTGCGGCCACGCCATCCCCACCCCGACCGCCTGCCCCCATTGCGCCGCCGAACACAGCCTCACCGCCATCGGCCCCGGCATCGAACGCATCACCGAGGAGGCCCGCGCCTGCTTCCCCGACGCCCGCATCCTGGTCATGGCCAGCGACACCATCCATGGCCCCGTGGCCGCCGCCGAGGCCGCCCGCGCCATCGAGGACCGCGCCGTCGATCTCATCATCGGCACCCAGATCGTCGCCAAGGGCTGGCACTTCCCGCATCTTACCCTGGTCGGCGTGGTCGACGCCGATCTCGGCCTCCACGGCGGCGACCTGCGCGCCGCCGAACGCACCGTCCAGCTCCTCCACCAGGTCTCCGGCCGCGCCGGCCGCGCCGAGGCGCCGGGCCGGGTCTGCCTGCAAACCTTCTCCCCCGAACACCCCGTCATGCAGGCCCTGCTGCTCGGCGATCTCGAAACCTTCATGCTGCGCGAGGCCGCCCAGCGCCGCCCCGGCAACTGGCCGCCGTTCGGCCGCCTCGCCGCCCTCATCGTCTCCGCCGACACCGCCGACGGCGCCGATCGCATGGCCCGCGACCTCGGCCGCGCCGCCCCGCACGGCGACGGTATCGTCGTGCTCGGCCCCGCCCCGGCCCCGCTCGCCATCCTGCGCGGCCGCCACCGCCGCCGCCTGCTGCTGAAAACCCGACGCGACGTCGCGGTCCAGCCCCTGCTCCGTGCCTGGCTCGCCGCGGTGCCCGCCAGCGGCTCGGTGCGCGTCGATGTCGATGTCGATCCCATCACATTCTTGTAGCCGCCTCCCGCCTGGACAGAGCTTCGGCACGGCTGGTATCTTGTTGCGTCACTCAATCAGGCGGGGCCGGGCATGAACGAAATAACCCACAAGGTGGTCCTCAAGCCCCTCCCGGCGCTGATCTTCAGTTCCCGCTGGCTCCAGCTGCCGCTCTATCTCGGCCTCATCGTCGCTCAGATCTTCTACGTCTTCCTCTTCCTCAAGGAGCTCCAGCACCTCGTCATGGAGGGGCTGCACTTCACCGAGGAGGAGATCATGCTCCTCGTCCTCGGCCTGATCGACGTGGTGATGATCTCCAACCTGCTGGTGATGGTCATCGTCGGCGGCTACGAAACCTTCGTCTCCCGCCTCAACCTCACCGGCCATCCGGACCAGCCGGAATGGCTCAGCCACGTCAACGCCGGCGTGCTCAAGGTCAAGCTGGCGATGGCCATCGTCGGCATCTCCTCCATCCACCTGCTGCGCACCTTCATCGAGGCGCGCAGCCTCGGCATGCCGGCATCGGGCGGGCACGAGAAGATCATGGCCGAGGGCGTGATGTGGCAGACCATCATCCACGTCATCTTCATCGGCTCCGCCATCGGCATCGCCGCGGTCGAAAAGATGAACGACGTCAAGCACGAGCCCAAGCCCCATTGACCCGAGGGCCGCGCTGACTATTCAGCGACGGGATAGCTGATCGCCACGATCTCGATCTCGTCCATCCCCGCCGGCGTGCGCATCGCGACCGCCTCGCCCACCCGCTTGCGCAGCAGCGCCAGCGCGATCGGCGCATGCAAACTCACCTCGCCCCGCGTGATGTCCGCCTCATCCACCCCCAGAATCGTCACCGTGCGCTCCTCGTCGCGCAGGTTCACATAGGTAACGCGCGCGCCGAAGTATACTTGGTCCCGGTTGGTCTGGCGCGACGGGTCCACCACCTCGGCGATCTCCAGCCGCTTGCCGAGAAACCGCATCCGCCGGTCGATCTCGCGCAGCCGCTTCTTGCCGTAGAGATAGTCGCCATTCTCCGAGCGGTCGCCATTCCCCGCCGCCCACGAGACGATCTCCACGATCGCCGGCCGCTCCACCCGGGCAAGCCGGTTCAACTCGGCCCGCAACCGCGCATAACCCGCCGGCGTCATGTAGTTCGGAGTCCCCGGCGGCAGGCGCGGGCCGTCGTCTTCATCGTCATCCATCGGTCCAGCCTAGAGCGCGTTGACATTCAGCGTATCCAGATGAACGCGCCGATGAGGGATAACATGGACAAGAATGCACGAGGTGTCTGCTCGTAGCGAGTTGCGATGCGTCTGAAGTGCTTGATCTTCAAGAAGAAGCGTTCGACG
>CAIYSR010000046.1 GCA_903928895.1 uncultured Rhodospirillales bacterium | reverse complement strand
CGCGTTCGGCCTCGTTGGTAGTGGTGGCGGGCACCGGCGGCGCCTCGGTGGCCGCGGGGGCAGCCGGCGTGGTCTCGGGCATGAGGGGTTCCTGGCTCAGGGCGGGTTCAACGGCGGGGAGCGGACTGCCCTGCGCGTCCTCCCCCCGGATGGCAGCGGCGGGGTCCACCGGAATCGGCACCACCGAGATTTCGTAGGGCTCCCAATCCACCGCGCGATGGACGGTGCCGGCAACGGGATCCTGGATCGGCATGTAGCGATGCACCCGATAGCCGACGCTGACCGAGCGCAGGGTGCCGTCGGCGACGCGTTGCCACAGCGGCTCCACGTCGGTCGCCGCCGAGAACTGCAATGTGGCAACACCCCGCCCCGCCTCGATGCGGGCGTCGAGCACCCGGCCGACGACGTCGCGGGCATCGTTGCTGCGATGGGTGTTGAGCACCGGCGCACCGCCACCGCGCAGCCCATCCATGCGGACGGCGGCGGGTGACATGTCGAGTTCCTCGGTGATCAGCCCGAGGGGCGGGACAAAATTGCGCGCCCGGGCCCCGGTCGACCACACCACCTCGACGGTGCGGGCCGCGCGGTTGACAGTGACTGGGGCCGCCAGCGCGCGAGCGGCGATGATCGGCTGCCCACCGGTGGGAAGTCCATCGGCGTGTGTCGGGACTGGCGCAGGGATATCCCCGCCCGGTTGGGCCGTCTCGGTCATGCTGGGTCTCCGGTCGATGGAGGCGTTATGGCGCCTGGTAGCCCTGGGCATTCACCACCACGGCGGAACTGGCGGTCACCGCCTGGACGTTCAGCGCCGTGTTGGTGGTGGCCCGCAGCGGGGTCGGGAAGTCGAAGGTCACCGGCGTCGCCATGGTGGCGGGCAGGCTGACGCGCCAGATCACGGTGGCGCCGTCCTTGATCTGTACTTCGGATGCCGCGGTGCCGAGGTTCTGCAACTGCAGCCCGGTGAGATATTGCCGGTTGGCGGCAACGGCCGTCCGGATGGGGGTATCTGCACCAGTGGGGATCCCGGCGAGGGCGGACGCGAACGACCAGTCGGCCTCGGGGATGCTGTAGGGCTTGGTGACGAGGGCGCCGATCAGGGTCGCCATCAAGTCGACACTGCGCCCCGTCAGCACCACCGCCGGATTGGCGCTTGCGGAGGTTGCAACATATAGCGGATTGCCAGGCGAGACAGCGCCGCGGGCGACCGAACCCTGCACAAACAGCGACGACGTGCTGTTCGCACCGCCAACCACCTGCACGGCGACCCCCTGGCCCGCGACGGACTGCCCACGCCCGGCGGTAATCTCAGCGGTCAGTTCTGCGTAATCCTGCACCGTGAGGAAGGCAACGACCGCATTGGTGCTCGACGCCGGGGCGGTGGCGCCATTAAGCCAGCGCAGCCGCACCCGATACAGCGCGTTGGGATCCGGGATCTGTTGGTGCCGGCGATAGGAGTTGGCCCGGGCCGTGGTGGCATCCATGGTCGCGCCGTGGAACCACGCCTCATCGACGAAGGCCTCGAGCTCGTAGACCCCGCTCGCGGCCGTGGTCGGCACGGTCGAGGCGCCGGAGGTCAGCCGGACCATGCCGCCAGTCTGCACCTCGTATTTGGCCTGGGTCGCGGTGACGCCATCGAACAGCAGGCCCAGCATGTGCAGCCCGTCCGGCTGGCCGCTGTCACGATCGATACTAACGGCCTCGATATAGAAGCTCTGGTTGGCGATGCGCTGCGACAGGGTCAGCCCGACCGAGACGCGGAACGGCACCGAGAAGGTCTCGGTCGACAGCATCCAGGTCTCATCATTGGCGTTGGCACCGCTGGCCAGCGTGAGTGCACCGCTATTCACCGTGATGGCGCCGCCGGGGGCGACCTGACTGGTCCATTTGCGGCTGTCGAGTGCCGCGGTGGCAAAGCCGTCGCGCCACTTCTTCTGGATGCTGGTGACCTTGAGCAGGTCCTCGACCGGGTCGTAGCCGTAACTCATGGGGTCTGGTCCTGGCTGGGGCGTTGGGGGGACGCCGCGCCCGTGGCAGCGATTTCCACCGCGGCAATCTGTGCCGCGTCCTGGGCTACGCCGGATTTGGCGACGCGGCGGGGATCGGTATCGAGCGCGATGCCGGCGGCATCGATCTCGGCATTGGCCTTGCGGATGTCTTCCACCACCTGGCGGAAGTCGTAGCCGAACGAGCCGACCGCCTCGGCCAGCGGCACGAAGCCGGCGCGGACTTGTGCGATCAGGGCGCTGGTATCCTTCAACGGGTCGATCATCTCGTGGGCCGGCGGCACGTGGCTGACGTCGCTCGGCATATCGGTGCCCCACAGACCGAGCAGGGCGCCATGGGCGTGAAAACGCTCCGCGATGGGCCGCACCAGCATTGGGATCAGCATGCCGTACTGCACCTGTTCGCAGAGCCGGCGGAACTCGATCTTGCCCGCCCGCAGGCTGGAGTAGTTGGCCTGGGTCAGGTCGCCGGAAACCTGGTCGTAGGTCAGCCCGGCGCCGACGGCGGCGGCCTCAAGGGTGCGGCGGGCGAAGGCGGCGTGGCTGCCACCGCCGGAGGGGTTCACCACTTCGACGCTGCCGGAGCCACGGCGATACAGGATCATGCCGGGCTCGAACGCCTCGATCGCCCGGCCCTGGGCGTCGCGCAGCAAATTGGCGGCCGTGCCAGTCATCGCCTCATCGCCTTCTTCGGTCACGATGGCGGCGAGGCAGGCCTCGATCTTGGCCTTCATCAGCAGGGCGGCCTCGTAGTCGCCGAGATCGCGCAGCCGCGTCAGCACCGGGGCGAGCCAGGAGACATCGCGCAACTGGCCCGGCCGGCGCTTGCGATACAGATGCAGCACGTCCCGCGCGGCAATCGGCTCGCTGGCATAGGCCGCCGGCATGCCGGGCCACCAATTGCCGGGATGACGCGGATACAGCCAGTAGATCGCGGGCGCCCCCGCATCGTCGAGGCCGATGCCTTGCAAGGTTGCGAGACCGTCGAGCAACCCCGTGCGGGTGGTGTCGAGGTGGTCGCTCTCCAGTACCTGGAGGCGGAGACCGATCGGGTTGGAGGGCGTGATCTCGGCCGGCAGCAGCCGAATGAAGCATTCCCCGCTCTCCACCACGGCGCGCATGGCCAGGGCCTGCAAGCCATAGAGGTCAAGCCGGCGTTCGGCGTCGCATGCAGTGCTGTCGGACCAGCGGCGCCAGGCCGCGGCATGTGCGGCATCGGGCCAACGGGTTGTGATGCCGGCGCCGACGGCGTTGCCGGTCCATAGATCGACGATGCGCGCGGCATAGGGATCGTTGCGCACGGCGTCGCGGGCGCGACGGGAGACCGTCGCCGCGGCCCCGGCCACCTCATTATTGGCGCTGCCACTGGACGGTGCCCACACCGAGGCACGCAGATCGCCCGCCGCGGCATAGCCGCGCAGGGCGTGCCACGCCGATCGGAGACGAGTGATCATGCGGTGGGTGCAGCGCCCAGCGCGGTGGTGAGGGCGGCGAACAGCGAAGCAACCGCGTCGGAGACCGGCCCCGTTGCGGTGCCACCGGCAGCATCCTGCCAGGCGATGGCCATGGTGGCGGCTTGCGGCAGGGACAGACGGGCGTTCCAGCCGAGGCCCTGGAGATGGGTGAAGGCGCGGAACGCCTCGTCCGGCACGTCGAGCGCGCCGGCCAACGCCGGCAGGGACCATGTGCTGTCCTGGGTCATTCGGGCCTCGTGAAACTGGCGAAGGTGGTGGAGGGGCGGCGGGTGGCGCTGTTCTCGCTGGCGTAGCCGACCGCGAGGGCGCGGCTGATCTCGTCGAGGCCGCGGTATTGGATGGTGCGGCCCTCATAGGTCACCCGCGTGGTGCCGGCGGTGTAGGCCTCAGCCAGGCCGCGCCAGCGATTGCCGGCGGGTTGCGCCAGGGCCCAGGTCAGGACGTCAGGGTTCATCAATCGATCCTCAGCGAAGCCATCCGCCGCGTTGGCCGAGCCAGGAGCGCGGCCGCATCGACTGGTCGTTCGGACGGGGCGCGGTTGGTGCAGACGATGGCTCCGTCGCCGCAGCCGTTGCCGTCTCGATCGCCACCGGTCCAAACACTGGCGCGTCGGCGATCTCGGTTTGCAGCCGCTGCCAGTAACGGTCGCCGTAGCGATCGGCGCCGAGCAGCCACAACGCCGCCCGCGCCAGCACAGCACAGTCCAGCGCCTCGTTCCTCTCCCGCAGCTTGGCCCATTCCTGCCGGGTGAAGCCGCGTTTGTCCTTGGCCGTGCGCAGCTGCTCGGCGACCAGCTGCTTGACCCACTCGATCTCGATGCCGCGAGGCAGATGCACCCAGCCCGATGGAAAATCCTCGGTCTCGCCACGCCCGAGCCACAGCCGGCGATACAGGTCCGCTTTCCAGGTCGAAACCGACACGGTCCACAGCTTCAACCCGCGCCGCAGCTTCTGGCCATTGACCAGGGCATCGACCAGCGTCGGCCCCTGCACCGGCTGCGCCCGATTCCAACCGTCGACCCCCTTGGTCGGCGCAATCCTCGGATCCCGCAGGTGCCGCAGATGGCCATAGACCGAGGCGGTGTCGCGCCCACCGGTGTCGACGCAGACCTTGGCGATGCGCATCGCCCCACCGGACGTCCGCGGCCAGTCCCGCGCCAGCAGTTTCGCCAGTTCCTCCCAGGGGCCGCGTTCCCGCGGACTGCCGGGAATGACAATGTGATCGATCAGCCAGGAGGTGAATCCACCGGACCATCCCCACACGTCGCACTCGATGCGATCGTCCTGCACGTCCACGCCGGCGGTCAGCACCAGGGCCGATGCCGGCACAACACCGAGGACGAAATCCTCGCGCCGCTCGACCAGGCGCTCCCAATCCGGCGCCTCGCCGCGTTCCTGCCAGGTCTCGCCCAGCACGGTGTTGCGAAAGGTCTTCAAATCCTCCGGCTTGCCCTGCGCTCCCTCCCAATCCCGCGCGATCTGCTCCCAGGACAGCCAGCCCACCGGCGAATACAGCGCCGAGATGTGGAAGCCGACCGTGAACGGGTCCTGCGACTGTGCTGTCGCTCGCCATTCGCCGCCGGCCAGCATCGCCGTCTTGTGATGCTCGCCAATGGGCTGGTCACAGATCTCACAGTGATAGGCGACGCTGGTGGGGACGCCCTTCTCCCAGATCAGCCGTTCGAACCGCAGCCATTGCATCGCCGCGCAATGCGGGCACGGCACGAAAAACCGGCGCTGGTCGCTGGCCTGATACTCGCGCTCGATCCGGCTGCGCCCGGCGATGGTCGGCGTCGAGACCAGGAACGCCTTGCGTCGCCAGCCGAAGGTGCGGGCGCGGGCCTCGGCGAGCGCAATCGGATCACCCTCGCCCTCGACGTCGCCGGGATAGGCGTCGACCTCATCCAGAAACAGAAACCGCGCCGTCATCGAGCGCAGCCCGACCGCCGAATTAGCGCCGGTGAGCACCAGGATGCCGCCGGGGAACTCCTTCGACAGCATGGTATTCCCGGCATCGCGCGACCGCGCCGGCGCCACCCGTTCCCGCAACGCCGGGGTCTCCTGCAGCAGCGGGTCAATCCTCTGCCTGCTGAACCGTTTCGCCAGTTCCACCGTCGGCTGCACCGCCAGCACGGGGGCCGGCACGTGGTGCATGATGTAGCCAAGCCAACAGTTCCCCCCTTCGGAAGCCCCGACCTGCGCCCCTTTCATGAACACGACGCGGCGGGCGGGGTGCACTGCGGACAGGGCGTCCAGGATATCCTTCAGATACGGCGTCCGTGCCGTGCGCCACGGCCCGGGTTCCGACGAGGCGCGCGTGCTCAGCACCCGGTGCTGGTCGGCCCACTCACTGACGGTGAGCTGTGGCGGCGGACGCAGCATCGCCCCGGCACGCCGGCGGACATGCTCAGCCGTCCGCTCGCCCACCGATGCCTGGGGGATCGAAGCGATTGGCTGCCTCCGTCAACAGATCGGTGATGTGCTGCTGCAGCACGGTCTGCACCAGATGAGGATCGGCCCCCAGGTCCGCAGCGACGAGGCCGGAGACCCGGGCGGGCCAGTTCAGCAAGGCGTCGCGCATGGCGCCGGCGATTTCGTCGATCGCGGCGTTGGCGGTCTGGGCGTCGAGCAGCCGGCCCTTGTTCTCGTCCAACGCCATCCGCTGGGCTTCGACCTTCAGCGCCAGTTGCGCAACCTTGAGCCGAGCGTAGGGCGTGGTGTCACCCGACATCGCGCCACCGGCGCCACCGCCCGCCAGGGGCGAGCGCACCGGATCAGCGGTCTCGACCATGCGGCGTCGGGTCTTCTCGACGTCCCATTGGCCGTCCGGCTCGCGCTCGATCCGTCCCTTGGTTGCGGCCTTGCGCAGGGCGGTCTCGGTGACGCCGATGCGCCGCGCTGCCTCGCGGGTGGAGGTGGTCAATTCCGGCATGGCGGCGACCTCCCGCCGCTCTCGTCAACCCAAAGATTGATGCAAAGACAATCGCTTATGCGCTTGGCTCCGGTCGCCCGCAGCGCGAATGGTCCATCACGCGCAGGGGAACACGCCCCGCCAGACAGGAGACTAGACGATGAGCAGCACCCGCACCCAGAAGAGCCAGCAAGCCAGCCTGGCCGAGTTCATGAAGCAGATGGCGGTCTTCCGAGGCCACGTCGCCGAGCTTCAGGCGATGGCCGACACCCACATCGGCGCCGACCCCGACAGCATGCTTTGGGACACCGCCGGCACGCTGCAGCACTGGAACGCCATCCTGGCCCGGGTCACCGACTCCCACCACCAGCGCGGAGAATTCGCCCCCGAATAGGCGAGCGCTTCCCCCTTCGCCCCGCTCGGGTTCCGCCCGACGGGGCTCGGGCTGGTAGCAGCCCCTGATGGTCAGGGGCGCCAACTGGAGCACCAAGATGTATCTCTCCCCCGCTGCCTTGATCGTCCTCACCCGCGCCGCCGAGCGCCCGGATCACCGCCTCCAATTCCACCGCAAGCTGCCGACCGGCGGCCGCCACAAGATGATCGACGCCCTCCTGCGCGACGGCCTGATCGCCGAAACCCTGGGCGACTACCGCCTCGGCGACGCCTCGACCCTGATCGAGGACAGCGCCACCGGCCTGATGCTGACCACCCTCGCCCTGACCGACGCCGGCTTCCGCGCCATCGGCCAGGAGCTGCCCACGAGCGAGCCGGACGCCGAACCCGCCGCCGCGGTTGCGCCCACGCTGCCCTCCGCGGAGGAAGTGGCCACCGAGGCGCAGGCGGTCGCCGACGCCCTCGACGCCGCAAGCACAGGGCCCTTGCCGCGGGCAAACCTGCGCACCGCCGCCGCGGCGGTGCTCGCCGCCTGGGACGACCAGGACAACCGCGACACCGACATCGTCGCCGCCCTCGAGGCGCCGATGCAGGCGCTCCGCACCCTACTCGCCGGCAGCATGCCGCGCGAAGCGACGGCGCCGCGCAAGCCGCGTGAGGGGACCAAGCAGGAGGCGGTGATCACCCTGCTCCGGCGCAACGAGGGTGCCACCATCGCGCAGATGATCGAGGCGACTGGCTGGCAGCAGCACACGGTCCGCGGCTTCCTGGCCGGATTGAAAAAGAAGGGCATTAAGGTCGAGACCCTGGAGAAGGTCCGCATGGTCGGGCCCAACAAGGAGGGCGCCAAAGGGTCCTACACCATCTACCGCGCCGGCTGATCCGACTGCACCAACCCCACGCCGCCGCCAGGCTCACACTGGCGGCGGCGATCTCGTTAGGCCGGTCAAATCGCCGTCCATCAGCAATTCACTGGACAATATCTCTGCAGTTGCCACATAATTTGACAGATAGGTATGACGTTTGAGGTGGTGATATGGCGAATGCTAGAGGGTCGCGGGCCACACCCCGAGGGACTATATCGGGAGCCGGTGCCGTAAAGGTCAAGGCAAGCGGGTCAGGGGCGGCGGCGGTCGTCCAGAAGGTCAAACGCGTGGCAAAGCAGAGCGCAGACGCGGCCCTGGTGACCGTCATTGGGTTCCGCGGCGCTCAACTCGTCACGGCATTCTGTGATAGCAACGGGCAGGTGTCTGTTGATCGGGTCGCCGAGCGCTTCGGTATGTCGAAGTCGCAGCTTGCCGAGACGATCGGCCTCAAGCGCGAAACCGTCTACCGGGCCGCCAGGCTCGAAGCGCCCAAAACGCAGGCTCGTGCGACCGAGATGCTCGAAATCATCGGCCGTGTTGTTGACTGGGCCGGTGGTGAAAAGCAGGCAATGGCCTGGTATCGGGCCGAGCCGATTGCTGCCTTCGGCGGCCGTACGGCAGAGGCATTGGTAAAGGAGGGCAAGGCCGCTGCGGTGCGGGATTTCCTCGACCACGTCGCGACCGGCGGCTTTGCTTGAGGTGGAGTGGAACATGCTATCGCGCCCATGACCCCAGATGGTCGTGGACACCGACGTCAGGCGACGGCGCGGCGGCAAAAGGGGGGCGGTTCAATCCGATCGGCATGCCGGCGCTCTACCTGGCTCTGTCGATCGAAGGGATGCTTATCGAGATGGGCTACGGCTTTGCACGCCGCTTCGACCCGCTGACCATTTGCTCCTACTCAGTGGATGTCGATGGCATCATCGATCTGCGCACGGAGCCTGAATGCCGGGCTGCCGGGGTCGATTGGAATGCCTTGTCGTGCGCCTGGGCCTACGACGTCGCCGCCGGTCGTGAGCCGCAGACCTGGACGTTGGCGAAGCAGCTCCATTCGAATGGCGCGGCCGGAATCATCGTGCCATCCTTTGCGGTAGGCGCACGGCCCGGGATGACAAACCTGGTACTTTGGGCCTGGGGCCCCGATCTGCCGCACCAGGTGCTCGTCCACGATCCCAGCGGCCGGCTTCCCAAAGATGCGTCATCGTGGGGTGCAAACTGATGTCGGCCCTGCGGTATGTCCTTGGGCTGAATGGGCAGTCGCCGGTTGAAGGAGAGCAGAAGCGGTGTCCACGATGACCAGAAAAATGACGCCGGTGCCGAAGTTCGCGACTGAAGCGAACGAGCGTGCCTTCTGGGAGGCGCACGATTCGAGCGAGCACGTGGATTTGAACCTGGCATTTCGCGCTCGGTTCCAGCGGATTGGTCGAAGCCTGGAGACGGCGGAGCTACGCGACAAGCTCTTGGCGGGTCGGAATTCGCCGCCGGGACCACCGGCCGACCACGCCTATTTCGAACAACTACGCTCGCGATTGAGGCACAGCACTGACCCTTGAGTCTGCGAACTCCGAGAGACTGCCAGACTGCTCCGCGAGCCGGGAAGTCGTCAGGTCGTCAAAGGTT
>CAIYSR010000045.1 GCA_903928895.1 uncultured Rhodospirillales bacterium | reverse complement strand
GCCTACGACAAGGGCATCAAGATAACCGATGCCGAGATGGCCAAGCTCAACATTACCCAAGCGGACTTCCACGGCGAGTGGAACTACACCTGCAACCCGCGAAAGCCAGAGAACTGAAGCGAATATTCCGCGTCAAGCCCTAAGCACGACCACGACGGCAACCGCGAGGAGGCTCGCGCTGATAGGCTTGCGAATGAAGACCGCGAAATCACCATCGGCCAGGAGCTTGGCGCAGCGGAAGTTCTTCTCCAGGCGCGGCCCAAGGACGAAGCCAAGCAGGACGGGTGCCGGGTGGAAGCCTAGGATCAGCAGCACATACCTGTAATGCCGATGGCAAATAATTCGCCGACCGCGAACATGCTGGTCTTGGTTCAGAAGACGCCGATGCACATCGAGAGAAACGCACTCGGATAGAGCTGCCGGTTGGGAGGGTGGCCAGCCTGGCCGCACAAGGTGCCACGCTGTCGGCGAGAGGTTCACCGAATAAGCCGGCGGAGCCTCGCTTGCGTTCACTCGCCTTTTTCAATGCCCCCCGAGCGGCACCAGATGGGAGAGGAACGTTTCGGCGCAGGCGCGCCAGGAGAAGCGCTCGGCATGCGCGCGGCATGCGTCGCGGTCGGCTTCCAGCGCACGCATAGCTGCCGTGCGCAGGTCTTGATCGACCGCGCCAACACGGCCAGTTGCTTCGGCCAACACGTCTTTCGGGCCGGTGACGTCGTAGGCGGCAACCGGGGTGCCGCAGGCCAGGGCTTCGAGGATGACCAAGCCGAACGTGTCGGTCAGGCTCGGGAAGACGAAGACGTCGGAGCCAGCGTATGCGCTGGCGAGGGCGGCGCCATAGCGCGGCCCGGTGAAATGGGCCTTGGGGTAGGCGCGCTTGAGTTCATTGAGTTGCGGTCCGCCGCCGACCACGACCTTCGAGCCGGGGAGGTCAAGATCGAGGAACGCGCCGATATTCTTTTCGACCGCGACGCGGCCGACATAGGTGAAGATCGGGCGCGGCAGGCTCCAGACTTCAGGTGCGCTGGGTTGGAAGAGGTCGAGATCGACGCCGCGGGACCAGGTGCGTACGTATTTGAAGCCGCGATCCGCGAGTTCCTCGCGCAGGCTTTGCGTCGCCACCATCATGCCCTGGCCGGAGCCATGGAACCAGCGCAGGAAGCTGTAGAACATGCCGGTCGGCAGACCGGTGCGGGCCTGGACATACTCGGGGAAGCGGGTGTGGAAGGCGGTGGTGAAGGCGCAGCCGCGCTTGCGGGCCCAGCCGCGGGCGGCGAGGCCGAGCGGCCCCTCGGTGGCGATATGCAGGGCGTCGGGGGCGAAGGTCTCGATGATGCGGTTCAGGCGGCGGCGCGGGAACAGCGAGAGGCGGATGTCGGGGTAGGTCGGGCACGGCAGGGTGGTGAAACGGTCGGGGCCGACGACGTCAACGGTATGGCCCATGGCCCTGAGTTCGCCGCTGATCGTTTCCAGCGTGCGAACGACGCCGTTGACCTGGGGGCGCCAGGCGTCGGAGACGATCATGATGCGCGCCGGCAGAGGCCCGACAGCGAGAAGGCGTGCGCGATGTTCGTCGCGTTCGGCTGGGCTCACCGGTTCAGGCGGCCTGGGTGGCGCGGACGGCGGCGCGGGGGGCGGCAAAGGACAAGCGGTTGATAGCGGCCCAGTCAAGCAGTTCGAGCCGGCCGTCGGCGTGTTCGACCAGAGCGGTACAGCTTTCCACCCAGTCACCGTCATTGATGTAGAGCACGCCGTTGACCTGCCGCATTTCGGCGTGGTGGATATGGCCGCAGACGACGCCGTCGAGCCCGCGCCGCTTGGCTTCGGCGGCGAGTGCCACCTCGAAGCGGTCGATCGCCTTGACCGCCTCTTTGACCTGGCGCTTGAGCCAGGCCGACAGCGACCAGTACGGGTAGCCAAGCTTCCGGCGGATTTCGTTGAACCAGCGATTGACAGCAAGCGCGGCCGTGTAGGCCCAATCCCCGAGCAGGGCCAGGAACTTGGCGTAGCGCACGACGCTGTCGAACTCGTCGCCGTGCATGACCAGCAGGCGCTTGCCATCGGCGGTCTGATGCACCGCGTCCTGGCGCAACTTTATTCCGCCGACCTCGAGGCCGAGGGGAAGCCAGTTGCGGAACAACTCGTCATGGTTGCCGGGGATGTAGGTGACGTCGGTGCCGTTGCGGGCCATACGCAGGATGAGGCGGAGCACCTCGTCATGCCCTTCGTCCCAGTACCAGGACTTGCGCAGACGCCATCCGTCGATGATGTCGCCGACGAGGAAGAGCTTGTCGCAACTGGTCTTGCGCAGGAAATCCACCAGGAAATCCACCCGGCAGCCGCGGGTTCCGAGGTGGAGATCGGAGATGAACACGGTGCGATAGTGCGTGCGGGGCGGGGGGGACATGGCGTTCATGAGGAACGTCTAGGAGGCGCCTCCGCGTCGACGAAGTGAAGTTTGGATGACGCGACGGGGGGAAGGAGTCGAAAGTAGAGTTCATGAAACTGCCATAAATATGTCATTCCAGGGCAGCCTCAATCCGTCATTAAGGGAGTTTAACCAGTTGTACCAGAGTCGCGCCGCGGCTCGCTTCCAGGGCGGATCACGCAGTCGATGATGATCGTCTATAATCCGGCGGCCGGCCAGCGCCGCGCGCAGCGTTTGTGGCGCGTGCTCGACATCCTGGCGGATAGCGGCCTCCGTATCGAGTTGGCTGAAACCAAGTATGCCGGGCATGCGAGCGAAATTGCAAAGCGGGCGGCGGAAGCCGGGGTGCCGCTGATTGTCGCGGCCGGGGGCGACGGTACGATCGCCGAGGTTGCCAACGGGCTGTCAGGCAGCGCCTGCCGGCTCGGAATCATTCCGCTCGGCACTGCCAATGTCCTGGCGCGTGAACTCGGGCTGCCGTTCACGCCGCGTGCCGTTGCCTCCGCGCTGGCGTTTGGACGGACACGAACGCTATGGCCGGGAATGGCGCGGCGCGGCGACGAGACGCTGCTTTTTGTGCAGATGCTTGGTGCCGGGCTCGACGCGCAGGTGGTGCATCGTCTTCCCCTCGCGCTGAAGCGACGGATCGGGCGCGGCGCCTATGTCGCGCAAACGCTGCGTGAGATTGCGCGCTATCCGTTTCCGACGATCCGGCTTCGGATAGATGGAGAGGAGACCGAGGCGGCAAGCGTAATCGTCACAAAAGGACGACTCTATGCGGGCGCCTATATGCTGGCGCCTGGGGCAACGCCGACGGAGAAGGGGTTCACCGTGGTACTGTTCGACCGCAGTGGCGCGGCGAGTGCGTTGATGTACGGCGCCGCTCTGCCGTTGAACATGATCTCGAAAATGCCTGGCGTGCGGTTGGTCCGGGCCAACGAGATCGAGATACTGTCCGACCACGTGCCGGCCCAGGCGGATGGCGATTCCGCCGGCGAGGGCCCGGTGCGGATCACGGATGCGGCGATGGCCATGAATGTGGTGGTGAGTTAGCGCGTGATCGGCTGCGGCGAAGCCAGGGGATGCTGTTCCTGCTCCCGGTCGAGCCCGGGATTCAAGACTGCGTGAGCTGTGCCCGTTTCGGAGGGATACACGCGGCTGTGTATGGAAGCCCACGGCGTGATCTCGCGAAACTGCGCGCGACCAATGGGCGCATTCCGCGCCGAAAGGAAGCACATGTCGCACGCGTCTACGTTGTTCCGTCTTGGCTTTATTTTGGCTGGCCTGGCTGCACCGGCATCCGTCTTTGCCGCTGCGCAGCGCGTCGGCTCTGGGCAGATCGACGGATCCTATGTCGGCATGTCGACAGTGACGGCGGGTGCGGAGACCGGAGCCTGCGGCAAAGATTTTCGCATGACCGCGAAGGTCGCCGATGGCGAGTTCCTCTATATCTGGGACAGCAGCAACAGCGTGATCGTCTCGGTGAAGATCGCGCCTGACGGGGAGGTGACCGGCGAGTCGTTCTTCAGCCGGACGCCGGGCGCCAAGGCGAGCGGTCGGTTGGCCGGGCAGGACCTTGAGGTTGACCTGATGGGCAAGCCGTGTGTGCGGCATTTGTCGTTGCGGCGGGCCTGACGGCGGCGGCCGTTGTCGGGGAAGCACTCTATCGCTTTTTCCGGAGGATGTCGTTTTCGCAGAGCGGTTTTTCCAGGTCGACGAAGGTGGGTTCGGTGAATCCCGGGTGGGCATGGGTGGCGACCTCCGTGAAGCCGAAGCTGGCGAAGAGGTGGCGGTTGTCCGTCAGCACCAGGCGGGTGGAGAGCAGGAGTTTCGGGAGGCCGCGCCGTCGTGCCTCGGTTTCGGCGGCTGCAAGGAGGGCGCGGGCGATGCCCTGGCCGCGGGCGCTGATGGCAACCGAGAGGCGGCCGACATAGAGGCCGCCGTTTTTTTGCTGCCAGATACACGTGCCAACGATGCGGCCGTCCCGCTCGGCGGCGGCGCCACCGCCGCCCTGAGCGAAAATGGATGCGATGGTGCCTGCGGTCTCGAGCAAGGCCGAAGGCGGCGGGCTCACCGGCGCGGAGAGGGTGGCGAAGGCAACACGGATGAGGGATGCGACCTCGGTGGCGTCCGCCTGCGTGAGGGGGCGGATCACGGTGCCGAGATGGCCCGTCGTGCGGCGCGGCGGAGGCGCGGCTTGGGTTGAGGGGTGGTCGCGTCAAGAATGCCATGCAAGGCGGCAATGGTTTCGGGTGGCAGACGGCGGATGGTGTGAGCGAGGCGGTTGGCGAGCGCGGTCTGCTCAGGGGTAAGACCTGCGGTATCAACCACAATGCGGGGGTGGGATAAGCGGGCGAGGGCGGCCAAGTCCTCGGCCTGGTCCCAGATCAGGCCGAAGACATCGCAAACCTGGTGCACCAGGCCGGGGCTTGGGGCGCCGCGCTTGCCGTGCTCAAGGGCTGAGAGGTAGGCGGCGGAGATTTGCAGGCGGGCGGCGCACTCACTCTGAGTCATCGCGCGCTCGGCGCGCAGGGCGCGCAAGCGGGCGCCGAAGGGGGTCACTTCGGGCGGCGTAGGAGGAGGCGCACCGAGCCGGGGTTGGCGGCATGGGGGTGCGTGGCGGCGAGGACGAGGGGGCGCAGGGCGGGGAGGTTGAGCCAAAGAGGGAATTCGCGTTTGAGGATGCCGCCGTGTTCGCCGGAGCCGCGTCCGGTGATGACTTCGACGCAGCGGACATGGTCGGCGTGGGCGGCATGGAGGAAGGCGTGCAGCGCGTGGAAAGCGCGCTGGGCGGTGCGGCCGTGGAGGTCCAGCGTGCGGGTCGCGGTGAGTTTGCCGGAGCGGAAGCGGTTCCAGGAGGAATTGTCGAGGCCGCCGGGATGGGTGCCGACGGCGAGGGTCGGGGATGAATTGGGGATGTGACGGGCGGCAGGGGGATGGGCGGGGTGGGTGATCTGGGCGGGGAGGCTGGGTTCAATGGATTCGGGCGGAAGGTCCGGGAGGGATTTGCCGGTGAGGAGTTTCAACGTGCGGGCGTAGTTGGCCCATTCGCGCTGGTCGGTTTCGGTGAGGGTTTTGCGGCGGCGCAGCATTCGGGTCAGAGGGCGGCGGGGTCGTCGTCGACGAGGAGGACGTGGAGGCGGCGCGGGCCATGGGCGCCGAGTTCGAGGGTGCTTTCGATGTCGGCGGAGCGGGAGGGGCCGGTGACGAGCATGACGTTGCGCGGCATGAAGCCGCCGGAGCGGGCGTCGTGGTTTTCGGCGCGCAGGAGGTCCCACGCTTCCTCGTAGGCGCCGACGATGCGGGTGGCGCGCAGGACGACCATGAAGGTGTCGGAGAGGAGGTTCAGCGTGGTTGGGCGGTGGGCGGAGGCGGGGAGCATCAGGGTGCCGGTTTCGGCGATGCCAGAGTAGCCGTGCTGGAGGCTTACGACGTCGGTGGCCTGGGCGCGGCCGGGGCGTTGGGCGAGGAGGGGGCGGGTGGCCCAGGGGATGGATTCGAGTTCGGGGTGCGGCGCCATCGCGAAGTCGGTGGGGAGGTTCTGGGCGGCGAGGTAGTCGGCGACGGCGTCGGGGATGGCGGCGAGATCGGGCACGCGGGTGCAGGTGCCAAATTCTTTTTCGATGTTGCGGATGAAGAGCGCGATCTGCTCGGGGCGGGGGACGCGGCTGCGGGCGGGGATGAGGTGGCGGGGGTGGGCGGTGAGGCGGGCGCGCAGCGCCATGGCCTGGTCCTCGGGCAGGGGGCCGCGGCGGAGGCCACGGCGGATGGCGCCGAGGATGATGTCCTTGCTCATGACTTCTTCTCCCGCTGCTCGCGGGCGTAGCGGGCGAAGAAGGTCTCGCCTTCAGGGGTGGGGAGGTCGCGGCCCGCGGTCCAGTTGCCGGCAAAGGGGAGGGAGATCAGGCGGCCCTTCTTGCGGCCGAGGAAGGCGAGGAGGCGGGCGCCGATGCGAGTGGCGATGCGGTAGAACTGGGGGCGTTTGGCAAACCAGGCCCAGAGCGCCAGGTTGGTGCGGGCGGCGGCGGGGGAGAGGTGGCGTTCGAATTCGCGTTCGCGCCAGTGGCGCATGAGGCTGGGCAGCGGGATTTTGACGGGGCAGACGCTTTCGCATTTGCCGCAGAAGGTGCTGGCGTTGGGGAGGTGGCCGGCTTTGTCGACGCCGATGAGGGAGGGGGTGAGGACGGAGCCCATGGGGCCCGGATAGACCCAGCCGTAGGCGTGGCCGCCGACGGTGAAGTAGACCGGGCAGTGGTTCATGCAGGCGGCGCAGCGGATGCAGCGCAGCATGTCCTGGAACTCGGTGCCGATCATGTTGGAGCGGCCGTTGTCGATGAGGACGACGTGGTATTCGCTGGGGCCGTCGAGGTCCTCGGTGCGCCGCGCGCCGGTGGAGAAGGTGGTGTAGACCGAGAAGTCCTGGCCGGTGGCGGAGCGCGCGAGGAGGCGGAGCAGGGAGGTAGCGTCCTCCAGGGTGGGGACGATTTTCTCAATGCTGGCGAGCGCGATGTGGACGCGGGGCAGGGTCTGGGTGAGGTCGCCGTTGCCTTCGTTGGTGACGATGACCGACGAGCCGGTTTCGGCGATGAGGAAGTTGGCGCCGGTGATGCCGACGTCGGCGGCGAGAAATTTCTCGCGCAGGCGGGTGCGGGCTTCGGTGAGGATGTCGCGCCGTTCGTTGAAGACGCGGTCGGCGGGGAGGTCGGTGTGGACCTTGCGGAAGCTCTCTTCCCAGTCGTCGCGGTTGAGGTGGAAGGCGGGCGCGATGATGTGGCTCGGGCCTTCGTTGCGGATTTGCAGGATGTATTCGCCGAGGTCGGTTTCCACGGGGGTGATGCCGTGGGCTTCGAGGTGGTCGTTGATGCCGAGTTCCTCGGAGATCATCGACTTGCCCTTGGTGACGGTTTTGGCGCCGGCTTTTTCGCAGATGGCGAGGACGGCGGTGCGGGCTTCGTCGGCGGTGCTGCACCAGTGGACAACTCCGCCGGCGCGTTCGACGCTGGCTGCGTAGGTTTCGAGGTAGAAGTCGAGATTGGCGAGGGTATGGTTCTTGATGTCGCGGCCGATGTCGCGGAGTTGTTCGAATTCGGGGAGGTTGGCGACGGCGGCGGCGCGCCGTGAGGGAAAGGCGGGGCGGGTGAATTCGAGGGCCTTCTGCAGGCGGGTGTCGGCCAGCGCGTGGGTGACGTTGGCCTTGAATTCGGGGGAGCGGATTTCCATGGGGCTAGCGCCTCGCTTCGCCGATGGGGGGGAGGTCGCCGGTGATGCCGGCCAGCACCTCGGCGACGTGACGGACCTGGATTTTGCTGCCTTCGCGCTGAAGGCGGCCAGCGATGTTGAGGAGGCAGCCGAGGTCACCGGCGAGGAGGAGCGTGGCGCCGGTGGCGGCGATCTGCTGGGTGCGGTCGGCGACCATGCGGGTGGAGATATCGGGGTATTTGACGCAGAAGGTGCCGCCAAAGCCGCAGCAGACTTCGGGATCGGCCATTTCGGTGAGGGTGAGACCGGCGACGGAGGCGAGCAGAGCGCGAGGCTGGGATTTGACGCCGAGTTCGCGCAGGCCGGCGCAGCTGTCGTGGTAGGTCGCGTTCGTCAGGCAGGCGGCGTCGACGTGGGTGACGCCCATGATGTCGGTGAGGAAGCTGGTGAGTTCGAAGGTGCGGCTGGCCATGGCATCGGCGCGGGCGCGGGTGTTGGGGTCGTCGTCGAAGAGGTGGGGCATGTGGGTGCGCAGCATGCCGCCGCAGGAGCCGGAGGGGGTGACGACGTAGTCGTAGCCGTAGAAGGCATCGATCAGGCCGCGGGCGAGGTCGCGCGCGGTGGTGCGGTCGCCGGAGTTGTAGGCGGGCTGGCCGCAGCAGGTTTGCGCGAGCGGGACCTCGACCCGGCAGCCGGCGGCTTCGAGCAGCTTGATCGCCGCGAAGCCGATGCTGGGGCGGTGTAGGTCAACCAGGCAGGTGACGAAGAGGGCAACGCGGGGCTTGGTCGGGGGTGGCACGGTTTGGGGCATGATGCTCCCCAGTATAATGGTTGAATGGCGGGATGACAGGGGCGTCGTGGCGCGGACAGGATATGCGCCGGGGCTGCTACGGCGCCGGCCCGGCCAGGGCGGCGATGGCGGCGCGCAGGTTTGAACGTGCCCTTTCCGCGAAGCGAGTGTGGAAATGGTCGGTGAGATAGAGCCGGTCGCGGGCAAGAAAGGTTTGGAGTACGCCGGGGCGGCGGGCGCGCCAGACATCCTGGGGTACGGCGGCGTATTCGGTCCGGATGGCGTTGTCATACCACGCAAAAGTCGCCGGATCGGCGCCGAGGATGGCGAGGTCCAGGTCGAGGAACCAGGCACAATCGGCCGCGATATGGGGGGGGATGCCGGCCGGGATGGTGTGGTCGCGGGTGGCGAGGACTAGGATCGATGCCGCTTCGATCAGCGCCGGATCGGCGAGACCGGCGAGATCGGCACGCAGCAGGGCGGCGCTCTCGACCTCGTTGTCCGCGCTCAGCGGAACATAGATCGCGTCATGGTACCAGATTGCGGTTTCCACGGCCGCCGGCGCGGCGAGGTGGTGTTGGATCTCGGCGTGCAGGCGGAGCAGAATATCGATATGGCGCTGGCCGTGATAGGCGCGGCCCGGCTCGGCGTAGCGGGCGCGCAGGGCGGCCAGGCGGGTGGCGAGCGGGCTGAACATCAGGCCGGGCGCCTAGCGATCACATAGGTGACGCCGAATTCGATAACCACAGGGCCGGCGGCGGCGCGGACGATGCCGCGGACCGAGGCCACGCCGCGGGCCGGATTGCTGGCCGAGGGACGGGCCTCGTGCCACCAAGCTTCGACCTCGTAGCGCGTGTCGGGGCGGACCGGAACGTGAAATCTGGCCTGATCGAGCGACCCTCCCGCGATCACGGCAATATCGGAAAGGGTCCGGATCACGCACCCCAGGGCGGCGGCCTGGGTGTGGATGCCGGATGCACAGAGGCCCTTGAAGTAGGTGGCTTGCGCCGCTTCCTCGTCGAGATGAAAGGGCTGCGGGTCGAACCGGCTGGCGAAGGCGATGATCTCGGCGCGCGAGAGGCTGAAGCCGCCGCAGGAGAACCTGGTGCCGAGCATCAGGTCCTCCAGGTGGCGCAGGCGCATCAGGCGACCCCTGTCACCGTTGCGCCTTCGCCTCGCGGCGGCGGGCGTGGAGAACGAATTCGGTGTAGCCGTTTGGCTGGCTCCGGCCCTTGAAGATGAGGTCGCAGGCAGCCTTGAAGGCGATACCGTCATAGTCTGGCGCCATGGCGGTGTAGAGCGGGTCACCGGCGTTCTGTCGGTCCACCACGGTGGCCATGCGCAGCAGCGTGTCCATCACCTGGGCCTCGGTGACGATGCCGTGGTGGAGCCAGTTGGCGATGTGCTGGCTCGAGATGCGCAGGGTCGCGCGGTCTTCCATGAGGCCGATATCATGGATGTCCGGTACTTTGGAGCAGCCGACGCCTTGGTCGATCCAGCGGACGACATAGCCGAGGATGCCTTGGGCGTTGTTGTCGAGTTCCTGTTGCAGTTCCTCGGGCGACCAATTGGGACGATCGGCCAGGGGGATGGTGAGGATGGCGCCGAGATCGGCCGGCACGCGGGCGACGAGTTCGGATTGGCGTTCGGCGACATCGACCTGATGGTAGTGCAGCGCATGCAATGTGGCGGCGGTGGGGGAGGGCACCCAGGCGGTGTTGGCGCCGGCGCGGGGGTGGCCGATTTTTTGGGTCAGCATGTCGGCCATCCGGTCCGGCGCCGCCCACATGCCCTTGCCGATCTGGGCGCGGCCACGCAGGCCGCTGTGCAGGCCGACATCGACGTTGTTGTTCTCGTAGGCGCCGATCCAGGCGGCGGCGCGCATGTCGTTTTTGCGGACCATCGGGCCTGCTTCGAACGAGGTGTGGATTTCGTCGCCGGTGCGGTCGAGGAAGCCAGTGTTGATGAACACCACGCGCTCGCGCGCGGCATGGATGCAGGCGGCAAGGTTGATGGTGGTGCGCCGCTCCTCGTCCATGATGCCCATCTTCAAGGTATTGCGCGCGAGGCCCAGCAGGTCCTCCACGGCGGCAAACAGGTCAGAGGCGAAGGCGACCTCGTCGGGGCCGTGCATCTTCGGCTTGACGATGTAAACCGAGCCGGCGCGGCTGTTGTGCAGGGCGTGGGTGCCCTTGAGGTCATGCAGCGCGATCAGCGAGGTGATCGCGGCATCGAGGATGGTCTCGGGGATTTCGTCACCCTCGTCGGTGGTCACGACATCGGTGAACATGTGATGGCCGACGTTGCGCACCAGCATGAGCGAGCGGCCGGCGACGGAGACGGTCGCGCCGTTCAGCCCGTGGTAGGTGCGGTCCGGGTTGAGGCGGCGCGTGATGGTGCGGCCGCCCTTTTCGAGCGTGGCGGACAGGTTGCCCTTCATCAGGCCGAGCCAGTTGCGGTAGACCTCGATCTTGTCTTCGGCATCGACGGCCGCGACGCTGTCTTCGCAGTCCATGATGGTGGTGATGGCGGATTCCATCACCACATCGGCGAGGCCGGCGAGGTCGGTGGCACCGATGGCGTGGGTGCGGTCGATCCTGAGCTCAATGTGCAGGCCGTGGTTCTTGAGCAGCAGCGCGGTGGGCGCCTCGATGGTGCCGAGGTAGCCGGCGAGCTTGCCGGCATCGGCAAGGGTGGTGGTGGCACCGGTGTTCAGTGTTGCCTGGAGGGCGCCACCGGCAATGCGATAGGCGGTGACATCGGCGTGGCTGGCATGCACCAGGGGAGCGAGGCCGTCGAGCACTTCCTTCGCCTTGGTGACCACGGCGGCGCCGCGGACCGGGTTGTAGGCGCCGCCACGCTCCATGCCGTCTTCCTCGCCGATGGCATCGGTGCCGTAGAGCGCGTCATAGAGGCTGCCCCAGCGCGCGTTGCCGGCATTCAGCGCATAGCGGGCGTTGCTGACGGGAACGACGAGCTGGGGGCCGGCGATGCTGGCGATCTCGGGGTCGACGTTCTCGGTGGCCACGCTGAACGGGCCTGGTGCGGGCAGCAGGTATCCGATCCCGCGCAGGAAGTCGGTGTATTCGGCAGCGTCGATCGCCTTGCCGCGATGGGCGAGGTGCCAGGCGTCGATCTGGGTCTGGAAGGCGTCGCGCCGGGCAAGGAGGGCGGCGTTCCGCGGGGCGAAGCTGGCGATGATGGCGGCGAGGCCGGACCAGAATGTCGCGCTTTCGATGCCGGTGCCGGGGAGGGCCTCGGTGTCGATGAAATCCTTCAGAATGCGCGCAACGTGTACGCCGCCGGCCGGCACGTGATCCATCGTGTTACCTCGGTAGGGAGAGAAGTCTTGACGTTTGGGGGAAATCGAGGCGGTTTGTCGAGCACCAATCTCGCAGGCGGGTTATTCCCGGGATTGATCGCCGCCT
The DNA here is from genome assembly GCA_903928895.1 of uncultured Rhodospirillales bacterium. GTDB lineage: Bacteria > Pseudomonadota > Alphaproteobacteria > Acetobacterales > Acetobacteraceae > CAIYPH01. The sequence continues at coordinate 8,006 of CAIYSR010000045.1, read as the reverse complement.
GCCTGCGGGTCCAGGCACGCGCGGATTGCTTACTCCGCGTTTCAGACTTCCTCAGCTTGATAGTGTATCAGCTGGCACGGCCGTATTTGTCGAAGAAGTCGCGCACCTTGGCAAAGAAACCGTGGGTCTCCGGGCTGCCCTTCTGGTGGCCTTGCGCCTCTCCCTCGAACTTCATGAGCAGTTCGTGTTGTTGCGGTGTGAGGTGCTGGGGGGTTTCCACAGCAATTTGGATAAACATGTCGCCGCGCTGGTTGCTGCGCAGGACCGAAAAGCCCTTGCCGCGGAGGCGGAACTGGGCGCCTGTTTGGGTCCCGGGAGGTATCTTGACGCGGGCCTTGGAGCCATCGATTGAAGGCACCTCGACGTCGGCGCCAAGCGCGGCCTGGGTCATCCGGATGGGCACGTGGCAGAGGATGTTGGCGCCCTCGCGCTGGAATATGTCATGCGCGTGGATGCCGACATGGACGTAGAGGTCGCCCGCCGGCGCACCCGGGCCGCCGGCTTCGCCTTGGCCGGTCAGGCGGATGCGGGTGCCGTCCTCGACGCCGGCGGGGACGTCGACGTTGAGGGAGCGCTCCCGCTGCACGGTGGCGGTGCCAGCGCAGATGCGGCAGGGATTGCGGACCACACGGCCGGCACCGCCGCAGGTGGGACAGGTCCGTTCGACGATGAAAAAGCCTTGCTGCGCCCGAACCTTGCCGGCGCCGCCACAGCCGGTGCAAGTCTCGCTGCCTTTTTCCTTGGATTCAGAGCCAGTGCCGGCACATGCCTCGCAGGCAACGCGGGTCGGAACGCGGATGGTGCGTTTCGCGCCCTTGAAGGCTTCTTCGAGGGATATTTCGACGCCGGCGCGCACATCGGCACCGCCACGCGGGCCACGCCGCCCGCGGCCGCCGCCGCCCATGAATTCGCCGAACATTTGATCGAAGATGTCACCGAGGCCCTCACCGCCGCCGAAGCCCTGTGCGCCGCCACCCTGCTCAAAGGCGGCGTGGCCGAAGCGATCGTATGCGGCGCGCTTCTGGTCGTCCTTCAAGACTTCGTAGGCCTCGTTGACTTCCTTGAATTTCGCTTCCGCCACGGTGTCACCCTGATTGCGGTCGGGGTGGTACTGCATCGCGGCTTTGCGATATGCCTTCTTGAGGTCGTCGCTGCTCGCCTCCCGAGCGACGCCTAAAGTGGCGTAGTAATCCTGTTTCGCCATCGCAGTCCTCTTCGATCCGGCCCGGCCGGTGCATCCTCGGCCAGTGCATCCCCGGCCGGTATATCAGAGTGCGGCCGTGATGGGCCCTGGAAACGACGTTGCGCCCGGGCTCCGCGGAAGCCGGGCGCAACGGATTAGGCGGTCATCCCGAAGCTAGGACTTCTTCTTCTTTTCGTCGACTTCTTTGAACTCGGCATCGACAACGTTGTCGTCATGCTTGCGGCCGGCCGAGGCAGTCGGGCCGGGCCCTGGGCCAGCTTTGGCGCCTGCCGAGGCGGCGGCCTGCTCTGCCTTGTAGACGGTTTCACCGATCTTCATGGCCGCCTGGCTCAAGCGCTCGGCGGCTTGCTTGAGCGCCTCGGCCTCGCCGCCATCAAGGGCGCTCCGCGCCGCCGTCACGGCGGCCTCGGCCTCGGCCTTGTCCTGCGCAGGAAGCTTTTCGCCATGCTCTTTCAAGCTTTTCTCGACCTGATGCACAAGGGCTTCCGTTTGGTTGCGCGCCTCGACGCTCTCACGCTTCTTTTTGTCCGCGTCTGCGTTGGCCTCAGCCTCGCGGACCATGCGCTGGATATCATCATCCGAGAGGCCACCCGACGCCTGGATGCGGATCTGCTGCTCCTTGCCGGTCGCCTTGTCGCGGGCCTGTACCGAGACAATGCCATTGGCGTCGATGTCAAACGTCACCTCAACCTGCGGCATGCCGCGCGGGGCGGGGGCGATGCCCTGAAGGTCGAAGTTGCCGAGCAGCTTGTTGTCCGCCGCCATCTCGCGCTCGCCCTGGAAGACCTTGATGGTAACGGCGGTTTGATTGTCGTCGGCGGTGGAGAACACCTGACTCTTTTTCGTCGGGATCGTTGTGTTGCGCTCGATCAGGCGGGTGAACACGCCGCCAAGGGTCTCGATACCGAGAGATAGCGGGGTGACGTCGAGGAGCAGCACGTCCTTGACATCGCCCTTCAGCACCGCACCCTGAATGCCGGCACCGATGGCGACGACTTCGTCCGGGTTCACATTGCGGGCCGGCTCCTTGCCGAAGAACTGCTTCACCGCGTCGATCACCTTGGGCATGCGGGTCATGCCACCGACCAGGATGACGTCGTCGATTTCGCTGGCCTTGACGCCAGCGTCCTTCAGCGCGGCACGGCACGGCTCCATGGTGCGCGCGATCAGGTCATCGACCAGGCTCTCGAGTTTGGCGCGCGTGAGCTTCATGACGAGATGCTTTGGCCCGGAGGCGTCGGCGGTGATGAAGGGCAGGTTGACCTCGGTCTCCTTGGACGAGGATAGCTCGATCTTCGCCTTTTCCGCCGCTTCCTTCAGGCGCTGAAGGGCAAGCTTGTCCGTCCGCAGGTTGATGCCCTGGTCGCGTTTGAACTCGTCGGCAAGATAATCGATGATGCGCAGGTCAAAGTCTTCGCCGCCGAGAAATGTATCTCCGTTGGTGGACTTCACCTCGAACACGCCGTCGCCGATTTCGAGCACCGATACGTCGAACGTGCCGCCGCCGAGGTCATAAACCGCGATCGTGCCGCCTTTGCGCTTGTCCATTCCGTAGGCGAGGGCGGCGGCCGTGGGCTCGTTGATGATGCGCAGCACTTCGAGGCCGGCGATGCGCCCGGCGTCCTTGGTGGCCTGGCGCTGGCTGTCGTTGAAGTAGGCAGGCACCGTGATGACGGCCTGGGTGACGGTCTCGCCGAGATACGACTCGGCCGTTTCCTTCATTTTGCCAAGCACGTAGGCGCTGATCTGGGACGGCGCATAACGCTCGTTGCGGGCCTCGACCCAGGCGTCACCGTTTTCCCCGCGGACAATCGGGTAGGGCACCATGTCCTTGTCCTTGGCCACCATCGGATCCTCGTAGCGGCGCCCGATCAGGCGCTTCACGGCATAGAGGGTGTTGGTGGGGTTCGTCACGGCCTGGCGCTTGGCCGACTGGCCGACAAGGCGCTCACCGTTCTCGGCGAAGGCGACGATGGAAGGGGTGGTGCGGGCGCCTTCGCTGTTCTCGATCACACGGGCGTCCTTGCCCTCCATGATCGCGACGCACGAATTGGTGGTGCCGAGGTCGATGCCGATGACCTTGCTCATTTCAGTCTCCTTGCTAGCGGATCGTCGCGGCCCGAAGCACCGTCGCGATCCCTAATGTCACATGTCCCGGATGTATTCAGCGCAGCGCCCCGGGACAAGGGTTGGGTGCGCATTTTTTGTGCAAACGAGGGGTTAACCCGTCTCGTCGCTGGAGGCCGGCTCGACCGCGGTATCCGTCGAATGGAGTGCCGCCGGCGGTGCCTTGGCGACAACGACCATCGCTGGGCGCAGAAGGCGACCGTGCAAGGTCCAGGCTTGGGTCCATGCCTGAAGCACGGTGCCGGCGGGATGTTCGGTCGATTCCTGCTCCTGCATCGCCTGATGAAGGTTGGGGTCGAACAGGGCGCCGGTCGGGTCCTGGGATTTGATGCCGTGGCGCTCAAGCAGGCCCAGGAAACTGCGCTCGATGCCAATGAAGCCTTCACGCAGCTTCTCGACGATTTCGCCGTTTTGAGCGGCCGACCCGCCCGCCGGAGGCATGGCGTCGATGCCGCGGCGTATGTTCTCGGCGGCCTCAGCGACGTCGCGGGCGAAGTTCTGCACGGCATATTGCCTGGCATCCTCCACTTCGCGGCGCGAGCGGGTGCGCACGTTCTGGGTTTCGGCCTCGGCGCGGACCCAGCGGTCCTTCATCTCGGCAAGCTCGGCTTCGAGCTCGGCGATCCGCGGGTCGGCCAGCGGATCGTCCTGCGGCGGACGTGGCGCTTCGGCCTCGCTCGCGATTGTCACGTCGGGGATGGGGTGCGGAGGTATGCTGTCGGTGCTCATGATGCGGTCAGTTAGTCATCGCGGTGGGCCGGTGCAAGACCGCTCCAAGCATGGGGCCTATCCCAATAGGCGGCCGATGACTCGCGCGGTGTAGTCGACCACCGGGATGATGCGGCCATAGTTGATGCGGGTTGGGCCGATCACGCCGATGGCGCCGACAATGCGGTTGGCCGCGTTGCGCGCTGGGGCGACAACCATGGAGACGCCGGAGGTGCCAAACAGGCCGCTTTCGGCCCCGATGAAGATGCGCACGCCCTCGGAGCCTTCGGCAAGTTCCAACAGACGGAGCATCGTCTCCTGAGTTTCGAGGCGTTCGAAGAGGTGCTGAATGGCAGCCAGGCGCTCGATTTGGGTGATGTCGGCGAGCAGGCGCGCCTGGCCACGCACGATGAGGGAGCCGCCACGGCCTTCAGACGTCCAGGTGGCGAGGCCGGCTTCCACGACCAGGGCGGAGAGGGCATCGAGCTGGGTGCGGTTTTCGGCGATTTCGGTGGCGACGATCTGGCGCAGTTCCGGCAGCGCGCGGTTGGTCAGGCGGGCGTTGAGGTAGTTGCCGGCCTGTTGCAACGCGGAGGGCGGCATGCCCGGGGGCACAGCAATGACGCGGTTTTCAACGTGGCCCTCCGAGTTGACCAGGATGACCAGGGCGCGGCCGGGGCCGAGGGGGACGAATTCGATGTGCCGAAGTGGGCCCTCGGACTTCGGGGCAAGCACCATACCGGCGGCGGCCGAGAGGCCCGAGAGCATGGCGGAGGCCTCGGTGAGGGTGTCTTCCATGCTCCGGCCGGACAAAGCGAGCTTGGCTGAGATCGACTCGCGCTCATCCTCGGTCAGTTCGCCGAACTGGAGCAGGCCGTCGACGAACAGGCGCAGGCCGAGGTCGGTCGGCAAGCGGCCGGCGGAGGTGTGGGGCGCGAACAGCAATCCGGCTTCCGTGAGGTCCGACATCACATTGCGGATCGTGGCCGGGGAAAGGCTCATCGGCAGGCGGCGCGAAAGCGTGCGGCTGCCGACGGGTTCGCCGGTTTCGACGTATTGCTCGACGATTTCGCGCAGCACCGCACTGGCGCGGGCGTCGAGCGCAGAGGGAACCGAAGGGCGCTGAGGGCGGATATCCATGATGTGCAGTGTGACAGGTTTTGGCGAGAGGTGGGAACTGATCATGCTCCGCTCATGCGGGGCGGCCATGGCGGTAGAGGAGGCGTTCCATGTCAGGGACATAGCGCTCCTGGTGGAACCCGGCGCGCGTCAGGACGCGGCATGAGGCGGCGTTGTCGGGGTGAGCGAAGGCGCTGACCAGGGGAGCGCCGCCAGCCCAGGCAGTGGCGAGGGCGCGGGCGACGAGTTGCCCGGCGTAACCTTTGCCCTGTGCGGCGGGGGCCAGGAAATAGGCGACCTCCACGCCGTAGCCGGGGTCGAACGGGTCATCATAGAGGCCGCCGAAGCCGATGATCTTCTGGCCTTCCAGAACGGTCCAGGGCCCGAACCCGATGTGACGGGCCTGGCAGGCGTGGGCGGCAAGGTAGCGGCGGAGGTCGCGCAGTGAGGCGTGGCAGTGGGTGAGACGCATCACCGCGGGGTCGCCCATGAAGGCGAAGAGGGGTTCGGCGTCGCTGAGCAAGGGACGGCGGAAGGTCAGCATGGCGGGGAGGACGTTTTTGAACAAAAAGAACCCCTTGCCTCAGTCCTTCGGCGCCGCCCCGATCGCCGCCAGCCGCCGCGCCTGCCGCGCGATGAGAAACTCGACCTCGCCGAGTTCCCTCGCCGACAGCGTGGCCCGTGGCGCCCGCTGCGCCGGCGAGGCGATCGCACCGCGCTGGTGGAGGATGTACTTGCGCACGGCGAGGCCCGGGCCGGGCTGTTGTTCGTAGCGGGCAAGCGGCAGGTAGGCATCGAAGATGTCGGAGGCACGGTTGGCGTCGCCGGCGTTGTGGGCGGCGAGGACGCCGGACATCATTTCCGGGTAGGCAAATCCGGTCATCGCGCCATCGGCGCCGCGGCGGAGTTCCTCGGGGAGGAAGACGCCGCCATTGCCGACGAGGATGGAGATCCGGCGCATTCCTTCGGCCTCGCGGAGATAGGTGATCTTGTTGAGGCCGGGCCAGTCCTCGTGTTTCAACATCACGCAGGAGGGAATGGTCTCGACGATGCGGCGGATCACGGCGGGGGCAATCTGCACGCCGCTGGCCTGGGGGAAATCCTGCAGCACGAAGGGGATGTCGCCCAGGGTTGCGGCTACCTGGGAGAAGTAGCCGGCGATCTGGTCATCGGTGCGCACGGCGCCGGGGGGAGCGACCATGACGCCGGCGGCACCGTCATCGATCACGGTGCGGGCAAGTTCGCGCATGGCGGCGAAGCCGGGGCTGGAGGCGCCGACGACGAGGGGGGCGCGGCCGGCGAGGCGGCGGGCGACATGGCGGGAGAAGGATATGGCTTCGGCGCCGGAGAGTTTTGGCGCCTCGCCCATCATGCCGAGGATGGTCAGGCCGGTGGCGCCGCGTTCGAGATAGAACTCGATCAGCCCGTCGGTGCTGGCGAGGTCGATTGCGCCGTCGTCGCGGAAGGGGGTGACAGAGATGATATAAACACCGCGGGCGGCCTCGTCGAGCAGGGTCATGTCGTCTCACCAGTGGTCGGAGGCGCGGGCCTCCCAGAGGGTGGCGGTGCCGAGGACCTCGGCGATGCGGGCGGCGTAGGCGCAGAGCAGGCGCTCGCCCTTGTCCGGCGTCGCGGCGGCGGCAGTGCCGATGACGCCGCTGCGGGAGCGCGCATTCAGGGTTTGCCAGCGGAACACCTTGGGGCCGACCAGGGCCTCAATTTCGGGGCGGTCCTGGTCGGGGCCATGGGCGATGTTGAGGTGCTGGTGGCGGACGAGGCCGGGTTCCGTCGCCATGATCATGGCGGTCTCGGCCTCGCAGGCATGCAGGACGGCGGTCTGGGTGGTGAGGATGGATTGGGTCGCAGCATCGCCGACGTCGTAATAGGCGAAGGTGACGAGGGGAATTTTCAGCTCGACGGTCAACTCGCTGACGGCGACGGTCAGCGGTGCCGCATTACCGCCATGGCCGTTGAGGATGCAGATCCGCCGGAACCCGCCGCGCACCAGGGAGCGCACGATGCCACGGAGCAGGCCGCTCAGGGTCGCGTAGTCGATGGTGATGGTGCCGCCGAGTTCCATGTGATGTTCGGAAAACCCGGTCCAGATGGTGGGGGTAACCAGCACCGGGTGGCCGGCGGTGTTGAGCAGAGCGGCGCCGCGGTAGGCCGCTTCCGTGGCAAGGCGATGGTCAACCATGACCGGCAGATGCGGCCCGTGCTGCTCGGTCGCGCCGATCGGCACGATGACAATGGTGTCTCGCGCCGCGAAACCCCGCAGTTCCGGGGCCGTATGAGCGGCAAAGGACAGCGGGCTCGCGGCGCGGTCCATTGACCTTAGAGAGCCTTGTGGCTGCCGTCGCAGAGCGGCGCCTTGGTGCTGCCCTTGCAGGCGCAGAACCAGGCGTCACCGTCCTTCTCGGCGGTCCACTTCATTGGGGTGAAAGCGCCACCCTTGTGGCTGCCGTCACAGAACGGCTGCTTCGCCGACTTGCCACACGAGCACCACCAATAGTCCTTGCCGGCCTCGACGGTGATTTTCATCGGGGCCTTGGCGGCGACGATGGGGGATTCGGACATATTCTATCTCCATGGTTGGCTGGTCCCGACTGGACCGACGAGCGCGTATGCTAGCCCTGCGATGACGCGGCGCCAACGGGGGAGACGGCGGTGTCTTCGCCCGGGGATCACGCAGTCAGGGTGTTCGCCTTAGAGCGCGTTGACATTCAGCGTATCCAGATGAACGCGCCGATGAGGGATAACATGGACAAGAATGCACGAGGTGTCTGCTCGTAGCGAGTTGCGATGCGTCTGAAGTGCTTGATCTTCAAGAAGAAGCGTTCGACGAGGT
>CAIYSR010000044.1 GCA_903928895.1 uncultured Rhodospirillales bacterium | reverse complement strand
GAATTGATGGGCTCCGCCCGCCTCCGCACGCGAGATCGCGGGCTTCCAACTGAAGGTCAGTGATCCGGCCGCTTAAATGAATGGGGTCCAGGGGCCTACGGCCCTTGGCCGGCGGAGCCTGTCTTGTTCGCTTCGCCTTCACCCGATTGCCCTGCCCCGCCACGCCACCGCTTGAGCCGCCGTCGCGAACGGTCCAAGCTTGCCCGATAACAGGAGGCAGCGACCATGGGCGTGCTTGACGGCAAAGTGGCTATCGTGACCGGTGCCACCAGTGGCATCGGTGCCCGTACCGCCGAACTCTTCGCCGAGGAGGGCGCCACCGTCGTGCTCGCCGGCCGCCGCGCCGATGTCGGGCATGACCTCGCCGCCCGCATCGGCCAGTCCGCCAGCTTCGTGCAGACCGACGTGTCCGACGCCGAGCAGGTCCGCACCCTCATCGAAGGCACCGCCGCCCGCTTCGGCCGGCTCGATGTCCTCTTCAACAACGCCGGCACCGGCATTCCACACCGCAGCATTGTCGACCTCGACATCGCCGAGTACGACGCCCTCATGGCCTTGCTCGTGCGCAGCGTCGCCGTCGGCATGAAATACGCGGCCCCCATCATGATCCGGCAAGGCTCCGGCAGCATCATCAACACCGGCAGCGTCGCCGCCTTCCGCGCCGGCGCCGGCTCGCAGACCTACTGCGCCGCCAAGGCCGCCGTGGTCCATTTCTCCAAGGTGGTCGCCGCCGAGCTCGGCGAATACGGCGTGCGCGTCAACAGCCTCTCCCCCGGCGCCATCGTCACCGGCATTTTCGGCAAGGGCATCGGCATCGACGCTGGCGTCGCCGACAGCCAGACCGAACTGCTCACCGCGCGTTTCGTCAAATCCCAGCCGATCCCGCGCGCCGGCATGCCCGACGATATCGCGCGCGGCGCGCTCTATTTGGCCAGTGACGCGTCGAGCTTCGTCAACGGCATCGACCTGCTGATCGACGGCGGCATGATCACCGGCACCCGTTTCTCCCAATCCACGGCAGGGCGCGGTGAAATCCAGAAGGCCCTGCGCGAGGATGCCGCCGCGCGCTGAGCATCGCGCGCGCATGACCAGGCACCGCCCCCGTTGACCCGGCCATGATCCGGCTCCCCCTGCCCAGGACCATCGCCGGCCTGCCGCCGCGCCAGGGCGCGGCCTTCCTCAGCCTGTTCTTTTTCCCCAGCGTCGCGCAGGCGATTCTGCTCACCGTCCTGCCGCTTGGCGCCCTGCACCTGCTCGGCACGGCCCGGGCGGTGACGCTGCTTTATGCCACGACAGGCATCGCGGCGGTGGCCGGCAGGTTCAGCATTCCGTTTCTGGTCCGCCGGCTCGGCCGTCGCCGGGTTTTTGGCGTAGGCGCCCTCGCGCTCGCGGCCAGCAGCGTTCTCTTCGCCATCGACCTGCTGCCCGCCTTCGCCGTCGGCCTCATCCTGAATGCCGTCGGCATTGCCTGTCTCGACATCACCAGCCAGCTCTATCTGCTCGACAACGTCCCCCGCCAGGCGCTGCGCCACTTCGAGCCGACCCGCATCTTCGCCGCCGCAACGCCCTGGACCTTCGGCCCCTGGTTCGGCGTCTATCTGCAAGAGAGACTTGCCTTCTCCGCGCCCTTCGCCGTCGTCATCGTCACCGCCGCGGCCCTGCTCATCCTCTTCCATGTCCTCGGCCTATCCGAAAGCCAGGCCGCCGCCCCGCGCGACGCAACCAACCCGCTGCGCTACCTGCCGCGCTTCTTCTCCCAGCCCCGCCTGCTCCTGGCCTGGACGCTCGCGTCGGCCCGTTCGTCGTGGTGGAGCATGTTCTTCGTCTATGCCCCCATCCTCGCGGTCACCTCGGGTCTCAGCCCGGAGACCGGCGGCCTCGTCGTCTCGATCGGCACGGCCTGGACCTGGCTGGTGCCGATCTGGGGCTGGGTCGGCCGCCGCTTCGGCCTGCGCGCCCTGATGCGCGCGTGCTACGCCGGCGCCGGCATCTTCAGCATCGCCGCGGCGATGGCCGCCGGCCTGCCCTGGCTCGGCGCCGGCTTCCTGGTGACCGCGGCCTTCAGCGCTGGCGCGCTCGACGGGGCCGGCAACCTGCTGTTCCTGCGCGCCGTCCACCCCTATGAGCGCGCCGAGATGACCACGGTCTTCGCAAGTTTCCGCGACGTCACCCAGGTCGCTCCACCGGTCGTCTGCTCGCTCCTGCTCGCCGTCTTCGCCCTCCCCTCGGTCTTCGTCGCCTCCGGCACCATGATGCTGGCCTCCGCCGTCCTGGCCAGCCACATTCCGCGCCGGCTCTAGCTTCCGCGGACCTGCCCGGCTTACGCCGCCGCGAAGCGCCGCGGATCGATCGCGGGGAGGATCCGTGCGGCACCGGGCAGCCAGTCGGGTGCGCGCCCGGCGACCAGGTCGGCCAGCAGGCGGCCGGCGGCGGCGGAGGTCAGGATGCCGTCGCCGCCCTGGCCGACGAACCAGAAGAAGCGGTTGGCTTCGATGGCTTCACCGAAGGCGAAGGCGCCGTCCGGGGTGAAGGTGCGCAATCCCGCCCAGGCCCGTTCGACGCGGCGGACCGGGATATCGAGCACCTGTTGCATGCGCTCGATGGTGATGGCGATGTCGATTTCCTCGGGCTGCACGTCCTGGGCGTGGGTCGGAGTGGCGTCGGCCGGGGAAATCATCAGCCGCGCGCGGGCTTCCGGCTTGCAGTACCAGCTGCGCCGCGGGTCATAGAGCCGTGGCCAGGATGCCACCTCGAAAGGGGCGGGATCGATCACGACGGCGGTGCGGCGCTTCGGGGTCAGGCCGAGCGGGCGGAGTCCGGCCTGGACCGCCACCTCGTCGCCCCAGGCACCGGCGGCATTGACCAGCACGGGGGCGTGGAAGCTGGCGCCCGAGACCGTCTCGACCCGCCAGTGCCCGTCCTGGTGCGCGATACAGTGGGAGCGCCGACGGAAGGCGACCGTGGCACCGTGCGATCGCGCCAGCCGGAGGTATCCTTGCAGCAGCACATCCACGTCGATGTCGAAATTTCCGGTCTCGAGCGCGGCGGCCACGGCATAGCCGGGACGGATCGCCGGGATCATGGCGCGCAGGGCGGCGACCGAAATTTCGCGGATATTGCTGCGGCTGGCGAGGATCTCGTGCAGGTCGGCCAGCTGCTCGGGAGGCACGGCGAAGGCAACGGGGCGCTCGGTCAGGATCGGCGTGGCGGCGAAGCCGGGCGGCGGGGTGTTGAGGAAGGCAAAGGATTCCTGCGCCAGGGTCCGTTCGTACTCGGGACCGCCATTGGCCACCCAGAGGGCGGCCGAACGGCCCGAGGTGTGGACGCCAGCGGCTTCCTCGGCCTCGATCAGCACGACCCGGCGCTCGGCGGACAAATGCGCCGCGGCGGTGGCGCCCGCGATGCCGGCGCCGATGACGATGCAATCGGTGATGTGCGTGTCCATGCCAGCGGGGTAGCGGCTGGCGCGGGCGGGCGCAACTGGCGCTGGCGGGAGCCGGTGGCGGGTTCGCGGTCTGCCCCTCGCGCGGCTTCCGATGATTGCCGACATCCGCGCAGAGCTCCTACTCTGCAAGCACGCCCGCCCCCCGCACCCCGAGGAGTTCCCATGCACATCGTCCCCATTCTCGTGCCTTATGCTGGTGACGTCGCGCGCTGGGGTGCGGCAAAGGGGCCGGCAGCAATCATGCAGGCCGGGCTCGCCGAGACGTTGCGCCAGCATGGCCATGTGGTGGCCGAGCCGCTGGAGATCGTCTTTCCGCGCGAGCGCCGCACCCGCGATCCCGTCACCAATCTCGGCGCGATCGCATCGATGGTGTCCGACGCGGTGGCCGCCACGATCGGGCAGGGGGCGATGCCGCTGGTGCTGGAGGGCAACTGCACCCAGGCCGTGGGGCCGGCCGGCGGCGTGGCGCGGGCCTGTGGCGGCGCGGGGATCGTCTGGTACGATGCCCATGGCGACATGCACACGTTGCGCACGACCTCGACAGGGCTGCTCGGCGGCATGCCCTATGCGGTCTGCCTGGGCTGGGAATTCGCCGACTGGCGCGCGGCCGCCGGCCTGGCGATGCCGGTGCGGGCCGAGGCCGCCGCCTTGCTGGGCGCGTCCGATCTCGACGCCGAGGAGGAGGCCGCCCTCGATGCAAATCCGCTCGCCCGGCTCGACGCGGCCGAGATGGGCACCGATGCGGGCGCCCGCACCACATCGCTCCTGGCGCCACGGGCCGCCGCCGCCCCGGGCTGGTACATGCATATCGACCTCGACGTCGCCGGCCCCGATGAACTGCCGGGCGCGCTGACCCCGGCGCCGCACTGGCCCAGCCGCGCCGCCCTGGTCGCCTCGGTGACGGCGGCCGCCAGGGCGGTGCCGCTGCGCTGCCTGGGCATCGCCGAATACGACCCATCCGGCGATCCGCAGCGGCGCGGCGCCCGCCTGGCCGCCGACCTGGCGGTCGCAGCCCTGTCGAAAGTCTGATACCCACCGCCCGAATTGTTGACCCTTCCAACACGTCGGGCGGTGGGTATCGCGCGCCGGGTTGGCCGGCGGCGGCGCGCAAAAAGAGACTCATACCTGCCGCCGTTGACCCATTCTTCATGGGTCAACGGCGGCAGGTATGACCTCGGCGTCTCCTTGACCTGCGCGCGTCGCGTTGCGCCCGGGCGTCCGCAATCACACAGGACAGCCCCGCCGGCCGCCGCCCGTCAACGGGCGATCAATCGAACAATGTGGCGAGACGTTGCTTGATCTGATCGGCCACGTAGAGCGCCAGGGCCTGGATGGTGGGCGTGGGGTTGACCCCGGCGGAGGTGACGAACAGGGAGCCATCCACGATGAACAGGTTCTTCACGTCGTGGCTGCGGCCCCACGCGTTGACCACCGAGCGCTCGGGGTCGGTGCCCATCCGCGCCGTTCCCATCAAATGCCAGCCGCCGCGCGCAATCGGGGCCTCGTGCTCGACGGCGTAGGCGCCGGCAGCGCGCAGGATCTCGGTGCCGCGCGCCACCGAGAAATCGAGCATCCGGCGGCTGTTGGCGCTGAGCGTGTAGTCGATCCGGGGGGCGGGAATGCCGTGCAGGTCTTTCAGCGCCGGATCAAGCGTGACGCGGTTGTGCGCCTCCGGCAGGTCCTCGCAGATGGCGCCCAGCCCGGTGCCGCGCCGGTGCAGCCGGCGGTAGGCGTCATGATGGCCGCCGCCCCAAGGGATGCGGCCGCTCGCGGTCCCTGAGATCGCGGTGGCCGCGGTGCCGGCGCCGCGCACGAACTCGTAGGTGAAGCCGCGGACATGGCCGCGGGCGAGATCGGTCTCGTAGAACTCCTGGCTCCAGAAACTGTTGTCCGGTCCACGCTCGCCATCGAGCTCCTCGTCGAAGTAGCCGAAGATGCTGGCATAGGGGTGGAACATCAGGTTGCGGCCGACCTGGTCGGACCTGTTGGCGAGGCCGCCGGGGAAACGACCGGACACCGAATTGAGCAGGATGCGCGGCGTGCCGACGCCGTTGCACGCCATGATGACGATGTGGGCGGGCTGGAACTGCTCGCGACCCTCGGCGTCATAGTAGATCGCGCCGTTGGCCATGCCGTCCGCGCCGAGGGTGATTTCGCGCACGCGCGCCCGGGTGCGCAGTTGCACGCCCGCACGCAGGGCGGCGGGCCAGTAGGTGATGTCGGTGCTCGCCTTGGCCCCCTGGGCGCAGCCGGAGGTGCATTGGCCCAGATTGATGCAGCGGGGCCGGCCCTCATAGTCGACCGAGGCAATGGCGGTATCCGAAGGCCACCAATGCCAGCCGAGCTTGTTGAAGCCGCGGCCGAGGGCCATCGTCGCCCGGCCCATCGGCAATGGCGGCATCACCTGCGGCTTGGGCGGAAAGGCGGGATCGCCGGCCAGGCCGGAGACGCCGGTCATGCGGTCGTTGAGGTCGTAGAACGGCGCCAGGGTGGCATAGTCGATCGGCCAGTCGTCGGCGATGCCATCGAGGGATTTCACCCGGAAGTCGGAGGGGTGGAAACGGGGCGTATGGGCCCCGTAAAGAATGGTCCCGCCGCCGACGGCGTTGAAGTTGGCCACCTTGATCGGCGAGTTGTCGTCGCCGATCGGATAGTCGGTCTCGCGCTGGCGCCGGTTGGGGCTGATGGCGAAATTTCCGTCCGAACGCGCCTCGACATCGCGCCGGGTGGAGGGGAAGTCGGCCGGGTTCATCCAGTCGCCCTGCTCAAGGCACAGGATGCGCATCTTCGTCTCGGCCAGACTCCACGCGATGGCGGCACCGGAGGCGCCGGAGCCGATGATCAGAACGTCGACAGGATCGCTCATCTTGCAGCCTTTGGCGTCGAAGCTTCGAAGAATCCGTATGCTTGCCGGTCGGAGCGCGGCTAGGCCCGCCGCACGCCGTAGAACTGCGGGAAGCCGCGCGGCACATCGCGCAGGGATTTGCGATAGGCGGTGGGCTGATAGAACACGCCGGTGGGGATGTAGGGCACCGTTTCGAAGCTGACGCGCTGCATCTCGCGGCAGATCGCGGCCTGGGCGGCCTGGTCCGGCGCGTCGAACCAGGCGTTGCGGAGTTCCTCCAGGCGGGGAATATCGGACCAGCCGAAGGTCGCCGTCTTGCCGCTGCCGCGGATGTAGTTGTGGGCGGCGGGGTTGAAGGTGTTGACCCCGGCGGTGGAGTTGCTGAAGGCGTTCCAGCCGCCCTTGTCCGTCGGCTGCTGGCTGGCGAGGCGCTGGATCACGGTGCCCCAGTCGAGCGACTGGAAATCGACATTGAAGCCGATCTTGCGCCACGCATCGGCGACCACCTGGCCCTGGGCGTTGAGGCTCGGGAGATCGCTGGCGACGAGGAAAACCAGCTTCTCGCCCTTGTAGCCGGACTCCGCCAGCATCTTGCGGGCCCGGTCGAGATCGGGCGGCTCGCGCACGCCGTCCATGCCGATGTCGCTCGCCATCGGGGTGTCCGGCAGGAAGAAGCCGACCTTGTCGCGCCACATGGCCTTGTCCGTGCCCGCGATCGCCTGCATCACGTCGGCCTGACTGACGGCCGCCAGGGCGGCACGGCGGATGGCGGGGTTGTCGTAAGGCGGGTTGACGAAGTTGAAACGGACGATGCCGTAGCCGCCGGTGCTGTCGGTCACTTCGAGGCTGACATTGGCGTGGCGCTTCAGCGTGGGCCAAAAATCCGTCGTCGGCTGCTCCCACCAGTCGACCTCGCCGGCCTGCAGCGCCGCGTCGGCGGTGGCGGCATCGGGGATCGTGACCCATTCGACCCGATCGAAATGAACCACCTTCGGCCCGGCCATCAGGCTGGCGGTGCCGTCGGGGCGGGGCACATAGCCGGCAAATTTCTCGTAAACCACGCGCGATCCGGGCACGCGTTCGCCGGCGACGAATTTGAACGGCCCGGAGCCGACCATTTCGGTGACCTGGGCGAAGGCATCGGTTTTCGCCAGGCGTTCGGGCATGATCGCCGCCGTGTTGGCACCGGTCTTGCCCAGGGCGTCGGGCAGCAGTGGGAATGGCTTCTTGAGGCGCAACGCCACAACCTTGTCGGAGATGGCGGTGATTTCGTTGGTCGCCGCCATCAGGGCGAGACCGAAGCTGTCGCGCTTGCCCCAGCGCGCGAGGCTCGCCACCACGTCGCGCGCCAGCACCGGGATGTCATCATGGAACTTCAGGCCGTCCCGCAGCGTGAGTTTCCAGGTCTTGCCGTCGTTCTCCACGACATGCCCCGCGACCATCTGGGGCTGCGGCTTCCAGTTCGCATCCACGCCGTAGAGCGTATCGAAGACCAGCAAGGCATGGTTGCGGGTGACGAAGGCCGTGGTCTGCACCGGATCGAGGAGCGCGAGATCGGCCTGGGGGACGAATTTCAGCACCCGGCTGCCCTGGGCCGCGGCGATGGCGGGGGCCGCGAGCGCCGCCGCGCCGCCTGCCAGCATGTCACGACGACGCATCATATCCCCCATTGTTCGCTCCAGGAGGCCCGAGGCTACATCGCGGCGCAGGGAAGGGCCAGATGGCGCACCCGATCGATCGCGGACGGACCCTCAGGCCCGGGCCACACCCCAGAAAGCCGCAAACCCCTCCACCACGCCGCTGATATCGCTGCGATAGACGGTCGGGCCGACCACGGTCCCGAGCGGCCAGAACGGCACGTCCCGCATCGCGACAACCTGGATCTCCGCGCAGACCTTCTGCTGTGCCGCCACGTCCGGCGCCTCGAACCATGCCAGCCGCAACCGCTCCATCTCGGCGCCGGTATACCAGCCCGGCCACGCGCTCGGCTGGTCGCCGTTGCCGCGCAGCGCAGGATGCCCCGCCGGTGTCGCGACGTCGTTGCCGGTCCAGCTGGTGGTGAAACAGCTCCAGCCGCCCTGTTCCACCGGCCCGCGGTTGTTGCGCCGGGTGAGCATCTGGCCCCAATCCGTGGCGACGTAATCCACATCCATCCCGACCCGGCGCATCGTGTCGGCGGCGATGTCGGCAGTGGTCTTCATGGTGATGTAGTCGGTCGGCACGATCAGCACGACCTTTTCCCCGGCATAACCCGCCGCCTTCACCATCTCGCGCACCTTGGCGAGATCGCGGGTGCCGCTGAGCGGCTCCAGCCCCGCATTGCTCGCCATCGGCCCCCCAGCCGGGAAAGCGCCATCCCCGATGCGGGCGTACTCGGTCTCGTCGCCCACGATCGCATCGACGAACGACTTCTGATCGAACGCATGCAGCAGCGCGCGGCGCACGCCCGGCTTGCTGAACGGCGCCTGCAGATGGTTCGGCCGCATCATCTGCATCGACCCGGTCGGATCCAGCACCTGCAGCCGCAGGCGGTTGTTCTTGCGCAGCAGGCCGAGCAGGTCGTGGCTCGGGTTCTCCCACCAGTCATGCTCGCCCGCCAGCATCGCATTGGCCTTGGTCGAGTTGTCCGGCACCGTCGTCCAGACAACGCGGTCGAAATGAACCAGCTTGGGCCCCGCCGTCCATGTCGGCACGCCTCCGGAACGCGGGACATAGCGGGCGAATTTCTCATAGACGTTGCGCGCGCCCTGCACCCGCTCGTCCGCCTTGAAGCGGAACGGGCCGGAGCCGGTGATGTCCGTGACCTGCTTGAAGGCATCCGTCGCGGCCAGCCGCTCCGGCATGATGCCGCACATCGGCGAGGCGGACTTGCCGAGCGCAAAGGCGAGCAGCGGGAATGGCTTCTTGAGGCGGAAGACGATGGTGCGGTCATCCGGCGCCGCGATCTCGTCGGTCGCCGCGCTCAGCATCTCGCCGAACGCATCCCGCTTCGCCCAGCGCTTGATCGAGGCCACGCAATCGCGCGCCAGCACCTTGCTGCCGTCATGGAAGAACAACCCGTCGCGCAGCGTGATCCGCCACAGCCGGCCGCCCTCCTCCACCACATGCCCCTCGGCCATCTGCGGCGACACCTGGCCGTTGGCATCCACCCCGAACAGCGTGTCATAGACCATGAAGCCATGGTTGCGGGTGACATTGGCCGGGGTGAAATGCGGGTCGAGGAAGGTCAGATCGATCTGCGGAATGAAGTTGAGCGTCGTCTGCTTCTGCGCGCGGACGCTGGCCGGCAAGCAAAGCGTGCCGATCGTGGCGGTCGTGACGAACTGCCGGCGTTTCATGTCCAGGTCCTCGAAGTCACTGCGCGCACACTAGCACGCCAATGATCGCGCGGCGAGGTGCCCCCGCCCGGGCGCGGGGCAATCGGGTGAACAAGCAAGGCTCCGCCGGGCTCGTGCGCAGCGCGCCCTTGGCGCGACGGGGCTCGCCCCTTTGAACCCCTTTCATACGCGCGGCTGGATCCCTGGCCTCCAGATTATTCCAACCCTGCTGAATATCGACCTTCACGAATCGCAGAGAAGAAATCGCAGACAGGAAGGAGGCATTTCTTTTTTTGAAAAAAAAGAAACAAAAAAACTTTACCCGTGGCTTCGCCGTGGAAGAAACGACCGACTCCAACGGAAAAAAGTTTTTTGCTTCTTTTTTTCAAAAAAGAAGCGCTTCCCTGCCCCGTTCCTGCTTGCGCCGCAGGCCATCAACCCTGCGATATCGGCACGATCGTGCCCGTGGGGGGCGAATTGATCGGCTTCGCCCGCCTCCAAACGCGAGATCGTGGCCCTCCAACTGAAGGCCATCGCCCCAGCCGCTGTCATGGATGGGTTCCAAGGGCCTGCGGCCCTTGGCCGGCGGAGCCTTGCTTGCCTTACACCCGATCGCCCGGCCCGGGTTTTCGGGGCTTCGCATCCGGCCTAGTCTGACCGCCGACACTGGAGAAACCGCCATGCCCCGACTCGCCGTTGCCATGTTGTCGCATGAGGGCAACAGCTTCACCCCTGTGCCGACCGACCTCGCCGCGTTCAAGAGCGGCACCTGGGTCATCGGCGAGGCCGCCGCCCATGCCGCCTTCGCCGACAGCGCCCACGAAATCGCCGCCGTGTTCGATTTCCTCGCCGCCAACGCCGACTGGTCGGCCGCGTTCCTCCGCATCGCCCAGGCCGGCCCGGCCGGCCCGCTGCCGCGCGAAACCTTCGAGACCATCGCCGCGGACATCATGGCCGGGCTTGCCGACGGTCCCTTCGATGCCGTCTACCTCGCCCTTCACGGCGCCCTGCTGATCGACGACGAACCGCGCGGCGACCTCGAACTCGTCCGCCGCGTCCGTGCCGCCATCGGTCCCGGCGTGCCGCTCGGCGCGAGTTTCGATCTGCACGCCAACATGGCACCCGAACTGGCCGGCCTGCTCGATATCGGCGCCGGCTACCGGACGCATCCGCATATCGACCAGCGCCCCACCGCGGCGCGCGTCCTCGCCATCCTGCGACGCTGCGTCACCGCGGGCCTGCGTCCGCGCGGCGCCATCATCGGCATGGGCGCGATCCTGCCGAGCATCAACATGCGCACGGCCGAAGGCCCGATGGCCGAGCTCGAGGCCTTCTCCCGCGGCTTGGAGGCCGCCGACCCGACGATCCTTGACGCCACCCCCTTCGGCGGTTTCTCGTATGGCGACAGCCTCGCCGCCGGCGCAACCGCCATGGTCTGGCGGGACGGCGACCCCGGCCTCGCCGCGGCGGCACTCGTGGCCGAAATGCGCGCCAGGCGCGATCGCTTTTTCATCCGCCTGCCCTCCCCCGCCGAGGGCATCCGCGCCGCGCTCGACGCCGGCCGCTTCCCCGTCGCCGTCACCGACCCGGGTGACAACCCGGGCTCCGGCGGCATCGGCGACACGCCGGGCCTGCTCCGCGCCCTGCTGGACGCCGACGTTCCGGTTGCCACCGTCTTCGTCTTCTTTGCCGATCCTGCCCTGGTCGCGCGCGCCCGCGCCGCCGGCATCGGCGCCGCCATCGCCGGCACCCTCGGCGGCCGCCTCACCGACGCCTACGGCCCGCCGGTTCCCTTCAGCGGCACCGTCCAGACCCTCAGCGACGGCCGCTTCCGCAACACCGGGCCGATGATGCGCGGCGTCGAGGCCAATTTCGGCCCGACCGCCCTTCTGTCGCTCGACACCACGCCGGGGGGGCGGAACCTGCGCGTCATCGTCACTTCGCTGAGCCGCTCGCCCCACGATCCCGGCCTGCTCGCCCTGCACGGGATCGACGTTGCCGACATCGCCCTCCTCTGCGCCAAAGCCAAGAACCACTTCCGCGCCGCCTTCCTCCCGCTGGTCAGCACCATCATCGACACCGACGCGCCCGGCCCGGCAGCAATCGATATCGCCAGCTTCCCGTTCCGCCACGCCCCGCGCGCACTCTATCCCCTGCCGCAAGCCTGACCCCGGCGGCTGGGCGCGAACAGGGCAAGCAGCGGGCGCCGCCCGCACCCGCTGGGGCCTGAGGCCCCAGACCCCCATCCATCAGACCCTTCCCCATCCGACCCGATGCGCTCTCCTTTTGCGTTTGCGGGGAGCGCAGCGGCGACGGGCGAGTCAGGAAATTTTACACAGAGGCATGATGTTTCAAGGGAGTTCCCCGCAACGCATTGAAAAAACAGCGCGCCTAGATTTGGCACAATAATTGCGAAGTGGAGCAGGAAGCCAGTTCCCGAGACCCGACAAAGGATCCTCGCATGCTCAAGCAGATCGCCATCGCCAGCACCGTGCTCGCCGCCCTCGCCATCGGCCAGGCCAAAGCGGACACGCTGATCACCTACGCGTGGTCGCCCGACGCCACGATGACGCTGTCCGGCGGCGTGGCCGAAACCCTCTCGGGCAGTTTCGTCTGGGATGCCACGACCGGTGCGTTGTATTCGGACAATACCACGGTTTCGGGCAGCTTCCTCAACGCGACATTCACCACCCTCAACGCCCAGAGTGTGGCGGCCGGCTTCGCGGACTATGCCCCCCCTAGCCAATTACTTCAGGTCCTGTTCGCCAATAGCCTTGCCCTCGGGGCCGATGATCCGCTGGTGCTATCCAATGGTCCTGCAACGTTATTGAGGGCGTCAGACACGGACCCGGATTTCGTCGCCCTGTCCGTCACCGGCACGGCCAACGTCGACGTGCCGGAGCCCGCCTCGATGGCGATCCTCGGCGCCGGCCTCACCGGCCTCGGATGGCTGCGCCGCCGCCGCGCCGGCTGATCCTTCCGTCAAAAACCTGCGCGTGGGAGCGGGAGAGGCCTGATGGCCGCTCCCGTTTTGTGCCTACGCGGCGATTGTCGGGAAACTTTACACAGTTTCGCCCCGCGATGGGTGCTTGCCCCTTGACATCCGCCCCGACTAGTTATAAATAATCACCAACATGTTCGTCCTCTCCACCTCCTTCCGCACCATCCTCACCAACCTGCGCGCCGCCCTCGGCCGCGCCATGGCCCGCGATCACGCCCGCATCCCCCTCCTCACTTTGGTCTGGACCCGCGTCGGCCGCAGCATCGCCCGCTTCGAAACCCTCTTCGCCCGCTGGCGCGCCAACACCCTGCCCAAACCCCGCAAATCCCGCGCCGGCCAGGCCCGCCCCAGCCGCCCCAAACCCTTCTTCCCCACCACCCGGGCCTGGCTCGTCTTCGCCACCGGCCACGAAACCGCCGGCTGCGCCTCCCAGCTCCAATACCTCCTCGCCGGTAGCCCCGACCTCGCCGACTTCCTCGCCGCCGCCCCCCAGGCCAACCGCATCCTCCGCCCGCTCTGCCACATGCTCGGCGTCCAGATGCCGGGCGACCCGCCACCCCCCGCCCCGAAACCCGCCAAACCGCCCAAACCCGTCAGCACGCCATCTCTTCCGCCCCCGCCGGCGCCGGAGCGGCCGGCGCTGCGGTGGGGAAGCCCGATCCTCACCCCCAACCACCCCATCTTTTCAAAAGCCCGCTGACCCCGGCCACCTTCGCATATCTAGATCGTTCCACTTACAAAACATAAACGACCGGCAGCGCAGCGAAACCGCCGCGCGCCGGCCATTCCCGAAAACCCGGCCAGCCTATTCCGGCTGGGCGATCACCCGCAGATACGGCTTCACCGTCTTCCACCCACCCGGATATTTCGCCTTGGCCGCCTCGTCCGACACCGCCGGCGGAATGATCACGTCCTGGCCGGGCCGCCAGTTCACCGGCGTCGCCACCGTGTGTTTCAGCGTCAACTGGCACGAGTCGAGGATCCGCAGCACCTCGTCGAAATTCCGCCCGGTGCTCATCGGATACACCAGCATCGCCTTGATCTTCTTGTCCGGCCCGATCACGAACACCGACCGCACCGTCGCATTATCCGCCGCCGTCCGGCCCTCCGAGGTCCCCCCCGGGATCTCCGGCAGCATGTCATACAGCACAGCCACATTGAGGTCGGTGTCCCCGATCATCGGGTAGTTCACCGCATGCCCCTGGGTCTCCTCGATATCCGCCGCCCACCGCGCATGGTTCGCGACCGGATCGACGCTCAGCCCGATGATTTTGGTGTTGCGCTTGTCGAACTCCGGCTTCAGCCCCGCCATATACCCCAGCTCGGTCGTGCACACCGGCGTGAAGTCCTTGGGATGGCTGAACAGGATGCACCAGTGATCGCCGATCCACTCGTGGAAGTTGATCTTCCCCTCGGTGGTCTCGGCCGTGAAGTTCGGAGCCTCGGAATTGATCCGCAGCGTCATCTTATTTCCTCCCCAAATATGGTTCCCCAATATGTAGGCTGGACGCCCGCCCATGCAACCGTTCAGGCAGGCATCGTATCGAACAGCACCAGCCCCTCCGGCAGCACCACCCACTCCGGCTTGTCCCGCAGGAAAATCGCCATCGTCGGCCGAAATCCCGCCGCATCGTCGAGCGACCCGGCATAGACCGTGTGAAACCCATCCACCCCGATCGTTCCCCCGTACACCAACCCGCCACACACCGGACAAAAATTCCGCACCGCCACCCGCCCCCCCGCCGCCGGCGACGCGAACGCCCGCGCCTCCCCGCTGAACCGCACCCGCCCCGCATCCACCCCCATGAATCCGACAAACCCCGACCCCGAAGCCTTCCGGCAATCCGCGCAACAACAATACCCCGCGAACGACGGCGCCCCCTCGATCACATAGCGCAGCCCGCCGCACAAACACCCGCCGGTCATCCTCATCGCCCGCCCCTCACAATCCGCCCGCCCACCATAGCCGCCGGCACCCCCGTCGTCCCCGGAAAACTCAGCGGCAACCCTGCCACCACGCGCGCCGCCAAAAACCCGAAACACTGCGCCTCCAGCGCATCCCCGTCCCACCCCACCGCCTCCACCTTCTCGACCCTCACCCCGAGCCGCGCCTGCAACGCCGCCATGATGGTCGGATTGTGCCGCCCCCCTCCCGTCACCAGCCACCGTGTCACCGGCCCCGGCAACCGCCCCGCCGCGATCGAAGCGGCGGTAAACGCCACCAGCGTCGCCGCCCCATCCGCGGCCGACAGCCCCTCCACCCCGCTCGCCGCCAGAGCCCGCGAGAAGTCCAGCCGATCCAGCGATTTCGGCGCCGGCCGCGCAAAATAAGGATGCGCCATCAACCGCCCCAACACCGCTGCGTCCACCACCCCCTGCGCCGACAACACCCCATCCGCATCGAACCCCATATTGGAATGCTTGGCCGCCCAGTCATCCAGCGGCCCATTCCCCGGCCCGGTATCGAACGCCAGCAACCCGCCATGCGCCCCGATCCACGTCACATTGCCGACCCCCCCGATATTCAACACCGCCACCGGCTTCTCCAACGCCCCTGCCAGCGCCTGGTGATACACCGGCACCAGCGGCGCCCCCTCGCCCCCGGCGGCCACATCGGCCGAGCGGAAATCAAACGCCACATCCACCCCCGTCGCCGCCGCCAAAGCCGCCGCATCGCCGATCTGCCAGGTGAACCGACGCCGCGGCTGATGCAGAATCGTCTGCCCATGAAACCCGATCAAATCGGCCGCGCGGCCAATCGCAGCCACCGCCTCGACATGCCGCGCCGTCAACCGCCGCTCTACATCCAGCAGAAACGCATCCCCCCGCTCAATCCCCGGCGCCAGATCCAGCAACCCCCGCAAATCCCCCCTGAGCACGTCGTCATACGGCAACGTCAGCGCCGGCCCGAATGCCCCCACTTGCACCCCGTCGGTCTCGATCCAGGCCGCGTCCACCCCGTCGAGCGAGGTGCCGCTCATCAGCCCGATGCAGCGCAGCATTTTCACGCTCCCCCCTTTATGCTACCGGCAAGACCGCCCAAACCCGGAACCAGACAAATGACCACCGATGCCTTCCTCCACGAAGCCACCGCCCGCGGCTTCGTCTTCCAATGCACCGACACCGAGGGCCTCGCAACCGCCCTCAAGTCCGGCGTGGTCTCCGGCTATATCGGCTTCGACTGCACCGCCGACAGTCTCCATGTCGGCAGCATGGTTTCGCTCATGCTCCTGCGCCTGATGCAGCGCCACGGCCACCGGCCCATCCCGCTGCTCGGTGGCGGCACCACCAAGATCGGGGACCCCTCCTTCCGCGAGGAGGCCCGCCAGCTCCTGACCGACGAGCAGATCGCGCTCAACAAGGCCGGCATCCGCCGCAACATCGAAAAACTCATGACCTTCGGCGACGGCCCGACCGACGCCATCATGCCCGACAATGCCGAGTGGCTCGAGGAACTCAGCTACATCCGCCTGCTCCGCGAAGTCGGCGTCCATTTCTCGGTCAACCGCATGCTCGGCTTCGACAGCGTCAAATCCCGCCTCGAACGCGACCAGGGCCTCACCTTCCTCGAATTCAACTACTCCATCCTGCAAAGCTACGATTTCCGCGAACTCAACCGCCGCTACGGCGTCACCCTGCAACTGGGCGGCTCGGACCAATGGGGCAACATCGTCTCCGGCATCGACCTCGTCCGCCGCACCGACTCCAGGCAGGTCTTCGGGCTCACCACCCCGCTGATCGCCACCTCGTCGGGCGCCAAAATGGGCAAGACCGCCAAGGGCGCCGTCTGGCTCGCCGAGGATCGCGTGCCGGTCTTCGACTACTGGCAATACTGGCGCAACACCGAGGACGCCGATGTCGGCCGCTTCCTCAAATTGTTCACCGACCTGCCGCTCGCCGAGATCGCCCGGCTGGAGGCCCTTGGCGGTGCCGAGATCAACGAAGCCAAGAAGATCCTCGCCACCGAAGCCACCGCCATCCTGCACGGCCGCGCCGCCGCCGAGCAGGCCGCCGAGACCGCACGGAAAACCTTCGAGGACGGCATCGGCGGCGACGTTCCCCGCATCGCCATCCCGGCCGGCGAACTCGCCGACGGGGCGATCCCGATCTTCCGCCTCCTCGCGCTCTCCGGCCTGGTGGCCAGCAACGCCGAGGCCCGCCGCCTGATCCGCGGCGGCGGCGCCCGGCTCGACGACGCGCCGGTAAAGGACGAAGCTCTCGCCGTGGCGGAAGCCGCCTTGCGCGCCGGCGTGCGCCTCTCATCGGGCCGCAAGCACCACCGGCTGGTGCAGATCGAAGGATAATGGGTGAAAGTTTTTTGGTTCTTTTTTTCAAAAAAGAACAGGTCTCCTTTTTTGAAAAAAAGGAGCAAAAAACTTTTATCCGCTTGCTAGGGTGAAAAACGGAGGGGATGCGATGAAGGACGAATTGCCGCGGGCGATGCATGACATGGGCGGGGTCAGCAAGTTCATGTGCGACCCGGTCGACACCGAGCCCCATGCGCTCAACGACTTCGACAAGGAAGTCGACGCCATCCGCCAGCTCCTGGGCATGAAAAAACTCATGTCCGTCGACGAAATGCGCCGCGCCATCGAGGCCATCCCCGAGGAGCAGTACCTGCGGATGTCGTACTACCAGAAATGGATGCGCTCCATCACCGACAACATGCTCTCCAAAGGCATCTTCACCGAAGCCGAACTCCGCGAAGCCCTCGCCAGCCAGGATGGGGCGAAACTATGATGCTGGCCCCCGGCACCCGCGTCCGCGTCAAGCTCGACTGGCCGGAGCTGCGCGGCCCCTGCCATATCCGCACGCCGCATTACGTGCGCGGCGAAGAGGGCACCATCGAGCGCCACCTCGGCGATTTCCCCAACCCCGAAGACCTTGCCTTCGCCCGCCCCGCCCCCATTCGCGCCCTCTACCATGTCCGCTTCGCGCCCAAGCCGTTCTGGCCCGAGGGCGCGGCGCCGGATGAGCTGGTTGTCGAAATCTTCGAGCATTGGCTGGAGGCCGCATGAATATCCTGGAAACCCCGTCCGACCGCCTGCTCGAAGCCGTCCGCTCGCTGCTGGCGGCCAAGGGGCATCTGACCACCGACGAGATCGCCGAGCGCATCCGCATCACGGATGGCGGCAGCCCGGCCCAGGGTGCGCGCATGGTGGCCCGCGCCTGGACCGATCCGGACTACAAGGCGCTGATGCTGCGCGACGGCACCATGGCGGCCGAGGCGATGGCGATCCCGATGCGCGGCCTGCCGCCGCTCGGCGTGCTGGAGGACACCGAGGCGGTGCACAACCTGGTCGTCTGCACCTTGTGCTCCTGCTACCCGCGCGCCGTGCTGGGCTATCCGCCGTTCTGGTTCAAATCCGCCGCCTACCGCGCCCGTGCCGTGCGCGACCCGCGCGGGCTGCTGGGCGAATGGGGCACGGTGCTGCCGGTGGGGCAGAAGCTGCGGGTGGTGGACAGCACCGCCGACTACCGCTGGATGGTGCTGCCCCGGCGCCCGGCGGGGACCGAGGGCTGGAGCGCCGAACAACTCGCCGCCATCGTCCGCGAAGGCGACATGATCGGCGTCACCATCCCGACCGCAGGCTGAGCATGGTCCGCGGGCTGGTGCTCCTGCTCGCCCTCGGGCTGGCCGCTGACGCGCGGGCGGCCTCGGCCCCCGCAATAGAGGCGGCGCACGGCATGGTGGTCTCGGCCCAGCGCCTAGCCTCGGAGGCGGGGATCGAGATGCTGAAGCACGGCGGCAATGCCGTCGATGCCGCCGTCGCGGTCGGCTATGCGCTGGCGGTGGTCAACCCATGCTGCGGCAACATCGGCGGCGGCGGCTTCATGACGCTGCATCTCGCCGACGGGCGCGACGTGTTCCTCGATTTCCGCGAAGCCGCGCCGGCTTTGGCGGCGGCGGACATGTATCTGGACGCCGCCAGCAACCCGATCGCGAACGCGAGCCTGGTCGGCTGGAAAGCGGTGCCGGTGCCCGGGACCGTCGCCGGACTCGAGGCGGCGCTGTCGCGGTACGGCAGCCTGCCGCGCGCGATCGTGATGGAACCCGCCATCCGGCTGGCCCGCGACGGCTTCATCCTGACCCGCGGCGACACCGACATTCTCGATCTGCGCGCCGCCGCCTTCAGAACCCGTCCGGCCCTGGCCGCCGTGTTCCTGCGGCCTGACGGCAGCGCCCTGCAACCGGCGGACCGGATGACCCAGCCCGAACTGGCCGCCACGCTGGCGTCGATCGCGCAAGACGGCGCGCCCGCCTTCTACAACGGCCGCATCCCGGCACTGATCGAGGCTG
Organism: uncultured Rhodospirillales bacterium; assembly: GCA_903928895.1. Classification (GTDB taxonomy): domain Bacteria; phylum Pseudomonadota; class Alphaproteobacteria; order Acetobacterales; family Acetobacteraceae; genus CAIYPH01. The sequence goes on along the minus strand of CAIYSR010000044.1, from coordinate 57,459 downwards.
CGGCGCGCGAAGCGGGCGGGATCATCACCGCGGCCGATTTTGCCGCCTACCGCGCCGTCGAACGGGCGCCGCTGCGCTGCACCTATCGCGGCTACGTCTTCGTCTCCGCCCCGCCGCCCTCCTCGGGCGGGACCATCTTGTGCGAAATCCTCAATGTCCTCGAAGGCTACGACCTGCGTGCGCTGGGTTTCCGCTCGGCTCGATCGGTCCACCTCATTGTCGAGGCCATGCGCCACGCCTTCCTTGACCGCAACACCACGCTCGGCGACCCCGCCTTCGTGCGCAATCCGCTTGAGCGCCTGCTCTCGAAGGAGTACGCGGCCGCGATCCGGGCCAGGATCGGCGTCGCAGCCACCCCTTCACGTGACCTTGGCCCCGGCGTGGCGCCGCACGAGAAGCCGGAGACGACGCATTATTCGGTGGTGGACGCGGCCGGCAACGCGGTCTCCGTCACCTACAGCATCAACGGCGCGTTCGGCGCCCTGGTGATGGCGGGCGGCTTCCTGCTCGGCGACACCATGGACGATTTCACCATCAAGCCCGGCAGCGCCAATCTGTTCGGCCTGGTGCAGGGCGCGGCCAACGTCATCGCCCCGGCGAAACGGCCGCTTTCGTCGATGGCGCCGACCCTGGTGACGAAGGACGGCCGCATCTTCCTCGTGCTCGGCTCGCCCGGCGGCCCGCGCATCATCACCATCACCCTGCTGACCGCGCTCAATGTGATCGACTACGGCATGGAGCTGCAGGAGGCGGTGGACGCGCCGCGCTTCCATCACCAGTTCCTGCCCGACGAAGTGTTCGTCGAGCCCCACGGGATTTCGCCCGACACGGCGACGCTGCTCGCCGGGATGGGCCACAAGCTCACCACCCAGTCTCCCTGGGGCGCCGCCGAGGCGATCGCCGTCGGGCCGCAGCGCGCCACCCAGGCGGGGGCCGCGAGCTCCGGCAACGATGCCGCGGTGTCCGGCCGGATGCGCCCCGGCCTGTTCTATGGCGCCAACGACGACCGCCGGCCCGCGGGCGCCGCAATCGGCTATTGAGGAACCAACCATGACCGAAATCCCCACCAAACCCGTCCTGCTCACCGGCGCCTCCGGCAATCTCGGACGCCATCTCGCCAAGGCGCTGGGCGCGCGCGGCTGGACGCTGGTGCTGACCGATATCGTGCCGTTTCCGGACCCGCTGCCGCCCGGCGCGACCTTCACCAAGGCCGACCTCAACGACGGCGTGACGATCCTGCGGCTGGCGACCGGCTGCGGCATGATCCTGCATTTCGGCGGGGTATCGACCGAGCATCCGTTCGAGGAGGTGCTGGGGCCGAATATCCGCGGGCTCTACCACATCTACGAGGCGGCGCGGCGCGAGGGGGCGCGGGTGCTGTTCGCCTCGTCCAACCACTCGATCGGGTTCCACGAGCGCGAGACTCCGCTCGACGACGACTGCCAGTTCATGCCGGACGGGTATTACGGGCTGTCCAAGGCCTATGGCGAGCTGATGGGGCGGATGTACTGGTTCAAGCACGGGGTGGAGAACGTCAACGTCCGTATCGGCTCCTCCTTCCCTGAGCCGATCGACGCGCGGATGCTTTCGACCTGGCTGAGCTATGACGACCTCGCCCGCCTCTGCGCCGCAGCAACGCTGGCGGAGAAGACCGGGAGCTGCGTGATCTGGGGCGCATCGGCCAACAGCCGGACCTACTGGCGGCATGATGCGCGCGAGACCATCGGTTGGCTGCCGCAGGACAGCGCCGACCCTTTCGCGGCGCAGATGGCGGGCAAGGTAAGCGACAACGCCATCCAGGAACGCTACCAGGGTGGCGGCTATACCGTGATGGACTACACGCGGACGGCGCCGCCGCCGGGCAAGCTGTTCAACCGTTGAACACCGCAGTTCAAAATACTACCTTCACTTCGGCGCCAGGTTTGAATTTTGACCGTCCGTCGGTGCCACGAATAATCTGCCGTTTCCGAAGAGAGGTCGTGATGGACGAACCACTGAGCCGGGACGAGTTTGTGAGATTTCTGGTCGGCGTTCATCCTGGGAAGTTCCAATGCAGCTTCTGCGGGCATGCAAGCTTCGCGATTAACGCGGGGGTCGAGGAGAATGCCGTTGCGACCTTGGTGATAAATGCCCAGATCCAGAACCGAGTTGCGCTCGGCAACGGTCACACTTTTCATAGCGTAAGTTGCTCGAATTGCGGAAACTCCCTCTTTTTCCATGAAACCGCTGTTCGAAAATGGCTGTCCGACCAACCCATTCCGGAGAGCGTCGGATGACCGTTGTCGACGGCCCATGGAAGGATAACAACCGCATTCCTTCTGGTGGAGGTCCGCCCTATGATGGCGACATGGAAGAGAGAGTAAGGGAACTTCAGCGTGCGACCGCAGGCATCCGCGATGCCTTGGCCCGAATCGAAGCCAAGCTGGACGGAGTTGAAAAGGAAACCAATACGGTCCGCTCGGATCTTTCATATCTGAAAGGCAAGCTCGAAGGCATTCCCTCCTCGTGGCAGATGATCGCCACTGTTATCGGCGGGAACATAGCGTTGGCCGGAATGTTCTATGGCGTGCTGCGCCTTTATATTCGCTAAGCAGGCTTTCGCAGGACGGACCACGGATGCATTCGCAAATATCGTGCAGGCGAAAACCAGCTCAGCTTTCAGAAAGAGCGCAAACCTAAGAGGGTTTGCTTAGCTCGCTCCTACGACAACGCGTGCTCGTCCATAACCCGAGGCCATCATGACCGTCATCCCCGAAGCCTACCTCGACCTCCTCACCACCAAAGCCCCGCTGGCCCACCTCGCCACCATCATGCCCGACGGCTCCCCGCAGGTGACTCCCCTCTGGTTCGACTACACCGGCGGCCTCATCCGGGTGAACTCCGCCAAAGGTCGCGTCAAATCCCGCAACATGACCGAGGGCGCCCCCGTCGCCCTCTCCATCGTCGACCCCGACAACGGCTACCGCTACATCCAGATCCGCGGCAAGGTCAGCAAAACCACCACCGAAGGCGGCGACGCCCATATCGACTCGCTGGCCAAGCGATACCTCGGCCTCGACTCCTATCCCTACCGCAATGCCACCGAAGTCCGCATGATCTTCGAAATCACGCCCACCTCTGTCCAAACCATGGGCTGACCCCAGCCCATACCATGGAGCCGGTCGCGCTCGCGCTGGTGCTGGCGTTCGACGGCTCGGCCAGCGTGAGCTTCAACGAGTTCGTGCTGATGACCACCGGCACGGCGGCGGCCTTGCGCGAGGAGACCATCGCCGCCGGGCTGACCGCCGGCGGGGCGGTGGCGTGTCTGCTGCTGTGGTCCGGCCCGGGGGCGCAGGAGGTGATGGTGGAGTGGACCCGGCTCGGCAGCGCCGAGGATGTCGCCGCCTTCGCCCGCGCAATTGAGGACATGCCGCGCATCGTGCCGGCCGGGACCACGGCGCTGGGCGAGGCGCTGGCGCTGTGCGGCCGGCTGCTGGCGATCTGCCCGGCCGAGGCGCGGCGCTACGTGGTGGATTTCGTCGGCGACGGACGCTGCAATGCCGGGATCGACCCGGAGCCGGTGCGCGATGCGCTGGTGGCGATGGGGGCGACCATCAACGGCTTGTGCGTGTTGCACGAGGAGGCCGACCTGGTGGAGAGCTACCGGCGCGAGGTGATCGGCGGCCCCGGCGCCTTCGCGCTGCAATGCCAGGACTATGCCGGATTCGCCGCGGCGATGCGGCAGAAGCTGGTGCGCGAGATCGCCCTTGCCACGGCGATCAACCGAGGATGAGGCGGGGCGGGATTTTGAGGCCGAGGCTGGTGGGGATGTCCCAGCGTTCGAACTCCTCCCGGGTGACCTTGAAGCCGGCGCGCAGGTAGCCGGGCAAGGCGCGCGGATGGTCGGCGGTGCAGGTGTTGACCGTCATTGCGTGGGGTCGGGCGCGCCAGACGAAATCGACGGCGTGGCGCAGGAAGGCGGAGCCCATGCCGGTGCCGACGGCATGCGGCAGGAGGCCGAAATAGCCGAGATTGACCACAGGCCAGCGCGCGCTGTCGAGCTCGTAGAACCCGGCCGGCTCGCCGTTCTGGTAGAGTGCGTAGATCGCCACGGCGGGGCTCGACAGCAGCCGGGCGAGCTGCTGGTCCGGCACGGTGCGGCGCAGCCACCAGACGTAGTCGGCGCCGACGGTGTTGTAGAGATAGCGGTAGAAGCTCACCGAGCAGTGAGCCACATGCACCACCTCGGCGTCCGGCGGCAGAGCCGGGGCTGGTTCGACGGGCGGCGCGATCATGCGCAGGAAGGTGACGGTCACGCCGACGCTCACGGTATCCGACAAGCCGGTTCCCTCCGGTGAAATGCGGGGCGATCTTTGCCGATCCTGCCGCGCCGCGTCCATGGGCCGATCAAGCCGGGCAGGGCTCCGCCGGCAAAGGCGCGCGCGCACGCTCTGAAGGGTCTTGTCGGGAATTTTTACACTTTGCTGATCGATGCGTGGGTCGTGCTGCCTGAGCATATGCATGCGGTCTGGACATTGCCCGACGGCGATGCCGGTTATTCATTGCGATGGACGCTTATCAAGCGATGGTTCTCGGCGGCGATTCCGGCTGGCGAACGTCGCTCAGAGTCCCGCGTCGCCACGGGAGAGCGCGGGATTTGGCAACGCCGGTTTTGGGAGCATACGGTGCGTGATCCCTGCGATTTTGCCCGGCACGTCGATTATGTCCATTTCAATCCGGTCAAACACGGGCTTGTCGCGCGGGCGGTCGATTGGCCCTATTCGTCGTTCCGGCGGGCCGTCGCGCGGGGGGATTATCCGGCGGATTGGGCTCGGGAGGATGATGGTGTTGGCGGATTTGGAGAGGTTGAGGGTGAGCCGGAATGACCATATGGGCTCCCGTGGTGATGGTGGGGTGCGGAAGGGCACCCCACCCTACGCGAGCTCAGGAGGGTGCAACGGGTCGACGCAGAAGTGGCTTAATAGAGCTGGGAGCCTTTTGATCGGACTTTTTGCAAGCACCCTAGTTTTGGGAGCTTCTGGAGCTCTCCTATTCGCTGTTGCGTTGGGGCGGGATCGGCACTGCGTCCTCAATCCAATTTCAGAGGCGCTCTCTGCTGGAGGCACGTGGAGAGCAACCACAAGCGTCGAGGACTGCCAGAGCCCTTTCGATGCAGGTGAGTATGTGATCGTGCTCTCACGCCACGATGATGGCGATCCGGGGGAGCGAATTTTCGAGGCTGCCGCCTATTCCTCAAAGCTCTCTCCCCAGATCCATTGGGATGGTGATGCTCGGTTGGTGATATCCGCACCCTCCAGAATGATCGTTGACCGAATGAAGAGCCCAAACACCGGCGTCGCGATAATATTCAAACGCACATCGGAATCTGACTGACCTACGATGGTTTGGTGCCTTGTAATTTACCTCGGACATCCGATTGGCCCTATTCGTCGTTCCGGCGGGCCGTCGCGCGCGGGGATTATCCGGCGGATTGGACTCGGGAGGATGATGGTGTTGGCGGGTTTGGAGAGGTTGAGGGTGAGCCGGAATGACCATATGGGCTCCCGTGGTGATGGTGGGGTGCGGAAGGGCACCCCACCCTACGCGAGCTACGTTCCAGATGTTTTGAATTGTGCACCGTCTAGCGGCGAGGCCACCCAAATTGCGCCCTCATCCGAAGGCCCTCGCCCCGGCCGCGAGCAGTGATGGGTTCAAAGGGCCTGCGGCCCTTTGCCGGCGGAGCCTTGCTAGTGTCCGTCCCCTCTCGCGTCGCCCCCCCCAATCTCCCCGCTTGAATGCCCACGCCCCGCCCGACTAGAGTGCGTCCCCAAGACGGGAACACAGCATGAACGATCTTTTCGGCTCCTCGGCCAAGGGCGGCAAGGCCGCCGCGCCCGGGCCGGCGTCGGCGCCGGCGCCTGATGCCTATTCGGCCAAGGACATCGAGGTCCTGGAGGGGCTGGAGCCGGTGCGTCGGCGGCCCGGGATGTATATCGGCGGCACCGACGAGAATGCGTTGCATCATCTGGCGGCCGAGATCATCGACAATGCGATGGACGAGGCGGTGGCCGGGCATGCCAGTTTCATCGAGGTGGTGCTGGCGCCGGGCAATGTGCTGAGCGTGCGCGACAACGGGCGCGGCATTCCGGTGGATGCGCATCCGAAGTTCAAGCATCTGAGCGCGCTGGAGGTGATTCTCACGACCCTGCATTCGGGCGGCAAGTTCAGCGGCAAGGCGTACGATACCTCGGGCGGGTTGCATGGGGTTGGTTCGTCGGTGGTCAATGCGCTGGCGGAGACGCTGGAGGTGGAGGTCGCGCGCGATCGGGTGTTGTGGAAGCAGAGCTATGCCCGCGGCAAGCCGACGAGCAAGCTGATCAATGCGGGGCCGATTCAGAACCGGCGCGGCACCACCATCGCGTTCAAGCCGGACCCGGAGATTTTCGGGGCGCTGCAGTTCATTCCTGCGCGGCTGTACCGGTTCTGCCGGTCCAAGGCGTATCTGTTCCGCGGGGTGAAAATCCGCTGGTCGTGCGATCCGTCGCTGCTGAAGGGCGAGGATATCCCGGCCGAGGCCGAGCTGCATTTCCCCGGGGGGCTGAAGGACAGTCTGGAGGACGATATCGGGACGGCGGCCCGGGTGGCGCCGCTGTGGGCGGGCGAGGCGGCGCTGCCGATGGCGCCCGATGGCCGCGCCGCCGGGCGGGTGGAATGGGCGGTGGTGTGGCTGGAGGACAGCGAGGCCTTTCTGCACTCCTACTGCAACACCGTGCCGACGGCGCAGGGTGGCACCCATGAGGCCGGGTTCCGCAATGCGTTGCTCAAGGGGTTGCGCGCCTGGGGCGAGCATCGCGGCAATCGGCGCGCGGCGCAGGTGACGGCCGAGGACCTCGCCGGAAATCTCGCCGCGAAGCTGTCCGCCTTCATCCGTGATCCGCAGTTCCAGGGCCAGACCAAGGAGAAGCTGACCTCGCCGGAGGCGACCCGCTTCGTGGAGACCGCGATCCGCGACCGGTTCGACCATTTCCTGGCGGGTGATCCGACCCAGGCCGATAATCTGCTGTCCTTCGTCATCGAGCGCGCGGAGGATCGCATCCGGCGCAAGGAGCTGAAGGACACGCCGCGCAAATCGGCCACAAGGCGGCTGCGCCTGCCCGGTAAGCTGGCGGATTGCTCGGTGGAGGATGCCAGCCGTACCGAATTGTTCCTGGTGGAAGGCGACAGCGCCGGCGGTTCGGCCAAGCAGGCGCGCAACCGGGCGACCCAGGCGATCCTGCCGCTGCGCGGGAAGATCCTCAATGTCGCCTCCGCCTCGACCGAGAAGCTGCGGCAGAACCAGGAACTCAAGGACCTGATGGAGGCGCTGGGCTGCGGCGCCGGCGAGCGGTTCGATCGGGCCCGGCTGCGCTACGGGCGCATCATCATCATGACCGACGCCGACGTGGACGGCGCCCATATCGCATCGCTGCTGATGACGTTCTTCTACCGCGAGATGCCGGAGCTGATCCGCCAGGGGCATTTGTATCTCGCCCAGCCGCCGCTCTACCGGCTGGTGCAAGGTGCCAAGTCGGTCTACGCGATGGATGATGCGGACCGGGAGCGCAAAACCAAGCAGTTCAAGGCCGGCAGCAAGATCGAGGTCAGCCGGTTCAAGGGGCTTGGCGAAATGCCGCCGGCGGCGCTGAAGGAGACCACGATGGACCCGACCAAGCGCACGCTGCTGCGGGTGATGGCGCTGCCGGAGGAGCGGGCCAAGACCAACGACCTGGTGGAAAGCCTGATGGGGCGGCGGCCGGAACTGCGGTTCGCGTTCATCCAGGAACATGCGGCGGATGTGGTGGACGTGGACGTCTAGATTGCGCTTGGTGGCAGGCTCGCTATATCTGCGCGACGGCCGGGACCGGCCTCACCTGGGGAAGGTTGCCATGTTGACTCTCGCGCGCCGTATTGTTCTGGTCATGCTGGCCGTGCTGGTGTCGGCGGCGCCGGGCCGGGCGGAGGGGACCGCGGCCGGGCTCGCGCGGATCGCCCATATCCTGGTGATCTACGCCGAGAACCGCAGCTTCGATCATCTCTACGGCAGTTTTCCAGGCGCCGACGGGATCGCCAATGCCACAATGGAGCAGCGAACGCAGCTCGATCATGACGGCAGCAAGCTGCCGTTCCTGACGGTGTGGAAGGGCAACGAGGCCGATGCGCGGTTCCCGAAGCTGCCCAACGGGCCGTTTCGGATCGATGCCGATCCGGTCAATGCGAGCCTGGCAGATGTGCTGCCGAGCCCGATCCACGCGTTCTACCACAATGCGGAGCAGATCAACGGCGGGCGCAACAACATGTTCGCCGCGATGTCCAACGTCGGCGGCTGGTCGATGGGCTATGTCGATGGCAGCAAGCTGCGGCTGTGGCAGTGGGCGAAGGACTACACGCTGGCGGATCGGTTCTTCATGGGGGCGCATGGCGGCTCGTTTCTGAACCACCAGTATCTGGTCTGCGCCTGCGCGCCGACCTTCCCGGGCGCGCCCGCCGAGATCGTGGCGAAGCTCGATGCGGACGGGCGGATGACGAAGGCGGCGGATTCGCCCTCGGCCACAATCGGGCCGGTGAAGGTCGCGTCCAATACCCAGGTCACGCCGGACGGGTTCGCGGTCAATACCAGCCAGCCGCCATATCAGCCCAGCGGCATCGCGCCGGCGCCGGGGGGCGATCCGGCGCTGGTCGATCCGGCCGGGACCAAGATCATGGGGCCGCCGATGCCGGCGCAGACGGCGCTGACGATCGGCGATACGCTGTCGGCCAAGGGCATCGCGTGGGCCTGGTATGCCGGCGGTTTCAACGCCGCGAGCGCCGATGGCGCGCGCGCGTTGGCGGATCGCCAGGTGATCTATACCGGCAAGGGTGGGGCGCTGAATTTCCAGCCGCATCATCAGCCGTTCAACTACTACAGCCGCTTCGCCCCCGGCACCGCCGCGCGGGCGCAGCATTTGAAGGACGGCGAGGACCTGATGGCGGCGATCGACGCCGGGACGCTGCCGCCGGTGGCGTTCTACAAGCCGGTCGGCATCTTCACCCAGCACCCGTCCTACACCGATCTGGTGCGCGGCGATGCGCATATCGCCGATGTGCTGGAGCGGGTGCGGGCGAACCCGAAGCTGTGGGCCGATACGGTCATCATCGTCACCTACGACGAGAATGGCGGGTTCTGGGATCATGTCCCGCCGCCGCATGGCGAGGGCTGGTCGGACCGCTGGGGCCCCGGCACCCGCATCCCGGCGCTGGTGATTTCGCCGTTCGCGCGCAAGGGGGTGGTGGACCACACCGCCTACGACACGGACTCGATCCTCAAGCTGATCACGCGGCGTTTTGCGCTGGCCCCGCTGCCGGGGCTGCGCGCCAACATGGGTGACCTGACCGGCGCGCTGAAGCTCGATTGATCCGCCCCCTGGCACTGCGCCGGCAACGGCGTAGAGTCGGCGCGGGGGGAACCGTCGGGCCGCAGGAGCCAGGACCATGACCGAGCCAGTGTTCATTCTGGGCGGCGCCCAGACCGATTTCGCCCGCGTGTTTTCGCGCGAGGGCAAGGACATCTCGGACATGATCGGCGAGTGCGTGCATGCCGCGCTGGCCAGTGCGCGGGTGGATTTCACCGATATCGAGTCCATCCATGTCGGCAACGCGTTTGCCGAATTGCAGCGCCGGCAGGGCCATCTCGGCGCCATGGTCGGCCAAATGGTGCCGGAGCTGCTGGGCCTGCCCGCGATGCGTCACGAGGGGGCCTGTGCCTCGGCCTCGCTGGCGGTGCTCGCGGCGAGCGCCGAGATCGAGGCCGGGCGCTACGATTGCGTGCTGGTGACCGGGGTGGAGGAGCTGCGCAACGTGCCCGGCGACGTGGCTTCGGCCAACCAGAACGCGGCGGGCTGGCAGGGGCATGAGGGGATCGACTGCCGCTTCCTGTGGCCGGCGGTGTTCGGCGACCTCGCCGCGGTCTATGAGGAGCGTCATGGGCTCGACCGGCGACACCTCAACCGCATCGCCGAGATCAATTACGGCAATGCACGGCGCAACCCCAATGCGCAGACCCGGGCGTGGACGTTCGATGCCCTCGCCTTCACCGACGACGATCGCGCCAATCCGGTGATCGAGCCGGGCACGCGGCGGCAGGATTGCGGCCAGATCACCGACGGCGCCGCCACCATCGTGCTTGCCTCCGGCCGCTTCGCCAAGGAGATCGGGCGCGATTTGTCGATCACACCGCGGCTCCAGGGCTGGGGCCACCGCAACGGCGGGCTGCGCTACCGCGACAAGATCGAACGCAGCCGGGGTCAGGACTACATCTTCCCCCACGTGCGGCAGACCATCACCGAGGCCTGGGCGCGGGCCGGCATCCACGACATCCGCGATATCGACGGGATCGAGACGCATGACTGCTTCACCTCGACGGAATACATGGCGATCGATCATTTCGGCCTCACCGCGCCGGGCCAGAGCTGGATGGCGATCGAGGCCGGCGACATCGAGCTTGGCGGACGGATGCCCATCAACCCCTCCGGCGGTCTGATCGGCGGCGGCCATCCGGTGGGCGCGACGGGGACGCGGATGCTGCTTGACGCCTGCAAGCAGGTGACCGGGGAGGCTGGCGACTATCAGGTGGAGGGGGCGCGGCGCTTCGCCACGTTGAATATCGGCGGCTCGCTCGGGACGGTGGTCAGCTTTATCGTGGGGATTGATCCGTGAGGGGGAAGGAAGGGCTTCTTTTTTGAAAAAAAGAAGCAAAAAACTTTTGTCCGTTTGAGCGTTTTGCTTGATCGAGGGCGAAGCCAGGAGAAGTTTTTTTGCTTCTTTTTTTTCAAAAAAAGAAGCGCTTCCTTGCCTTGTTCTTCAGAACTGCCGGAGGAGTCGGTCGATATAGTCCAGTTCCGGCTTCGGCCGGGTCCGTTCGGCGCCGCGCCGGCGGAGCTCGTCCTGCAAGGCACGGGTGCGGGCCTGCTCCATTTCCTCCGGTATTTCGGTCTCGCCGTTTTCGTCCAGCCCGCCGTTGCCGTTCTGCATCACCCGGCCCAGCGGATCGCGCTTGTCATCGCGCCGGTCCATGCCCGGGCGCCCGCCCCAGGGGCCATTGGCGCGGCCGTTCTGGTTGTTGCCGTATTGGTTGCCGCGGCGGCCGGGGGTCTTGCCCGGACCTTTGCCGGTTCCGTCGCCCGGCCCCTCGCCGGGCTGGTCGCCGGGCTGATCGCCCTCGCCGTCGCTCATCTGGTCGCCATCGCCATCCTCGTCGTCGCCGTCCTCGCCGCCGCGGCCGAACATTTTTTGCGCCTGTTCGGCCATTTCCTTGCCGCCTTTCTGCAAGGCGGCGATGGCGCGCTGCTCGGCCGCGCCGGCGGTGCCGTCAAAGCCCTGGGCCAGGGCCTGCCCGGCCTCGCGCATGGCGCGGTCGGCCTCGCCGAGATTGTCCGGCACCTTGCCGGTGAGGTCGCCGTGCTGCTGCATCAGTTCGCCGAGGGCGCGGCGCAGCGCCTGCTGGAGGCGCAGATCGCCGTTGCGCTCCCGCGCCTGCTGCTCCGGATCGGGCATGGCGCCGGCGGGCGGGCGGGCGCCGAAGCCGGGGCGGCGGAAATCGAAGCCCGGACGGTCACGGCTCTGGGCGTGGTCGAGCAGGCCGCCCTCGCGCTTGACCATGTCCTGCACGGCGGAGACCTGGCGCTCGCCCTGCTGGCGCTTTTCGGCACGCTGCTTCTGCCGCTCGGTCATCCGGTTGCGCGGGTTGTCGCCTTTTTCGAGCTGGTCGAGCAGGCGTTCGAGCTCGGCGAGCTTCTCCCGCGCCTCGTCCATGCGGCCGTCGCGGGCGGCGTCCTTCATCTCCTCGGTCAGGCGTTCGAGGGTGCGGGTCTCCATGCGGTCGCGCTCGGGGTTGAACTGCTCGCTGCCCGGATCGCGCCTGGCCTGCTCGGCGAGGGCCTCGAGATGGCGTTGCAGGGCGTCCTGCAGGTCCTTCAGTTTCTGCTTGAGCTCGGCCTGGTCGGGGGTTTCGCCGCGCTTCTCGGCTTCGAGCAGGTTGCACAGCTCCTGGCGGGCCTGTTCCAGCGCGCGGGCGGTGCGTTCGGGGGCACCTTCCTCGACATGCAGGGCGAGTTGCCACAGCCGCGCCTGGATCTCCTCGATCGCGGCGACGCCCTGGGCGCGGCGCAGGCGGTAGCCGATGGCGCGCAGGTTGAGATAGCCGGCAAGATCGTTGTTCCAGACCTCGGGCAGGTCGCCGAGGCGGACGATTTCGTGGGCGCCGGTCATGCGGTCATCCGGCTTGAGGGTCAGCCCCTTGCGGATGGCGACGAGGGCGCGGGCGACGGGGTTGGTGAATTTGCGCTCGGGCACCACGACTGGCTCGGCGGCGCTCGTGCCGGTGAGGCCGGTGGCATCGTGGGCGACGAGGGTGGCGGTGGCCTTCAGACCGGCCCAGGGATGGGGCGTGAGGTCCTGCTGGCGGGCGCCTTTGGCCTGTTTCGGGGCGCCGCCGGGCAGCGGCACGGTCACCACCAGGGGGGGCAGGTCGGGCCGGTCGACCAGTCGCAGTTCGGCTTGCAGGCCGGTGACGCCGTAGGCGTGCGCGACCTGCCAGGGCAGGCGCAGCGAGGGTTGGCGCGGCGCGCCGGCGGGGCCGGGCGGCTCGGGGAAGCGGACCTCGGGGGCGAGATTGGCGATCACCGCGAGGTCCCACGCCGCGAGGACGGCGCCGGCGCGGCGGACCTCGACATGCCCGCTTTCGGCGAGATCGCGATCCAGCTGGAAGCTGGCTTCACCCAGGGTCTGGAAGGCGATGGTCTGGTCGCCCTGGCGCAGGTCGGGCCGGGCCGTGCCGCCGCTGAGGTTGATGGTGAGGTGCGCACCGGCCGGGACCGTGATCGCGCCGCCCTCGGGCTTGAGGAACACAGGGGCGAGGCCGGTGAAAGCGGGCGGCGTGATCCAGGCTTGCAGCAGCATGGCCTCGGCGACCGCGGGCGGGGCGAAACCCGGCGTGAAGGCGCGGGCGAGACGGCCCGGGGCCTGTTCCCCGGCGACGCCGATGGAGGCGAGCAGGGCCATCAGCACCAGCACGCGCAGCGCGCGGCGATCGATGGCGGCGAGGCCGGGGCGGGGCAGGCCGACGCGGAGGCGGCCGATCTGGCCCCGGATGCGGGTGATATGGGCCTGCCAGAGCCCATCGGCGCCTTGCAGCACCGGATGGTCGTGCAACACTTCCAGCGGGCGGTGGCGCAGGCCGGAGGCGCGTTCCAGGCGGCGATCGGCCGCGGCCAGGGAGGGCGCGCGCAGGCGCAGCAGGCCGCGGATCAGGGTGGCGGCGATGGCGAGGGCGAAGATGACGAGCAGCGCGGCGCGGCCCCAGGGTTCGAGCAACGCGGGGATTTCAAGCAGCGCCAGGGTGGCGAAGCTGCCCGCCAGACCCAAAGGCGGCCAAAGCGCGGGCCAGAGTTGCTCGAAGAACAGCACCAGCCGTGCCTGACGGCGTTTGCGCCGCAGCACATAGAACAGGACATCGGTCTCGTCCGGGGGCTGCGGCGTTGGGGTCATGGGCTATCGGACAGGAGGATGGGGGATCACAGGAAGTCCGGCACCGTCTCGCCGGCCCACAGGTCCTCCAGGGTCTGGCGCTGGCGGATCACCGTCCAGCGGTCACCGTCGACCATGGCGATGGCGGGCTGCGGGCGGGCGTTGTAGGTGGAGCTCATCACCGCGCCGTAGGCCCCGGCATCGAGAATGGCGACGCGGGCGCCGGCGGGCAGGCGCGGCAGGGCGCGGGCCTTGGCGAAGGTGTCGGAGGATTCGCAGATCGGGCCGACCACGTCGACCAGGGTGGTGGCGCCGACGGCATTGCCCGCGGCGAGCGGGACGATGCCGTGCCAGGCGTCATACATGGCGGGGCGGATCAGGTCGTTCATCGCGGCGTCGATCACCACGAAGCGTTCGTCGCCCTTGGTCAGGACCACGGAGGCGAGCAGCAGGCCGGCGGGGCCGACCAGCCAACGGCCGGGCTCGACCATAAGTTGCAGGTCCATCGCGCCGAAGGCGGCGCGGATGGCGCCGGCGAGGGCGGCGGGCGAGGCGCCGGGTTCGTCGGCGTAGCCGATGCCGATGCCGCCGCCGCAATCCATCCGGGTGACGGTCTGGCCCATGGCGCGCAGGGTGCGGATCAGCTCGGCGGCGCGGGCGAAGGCGGCGCGGTAGGGGGCGGTGGTGAGGATCTGGCTGCCGATGTGGAGCGCGATGCCGACCGGCTCGATGCCGGGCAGGGTGGCGGCATGGGCGTAGAGGGCGGCGGCGTCGGCGTACTGGATGCCGAACTTGTTCTCGGCCTTGCCGGTGGTGATTTTGGCGTGGGTGCCGGCATCGACATCGGGGTTGATGCGCAGCGCGACGCGGGCAGTGCGGCCGATGCTGGTGGCAACGGCAGAGATCATGGCGAGCTCTTCGCCGCTTTCGGCGTTGATCTGGAAGATGCCTTCGCGCAGGGCCAGGGCGAGCTCGTCGCGGGTCTTGCCGACGCCGGAGAAGACGATGTGATCGGCGGCGATGCCGGCCTTGCGGGCGCGCAGCAGCTCGCCGCCGCTCACCACGTCGGCCCCGGCGCCACCCTGGGCCATGATCTTCAGGACCGCGAGATGGTCGTTGGCCTTGACCGCGTAGTGGACCTCGGCGATGCCGGCGAGGGCGGATTTCAGGGCCGCGAGGCGCGCGCGCATGGTGCCGGCGCCATAGACCCAGACGGGCGTGCCGAGCGTGTCGGCGATGTGCGCAAGGGGGACGCCTTCGAGGACGAGGCCGTCGAAGGCATGCATGGAAAGATGCGGGCGCGCGGCGATCAGGGCGGCGACCGTGGGCTCGTCAGCCGACGAGAGGGGGGCAAGGTTGGCCATGACCAGAGCCTAACGGGGCTCTTTCCAACACGCCAGTTTTTTGCGGAGCCCGAGAATGTGGCCGATCAAGGAGCTTATGGATGAAAGTTCGCTTTTTCAAAAAAGGAACGCGTTTGCTTCCCTGATCGGTCTTGGTCCGCGCACCAACGACGTCAAGCCGGCGGCCGGGTCATCTGGAAGAGCGACGTCACCTCGGCATAGTCGCCGGCATAGCCGCAGCGGGCGACCGGGCGGGCGGCGGCGGTGTCGAAGATGCCATCGCGCAGGAATGCCTGGTCGATGTGGACGCCGACCACTTCGCCCAGGATCAGCCAGTTGTCCAACTCGGCGCCGTCGGCGTCGGTGAGGCGGATGATGGCGGTGCGGCGGCATTCCAGCGCGGCCACGGCGCGGGCGACGCGGGGCGGCTTGACCCGGCGCGACGGGGCCGCGGCGAGCCCGGCGCGGATCATTTCGTTGTCGCCATAGGCCATGGGGGCGGCGGTGATGTTCATGGCCTCGGCGAGATCGCGCGAGACCAGGTTGCAGACGAATTCGCCGGTTTCCTCGACGTTGCGCACACTGTCCTTCCAGCCCTCGGTGCTGAAGCCGACCAGGGGCGGGCGGGAGGCGAAGGCGTTGAAGAAACTGTAGGGCGCGAGGTTGACCCGGCCCTTTCCGTCGATGCTGGTGATCCAGCCGACCGGGCGCGGGGCGACGATGGCCTTGAACGGATCATGCGGCAGGCCGTGGCCCAGGCGGGGCTCGTAGAAATATTCGCTCATCGCGGGGGCTCCTGGGATGGGTGGCGATATCAACCGATCCGGCCGGTCAGGTCCAGATCCCAGGTTTCCTCGGTGAGTTCGACGCCGAAGGCGCGCAGCGGGGCCGAGGAGGTCAACACATAGCCCTCGGCGGCGTAGAGGCGCCGCGCGGCGGTGAGGATGGAGTGGGTCCACAAGGTGATGCGGCGGTAGCCGGCGGCGCGGGCGAAGCTTGTGCATTCCGCCACCAGACGGGCGCCGATGCCGAGGCCGCGGGCGGCGGGATCGACGATGAGCATGCGCAATTTGGCGGCCTCGCCGCCGGCGCCGACCAGGAAGACGGCGCCGAGGCGGATGCCATCACGCTCAGCGATCCAGGCGTTCTCGCGCGCCGGGTCGAAGGTTTTCATCACCCCGGCGGCGATCTCGGCGACCAGGTATTCGAACGTGCCATCCCAGCCGAATTCGCTGGTGTAGATCTCACCGTGGCGGGCGATGACCCAGCCGATGTCGCCGGGTTGAAGCGAGCGCAGGCGCCAGGGGGATTGGGGCATCGATCCTACCGCATATGGGCGCAGTTTTTTTGCTTCTTTTTTTCCAAAAAAAGAAGCGCTTTCTTGACCTGAAAAAGGCCGCCCGGTTGCCCGGGCGGCCTTTTCTGCTCGCGGGCCGATGCGGATCAGCCGATCCGCTCGCCGTGAAGCACCACGTCGAGGCCTTCGCGTTCCTCTTCTTCGGTCACCCGCAGGCCGACGACGGCGTCGACGATCTTGAGGATGATGAAGGTGAGCACGCCCGACCAGATCAGAGTGGCCAGCACCGCCACGACCTGGGATTCGAATTGGGCGAGGCCGCCGATGTTGGTGCCGAGCGGTGCGTCCTTGGTCGCGGTGAAGGGGCCGAAGGCGAAGACGCCGGTGAGCAGCGCGCCGATGATGCCGCCGACGCCATGGACGCCGAAGGCATCGAGGCTGTCGTCATAGCCCATCATGTGCTTGAGCGAGGTGGCCGACCAGAAGCAGACCACGCCGGCGACGATGCCGATGATCAGGGCCGGGCCGGGGAGCACGAAGCCCGAGGCCGGGGTGATCGCGACGAGGCCGGCGACCGCACCAGAGATGGCGCCGAGGACGGAGGGTTTGCCCTTGGCGGCCCATTCCGCGAACGTCCAGGACAGGGCGGCGGCGGCGGTGGCGATCTGCGTGACGGTCATCGCCATGCCGGCGCGGCCGTTGGCGGCGACCGCGGAACCGGCGTTGAAGCCGAACCAGCCGACCCACAGCAGCGAGGCGCCGATCACGGCGAGGCTGACGTTGAAGGGCGCCATGTTGTCGGTGCCGTAGCCGACGCGCTTGCCCAGCACGAAGGCGCAGACGAGGCCGGCGATGCCGGCGTTGATGTGCACCACGGTGCCGCCGGCGAAGTCGGCCGCGCCGGGCAGGCCGAAGACGCCCGCGTTCAGCCAGCCGGTCGGCGCCCACACCCAATGGGCGACGGGCGAATAGACCAGCAGCGACCACAGCGTGATGAACACCAGCAGCGCGGAGAACTTCATGCGGTCGGCGAAGGCGCCGGCGATCAGCGCCGGGGTGATGATGGCAAACGTCATCTGGAACATCATGAAGACGCTCTCGGGCACGGTCTGCACCTGCTCGAGGTCCTTCAGGCCGGCACCGAGGATGAAGGGCTTGTCCCAGTTGGCGCCGAAGCCGTTGAGGAAGAAGCGGCTGAGGTCACCGATATAGGCGTTGCCGTTGGTGAAGGCGAGCGAGTAGCCCGCGATCATCCAGATCACGGTGACCAGGGCGGTGATGGCGAAGGACTGCATCATGGTGGCGAGGATGTTCTTTTTGCGCACCATGCCGGCGTAGAACAGGGCCAGGCCCGGGATCGTCATCAGCAGGACCAGGGCGGTGCTGGTGAGCATCCAGGCGGTGTCGCCGGAATCGAGCTTGGGGGCGGCGGCATCCTCGGCGAAGGCCGAGGCGCTCAGCGCCAGCAGGGGGAGCGCGAAAGCGGCGCGCCGGAGGAGGGTTTTCATGCTCATTGGTCCTTCTGCGTGGCGCTTACAGTGCGGCCGCGTCGGTTTCCGCGGTGCGGATGCGCACGGCGCGTTCGATGTCGATGACGAAGATCTTGCCGTCGCCAATCTTGCCGGTGTGGGCGGATTTCATGATCGCTTCCACCACGGCATCGGCGAGATCGGCGCCGACGACGACCTCGATCTTCACCTTGGGCAGGAAGTTCACGTGATATTCGGCGCCGCGGTAGATTTCGGTCTGGCCCTTCTGGCGGCCAAAGCCCTTTACCTCGGAGACCGTCAGGCCCTGGACGCCCAAAGGCGTGAGTGCCTCGCGCACATCGTCGAGCTTGAACGGCTTGATGATGGCCATGATGAGTTTCATGTCGCAGCCCTGCTCCCGTTCGGCTGTTCCTGTGCCGCACGCCTTGCCCTCCTGGGCACCACGCCGACACACTAGGGGGAGGGGTTAACAAGAACCGTGCCAGACGATTCCCCGCGAATGATGGCGGATTCCGCGAAGGCAAGCAGCGAAAATGCACAAATCATGTGCAATTGCCCGCGTCAGGCTCAGCGGCGGCGGCGCGCCATCGTGCGGAGGTCGAAGGCACCGAAGATCTGGCCCGCGATGCCGTAGACCGCGGAGCCGCCGAGCACGAGGGCGCCGAGCCCGGCCCAGCGCCACAGCTTGGAGGCGGCGAGCGGCTCGAAGACGACGATGCGCAGCACCAGCAGGGCGATCACCATCGCCGCCCCGGCCGCCAGCATGCGCGGCACGACGCGCAGCAGGGTGGCATCGGCCGCCAGATGGCCGCGCCGCCGCAGCAGCCATGCCAGCGCCGCGACGTTGGCCCAGGCCGCGATGGCGGAGGATAGCGGCGGGCCGAGATGCTGCAGTGGCACCACGAAGGCGACGTTGAGCGCCAGATTGAGGACCACGCAGGCGGTCCCGATCTTCACCGGGGCGGCAGTGTCGCCGCGGGCGAAGAACCCCGGGATCAGCACCTTCACCAGCACGAACACCGGAAGCCCCGCGGCGTAGGCGGCCAGCGCCTGGGCGGACAGTCGCACATCCTCGGCGGTGAAGGCGCCGCGCTCGAACAGCACGGCCAGAATGGGCGCAGGAATGGTGAGCAGCGCCAGCGTCGCGGGCAGGGTCAGCGCCAGGGCGTATTCGATCGCGCGATTGAGGGTGGAGCGTGCCGCCCCGTCGTCGCCCGCCTGGGCCTGGCGCGACAGGGTGGGCAGCAGCGCGGTGCCGACGGCGACGCCGATGGTGCCGAGCGGCAGCTGGTTGATGCGGTCGGCGTAGTACAGGATCGAGACGATGCCATTTGGCAGCAGCGTGCTGATCACGGTGTCGACGGCGAGATTGAGCTGCGTCACCCCCGCGCCCAGCAGCCCCGGCAGCATGCGGCGGAACAGCAGGCGCATCCCCGGCGTCAGGCGCGGCCGCGGCAAGGTGAACCGCATGCCGGCACGGCGGACCGCCCAGACCAGCAAGGCGAGCTGGAACACGCCCGAAGCCGACACCCCCCAGGCCAGTGCATGCCCTGTGGTCGGCACCAGGCCGGCCAGGCCGAGCATGAAGCCGATCGAGGTGAGGTTGTAGATCACCGGCGCGGCGGCGGCGGCGGCAAAACGGTCGAGCCCGTTGAGCACGCCGGAGAACAGCGCGGTCAGGCAGATCAGCGGCATGTAGGGGAAGGTGATGCGGCTGAGCTCGACGGCGGTGGCGAATTTCGCCGGATCGGCATGGAACCCCGGCGCCAGGAGCAGCAGCACGACGGGCATGAACACTTCGAACAGCACGGTGAGGCCGAGCAGCCAGAACAGCATCACCGAGGTCGCCTCGGCGGCGAACCGGCGGGCGGCATCGATCCCGTCGCCGGCGAGCAGGGCGGAGAACGAGGGCACGAAGGCGGCATTGAAGGCGCCCTCGCCGAAGAGCCGGCGGAACAGGTTGGGCAGCTTGTTGGCGACGAAAAACGCGTCCGCCACCGGGCCGGCGCCAAGCAGGGCGGCGATCAGGATGTCGCGCAGAAAGCCCAGGATGCGGCTGGCCATGGTCCAGCCGCCGACGGTGAGAATGCTACGGAGCATGACCCCTGGTACAGGCACTCGCCGGGCCGGGGCAAGCGCTTGCCCCGGCGCCTTCAGCCGGTGCGATCGTGATCGTGCGGCCAGGTCTGGTCCATGGTCAGGGCCGCCATGGCGGCGTTGCGCGCCACCGGCCGGGCGGGAACGCCGACGACGGTGGTGAAGGGCGCGACGTTGTCGAGCACGATGGAGCCGGCGCCGACCTTGGCGCCCTCGCCGACGGTGATGTTGCCGAGGATTTTTGCGCCGGCGCCGATCAGCACGCCGCGGCGCACCTTGGGGTGCCGGTCGCCGCCGGCCTTGCCGGTGCCGCCGAGGGTGACTTCCTGGAGCATCGAGACGTCATCCTCGACCACCGAGGTTTCGCCGATCACCAGGCTGGTGCCGTGGTCGATCATGATGCCCCGGCCCATGCGCGCGGCGGGGTGGAAATCGGCGGCGAAGGTCTCGGAGATGCGGCTTTGCATGTGGCGCGCCAGGTGGATGCGTCCCCCGGTCCACAGCCAGTGCGAAACCCGGTGGGCTTGCAGGGCCTGGAAGCCTTTGAAGTAGAGGAACGGGGTGAGCAGGTCCTCGCAGGAGGGATCGCGGTCGCGGATGGCGAGCAGGTCGGCCGCGGTGGCGGCGACGATATCCGGCATGTCCTCGTAGGCGTCGGAGATCAGGCCGGCCAAGGTCGGCCGGTCGATGCCGTCGTCATGCAGCTTGCGCGCGAGCAGGCAGGCCATGGCGCCGGCGAGGTCGCTGTGCGGGGTGACGAGGACATTGACGACGCGGCTCATCAGCCGGTCCCGCACCACGGCCTGGCTGGCCTCGCGCAGGATGGTCTGCCAGACTTCGACCGCCTCCGGCACATGGACCGCACGCACGCCGCAATCAAGGTCGGACATCTGCTCTCTCCTTGAGCGTGATCGCGCCTGGTGGACCCACCCGGTGGCGCGGATCACGCGACCGCACTAGACGTGGAAGCTCTCGCCGCAGCCGCAGCGCCCCTTCTCGTTCGGGTTCACGAAGGTGAAGCCGGCCGAGAGCGCCTTGACCTCATAATCCATGGTTGTGCCGATGAGGAAAAGACTGGCCTTGCGGTCGACCAGCACGGTCACGCCCTTGTCACTCACCCGCTCGTCGCCGGGGCCGGGTTCGGCGGTCCAGGTCATGTCGTAGGCGAGGCCGGAGCAGCCTTTGGTATTGACCGAGATGCGGAGCAGCTTGCCATCCTGGCCATTGGCCGCACCGGTGGCGTAGAGCGTGCGCAGGCGCTCCGCGGCGGTGTCGGTCAGCGCCATCAGCGGCGGCAGTTCGCGCTTCGGGCGGGCCGGTGCGGCAGTGGTGGTGCTCATGTGTGTTCCCCCGTTCTGTTTCAGAACATGTTGAGCGCGAGCCGCGCGTCTTCGGTCATCCGGCTCTGGTCCCATGGCGGGTCCCAGACAATATCGACATCACAGGTCGTCACCCCGGGCACGGCGAGGATGGCGTCGCGCACCTGCTCCGGCAGTTCCTGCGCCGAGGGGCAGGCCGGGGCGGTGAGCGTCATCTCGACCTTCACATTGCCGGCGCCGTTGATGTCGATGGCATAGATCAGGCCGAGTTCGTAGATATTAACCGGAATTTCCGGATCGTAGACGCTCGCGCAGGCGGCGATCAGGGCGTCTTCCGAGGGGGTGCCCTCGGTGGCGCCATCGGGAGTCCAGGTGCCGACCTGGGGTTGGGTCATGTCGCCCTCATTCACTGGAGGAAACTCCCTTGCCGTCGAGCGCGGCGATCAACGCGTGCCATGGCAGCGTCGCGCATTTGATGCGGGAGGGGTACTCGTGGACGGCGGCCAGCGGTGCCATCGGCGCCAGCGCCGCGGCGTGATCGGGGCAGGAGCCGGTCTGTGCCAGGGTGCGGAACGCGGCGAACAGCGCCTTGGTATCGTCGGCGCTGCGGCCGGCCACGGCCTCGACCATGAGGTCGGCTGCGGCTTTGCTGATTTCGCAGCCGCGGGCATCGAACCCGGTGGCGGCGATGCTGCCGTCGCCGGCATATTTGAGCCAGACCTGCACCCGATCGCCGCACATCGGGTTGTCGCCCTTGGCGGTGGCGTCGAAATCATCGAGCCGGCGCATGTGTCGGGGGCGGCGGCCGCGCTCGAGGATGGTGGCGTTGTAGAGGTCGCGCAGGTCCTCGAACATTACCGGAAGAACTCCCGCACCTTGGTCAGCGTCTCCGCAAGGAAGTCGATTTCGGCCGTGGTGGTGTAGATTCCGAAACTGGCGCGCGCGGTCGACTCCAGGCCGAGCCGGCGCATCAGGGGTTCGGCGCAGTGGTGGCCGGCGCGGACCGCGATGCCGGCGCGGTCGAGCAGGGTGGCGATGTCATGGGCGTGCGCGCGGTCGAG
Source organism: uncultured Rhodospirillales bacterium (assembly GCA_903928895.1). Lineage (GTDB taxonomy): Bacteria > Pseudomonadota > Alphaproteobacteria > Acetobacterales > Acetobacteraceae > CAIYPH01. The sequence continues at coordinate 35,334 of CAIYSR010000044.1, read as the reverse complement.
GGTGAAGGAGATCACCCCGCCGCGATCCTGGGCGCGGCCGATCACGGTGAGGCCCTCGATGGCGGAGAGACGGGCGAGGCCGTGGTCGGTGAGGGCGGCTTCGTGGGCGGCGATGGCATCGTAGCCGATGGCTTCGACCCATTTGATCGCCGCGTTGAGGCCGATGCCTTCGAGGATGGCGGGGGTGCCGGCCTCGAACTTGTGGGGGACTTGGGCCCAGGTGGAGCGTTCGTAGGTCACGGACGAGATCATGTCGCCGCCACCCATCCAGGGCGGCATGGCTTCCAGCAGTTCACGCTTGCCGTAGAGCACGCCGATGCCGGTCGGCCCGTACAGCTTGTGACCGGTGAAGACGTAGAAGTCGGCGTCAAGCGCCTGGACGTCGATGCGGCGATGGACCACGGCCTGGGAGCCGTCGAGCAGCACCTTGGCGCCGTGATCATGGGCGATCCGGATGATGCGTTCGGCGGGGGTGTAGCTGCCCAGAACATTGGACATGTGGGTGATGGCGACGAGGCCGACCTTGCCGTCGGCGAACAGCGCCTCGTAGGCCGCCATGTCGAGCTCGCCGGTGTCGGTGATGGGGGCAACGCGCAGTTCGGTGCCGTGGTCGTCGCGCAGCATCTGCCAGGGCACGATGTTGGAGTGGTGCTCCATCTCCGAGATCACCACCGCCTGGCCGGGCCTCAGGACGCCGCGGCCGTAGCTGTGGGCGACGAGGTTGATGCCCTCGGTGGAGTTGCGGACGAAGACGATCTCGTGGCGGTCGGCGGCGTTGAGCAGGCGGGCGGCGGAGTCGCGGGTGGCTTCGTAGGCGTCGGTGGTGCGTTCGCTCATCCAGTGCAGGCCGCGATGGATGTTGGCGTATTGGGACTCCATGGCGCCGACCATGGCGTCGATCACCGCGCGCGGCTTCTGGGCGGAGGCGGCGCTGTCGAGGAAGACGAGGTCCTTGCCGCGGATCTTCTGCGCCAGGATGGGGAACTGGGCGCGGATGGAGGTCAGGTCGAGGGGCGCGTTCATGTCGGCGCCTCTTCCCACCAGGCGGCGATGGCGGCTTCCATGTGGGCGCGCATCGCGTCGTGGGTGACCGGGTCGAGCGCTTCGGACAGGAAGGCGCGAACCAGGATGTTGCGGGCTTCGCGCTCCGGCACACCGCGGCTGCGCAGGTAGAACAGCTGGTCGGCGTCGAGTTCGCCGACGGTGCAGCCGTGGCTGCATTTGACGTCGTCGGCGTAGATTTCGAGCTGCGGCTTGCTGTCGATCTCGGCGTCGCGCGAGAGCAGCAGGGTCTGGTTCATCTGGTAGCCGTCGGTTTTCTGGGCGATCCGGGCGACTTCGATCTTGCCCTGGAAGACGCCCTTGGAGCGGCCGGTCAGCACGTTTTTCACCGTCTGGCGGCTGGCGGTGGCGGGCGCGTCGTGGCGGACGACGGTGGTGAAATCGGCGTGCTGGGACCCACCGAGGAGCTGGGCAGCGTTGAGATGGGCCATCGAATGTTCGCCCGCCAGCCGCGCGTGCACCTGGACACGGGCGAGCCGGCCGCCGAGGGCGAGGGAGAAACTGTCATAGGTGCCGCGGGCGGCGATCTCGGCGAAGACGGTGGAGAGGTGGAAGGCGCCCGGGGCTTCGCGCTGCTCGCGCAGATGCACCAGGGTGGCGTCCTCGGCGATTTCGGCGGTGATGACCGGGTTGTTGAAGTACACGCCGGTGCCGGCGTTGATTTCGGCGAGGGTGAGGGAGGCGCCGGCGCCGAGGCGGATGGCGTGGCGCGGATGGAACGAGACCGGCTTGCCGTGGGCGTCGGCCCCGAGGCTGACGATCAGCAGGGTGCCGGCATCGACGCCGGGGGCGACGTCGATGGCGGCACCGTCCTCGGCGAGCATGGTGTTGAGCGCGACCAGATTCTCGGAGTTGTCGGCGAGGTGGCCGAAGGCCGGGGCACCGGTGGTGATGGCGATGTTTTCCGGCAGGCGCGAGAGCTCTGCGCGGAAACGGCCGTCGATGAAGACCAGGCGGGGCCCGTCGGGCAGGCCGAGGGCGGCGAACTGGGCGCTCGCGTCGGCGAGCAGGACGACCGGCTCGTGGAATTCGATTTCGGCGAGCGGACGCAGCCCGGTGTAGCGCCAGGCTTCCTCGCGCGGGCCGGGCAGTCCGTGCCGCGTGAAGGCCGCAGCGCCCGCTTCACGGGCGGCGGTGTCGCCGGCCAGGCGGTGCCTGAGCCCTTCGTAGCGCGCCAGGAAGCCCTGGGCGCTTGCCTGCAGCGAGGTTTGGGACACGGCGTTCACGCCGCCTCCGCCACCACGGCGGCATAGCCGTTGGCTTCCAGCTCATGCGCCAGTTCCGGCCCGCCGGAGCGGATGATTCGCCCGCCGGCGAGCACGTGGACGCGATCGGGCACGATATAGTCGAGCAGCCGCTGGTAATGCGTGATCACCAGTGCCGAGAATGCCGGGCCGCGCAGCGCGTTCACGCCCTCGGCCACGATTTTCAGCGCATCGATGTCGAGCCCCGAATCGGTTTCATCGAGGATGGCGAGCTTCGGGCGCAGGACGGCCATCTGGAGGACTTCGTTGCGCTTTTTTTCGCCGCCGGAGAAGCCGACATTGACGTTGCGCTTGAGCATGTCGTCCGCCATCGAGAGGCGCTTGATTTCGGCGCGGGCGAGTTTGAGGAACTTCACGGCGTCCAACTCCTCCTCGCCGCGGGCGCGGCGCTGGGCGTTGAGCGCGGTGCGCAGGAAGTTGGCGTTGTTCACGCCGGGGAGTTCGACAGGATATTGGAAGGCGAGGAACAGGCCGGAAGCGGCGCGCGCCTCGGGCTCCATCTCCAGCAGATCGGCGCCGTCGAAGGTGGCGGAGCCGCCGGTCACCTCGTAGCCGTCGCGGCCGGAAAGGACATAGGAGAGCGTCGACTTGCCGGAGCCGTTGGGACCCATGATGGCATGGACTTCGCCGGTGGGCACCACCAGGTCGATCCCTTTCAGGATCTCCTTGTCTTCGATGCCGGCACGCAGGTTATTGATTTCGAGCATAATACGATCCTTCAGCCCACCGAGCCTTCGAGGCTCACGGCGAGCAGCTTCTGTGCCTCGACCGCGAACTCCATCGGCAATTCCTTCAAAACGTCCTTGCAGAACCCGTTCACGATCAGCCCGACCGCATCCTCCTGCGAGAGGCCGCGGCTGCGGCAGTAGAACAACTGGTCATCGGCGATCTTGGACGTGGTCGCCTCGTGCTCCGTCTTGGCCGTGGGGTTGCGGCTTTCGATGTAGGGCACGGTGTGGGCGCCGCACTGGTCGCCGATCAGCAGGGAATCGCACTGGGTGAAATTCCGGGCGCCGTCGGCGTTCTTCATGATGCGGACCAGGCCGCGATAGGTGTTGTCGCTCCGCCCGGCGCTGATGCCCTTGGACACGATGGTGCTCTTCGTGTTCTTGCCGATATGGATCATCTTGGTGCCGGTATCGGCCTGCTGGCGGTTGGTGGTGACGGCGACCGAGTAGAATTCGCCGACGCTGTCGTCGCCGAGGAGGATGCAGGACGGATATTTCCAGGTGATGGCGGAGCCGGTCTCGACCTGGGTCCAGCTGATCTTGGAGCGCGCACCGCGGCAGGCGCCGCGCTTGGTGACAAAGTTGTAGATGCCGCCCTTGCCGTCGGCATCGCCGGGATACCAGTTCTGCACCGTCGAGTATTTGATGGTGGCATCGGTCATGGCGACGAGCTCGACCACGGCGGCGTGGAGCTGGTTCTCGTCGCGCTGGGGGGCGGTGCAGCCTTCGAGGTAGGAGACGTGACCGCCGTCCTCGACGATGATGAGGGTGCGCTCGAACTGGCCGGTATTGCGGGCGTTGATGCGGAAATAGGTGGAGAGCTCCATCGGGCAGCGCACGCCCTTGGGGATGAAGACGAAGGAGCCGTCGGAGAAGACCGCCGAATTCAGCGCGGCGAAGTAGTTGTCCCCTGCCGGCACCACGCTGCCGAGATACTGCTTCACCAGCTCCGGATGCGAATGCACCGCCTCCGAAATCGGGCAGAAGATCACGCCGGCCTTGGCCAGCGTATCCTTGAAGGTCGTCGCCACCGAGACGCTGTCGAACACGGCATCGATCGCGATCGGCGGACGCTCGCCCTCCTCGGGCTCGACGCCAGCGAGGATGGCGCGCTCGCGCAGCGGAATCCCAAGCTTCTCGTACATCTTGAGGAGCTCGGGGTCGACCTCGTCGAGCGACTTCGGGCCGGGCTTCTTCTTCGGCGCCGCGTAGTAGTGCAGGTCCTGGTAGTCGATCGGCGGATGCGTGACTTTCGCCCAGTCCGGCTCCTCCATTTTGAGCCAGGCGGCGAAAGATTTGAGGCGCCATTCGAGCAGCCACGCGGGCTCGCCCTTGCGCGACGAAATCAGCCGGACAATGTCCTCGTTGAGCCCCTTGGGGGCCATGTCCATTTCGATATCGGTGGAGAATCCCCACTTGTAGCCGCCCTCGGTGACGGCGGCGACGGTATCGAGGGTTTCGATGGTGGCGGCCATATTGGCTCCTATTCGGCGGCGGTCGCGCCGAGCGCGGCCGGAATGCGGAAGGCGGGCGGCACGGACGCCGCCTGCATTTCCGCCAGCGTGATATTGGCCAGGGCATCACGAATGGCATCGTTCACGAGGTCCCACCGCCCCTTGACGGCGCAGAGCCCGCCAACATCGCAGCCGCCGCCCTCGACGCAGGCGGTCAGCGCGATCGGCCCGTCGATCGCCCCGATCACATCGGCCACCGTCATCGCACCGAGCGGGCGCGACAGCCGGTAACCGCCCCGTGCCCCGCGCTGAGACACCACCAGCGATGCAGACGCCAGCGCCTTCAGCACCTTGGCCACGGTCGGCTCCGGCACGCCGGTCGCCGCCGCGATTCCGGGCGAGGTCTGCACGCACTCCTCCCCGGCGCGCAGGCAATCGCCCAGCCGGATCAGCACGACGACCGCATAATCGGTCAGTTTGGAGAGCCTCAACATGCACCCGCACCCTAATCGGACCTGAACAGTCCTGATTGCGCAAATGGCGCATCCCCTCCATGTCGTCAAGACGTGCCCGGCGCCTTTTCGTGGCGCAGCGCAGGTGTCTTTTCGTTCGCGCCGCACGGGGCTAGGGTCGCGCGCCGGCGCCGCCGGCCTATCCGCCATACGCCAGAGGGAGGCGCCAAATGATCGCCGATGTCCGCATCTACACCTGCAAGCCCAACAAGATGGGCGAGTTCGTCAAGATCTACGAGGAGTTGGCTTGGCCGCTCCAGGCCAAATATCTCGGCCGCAATCTCGGCTGGTTCACCACCATCGAGGGCGAGCTCAACACGGTCGTGCATATCTGGGGCTACGAGAACCAGGCCGACCGCGAGGCCCGCCGCAATGCGATGGCCGCCGACCCTGCCTGGGGCGCCTATCTCGCCGCGGTGGCCAAGGCCGATTGCCTGGTGAAGATGGAAAACCGGATCACCCGCCCGACCGGCTTCTCGGCGGTTCAATAAGGTCGACAAGGGTGGGGTGCCCGTGCATCCCACCCGGTGACGCACAGGAGACCCGGATGCAAGATCGCGCCAGCACGATAGCCGCCGCCCTCGATTTCTTCGACGACGGCCGCTTCCGCGACCGGCTCGCCGATCTGGTGGCGATCCGCTCCACCTCGCAGGACCCGGGCCACGACGCCGACGTGTGGAAATACCTCCAGGACGGCATCGCCCCCTGGATCGAGCGCATGGGCTTCACCGTGCATATCCACCCCAATCCCCGGGACGGCTTCGGCCCCATCCTCACCGCCGAACGCATCGAGGACCCCACCCGCCCCACCATCCTGACCTACGGACACGGCGACACCGTGCGCGGCCTGGAGGACCAGTGGGACGAGGGCCTCACCCCCTGGACCCTGGTCGAACAGCCCGATCGCTGGTATGGCCGTGGCACCGCGGACAACAAGGGCCAGCACGCCCTCAACCTGACCGCTCTCGAACACGTCCTCGCCGCGCGCGACGGCAAACTCGGCTTCAACGTCAAGCTCGTCATCGAGACCTGCGAGGAGCGCGGCTCGATCGGCCTGCGCGAATTCATCGCCGAGCACGCCGGGTCGCTCAAGGCCGACGCCCTGATCGCCTCCGACGGCCCCCGCGTCGCCCCCGATATTCCCACCCTCTCCACCGGCACCCGTGGCACCTTCCACTTCGACCTGGTGCTCGATGTCCGCCCCGGCGGCGTGCATTCCGGCAACTGGGGCGGCATGACCACCGACCCCGCCATCGTCATGGCCCACGCCATCGGCGCCATCGCCGACCGCAACGGGAAGATTCTGGTGCGCGACTGGCTCCCCGCCAACGGCATGCCGGCCGCCGTCCGCGGCGCGCTCGCCGGCCTCGAACTGCAATCCGAAGCCTCCGCCACCATTGACCCCACGTGGGGCGAACCCGGCTTCACCGCGGCCGAAAAAGTCTTCGGCTGGACCAGCTTCATCGTGCTGGCCATGGTCTCCGGCCGCCCGGAAAACCCGGTCAACGCCGTCGCCCCCAACGCCCGCGCCCACTGCCAAATCCGCTACACCGTGGACAGCGACCCGGCGAAATTCGAAGCCGCCCTGCGCGCCCATCTCGATGCCACCGGCTTCCCCGAAATCCGCATCGAGAACGCCGGCATCCGCATGCCCGCCAGCCGGACCAGCCCCGATGATCCATGGGTTCGCTTCACCCTGGCCTCGATGGAGCAAACCCTGGGCCGCCGCGTCCAGGTCATTCCCAACAGCGGCGGCGGGTTGCCGGGCGACGTGTTCGTCGACCATCTGCATGTGCCCCTGATCTGGATTCCGCACAGCTACAACGGCTGCAAGCAGCATGGGCCGAACGAACATTTCCTGATCAAGCCCGCGCGCGAAGGCATCGCCGCCTTCACCGGCATCTGGTGGGATCTCGGCGAGTACACGCCGGGCTGAGCCCCCGATGCTGACCCGCGGCTATTTCGGCATCGGAGTCGAGGGCGTCTCGAAATCGGCCAATGTGGGCGCCCTGCTGCGCACCGCCCACGCCTTCGGCGCCGCCTTCTGCTTTACCGTCGCCCCCGGCTTCGACGCCCACGCCGCCCGCCTCGCCGACACCTCGGACACGGCAAGACACGTCCCGCTGTGGCGCTTCACCGATGCGGCATCCCTAGCTCTGCCCAAGGGCTGCGCCCTCGTCGGCATCGAGATCACCGAGGACGCTGCCCTGCTGCCCAGCTTCCGACACCCCCTCAATGCCGCCTATGTCCTGGGTCCGGAGCGATCGAGCCTGTCGCCGGCGATGATGGCACGGTGCCAGCACGTGGTTCGCATCCCGACCCGCTTCTCGCTCAACCTTGCCGTTGCCGGCGCGCTGGTGCTGTATGACCGCCTGCTCCAGCACGGCCGGTTCGCGGACCGCCCGGTGATGAGCGGCGGCGGGTCGCCCGACCCCGCGCAAGCCGGCCACGGCAATCCGGTCTTCCGCCGTCACCGCCCCGCCTGGCTGGAGGAAGGCTGAGCCGCCTCGCGGAGTCGTGTACTCGGCGGCTCTTGCGGCGGTCCCCCGGTATGCCACGTTCCGGCCATGCCCAATCGTGAGCGAACATCGGATGCTTTGGCCGAGGTGCGCGGCGTCATGCCGTCCCTGATCCGCGCCTATGTCGTGGCGCTCGCGGCCTTCGAGAAAAGCACCGGCATCCATCTCGCGCGCTGGCGGGTGCTCGATGTGCTGCGCCGCCACGGTGAAATGCCGCAGCACCGCCTGACCGACCTGACCCTGATCGACCCCGCCGCGATCTCCCGCATCATCCGTGACTTTGTCGATTCCGGGGACGTCGCCCGCCGCCCCGACCCGCGCGACCACCGCCAAAGCCTGGTCGCGCTGACCGAACCCGGCACCGCGCGCACCCTGCGCATCGCCGCCGACCGCGAAATCTTCCTCGCCGCCGCCACGCAGGGCATCGACCCCGCGGCGCTTGCCCAGGCCGAGACGACCCTGCACGCCCTGCGGGCGAACCTCGACCGCCTCAGGTGAGGGCCGGCCCCGGTCGCGCCTATCGCCAATCGCCAACGGCGGCTGCTATGAGCAGGCAACGCTTGTTCCGCCACAATCCGATCCGTATGTCTTGGCCATGCGCGCACCCTCCATGCTGATCCTTGCCGGCCTCCTCCCCTTCGCCCTCCAGCCCGCGCTGGCGCAGCCGAAGCCGGCCGCCAAACCGCCGGCCTCCGCCATCCCCGCCCCCAGGCCGATCGGGGCCTTCGAGGACTGGCAGGCCGCCACCTATGACGAAGCCGGCCAGACCGTGTGCTACGCCTTCACCAAGGCGCGCAGTTCCACGCCCAGGATCCCCGGCCGCGGCGAGGCCATCCTGACGGTGACGCAGCGCGTCCTGATGCGCGACGCGGTTTCGCTCAGCGCCGGTTTCGAATACGCCGCCAATGCCGGGGTCTCCGTGCAGTCGGACAAGGCCAAGTTCGAGTTCTATACCGCGAAGCGCTCGGCCTTCGCCCGCGACGGCCACGCCGTCATTGCCGCCCTCGCCACCTCGCGCCAGGTTACCGTGAAGTCGCCGCACCCACAGAAGAAAGAGGTCGTCGACAGCTTCAGCGTCAGGGGCTTCGCCAAGGCCTACGAAGCGATCAACAAGGCGTGCCCCCCGAAGTGAACGCCCCCGGTCCACGCACTGCCGCGCCGGGCGCCGAGCTGACGGAGGCCGAGCGCATCCGCATCCTGGCCAAGACCGCCCGCTTCGCCCCGCCTCCTGCCGTCATGGCCGACGGCCGCAAGGACCTCGTCGGCCTCTCGCGCGAGGAGCTCGCCGCCGAACTCGCCGCCATCGGCGAGGCCGCCTTTCGCGCCAAACAGGTCTGGCATTGGATCTACCACCAGGGCGCCACCGACTTCGCCCGCATGTCCACCATCGCCAAACCCACCCAGGCCAAGCTCGCCGAACACTTCGTCATCGGCCGCCCTGAAGCCGCCGTCGTGCAGACCAGCACCGATCACACCCGCAAATTCCTCTTCCGCTTCCGCGACGGCCAGGAAGCCGAGACCGTCTACATCCCCGAGGAGGATCGGGGTGCTGTCTGCATCTCATCCCAGGTCGGCTGCACCTTGTCCTGCCGCTTCTGTCACACCGGCACGCAAACCCTGGTCCGCAACCTCGGCGCCGCCGAAATCGTCAGCCAATTCATGGGCGCCCGCGATTCCTACAACGAATGGCCCAGCCCGCGTGGCGAATCGCCCCGGCTGCTCTCCAACATCGTGCTTATGGGCATGGGCGAGCCGCTCTACAACTACGACAACGTGGCGAAGGCGATGCGTATCGTGATGGATGGAGAGGGCATCGGCATCTCGCGCCGCCGCATCACTCTGTCCACCTCCGGCGTCGTGCCGATGATGGACCGCGCCGGCACCGAACTCGGCGTCAACCTCGCCGTCTCGCTCCACGCGGTGCGTGACGATCTGCGCGACGAGATCGTGCCGCTCAACCGCAAATACCCGATCCGGGAGCTGATGGCCGCCTGCCGCCGCTACCCCGCCGCCAGCAACGCACGCCGCATCACGTTCGAATACGTCATGCTCAAGGGCCTCAACGACTCCCCGGAGGACGCCCGCGAACTCGTCCGCCTCATCACCGGCCTGCCCGCCAAGGTCAATCTTATCCCGTTCAATCCCTGGCCGGGCAGCCCCTACGAAACCAGCACCCACGCCGCGATCAACAAATTCTCGCAGATCGTGATGGATGCGGGCTTCTCCTCGCCGGTGCGCGCGCCGCGCGGCCGCGACATCCTCGCCGCCTGCGGCCAGCTTCGCACCGAGACGAAGCGCGTCCGGGCCGCGGCCTCGTAGCTCACGCGCCCCAGGACAGGTTCCACGGATAGGGCGAAGTGCCCTCCAACATCCCGGTCAGTTCCCTGCGATAGCCGGTCAGGATGAAGAACCGCCCGAGCGTCACCGTGGGCACGGTGGCCAGGGCCTCGCGATGGATGGCGTCGGCCAGGCGTTCCTGGTCCGCCTCTGCCGGGGCGCTCAGCCATTCCGCCGTCAGCTTCTCGATCGTCTCGTTGGCATACCAGCCGGCCCAGCCCTTGAGACCGAGCCCGCGGATGACGGTACTGACGGCCGGGTTCTGGATCGAGGTGCCGATCCACCAGGAATGGAACACCGACCAGCCGCCCTGTTCCGGCGCCGCGCGGCTGTTGCGACGCTGGATCACGGAGCCCCAGTCGGCATCCACCAGCTCCACGTTGAGCCCGAGCTTCTTGTAGTAGTCATAGGTGACATGGCCGAACGGCGCGATGGAGGGCACATCGGCCGGGTTGAGGATCACCACCTTGGCACCGCTGTAGCCCGACGCCTTCAGCGCCGCGCGGGCGGCATCGAGGTCGCCGGTGATCAGGTCCTGGCCGAGTTCGCGCCCGTATGGCGTGCCGCAGGGAAACAGGGCCTTGCATGTCCGGTAGACATCGGGATCGTTGCCGGTGACGGCCGCCATGTAGTCGGCCTGGTTGGTGCCCAGCAGCACGGCGCGGCGGACCGCGACGTTGTCGAACGGCGGATGCAGATGGTTGAAACGGCTGACGCCGGTGTAGCCGATGGGATTGGTGTTGGCGACGGTGAGATCACGGCGCTTGCGCAGCAACGGCACCACGTCGGGCTGCAATTGCTCCCACCAGTCGGCCTCGCCGTTCTGCAACGCGGCGGCGGCGGTCGAGGGGTCCGGCATGACGTGCCACTCCACCCGTTCGATCAGCGCCCGCTTGCCGCCGGACGTCCATTCCGCCGGCTCATCGCGCGGGACGTAGCGGTCGAAGCGGGTATAGGCGACCCGCCCGCCCGGGACGAACTCGTCCTTGAGGAACCGGTACGGCCCGGAGCCCACCATCTCCGTCACCTGCGTATTCGGGTCCGTCCGCGCCAGCCGCTCCGGCATCATCGCCGCGATCATCCCATTCGGCTTGGCCAGCGCGTTGGGCAGCAGCGGGAACGGCGCCTTCAGGCGGATTCGGATGGTGCGGTCATCCTGCGTGCCCCATTCCTCGACGAAGGCGGCGAGGGTCTGGCCGAATACGTCGCGCGCGGCCCAGCGCTTGAGGCTGGCCGCGCAATCCCGCGCCAGCACCGGCTCGCCGTCGTGGAACCGCAGGCCCGGCCGCAACCGGATCAGCCATGTCCTGCCGTCATCGGAAACAATATGCCCCTCCGCCATCTGCGGCCGCGGACGCAGTTTCGCGTCCACCCCATACAACGTGTCGAATACATAATACCCGTGGGTCTGCGGCGGCTGCGACGTCGTCCAATGCGGATCGAGCGAAGACAAATCCGATGTCGGGATGAAGCGCAGCGGACGGGATTTCTGGGCCTGGACGGCAGGGGCGGCGAGGCCCGCGGCGAGCGCGGCCCCGGCCCCCAGGAAACGACGGCGTTGCATGTCGATCACTCCTCCCGCGCCCGCTCTTTCCGGCTGGCGCCACGACAAGGCTGTCACGCCGTGGGGGCATCGGGCAACCGGAGAATCGACCCTCGCTTGCGCCGGGCGGCGACATGGTTGCCGGAGAAGCGAAGTACTGCGTTTTTAGAAAAAACAAAAAACTCTCCCCGCGCTTGCAGCGGTGGCCTTCAGTTGCGAGGACGGGCAAAGACCGCTGCGTCAGCCGCGAGCCGTGACGGGTTCCAAGGGGCCTCTGCCCCTTGGCCGCCGGAGGCCACTTTCCCTGCCTTGTCACGCGGGCCCTCCGCGCCCCAAACGTGATCCAGGTCATACCCGCATCCCCGAGGCGCATGCGATCTCTGCTGCACCGGCGTGCTGTCCTGGTTTTGATTTCCCTCGGCCCGCCGCCGGTTCTATCGTCCCATACATACGGCGCGCGGCGGCAGGGGCCGGGCGACCGATCGGAGGGTTCACCGCATGGCCGATGCGCCGAGCGACGCCAAGTACGACTGGGTCCGCACCGTGCTGGGCGTCGACGCACACAAGGCGGCAGGCGCCGGGGCGGCCGGTCCTGGGGGCGGTGCCGAGGAAGACCCCGAGGAAGGCCCCGGCGGGGGCTCCCATCGTTCGCGCAGTGGCCGCAGGCCGCGCAAGCCGCAGACGCTGATCGCGGCCCCCATTCTCGGCACCATGCAGTCGGCTCGGGCCACAGCAATCCTGGCGAAAATGCCCCCGGCCGACCAGGAGAAGTTCGGCAAGCTGCTGGAGAAGGCCAAATCCGAGAAAGAGAAGCAATACGTCACCAAAGGCCTTGCCGCCGGCCATTCCCTCGCCGAGCTGGAGGCCTTCCAGGCCAAGATCGCCGGCAAGGATGACAAGTGGATGCAGAACCACCTCAAGCTGACCGGCGATTCCAATGGCAAGGGGATCAAGCAGCAGTGGCACATGTCCTGCAACGCCACCACGGCGCAGGCGGTCAAGGGCGAGCTCGACCCGCTCTACGCGCTCAAGCTGCACGAGGAGAATAGCGATGTCTCCAAGGCCAACGACAACAACGGCGGCGCCATGAACCGCAAGATGGGCGCCGAGCAGAAAAAGATGCTGGAAAGCGCCTATCCCGACGGCTCCGCCGGCGGCGAGGCCTCCAACCGCTCGGATCCGTCGGCCAAGCGTGGGCGCTGGAACACCGATCTGCTCAACAACATGGAAGACACCACCGGGCTGAAATATGCCAACATGCGCCTCGGCGGCGGCATCACCATCGACACCGCGATCGCCGCCATGAAGGGCGATGCGGCGCAGGGCATCCCGCTGCCCATCGTCATCGGCAACGGGCCTGGTCAGTTCACTCATTATGTCCTGGTCACCGCCTGCCAACCTGGCCCGCCGGCGAAATTCGCGATCCACGATCCCTGGGAGGGCAAGACCTACATGCGCAGCGAGGCGACGATCCGCGCCGGCAAAATCGACATCGCCGGCTCCAACCAGATCACCGCCTATGAAAACCCGTCGGTGGACGCCACCCCATGAGCGACACCCAGGACGAGGAATTCGGCCCCGGCCGGGACGAGCTGCTGGCGCTGACCCCCGATATCTATCTCGCCGGCGGCTATCTCGACGCCGCCGGCATCCCCCGGCCGGAATTGCGGACGGCCTGGGCCATGGCCGCCAGCACGCAGCTCGCCGATGACGGCGTGGCGGTGCAGGAACTCGCCTTCACCTATGAGGCCCTGCGCAGCCTGCTGCCGCAGAGCGAGGGCGCCGCCTCCGTGCGGGCCCAAACCACGATGGACGATGCGCTCGCCGTCGTGGCGCGGCTGATCGGCCAGGACAACAATGAAGGGCTCGTCGTATGGTTGGAGGATTGCGTGGCCGCGGTGCGGCGGACCGAGGATCTCGACGCGCTGCTGGCCCATGTGCTGGCGGTCCTGCGGCTGTATTCGGTGACCGCCGCCTTCGGCGGGGACGATCCCTCGCAGGACGGGGAGCCGGATGCGCCCTCGCCATCTGGTTCGCCATCATGAGCGGGTCCGGCTGGGCGCAAGCCCCGCTCACCCTGCAGATCGGCCGCGCCATGGTGCCCGCGACCGACACCGCCGGCATCGAGGGCGCCATTGCCGCGGCCAATGCGCGCGTGCGCCTGCCAGGCCTGGCCGACCATTTCAATCCGCTCATCATCGATCCGGGCAAGGCGCAGGCGCTGGTGGCCGCGCTGCTCCTGGCCCCGGGCGATCTGCCGGCCAAACTCGCCGGCCGGGCGCTCGATCTCGAGGCGCTGCACCTGCGGATCGGCGTCAGTTCACCCACCACGGTGGCGAGCTTCGCGGCCGCGCCGTACATCCAGGTCACCATCGAGCATCCGCTCTCCGTCAGCGTCCGAGCGGTCGTACCGGTCGACTGCGCGGCGGCGCGGACCCGCGTGGCGGAGGCCCGGCGCCTCACCGAGGCGAGCCAGGCGGAGGTCAAGGCGCTGCGCGGCGCGCCCCAGACCGAGGCCAAGCATCGGCGTTTCCTGCTTTCCCATGTCTGGCTCGACAACGCCGATGCGGTGCTGACCTGCGCGCCCGACGACAAGGCGGCCGCGGCCGACCGTGTCGCCGCCGAGCGCACCATGAACGCCGCCATCGTGCCGACCGGCAGCATGGAATAGCTCCGCCGCCCGAAGGCCCGCCCGCCCCCCCCGCCGGGAACGGGGGCAGGATTTCGGTTTTTATCCGCCTTGTCTCATCCCTCCGCGCAGCGCCACATAGATCGCTGGGATCACCAGGACGGTGAGCAGCGTCGACGAGGCGAGGCCGAACAGCAGCGAGATCGCCAGCCCCTGGAAGATCGGATCGGACAGGATCGTCGCCGCCCCGATCATCGCCGCCAGGGCGGTGAGCAGGATCGGCTTGAAGCGGATTGCGCCGGCCTCCAGCACGGTCTCGGCGAGCCCCCGGCCAGGGGTGGCGGAGTGGCGGATGAAGTCCACCAGCAGGATCGAGTTGCGCACGATGATGCCGGCGAGCGCGATGAAGCCGATCATCGAGGTCGCGGTGAACGGCGCCTGCAGCAGCCAGTGCCCGGGCAGGATGCCAACCAGCGTCAGCGGCACCGGCACCAGAATCACCAGCGGCAGCTTGAAACTGCCGAATTGCGCAACGACCAGGATGTAGATACCGAGGATCGCGACCGCGAAGGCAGCCCCCATGTCCCGGAACGTGACGTAGGTGATCTCCCATTCGCCATCCCACAGGACGGATGGGGTAGCTTCGTCGGCGGGCTGGCCTCGCAGGCGGATCGCCGGCTTTGGGAGGGTGCCCCAGTCATGCGCCTCGATCAGTTTGTTGACGGCGAGCATGCCGTAGATCGGGGCCTCGAAAGCACCGGCGAGTTCGCCCATCACCATGTCGGCATAGGCGCCGTCGCGGCGGAACACGACGGGGGAGCCGGCCTCCCGCGTGACATGGACGACCTGGCCGAGTTCGACCACCGTCCGGCTGCCCGGCATGGTGTTGGCCGGAACCGGGGTGGAGGCGACACGCTCGGACCAGGTCTGCTGGTCCTTCGGCAGGCCGATGCGGATCAGCAGCGGGTCGCGTTCCTCGCCGCGCTGCGAGTTGCCGACGGGGACGCCGCCGAACAGCGCCTGGATGGTATCGTAGACGTCGGACTGTTCGACGCCGAAGAACTCGATCTGGTCCTGGTCGAGGGCAACGCGCAGGCGCGGGCGGGGCTGGCCGACGCTGTCGTCGATGTCGACGATATAGGGCACTTCGCCGAACAGCTTGCGGATCTCGCCGGCCACGGCCCGCCGCGTCGCGGCATCGGGGCCGTAGACTTCCATCAGCAGCGTCGCCAGCACCGGCGGCCCCGGCGGGACTTCGACCACCTTCAGCACCGTGCCCTCCGGCACCGCCAGCACCTTGAGACGGTCGCGCAGTTCGAGGGCGATGGCGTGGCTGGCGCGTTTGCGGGCGTCCTTGGGGGTTAGGTTGAGTTGCAGGTCACCGAGTTCCGGGGCCTGACGAGCGTAGGCGTGACGGACGAGGCCATTAAAGTTGAACGGCGCCGCGGTGCCGGCATAGGCCTGGACCGACAGCGTTTCGGGCAGGTGGCGCGCGATCTCGGCCGCGGCCAGCAGCACGCGCTCAGTGTCCTCGACAGTCGCACCTTCCGGCAGGTCGGCGGTCACCTGGAGTTCGGACTTGTTGTCGAACGGGAGCAGCTTCACGGTGACGGACTGGGTGTAGAACAGGACGCAGACCGCGAGTGTCGCGGCGCCCACGAGCAGCAGCAAGGTCCAGGCCCGCGCCTTGGTCGCGATCAGCGGCCCGGCGACGGCGCGATAGGCGCGGCCAAGCCGCCACTCGTCGTGGTGGGACGCGGCGATGGCAGCCTTGGTCGAAGCGAGTTTCAGCATCATCCAGGGCGCCACCACCATGGCGACGATGAAGGAGAAGATCATCGCCGCCGAGGCATTGGCCGGGATCGGCGCCATGTAGGGGCCCATCAAGCCGGAGACGAACAGCATCGGCAGCAGTGCCGCAACGACCGTGAGGGTGGCGACCACGGTCGGGTTGCCGACTTCGGCCACCGCCTCGACGGCGGCCGTCAGCTTCGGCCGGTCATCGGCCATTCTCCAGTGCCGCGCGATATTCTCGACCACCACGATGGCGTCATCGACCAGGATGCCGATCGAGAATATCAAGGCGAACAGGCTAACCCGGTTGATGGTGTAGCCCATCAGCCGGGCGGCAAACATGGTCAGCAGGATGGTGGTCGGGATCACCACCAGCGTCACCACCGCCTCGCGCCAGCCGATGGCGAACGCGATCAAGACCACGATGGAAACCGTGGCGAGCCCGAGGTGGAACAGCAGCTCGTTGGCCTTGTCGTCGGCGGTCTGCCCATAGTCGCGCGTGATACGGACCTCGATATCCGCCGGCAGCAGACGGCCCTTCAGGGTCTCGAAGCGGGCAAGGATGGCTTCCGAGACCACCACCGCATTGGCGCCGGCGCGCTTGGCCAGCGAGACGGAGGCGGCCGGCGTGCGCTGCCAGTCGCCCTTTGCATCGGGCGCGACATTCCACACCCGACTCTCCCCGGTGCCCGGACCGACCACCACGCGCGCGACGTCACGCACATAGACCGGCCGCCCGTCGCGCGCGGTCAGCACGAGCAGGCCGACATCGGGGATGCCGCGCAGCGTCTGCCCGGCCGTCAGGGTGCGCATCAACCCGCTGTCGCGGATGGTGCCGGCGACGAAGGAACGGTTGGCATCGCGCACCTTGCCGATCAGCTGCTGCAACGTGATGCCATACAGCGAGAGCTTCTCGGGATCGGGCTCGACCCGCATTTCGTCCGGCCCGGCGCCCACGATTTCGGTGGTGCCAACATCCTCGACTTTCACCAGCTCGGTCCGCAGCTTGCCTGCCAGTTCCTGCAACGCCGCCCCGGTCCATCGTTCCGCGGCGTCGGGGCGGGGGGAGAGGGTGAGGACGACCACGGGCACATCGCTGATGCCACGGCCGACCACCAGGGGTTCGGGGATGCCGATCGGGATGCGGTCGAGATTGGCGCGGATCTTCTCGTGGACCCGCAGCACCGCGTCATCCTCGCGGGTGCCGACCAGGAAGCGGGCGGTGACCATCACGCGGTCGTCCTGGGTCTGGCTGTAGACATGCTCGACGCCGGCGATCGCCTTGACGATGGTTTCGAGTGGCTTGGTGACCAGTTCAGCCGCCTCGGCCGCCTTGAGGCCATTCGCGCTGATGGAAATATCGACCATCGGCACGCTGATCTGCGGCTCCTCCTCGCGCGGAATGGTCAGCAATGCCACCATCCCGGCGGCCAGGGCCGCGAGCAGGAACAGAGGGGTGAGCGGCGAGCGGATGCTGAAACGGGTCAAGGACCCGGAGAGGCCGAGGTTCATGGCGACACCAGCACGTCGCCGCCCCGCACCCCGGAGAGCAGCTCGATGCCGCCCTCGATCGCCTGGCCGCGCTGCACCGGCACCTCGACGGTGGCGCCGTCGCGGCGGAGCCGGACATTGTCCAGGCCAAACCGCGTGACGATGAAGCCCACGGGAACGACGATGCCCTGGCGGACGCCGGCGGCAATCCAGACGCGCAGTCGCTCACCGACAAAGTAGTCGCCGATCCCCTGTACCTCCGCATCTGCCACCACGCGGCCTTCGGCGATCTGCGGGTAGACCAGCGTGATGCGCCCGGCGAGCGGTACGGTGACACCGAGTTGCCCGGCGTCGAGACGGACCGCGTCACCAGCTTTGAGGGTCGCGGCATGCTGCTCCGGCACGCGCAGGCGCAGCTTGAAGCCCTGCTGGGCGATCTGGGCCAGCCCGTCGCCGGGCAACACCACCGAACCGGTGGTGACCGGCACGCTCAGCACGCGCCCGGCAACCGGGGCGAGCACGGCGCCCTCGGCCATGTTCTGCTGCAACACGGCACGCTCGGCGGTGCGGGCGCGCAAGGTGGCCGTGGCCACTTCCAGCGAGGTGCGTGCCTGATCGAGCGTCGCCTTCGGGCCGGCGCCCTTCTGGAACAGGGTATCGGCACGCCCGAGGTCGGTCTGCGCCTGGGCGAGTTGCGAGCGCAGGCCGGCGATCTGCGCATCGAGCGCGCCGAGTTGGAGGGCCAGCTTGTCATCGCCGATCACCGCGATGGTCTGCCCGGGCGTCACCGCATCGCCGTCGCGCACCGCGAGCGCGATGACGGTGCCACCGATCCGGGCGCGGGCCGGCACCACATTGGGGCTCTCAACCGTGGCGAACACCGCCTTCTGGTCGACGATGCCGCGCCAGGTGACACTCAGCAGCGTCTCGGCGCTGGCAACGCCGGGCAGCGCGAATAGCAGGGCCAGTGCGAAGCGGCGGGGCATTGTTGCGGTTCTCCGGGTCAGAGGGGCGGATCGGCGCAGAGGGCGGCCGGGGCGCAGTAGAGGTCGAACAGCGTCGCCATGATGCGCTGCGCCGGGACACTGGCAATCGAGTACCAGATCGTCTGCGCCTCGCGCCGGGGCCGGACCAGGCCATCCTTTCTAAGCAACGCCAGATGCTGCGAGGTGGTTGACTCACGGATACCAAGCGCCGCGGCGAGTTCCCCGACGGTGCGTTCGCGTTCGATCATCTGGCACAGCAGCATCAGGCGATGCGGATGGCCTATCGACTTGAGCAGGCCGCTGGCCTGGTCGGCCGCAGCAGCCATTTTTTGTGGTTCAATTTTCATACTTGCGTATCTACGATTATACGAATAAACAGTCAAGCACCGGCGGCGCTCCCCCGCCCCTTCTGCCCTCCGGAAAGGCGCACCGCATCGTGACCTTGGCGCGCCAACGCCGACGCATCCGCCTGATCCTGTTCTCAACAAGGAGACTACCCGATGTCCATCGATAAGGCCGTCCTATCCTTCGCCGGCATCATGGTGCTGGCGAGCCTCGCTTTGGGCTGGTTCGTCAGCCCCTGGTGGTTTCTGCTCACCGCCTTCGTTGGCGCGAACATGCTCCAGGCTGGCGTCACCGGGTTCTGCCCGGCGGCGATGGTCTTCAAGCTGCTGGGGATGAAGCCCGGCTGCGCGTTCAACTGACGGAGGCATGCCGCCATGGTGCGGACATGATCGCCTATGCCCTGGCCTGGCTCGTCTTCGGCCTGGTGCATTCGCTGTCCTCGCGTGAGCCGGCCAAGGCAGCATTGCGGCAGGTCGCCGGGCGAGCGATGCGGCTTTGCTGGAATGGACTGGCAGTCGTGGAACTCGCGATCGTGCTGGGGATCGGCCATGCGACGACGATACCGATGCCGCTCGATCGTTCGCCCTGGCTGATGGCAACACAGGGTGCGCTCGCAATCGGCGGAATGGCTGTGCTGGCAACGGCGGCCCGGAGCTACGACATGCGCCGCTTCCTCGGCCTGAGCCAACTCGGGGACGATCCCGGGGACGAAGAGCCGTTCCATGCCGATGGCATGCTCGCCTACGTGCGCCACCCGCTCTATCTCGGCACTCTGATGATCCTGGCCGGTCTGGTGCGCGACACCACGTCGCTCCAGACCATGTTCTACGCCACGGCCTATATCCTGATCGGCCTGAGGTTCGAGGAACGCGCCCTGATCCGTCGGTTCGGGGCGACCTATCTGGCCTACCGGAGCCGAGTGCCGTCGTTGCTGCCGTGGCGCGGGCGCGCCTGGCCCGCTCCGGGCTGAGCCACATCAATGCACGCACCGATGAATTGTCGTTCGATGGCTCGAAAGGACTCACGCCATGTCCCACATCAAAGACGCCCGAAAGGCCCAGGCGGCGGGGCTCGATGAGAAGAACCTCTACGCCAGCCGTGTTCGGGTTTATCCGCGGGCGGTGCACGGTATGGCACGGACCTTCAAATGGGGCGTGCTCGCCTTCTGCCTGACGCTCTACTACAGCGCGGCCTGGATCCGCTGGGATCGCGGCCCCGGCCACCCCAACCAGGCCCTGCTGCTCGATCTGTCAAACCGCCGCTTCTACCTCTTCTCCATCGAGTTCTGGCCGCAGGATATCTATTTCCTGACGGGCGCCCTGATCCTTGGCGCGATCAGCCTGTTCCTCGTCACCTCCCTCGTCGGCCGCGTCTGGTGCGCCTATGCCTGCCCGCAGACGGTGTGGACGGACCTGTTCATGTGGGTCGAACGCCGCATCGAGGGCGATCGCAACGAGCGGATGAAGCGCGACGCCGGGCCGGTGACGTTCGACAAGGTCTGGCGCAAGCTCGCCAAGCACGCGGTCTGGCTCGGCGTCGCCTTCTGGACCGGCGGCGCCTGGATCATGTATTTCGCCGACGCGCCGACGGTGACGCGGGAGTTCTGGCGCGGAACCGCCCCCGCGCCGGTCTACATCTTCACCTTCATCTTCTCGGCCTTCGCCTACGTCTTCGCCGGCTGGGCGCGCGAGCAGGTCTGCACCTACATGTGCCCGTGGCCGCGCTTCCAGGCCTCCATGCTCGATGAGGAGAGCATCACCGTCACCTACCAGGGCTGGCGCGGCGAGCCACGGGGCCATGGCAGGCGTGACCCCGCGGCGGTGAAAAAGCTGGGCGACTGCGTCGACTGCAACGCCTGCGTGAATGTCTGCCCGACCGGCATCGACATCCGTGACGGCAGCCAGCTCGAATGCATCAACTGCGGTCTATGTGTCGATGCCTGCAATGAAATCATGGTGAAGACCGGGCAGCCCGAATGGCTGATCACCTGGGATTCGCTCGCGCGCCAGAAAGCCAA
Organism: uncultured Rhodospirillales bacterium; assembly: GCA_903928895.1. Classification (GTDB taxonomy): domain Bacteria; phylum Pseudomonadota; class Alphaproteobacteria; order Acetobacterales; family Acetobacteraceae; genus CAIYPH01. The sequence goes on along the minus strand of CAIYSR010000044.1, from coordinate 14,652 downwards.
GGCGGAAGGCAAGTTCGAGCGCTTCCATTTCCTGCGGCCGCGTACCCTGATTTATGTCGGCGCCCTGATCGCCGCCGTGAGCGTGATGGGCATTGCGCTCGCCCGACGCACCCACGTCGATCTCGCCGTCCAGCACGACCGCGCGCCCCTCTTCGTCACCACCCGCGATGGCACACTGCGCAACGCCTACACCATCAAGATCTCGAACAAGACCCTCGCAGATACTGAATTCACGCTCGATATCAGCGGGCTGGCAGGCGGAGCGATGGAAGTGGCGGAGAGCGTGACCGGCCGCGCCACGCGCCTCACTTTGCCGGTTGAGGCCGACAGCATCGGTACCTATCGAGTTCTCGTCTATGGCCGGCCCGATCACCTGAAGGACGGTTCGCAGGAGCTCGACTTCCTGTTGCGCAGCCTGCGGACCGGAGAAACAGCACGCTACCAGTCGGTCTTCATGGGGCCGGGCAGCAGCGCGGCACGGCCATAGATTTTATCAAAAAGGAGCAATTTCATGCACAAGAACTGGCCCGAGATGACATCACAGCTTTCCGTGGCGCTCCGCGAGGTGAGGACGGGCACGCCCGACGTCATGAAAGGGTTCTCCGCCCTCGCCCGCGCCGCCCTGGAACCGAAGGCACTGGATACCAAGACCAAGGAACTCATCGCCCTGGCAATTTCGGTTGCGACCCGATGCGACGCATGCGTCGGCTTCCACGCCGAAGCCGCGGTCAAGCAAGGGGCGACCCGAGATGAAGTCATGGAGACCATGGGCATGGCAATCTACATGGGAGCTGGCCCATCGGTCATGTATGCAGCTCAAGCCGTTGAGGCATTTGATCAATTCACGGCGAAGGCAACCTCGTAGGCAAAGACCGGTCGTAGCCGGCGGCGGGTCGAGACAACGGCCCCCGTCGGCGCACCTTCTGGCGCGCCCCCGCGGTTGTCGGTACCCAGCCCCGACCGCTGCTCCTGGAGGCCGTGTTGTCCAAGGCCGGATGGAGACGTGCGATTTCCGCGCCAATGGCCGATCCGTGCTAATTGACTGCCCATGGAAACCAAACCGCCTATCCCGCTCGCCGTTCTCGTCGGCATCCAGACGCCCGAAGTGGACGACGTCGCCCACGAAGCCAGCCTCGAGGAATTAGGGCGCCTCGTGAAGACACTTGGCTACGAGGTTGTCGGCACCGTTTCGCAAAAGCGCGAGGGCACCGGCGCAGGGTTATTGCTGGGCAGCGGCAAGCTTGCTGAACTCGCGGCGCTGACCGGCGGCACAGGCGTGGTCGGCTCGATGGCGCCTCCCCCGAAGTCCAAGGCGCGGCAAAGGTTTGAAGGCGCGGCCGCGAAGATCGACCCAGTGGCGCTCATTTCTGGCGAGGCGCGTGCGGACCCCGCCCGCAAGCCCGAGTTCGTCATCGTCGATCACGAGCTCTCGCCCAGCCAGATCCGCAACCTCGAACGCGCCACCGGCGCCCAGGTGCTGGACCGCACCGGCGTCATCGTCGAAATTTTCCACCGCCACGCCAACACCCGCGAAGCAAAGCTGCAGGTGGAGATGGCGCGCCTGAAATACGTGGCGCCGCGCATGCGGGAATCCTCGGCGGGCGGCGGGCGGCAACAAGGCCCGGGCGCGGGCGAAAGCACCCTGGACCTTGATCGCCGCAAGATCCGCGATCGGCTCTCCGAGCTGAAGGACCAGCTGGAAGCGGTGCAGCGCGACAGCGACCAGCGCCGCTCCGCCCGCCGCGACCAGCTGCGGGTGGCCCTGGTCGGTTACACCAATGCGGGCAAATCCTCTCTGATGCGGGCGCTCACCGGAAGCCAGGTGCTGGTGGAGGACAAGCTGTTTGCCACGCTCGACACCACCGTGCGCACCCTGCAACCCGAGACCCGGCCGCGCGTGCTGGTCTCCGACACGGTCGGCTTCATCAAGCAATTGCCGCACGACCTGGTCGCCTCGTTCCGTTCCACCCTGGCGGAAGCGCTGGAGGCCTCGCTGCTGCTGTATGTGGTCGACGCATCGGACCCGACCTACGCGGCGCAACTGGAGGTCAGCCGCAGTGTGCTGCGCGAGATCGGCGCGGACACGGTGCCGTACCGCCTGGTGCTGAACAAGCTGGATCGGGTGGATGAAGCCGGGCGCGCGGCCCTGATGGAGAAGCATCCCGACGCGATTCTGCTCTCGGCCCACGCACCCCAGGATGTGAGCGCATTGCGCGACACCATCATCGCCTTCTTCGAGGCCGCGATGGTGGAGGATGTGTTGGTGTTGCCCTACGCCAAACAAGGGCTGATCGGCGAAGTGTACGAGAGCGCGCGGGTCTTGTCCGAAGAATACGACGAGGCCGGCCGGGTGTTGAAGGTGCGCGGCCTTCCTGGCGCCATCACGCGGCTGCGGCGGAGTCTTGCCACGAAATGATACCAACCCTGCTAAATGGTGACGTTTGCGGATCGCGGAGAAGGAACAGCAGGCAGGAAGGAAATGTTTCTTTTTTTGAAAAAAAAGAAACAAAAAAACTTCACTACTGGTCCCTCCAGAGATAAAATCGCAGACTCCAAGGGATGAAATTTTTTTGCTTCTTTTTTTCAAAAAAGAAGCGCTTCCCTGCCCCGATCAAGAAAGCGTCATTATTTTCCAGGGTTGGTGTCAATCCAGCCCCAACCGCCGCGCGCGGGCGGCGGCGAGGACGGGGGCCATGACGTCGCGGTGGAAGGCGTCACAGCCGATGCACAGGTTCGCGTAGTCCGCGCCCTGGGGGGTTCTGGTGTGGGAGGCTTCGAGGAAGCGGGCGACGCTCCAGCCATGGGTCAGGCCCATGCGTTCGGGCTTGCCGGCGTTGATGGCTTCGAAGGCGGGGTCGCCAGCGAGGCTGTCGAGCATGTCGAGGAGCTTTTCCTCGGTGAGGTTGCCGAGTGGCAGGGCAGTCTTGACGCAGCACGGGTAGACCGAGCCGTCCGGTTCGATCGAGACTTCGGAGCCGGCGTAGGGATGGTTGAGGAAGTTCATGCCGCCGGACCAGCGGGCGCAGAAATTGTCCGCCATTTTTGCCTTCGACAGCCCGTTCGCCCAGGCGCGCCCGCGCGGCCACAACTTGCCGATCCAGCTGCCGTCGGTGGCGCCGAAGAAGCTGTAGATCGGCCCCTCCTCCTGGTGCCAGGCCACCGCCGGCACCTCGCGGCCGGATGCACGCAACCCCGCCGCCTCGAACATCGCGGTCAGCCCGGCGACGTAGGCGGCCTGTTTCTCGGGACCTTCCATGCCGACGTGGTAATCGTCCACTCCGGCCACCGAGATCATCCACACGCTGCGGTCGAGCAATTCGCGGATGATGGTGGGGGTGAGCAAATCCCCGGTGGTTTGCACCACGATGCGCACGCCGCCGGCTTCGCGGTATTTCGCGCGCAGTGCCTCGATCACCCGGTAGGTGATCCGCTCACGGGTGGCGTCGAGCAACGCCTCGCCGCCGGACAGGATGATACGGCCGATCTTTTCCGTCGGCCGCCCGTCCGCGCCGGGATCATCGAGGTCGAGATACGTCATCCGGTCCGGCAAGTTGGCGATGATGCGGGGGAAATTGGCCTCGGCCTCGGCCACCACACGCTCGAGCGCGCCGCGCACATAGGGGCGGAAACGATCCTCGTAGCAGTGCTTGCATTTGCGGTGGCACGCCCATGCCATCACGAAGTAGATCGATTCCAAGGCGACGTCCTTGCTGTGGTGCCGTTCAACCGTCGGCGCGGGGTACCCAGGGTATCTTGGCCACTTCGATGCCCTCGTCCGCCAGGGCCTTGGCCTCGTCGGGCGTGGTTTCTCCGTAGATGCCCCGCGCGTCGGACTCGCCGTTGTGGATCTTGCGGGCCTCGTCGGCGAAGGTGTCGCCGACATAGTCGCAGTTCTTCTCGACTTCGGCGCGCAGTTTTTGCAGCATCGCCCGCACGCCGTCCGGCAGTTTCTCGCCGGCAATGGCGACGGGGGCATCGGGGATGGCGGGTTTGCGGGTCGTGCCGGGGCTTCGGCCTTTTTTCGGCACGGCAGGCGCCATCAGCGCGCGTTCCACCGCAGAGCTACCGCAGACCGGGCATTCGAGCAGGCCGAGCTTGGCCTGGCGGTCGAAGCTGGCGCTGTCGGCGAACCAGCCGTCGAACGCGTGGGTGCCGGAACAGCGGAGCTGGTAGTGGATCATGCCGGACCTAGGCCGCGATCAGCGCGTCGAGCTTGCCGGCGCGGTCGAGAGCGACGAGGTCGTCGCAGCCGCCGATGTGCTGGCCGTCGATGAAGATCTGCGGCACCGAGGTGAGGCCGGAGCGGTCGATGGACTCGGCCCGGGCGGCCGAGCCGTTGGGGGCGTCGAATTCGGTGTACGCGGCCCCCTTCTTGTCGAACAGGCCCTTGGCCCGCACGCAATAGGGGCACCAGTCCTGGGTGTAGATCTCGATCTTTGCCATGCCGGCCTCCGTCACGATGAAGTCAATTTGATGTCTCGCCGGGCCCGGTGCAAGCCGTCTCAATGTCGTCGCGGATCAGCCACGCGCGCGGCGACCAGGACATCCACAGCGGCGGCGCCGGCCTCCAGCAGAGCGAAGGTGCAGGCCCGGGCAGTGGCGCCTGACGTCAGCACGTCGTCGATCAGCAGGACATGGCGGCCCTTGAGCGCGTCACGGCGTTGGGATCGCACGACGATGGCGCCGTGCAGCATGGCCTGGCGCTGGATCGCGGGGAGTTCGGCCAGCGCCGCGGTGCGCCTTGTGCGGACGAGGCCGTCGAGCAGCGCCGGGCGGCCCGCGAGGCGGGCAAGATGGCGGGCGATCAGGGCGGCCTGGTTGAAGCGCCGCGCGATCAGGCGGGTGCGATGCAGCGGCACCGGCACGATCACTTCGGCCTCGCGGACGAGGGCGCCGCCGGCGCGGAGCATGAGCGGGGCGAGGGCAGCGGCGAGTTCGGTGCGGTCGCCGTACTTCAACGGGAGAACGACGCGACGCCCCTGGGCGTCATAGCGCAGGGCTGCCCGCGCGCGGCCCCAGGGCGGTGGATCCGCCTGGCATTCCCGGCACATCCGCCCGCCGGGCGCCGGTTGTGCGAGGGGGGCGCCGCAGGTCTCGCAGCACGGCGCGGTGATGAAGCCGGTGGCCCTGAAGCAGTCGGCGCAAAACAGGCCTTGGGTATCGACCGCCGCATCGCAGGTCAGGCACAGCGGCGGCAACAGCAGGTCGAGGGCAGCCCGGCCGGCACGGCCGATCGCGCCGGCGAGGCGGGAACTCACGCCCCGAACTTCACCGTGCCGTCGCGCGCGATCTCGTGCACGAGGTCGATCTCCCAGGAAAGATAGGCCTTCATCGCCTCCTCGACGCCGCTGTTGCGGTCATACGGCCGCAGATAGAAATCGACGCAGGCGGCATCCGGCGGGTCGGTCTTGTCGCGGGTGAGCGGGTGGCCGGCGTCGGCCCAGGCCTTGGTGCCGCCCGCAAGAATCGAGACACGGCCCTTGGTCAGCGCCTGCGCTTCTGCCCAGGCCCAGCGCGCGGCAAGCCCATCAGGCGAGGTCAGCACCACCAGTTCCGCCGCCGCGATCTGGGGAGCCAGGGAAGCGAGCCGCGTGCGGATGCCCCAAACGGCGCCGGGAATATGGCCGTCCCGGTAATCGATGCTGCGGGACAGGTCGATCACCAGCGCCTTGGCCCCGGCCAACTCGCCGACTGTGATCGGCGCATAGTCCGTCACCACTGGCGTCGGCACGCGGGCGACCGGGGCCGCCTTCAGCCCCCCTTCAACGACATAGACCTCGCGGTGCCCCATCTGGCGCAACCAGGCTGCCGACATACGGGCGCGCACGCCGTCATCGTCGACCAGGGCGATGCGGGCGCCATAGACGCCGATCCAGGTGTCGGTGGCCTGTACCAGTTGTCCGCCCGGGGCAGAAATGCTGCCGGCGAGGTGCCCGGTGGCGAACTCCGAGGGATCGCGCACATCGAGGACATAGAGCGAGCGGCTACGGTCGGCAGCCAGACCGGCGAGGCCGCCAGCGTCGATCACCCGCACACCGGAGCGCTCGGCGAACCCGCGGGCGCGCTGCATCGCCAGTTCCGCCGTCGCCGGGCGGCCCAGCTGGAAGCGGGCGGAGCGCCCGCGATCGCAGGTGAGCCCGGCCAGTTCCCAGCCCATAGTGCCGTTGCGCAAAGCCACGACCTTATTGGGGATGCCGGCCTGGCGCAGGCTTTCGGCGCCGAGGATGGAGCGGGTGCGCCCGGCGCAGTTCACCACCACCAGGGTGTCCGGGCTCGGCACCAGATCACCGATGCGATAGGCGAGTTCACCGCCGGGGACGCTGGTGCCGGTCGGGATCGACATGCGCTGGTATTCTTCCCAGGTGCGGCTATCCAGCACCACCATGTCGCGGCCGGAGTCAATCCAGGCCTTCAGCTCCGGCGGATCGACGCTCTCGGTGCCGAAATGGTGCTCGATCCATTCGCCGAAGGCCTTGGACGGCACATTGACCCCGCTGAACAGCACGTAGCCGGCGGCTTCCCACGCCTTGGTGCCGCCGGCCAGAACCTGCACATTGGCCGCGCCGAGGCCGCTCAGATAGGCCGCCAGCCGCTCCGCCAGCCCGCGCCCATCATCGACGCAGACGATGCGGGTGGCGAGGCTGGGCAGCAGCACATGGGCCCGGGCCTCCATTTTCGACAGCGGGCAGGGCACCGCCCAGAACAGATGGGAGGCGCCGAATTCGCCCTCCTCGCGCGCGTCGAGAATGGCCAGCTCGCCGCCGTCGCCGATCCAGCCGCGCAGTGTCGCCGCAGTGATGGTGGGTATGGCCATGTCGGTTCCTCCGCGAACACCGCATTCTACAAGCCGCGATGCCTTGGCAGCAACGCCGGACCGGGGCACATGGAGCCCATGGACACCCCTTTCGACCGCCGCGCCGTGCGCCATCACCGCGACCGCGCCGCCGCCACCACGGCCGATGTGGCCGACATTCTGCGCGACGCCGCCGAGCGCCTGCTTGACCGGCTCGACGACACCACGCGGCGCTTCACCCGCGCGCTCGATGTCGGCGGCCGCGGCATCGTCGCGCCACGGCTGCGCGCCCGCGGGATCGAGACCTTCGCCACCGACCTCTCCCCCGCCATGGCCGCCCGCGCCGGCGCCCCGGCGATCGCGGCCGATGAGGAGTTCCTGCCCTTCGCGCCCGCCAGCTTCGACCTCATTGTCGCCAATTTGTCGCTGCACTGGGTGAATGACCTGCCGGGTGCGCTGATCCAGCTGCGCCTGGCGCTGCGGCCCGACGGCCTGTTCCTCGCCAGCCTCCCCGCGCTGGGCACGCTGGCCGAACTGCGCACGGCGCTGACCGACGCCGAGGCCAGCCTGACCGGCGGCGCCGCGCCGCGAGTCTCGCCCTTCCCCGATCTGCGCGACTGCGCCGGACTGCTGCAACGCGCCGGCTTCGCCCTGCCGGTGGCCGATGGCGAGGACATCACGCTCGCCTACGCCAATCCCTTCGCCCTGCTGCGGGACTTGCGGGCGGCTGGCGAGACCAATGCGGTGGCGCTGCGCGACCGCCGCCCGCCGCCGCGCGCCTTGTTTCCGGTGGCGCTGGCATCCCTGCCCGCGCGGGACGGCCGCCACCCCGTCACCTTGCGGCTGGCGATGCTGACCGGCTGGTCCCCCGCGCCAAGCCAGAAGCAGCCGGCCCAACGCGGCAGCGGCCAGATCAGCCTGACCGAGATCTTCGGCGACGGATCACCCCCCATCAGCAACAAATAAAAGTTTTTGCCTCCCTTTTTTCCAAAAGGGAGTGCTTGCCTTGCTTTGCCAAGCACCCGGTGCCCCGGTTATGTTCGGCGTCTCCGGGGAGATCGTTCATGTTCAAACGCCTCATCGCCGCGCTGCTGCTCACCGCCAGCACGGCCCATGCCCAATCCGTGACCATGGCGATGTCGTCCGCGCCCACCAGCGTCGATCCGCACTACCATACGTTCGCCCCGAACGAGACGCTCGACATCCATATCTATGACCGCCTGGTCGAGCGCGACCCGCAGAACAATCTCATCCCCGGCCTCGCCTTGTCCTGGCAGCTGATCGACGACGGCACCTGGGAATTCAAGCTGCGCCCCGGCGTGAAATTCCATGACGGCTCCGAGTTCACCGCCGCCGACGTGGCCTACACCTTCGCCCGGGTGCCCACGGTGGTGAATTCGCCCGGCAGTTTCTCGATCTACACCAAGACCGTCGTCGCCATGGAAACGCCGGACCCGTACACGGTGCGGATGAAGACCAGCGGCATCTATCCGCTGCTGCCGGTGGACCTGACCAACGTGTTCATCATCCCGAAAAATCTCGGCCCGGCGCCAGCCACCGAGGATTTCAACAGCGGCAAGAACACCGCCGGCACCGGCGCCTTCCGCATGACCTCGTACAAATCGGGCGAGCGCGTCGAGCTCGAGCGCAACGAGGCCTGGTGGGGGCCGAAGCCACACTGGCAGCATCTCACCATCCGCATGATCCCCAATGACGGCGCCCGCACCGCGGCCCTGCTCGCTGGCGACGTTCAGCTGATCGAGTTCGTCCCCACCGCCGACGCCACCCGCCTGCGCACCGACACGCGCGTCAGCCTCGCCGAGATCGCCTCGCTGCGGCTGATCTATCTGTGGCTCGACCGCTCCCGCACCGGCCCCACCCCCTTTGTCACCGGACCGAACGGCGAAACCCTGGCCACCAACCCGCTGAACGACCTGCGCGTGCGCCAGGCGCTGAGCATGGCGATCAACCGCCCCGCCATCGTCGATCGGGTGATGGAGGGCGCCGCCTATGCCGCCGGCCAGTTCGTCGGCCCCGGCACCTGGGGCCACGCGCCGGGCCTCAACCCGCCGACCTATGATGTCGCCAAGGCCAAGGCCCTGCTGGCCGAGGCCGGCTATCCCAACGGCTTTCGCATCACCCTGCACGGCCCCAATGACCGCTATGTCAACGACGGCAAGATCATCCAGGCGGTCGGGCAGATGTGGTCGCGCATCGGCGTGCAAACCACCGTCGACGCCATCACCTGGCCCAACTACATCGCGCGCGCCAACAAGCAGGACTTCTCCGCCTACCTGCTCGGCTGGGGCTTCTCCGAGGCCACCAACCCGCTGCGCTCGCTGGTCTATACTTTCTCGCCCGCCAAGGGCTGGGGCGCGGTCAACCGCGGCCGCTATTCCAATCCTGGCTTCGACGCCCTGGTCGACCGGCTCATGACCACCGCCGACGAAGCCGCGCGCGAAACCCTCACCATCGCGGCCAACCGCATGGCCATGGCCGACGTGGCGCTAATCCCGCTGCACCTGCAGAAGAACATCTGGGCGATGCGCGCCGGCCTGTCCTTCGTGCCCCGCGCCGACGAGGATACCAGGGTGATGGAGTTGCGCCCGGTCGCGGCCAAGCCGGCCCCCTGATGACAAGCTGGCTCCTTCGCCGCCTGATCCAGGCGCTCTTCGTCGTGCTGGCGATGACGGTGATCGTCTTCCTCGGCGTCAACGTCATCGGCAACCCGGTCGATATCCTGATCTCGCCCCAGGCCGATCAGGCCGAGCGGGCACGGGCGATCATCGCGCTGGGCCTGGATCGCCCGATCTGGGAGCAGTACGGCACCTTCCTGTGGTCCGCCATGCAGGGCGATCTCGGCAAAAGCTTCGTCTTCAACGAGCCCGCCTTGCGCCTCATCGCCAGCCGCATGCCGGCGACGCTCGAACTCGCCGTCACCGCCGTGCTGCTCTCCATCGTGCTCGGCATCCCGCTCGGCCTCTACGCCGGCCTGCGCCCGCAAAGCCTCGGCGGCCGGCTGATCATGGCCGGCTCCATTTTCGGCTTCTCGCTGCCCACGTTCTGGGTCGGACTGATGCTGATCATGGTCTTCGCGGTGCAACTGGGCTGGCTGCCCTCGACCGGGCGCGGCCAGACCGAAACCCTGTTCGGCGTCCCCTGGTCCTTCCTCACCCGCGACGGGCTCGCCCACATGGTGATGCCGGCGACCAATCTCGCGCTCGGCAACATCGCCCTCGTCCTCCGCCTCACCCGCGCCGGCGTGCGCGAGACCCTGCCGATGGACTACATCAAGTTCGCCCGCGCCAAGGGGCTCGGCCCGGCGCGCGTGCTGTTCGTCCATGTGATGAAGAACATCCTGATCCCCATCGTCACCGTCATCGGCCTCGAATTCGGCTCCATCATCGCCTTCGCCGTGGTCACCGAGAGCGTCTTCGCCTGGCCCGGCATGGGCAAGCTGATCATCGATTCGATCAACGTGCTCGATCGGCCCGTCATCGTCGCCTACCTGATGATGATCGTCTTCCTGTTTATCTTCATCAACCTGATCGTCGATCTGCTCTACACCGTGCTCGATCCCAGGGTCCGGCTGGATTCACGCGAATGATCAAGGCGAGCGCTTCTTTTTTGAAAAAAAGAAGCAAAAAACTTTTATCCCTTTTGCAGCGCCGGGAACCGGCCGCAAACGCGCGCGAAGCAATATTGCATGGGCTTCGCCAGGCTTCCCGGAGAACTTCAGGGAATGAAGTTTTTTTGTTTCTTTTTTTACAAAAAAAGAAACGCTTCCTCGATTGCCTCGCCCCATGAAAGAAGAAACCCCCTTCACCCGCTTCCGCAAGGAATTCGCCGAAAGTCCGCTGGCGGTGCTGGGGCTGGTCGTGGTGCTGATCATCGCCGCCCTTGCCCTCCTCGCCCCCCTAATCACGCCGCAGAACCCCTACGATCTCGCCCAGCTCGACATCATGGACGGCCGCCTCGCCCCCGGCGCCAAATCCGCCGACGGCCTCACTTTCTGGCTCGGCACCGACGACCAGGGCCGCGACATGCTGTCGGGCATCATCTACGGCCTGCGCATCTCGCTCGGCGTCGGCATCGGCTCGGCCGTCGTCGCCGGCATCATCGGTTCCAGCCTCGGCCTCGCGGCGGCCTATTTCGGCGGCCGCCTCGAAACCGCGATCATGCGCCTGGTCGACCTCCAGCTCTCCTTCCCCGCCATCCTCGTCGCGCTCATGATCCTGGCCGTGCTCGGCAAGGGCGTGCTCAACGTCATGCTCGCCATCACCCTGGTCGAATGGGCGCGCTACGCCCGCACCGCGCGCGGCGCCGCCCTGGTCGAACGCCGGCGCGAATACATCGAGGCCGCCGAATGCCTCGCCTTGCCGCGCTGGCGCCTGCTGTTCCGCCACCTGCTGCCCAACTGCATGCCACCGCTGATCGTCATCGGCACCATCCAGATCGCCCGCGCCATCACCCTGGAGGCGACCCTGAGCTTTCTCGGCCTCGGCGTGCCCATCACCGAACCCTCGCTCGGTCTGCTCATCGCCAACGGCTACCAGTACATGCTGTCGGGCAAATACTGGATCAGCTTCTATCCCGGCATCGCCCTGCTCACCACCATCGTCGCCATCAACCTCGTCGGCGACCAGCTCCGCGACGTTCTGAACCCGCGGCTGAAACGATGACCCACACGCTCCAGGTCGAAGGCCTGTCCACCCATTTCGACACCCGCGCCGGCCTGGTCAAAGCCGTCGACAACGTCTCCTTCCACATCGACCGCGGCGAAGTACTCGGCCTCGTCGGCGAATCCGGCTCCGGCAAATCCGTCACCGGCTTCTCCCTGCTCGGCCTCGTCGATTCCCCAGGCCGCATCGCCGCCGGCCGCATCCTGTTCCAGGGCGGCAACCTCGTCGGCCTCCCCGAGCCCGAGCTGCGCGCTCTGCGCGGCAACCGCATCGCGATGATCTTCCAGGACCCGATGATGACGCTCAATCCGGTCCTGCGCATCGACACCCAGATGATGGAAACCGTCCACGCCCACGCGAACGTCTCCGCCGCCGAAGCCCGCACCCGCGCGCGTGACGCGCTCGGCCAGGTCGGCATCCCCAGCCCCGACGAGCGCCTCCACGCCTACCCGCACCAGTTCTCCGGCGGCATGCGCCAGCGCGTCGCCATCGCCATCGCCCTGCTCCACCGCCCCGACCTCATCATCGCCGACGAACCCACCACCGCGCTCGACGTCACCATCCAGGCGCAAATCCTCGCCGAGGTGCAGAAACTCGCCCGCGACAACGGCACCGCCCTGATGTGGATCACCCACGACCTCTCCGTCGTCGCCGGCCTCGCCGACCGCATCGCCGTGATGTACGCCGGCCGCATCGTCGAAACCGGCTCCGTCACCGCGGTGCTCGACCGCCCGATGCACCCCTACACCGCCGGGCTGATCGGCTCCGTCCCCTCGCGCAACCGGCGCGGCACCCGCCTGCGCCAGATCCCCGGCATGACCCCCTCGCTGATCGACCTGCCCGAAGGCTGCGCCTTCCGCACCCGCTGCCCCCGCGCCGACGCCGCCTGCGCGCGCGACCCGCAGGACAGTCACCCCACCGCGGACCGCACCCTGCGCTGCTTCCACCCGCATCTGGATTTCGAGGCATGAGCGAACCCGTCATCGCGCTCAAGGGCGTCTCGAAACGCTTCGGCAAATCCTTCGACCTCGCCGCCCGCCTCACCCGCTCCGCCCGCCGCGCCATGGGCGCCGATCTGCCCGACCAGACCGTCCGCGCCGTGGACAATATCGATCTCAGCGTCGCCAAGGGCGAAGTCCTCGGCCTCGTCGGCGAATCCGGCTGCGGCAAATCCACCATCGGCCGCATGGTCGCCGGCATCATGCCGCCGTCGGACGGCGAGGTGTTCTGGAAAGGCCGCAACATCACCGCCATGGCGCCCGACGCCATGCGCAAGGCCACCCTCGCGGTGCAGATGATTTTTCAGGACCCCTACGCCAGCCTCAACCCGCGCATGCGCGTCGAGGACATCGTGGCCGAGGCACCGCGCGTCCACAACATGATCCCGCGCGGCCAGGACACCGCCTATATCGACGCCCAGCTCACCCGCGCCGGGCTCGATCCCGCCTACAAGCGGCGCTACCCGCACCAGTTCAGCGGCGGCCAGCGCCAGCGCATCGGCATCGCCCGCGCGCTCGCGGTGCAGCCCGAATTCCTGGTCTGCGACGAAGCCGTCGCCGCCCTCGATGTCTCGATCCAGGCGCAAATCCTCAATTTGTTCATGGACCTGCGCGAACAGCTCGACCTCACCTACCTCTTCATCAGCCACGACCTCGGCGTGGTCGAGCATCTCTCCGACCGCGTCGTCATCATGTATCTCGGCCGCATCGTCGAGGAGGCGCCGACGGAGGAAATCTTCGCCCGCCCCAACCATCCCTATACCCAGGCCCTGCTCGCCGAAGTCCCCCGCATCGACACCCGCAAACGCCAGTTCACCGCCATCAAGGGTGAAATCCCGAGCCCGCTGAACCCGCCACCGGGCTGCCATTTTCACCCCCGCTGCCCCGCCGCCATGCCCCGCTGCCGCGAAGCCGCCCCGGTGCTGCGCGAGATCGCCCCCCACCACCGCAGCGCCTGCCACCTCAACGGATCGTGATATCGGCCGGAATATATCCCGCGCCAGAAACGTCTTCAACTCTTGCCCAATCGCGCGCGTCCCGGCAGGGTCCGCCGCGATGAATATCCAATCGAGATCGAAATCGCTCTCCCCGCTGCACCGGCTCTGGCGCGTGCTGCCCGCCGAGCGCCGCCGCCGCCTGTTTACCGCCGCCACCGCCGCCCTCGCCCCCCGGCCGGACCGCCCGGCCCCGCCCGTCACCGGTGGCATCGCCATCGTCGGCGAATTCTCCCGCGCCTCCGGCCTCGGTGAATCCGCCCGCCTGATCCGCCACGCGCTCGCCGCCATCGGCGTCCCGACCTGGACCATCGACCTCGACGGCCCCGCCCCACCCGATATCCCGCCCGGCGCCGCCCTGCTGATCCACGTCAACCCCCCGATGCTGCCCTATACCCTCCTGCGCCTGCCCCGCGCCCTGCTCCGCGGCCGCCGCGTCATCGGCCACTGGGCTTGGGAACTCCCCACCGTTCCGCCGGCCTGGCGCGTCGGGCTGCGCTTCGTCCACGAGGTCTGGGCGATCTCGCATTTCACCGGCGCCGCCATCGCCACCCTGCTGCCGCCTGCGAGCGACATCCCCATCCGCATCGTCCCCATCCCCGTCGCCATCGCCCCGCCCCACCCCGCCGCCCGCACCCGCGCCGATTTCGGCCTGCCCGCGGACGCGGTGATCGTGCTCGCCTCCTTCAACCTCGCCTCCTCGCGCGTGCGCAAAAACCCCGACGGCGCCATCGCCGCCTTCCGCCAGGCCTTCGGCGACCGGCCCGACCGCATCCTGGTCCTCAAGATCGGCAACCCCGCCCATTTCCCCGAGGATTTCGCCGAACTCCAGGCCGCCGCCGACCACCCCAACATCCGCGTCCTCACCGAGACCCTGCCGGCCGCCGAGGCCCATGCGCTCACCGCCTGCGCCGACATCGTGCTGTCGTTGCACCGCGCCGAGGGCTTCGGCCTGGTCCCCGCCGAGGCCATGCTGCTCGGCATTCCCGTCGTCGCCACCGGCTGGTCCGGCAATCTCGACTTCATGGACGCGGCCTCCGCCGCCCTCGTCCCCTACGCCCTGATCCCGGCGCGCGACCCGCGCGGCGTGTTCGAGGCCCCCGGCGCCGTCTGGGCCGAGCCCGACCTCGCCGCCGCCGCCGCCGATCTGGTCCGCCTCGCCGACGACAAGGCGGCCCGCGTCG